>DATMZI010000050.1:0-57589 GCA_035607085.1 Candidatus Eiseniibacteriota bacterium | reverse complement strand
ATCATCACCGAGAAAGCTTCTACTCGCATCGCCCGTTTCGCATTCGAGTATGCCAAGCGCGAAGGCCGCCAGAAAATTCACGCCATCCACAAAGCCAACATTATGAAACTTTCCGACGGCTTATTTCTGCGCTCCATTCGGACCGTCGCCGCGGAATATCCCGACATCGAGTACAAGGAAATGATTGTGGACAACGCCTGTATGCAGATTGTTCTCGATCCGCAACAGTTCGACATTTTGCTGCTGCCCAATCTGTACGGCGATGTGATGAGCGATCTTGCGGCAGGTCTGGTCGGCGGATTGGGCGTGGTTCCCAGCGGCAACATCGGCGATCACGGCGCTATGTTTGAAGCCGTGCATGGCACGGCGCCCGACATCGCCGGCAAAGGCCTCGCCAATCCCACGGCTCTGTTGCTCAGCAGCATACTGATGCTCGACCACCTCGGCGAACGTTCCGCCGCCCGCCGCATCGAAGCCGCAGTCGAAAAGGTCTACCGCGAAGCTCAGCACACCACCAAAGATGTGGGCGGCCCCGCCGGCACCGATCAATTCACCGAAGCCCTCATCTCCGCGCTGCCATTGCGGGCAGCCTAGATTTTACCGTCGCCTGGCGCCGCATCGCTGAGATTTCCCAAACTAAAAACCACATTCACTTCGGCTGTCTTGATCCATCCCTCGGTTCCGAACACTGAACCGGCAACAACGGAGAATTTCTGGGCTCCCTAAGAGCCCGGCGGGTAAATCCGATAGAGCATCACGTAAACCACTACCCCGGTCACGCACACGTAGAACCACAGCGGTGCTGTCCACCGCGCAATCACGCGATGCTTGTCGAATCTTTCAAGCCAGGCGCGCCGCAGCGTAACCAGAATCATCGGCACAATCACAACGGCCAGAATCGTGTGCGAAGTCAGCAGCACAAAATAAATCGGCCGGATAACTCCCTGACCCTGAAACACCACATGGCCCACGCGGTAGTGATAGACCACGTAGGAAACCAAAAACGCGCACGACACCACGAATGCGGAAATCATGCACCGCTTGTGCACTTTGATTTTTCCGGCGCGAATCGCTGCATAGCCGATGGCCAGCAAAATTGCGCTGGTTGCATTTAAAACGGCGTTGAGAGCGGCGTGGGGAAATATCATTCAGATGGAAGCCGAGTTCGCATTACAACCATTGGTTATCTGGCGATCTTGTCGTACGCCATCAGAGCAAGCAGTATTGGGATGTACAGCACAGTAGCGTGCATCAGCCACTTGGCGCGCGCGTTGCTCTTGCTGTACGCGGCCCAAACACACACCTGCACCAGCGCAGTGCTCACGACCAGCGCACCAAAAAAATACAACATGCCGGTCATGCGCAGAACCGACGGAAGCAGGCTGATGACCACCAGCATTGCCGCCGAAATCAGAATTTGCCGGAACGTCCGCGACCCATCCACGTCGCCGACCGACAACATGCGAATGCCCGCGCGCGCATAATCTTCGCGGTACATCCACGCAATAGCATTGAAGTGCGGGAATTGCCAGAAGAACAAAATCAGGAACAGCAGCCAAGCGCCGCCATCGAGATGTCCCGTTGCCGCGGCCCAGCCAATCATCGGCGGCACTGCGCCGGGAAACGCTCCGACAAACGTCGCCCACACCGTGCGCTTCTTCAGCGGTGTGTACGCCAGCAAATAGCCCAGACAGGTCATCGCGCCCAACAGCGAAGCCAGCCATCCGGCCACAATCCACAGGTCCACAGCTCCCGCGACGCTTAATGCCACGCCAAACCACAGCGCCTCCGCCGGCTGCAGCGCGCCGCTTGGCAGCGGCCGCGAAGCAGTCCGCCGCATGTGGCCATCCGAATCGCGTTCAAGGTAGTGATTCAGCGCCGCGGTGCCGCCGGCAATCAGCATGGTGCCAAACACCGTATGCACCAGGTTGAGCCAATCCACTGGCCCGCGCGCGCCCATGTAATAGCCCGCCGCCGTGGTCATCAGCACCAGGAATGACACATCCGGCTTGGTGAGCGCCACATACGCGTTAGCGCGGCCCGCAAGGGTCAGCGGGCTTTCAGGGTTTGTACCCGCGAACCCTGAGCTGGTATCGGTCGTACGAAACGTGCTCATTCAGCCGCCGTTTGCGGCCGCGAAGAAACGGCCACCGTTCCTCGCCGCGGAACCAGACGAGAACACAGCAAAACTACCAGAATCGAAGAGGCAAAGACCAGCGCGCCAAACACCGTATGGATCACCGTAAGCCACACCATCACCGGCATCGGCTGCGGCGCGTCCGCGGTTGACAACCGGGACCAATACGCGGCAACGCCCAACAGAATCTGCATTCCCACCATGCTGTGCAGCAGGGTCCGCCCAAACGTCAGCTCCCGCGAATCTTCAAATCTCTTACGCAAGACCGCTGCGGTCCAAATCATCACACCCAGAACTGCCGCCGAGCCGACCAAGTGCGGCCAGATTGCCGCGTACTGATGCCGGAACGCCGCGCCAAAAAATACCTGAACGAACATTACTATCGCGTTCAGCAGTGCCAGCGTGTGAATCGAGATCCCGCCGCGATCTTCCAGTTGCTGGTGCTCTGCCATCCACCAATTGCTGGTGAATACAGCTAGGCACAAAATCGCGCCAAACATGATCTGCGCAAAGCATGCGTGCAGCACCGGCAGCCAGTATTGCAGCAGCCTGCGCACTACTTCCCCGCCAAGAATCGATTGCACCACCACGCCGCCCACAGCCGTCAGCGCAAACCAGCGCAGCCATTTGCGTTGGTCTTGCCGCCAAATCAGCACCGTTTCGACCAGCAGCAGTACGCCGAGAACCCCCGCGATCACGCGATGCGAGTGTTCAAAGAATGCTCCCCCAACCAATTGCCGCAGCGAAGGAAACCAAGTCCCGAACGATTTCGGCCAATCGGGGACGGAAAGCGCCGCCGCATTGGAAGTCACGAGCGCTCCCGCCACGAACAATAGGACGGTCCAAAGCAGCACGAATACTGCGAAACGATGTACTCCAGAATGATAAGCAGAGGTCATTATTGGAATTTCCGAAGGGAAATTATACTCCAACCCTTCACAACCCGCGAACTCAACCAGCGGCGCGCAGCTCGGCTTTTTCGTCTGAAATTCCCAGCTTCTGCAGCACCAGATCTCTCAGTGCGCCGATGAACGCAGGCGAATCGCCGACAGCCGGCATCATGCGAAAACGCTCGATGCCGTACTTCTTCGCATCGATCCGCCCGTCAATATTGATTTCGTGCAGCGTCTCGATGTGCTCGGTAACAAACGAAATCGGCACTACCAGCATTTCTTTGACACCTTGCTGGCCGAGGCGCTCCATGGTTTGCAGAAACGGTGGCTGCAGCCACTTCATCGGGCCAACGCGGCTCTGAAAGCACAGCACCTGTGTCTTTGGCCAATTCGCAAAGCGGCTGCTTCCGACTTCATTCACCAGGCGAACGGTCTCGGCAATGTGTTTCGGGTACGGATCGCCCTTATCTACAAGACTTAAGGGAATTCCGTGTGCGCTAAAGAGCAGATGAATGCGCGAACTGTCCGGGAACTGGCGCAGGCAGACGCCGATTTTCTGGACCAGCGCTTCGATATATAGCGGATGGGTGTAAAACGATTCAATCGTCAATTCCAGCGGTCCAGCCGTCGGTTTTCCGTACACACGGCGCCACTCTTTCAGGCTGCTTAGCGTCGTTGCGTAGGAATAGTGGGGATACAGCGGCAGCAGTACTAAACTATCCAAAGGCCCCGCGGCCTTAATTGAGCGCACCGCGTCGGCCGTGAATGGCTTCCAGTAGCGCATGGCAGTGACTACGAGCGGATCAATGAGCGTAGAAAGCGCTGCACTCAGTTTGGCTCGTTGCCGCTCGGTCAACAGCGCAATCGGCGAACGCCGCCCGATCATGGCGTAGCGGCCCCGCACCGGAACTGATCTTTTCTTGGCGATGTAACTGGCCAGCGGCCCGCGCAAGAATCCCAACGGCCCCATCGGAATAATGTCCGGATCGAGAAACAGGTTGCGCAGGAACGGCTCGACGGCGTCGAGCGAGTCCGGCCCGCCCAACTGAAACAGGACGATTCCGACGCGCTTTTTCATCTTCGTTTTGGCGAAGCGCAATGTTGCTGCACGGGCAACCTACTTCTCCTTGAATGCGCTCTTTTTCAGGCGCTCCACTTCCGAGCGCAGATCGTCGGTGCGCCTCACGATGCTCACAAAGAATAGAAAAAACACCCCCCAGCCGATCATATACGCAGCAAAAATGCTGTTCAGGTTCTTCACCGCGCCTCCGCTTCCTGCCGCAAAAGTTCCACGTCGTGCTTGGTTTTTTCGAGGAAATACCGTTCCACAATCAGAAAGGCTGCAAACAGGTGCATCGCCAGCACATTAAAGAAGAATACTGCCTTCATGGTCGGTTCAAGCCCGGAGCCCGGTCCGCCCATAATCACCGGAGCGGGATGCTGCGTGCGCCACCAGCGAATCGCTCCAAATACGATAGGTACATCGATGAAGGCAAACACACCGAAGAGCGCGCTCATCAGCGCCCGGCGATCCGGTTCATCCACCAGTGTGCGCAGCAAAAGATAGCAGATGTACAAGATCCAAAGGACAAATGTGGATGTCAGACGCGCGTCCCAGGTCCACCAGATGCCCCACACCGGCCGGGCCCAGATGGGACCCGTGATCAGCACCACGGTGATGCACGCAGCGCCGACTTCGGCGCAGGTTACGCCCAGCCAGTCGAATTGCGGCTTGCGCTTCCAGATGTAAAGAAGGTTCGCCAGAAAACAGACAAAGAACGTTGTTTCTCCAGCCCACGCTGTGGAGGCGTGAAAATAAAAAATCTTCTGGATCGCGCCCATGGTTCGTTCTTCGGGTGCAATGTAAAAGGAGGCGTAGGCGGCGCACGCCACCAAGCCGATCGCCACCACGCCAAGTAGAACACGCTTCGTCATGCGCTGAACTATTCCTCCAGTAAATATTCGCCGAAAAGCCACAGCACCGTCAAAAAGACCACGTCGAATCCGGCCATCAGTCCGATTCCCTTCCATTCCATGTACGGCTCCGGCTGCATCAGACGGATGGTTACTTCCGTGCTTACCACAAGAATTGGCGTAAGCAGCGGCAGCAGCAGCAGCGGCAGCAACAGCTCACGCATCCGAGCCTGGGCGGAAATCACTGCTAACGCCGTGCCCACAACGGAAATTCCCAGGCTGCCAAGGAAAAACGTCAGCAAGATGCCCGGCAGTTGCGCAGCGAACGATACATTGAACAGCGCCGCAAACACCGGCAGCATCAGCAATTCCGTGAGCAGCAGGAACAGAGTGTTCGCCGAAATCTTCGCCAGAAAAATCGCAAACGGGTCGCTCACCGCCAACCGCAACGCGCTCAATGTATCGTTCACTTGTTCACGCAAAAAGCACGGCTGCAGCATCAGCGACGCCGCAAACAGAAAAGCCATCCAAAGCAAGCCGGGGCCGAAGCGTCGCGATTCGTTGCTGCTCGGATCGAACGTAAAACTGAACACCACCACAACCACCAACACGAACACGATCGTGGTACTCAATAGTTCGCGCGAACGAAACTCCGTGCGCACTTCCTTGCCGAGCAGCACCGCTGCCCTGGAGAGCAGCGCCATTCAGCACCCAGCCGCCGCAAAAATGGATTGCAACATCGCGCCGCGTTGCGTGTCGGCGATCACGCTGCCACCTTCCAGCCGGACAGCGCGGGTGGCCAGCCGGGCCATTGGGGACTCGCCGTGCAGGCTCATCAGAATTGTGCAACGAGTGTCGCGGAGCTTGCGCACGTGCTCGGTGAGCCAAGCGCTTGATTCCGCGTCCAGGCCTGTAGCAGGCTCGTCAAATAGCAGTAGCGAAGGCTGCGCCAGCAGCGCCCGCGCAATGGCCACGCGCTGCCGCATACCGCGCGAAAAAGTGCGCACCAGCGAATCCTTGCGGTCCTCGAGGCCCACTTCCAGCAGCAACTCATCTGCCCGGGTCTTTGCTTCGGTGACTCCCTGCAATTTGGCAAAAAAGATGAGATTTTCCGCGGCGGTCAATTCGTCGTAGACCATCGTGGAGTGTCCCACAAATCCGATTTGTGGCTTTGGGTGATCCGCACCGCCGCAAAAACTGATCGAGCCGCGTGTCGGCCGTACCAACTGCGCCGCTACGCGCAGCAAAGTTGTCTTGCCGGAGCCGTTACGCCCGGCAATGGCCATACATTCTCCCGCGGCAATGCTCAGCGTCAGGTTGCGTAACGCGTAGACCGCGCCATAACGTTTGTCCACTTGGTCGAATTGCAACCCTATGGAGCGAACCTGCGCGGCAGGCAAGGCTCAGCCCCGCACCAGTTCTCGCAGCACTTGTTCGGCTTTGGCGCGCTCGCTCGCGTACTCTTCTTCGCTGATGGTGCCCGCCTGACGGCGCAGCTCCAGACGGAACAATTGATCCTTCAGCGCGTCCAAGCTGGTGGATGTTGCGCGGTCGAGTGAAGCCAGGGCATCGCCGTTCGTGCCAGCGGTTGCCTCATATTTCCGGGCGGTTCTGCTGACTGGGCCGCTCGCCGGAGAAGCGGCTGCCGTTTCGCTGGGCACCGCGATTGCCACGGGCTTGCGCGCGAGCAAAATCGCCGCCAGCGCAAACAAAATACAAAATCCGCCGACCAGCGGCCACTTCAGCACATCGAGCCGTCCGGGTATGGCCTGGATCGTTCCGGATGTCTCGCCGCCTTGCACATTTTCCGAGCGGCCAGGCGCGGCGCCGGCGTCCGCAGCCGCAGCCGTTGGTGGTGGCGCTGTTCCGGATAACATTACGGAAACAAGGGTTCCGGCGGCTACACTGGCCCGTTCGTAAATGCTCATTCCCTGCTCTTGCCCGGCCATCTGCAAGCCATCGCCGGTCACCTTCACGCTCGGAGGCGCGACCACAAGAAGTCGGCCGCCGCCATAAACGGTAGGAATTTTCACCGTCGCCGCGTTGCCGGGATACGGGAGTTCGTAGGACAAGCGCACGTCGCTCTCGCCGGGGCGAAACGCAAACGCAATTGCGTAGCGGTTCTTGCCTTTGTCGATCGGCGCTTGCACCACCGGCATGCCCGATGGTCCGGACGCTGCAATTTGTTTTAGCTCCGCCATCTCGGGTAGGGTTACGTCGAAATTTCCCTCCGCCCGAAAATAAGCTTGTGGCGGCGTCGAGTCGTTCTTGACGCCGTACTCTTCGCCAACGATCAGGCTCGATCCGTTCGGCTGAAAAATGATTACGCGCGACGGTACTGAGATGCTTTTCGCGTCGGACGTTGGTTCAAAAACATCAACGCTGATAGAGTTCTTCCCAGGTGGCAGCGGTTGGTGAAAATTAACGCCTTTGTAGACGGCGCGAACCAGCATCGGCTGCGCGCCGATGCCGGGATTGTCAAATGTGAATTGGCCGCTGGCGTCGGACTTGGTGTTAGCGACTGGGGTCATGCCGCCCTGCAACTGGATCAGGATCACTTCCACGCCAGCTCCCGGCTTCCCAGTGGTGGCGTTGTTGACCGTACCGCGTATTGTGCCCGCTCGAACGGCCGGAGCAATCGCCGCTAGTGCCAGGAACAGCGCACCGACGCTGCGCAAGACCTTTCTCATTGCGCGCCCCTCTGCGCTGGCTTCGGCCCGCGTGGTCGCCTGGTGATCGACTCAGTCGTCTGATCAATCTCGGCCAGCACCACGGCGGCTTCCATCTCCATGGAATTTTTCATCGTTTCGTAATCGCTCTCAGAATATTTCCCCGCGCGGTATTCAAAACGCAGGTCGCGCAGATTTTCGTAGATGGTGTCGCGACGTTCCAGCAACTGGTCCAGCTTGGAGCGATGCGGTGCCAGGTCGGAGGCGTCGGGCCGAATATAGAAGATGAACAATCCCGTGGCGGCCGCCAGCGCAAAGCATGCGCCCAGCACAGCCCAATCCGAGGACGCAATTTGCGCCGCCAACAGTGAGCAGAACAACCTAGTCCTCCGTCTCGCGACGCGCCAAGTCGCGGGCGCGCGCCAGCAGTTCCGGAGTCACGTTGACCGTGGCCTGACTGCCGCCCGCTCCCGCTGCCATTGCGGCACCGGCAATTGCGGCGGGCCTTTTTCTCCAGCGCTTCATGATCACGATGACGAGTCCAGTCCCGCCAAGCAAATACAGAATCGGCATGAGCCAAGCCACCAGGCCAAATCCCGATTTTGGAGGTTCGAGATAAGCCAGCGGCCCGTATTCCGTGATCATCGCCTGCAAAGCCTGCTCGTCGCTTTTGCCCTGAGCAACGTGTGCGTCGATTTCTTTCAACATGCTTTTCGCGGTGTCGCATGGGCCCGAATACGTGCCGCCGACGTGATAACACTTCGCGGCCGACTGGTCGCATCCGCCGCACATGCACTTCAACTTGTCGCCGATCTTGTGGGCCCGGTCATTCTGGTCGGCGAGCAGACGTTGCGCAACTGGCGCCATCAGCAGTAGCGGCAAGAGCGCCAGTAATCCGATTTTTGCTTTTCGATTTTGCATTTTCGAGTTTCGCTCTTTGCGGCTCAGTCGTGGCCTTCCCGCAACGCGACCTGCGCCGGACGCATGCCGCCCAACTCCGGCGCACCCGCCGCTGACGCCGCCTTGGCTAGCACGACCACCGCAGCACGGTTCGGCAGCAGCGCCACGATCGTGCCCATCACGACGACCATGCCGCCCCACCACACCCACTTGACCAGTGGGTTGATGAACGCGTGCACGGTAGGCAGATTGGTTTGCGGATTCATGCCCGCGTACACAACATACAAATCCTCCCGCAGTGTCGAGTAAATCGCCACCATCGTTCCAGATTCCTGATTGGTCGGGAAATTCCGGCGCTCGGGATACAGCATCATCACTGGCTTATCGTTCCGGAGCACCTCTACGATCATGCGGTCGGCGACATAGTTCTTCTCCTGCTTCTGGTCCATGCTTTGCAGCAGGAGATCGTAATTGCCGATTTTTACCGTTGAACCGATGGGCAGTTCCTTCTCGACTTCCTTGTTGAACGCCTGGCCAGCCAGGCCAATAAAGATCATGACCATGCCGAGATGCACGATGTAACCACCATAACGCCTGGTGTTGCGTAGCGTCAGGTCTACGCAGGACGCCAGCCAGGACGCGCCGGAGCGAATCCGTACCACTTTCGCTCCTCGGAAGAACTCCTGCACGATGGTGCTGCCCACAAAAACACAGAGCACGAAGCAAATCAGGGCAAACATTTCGCGGACCCCAAACATAAAGGCGGTGGCGCCGGCCAGCAGCCCCAAAATGCTCGGCCACTTGAAATTGCGCAGCAGACTTTCCGTGGAGGTTTTGCGCCAGGCCAGCAGCGGTCCCACGCCAGTCAAGAACAGCAGCAGCAGGCCCAGAGGAATGTTCACTTTGTTGAAGAACGGCGCCCCAACGCTAATGCGTGAGCCGGTGAACCATTCCGAAAACACCGGAAACAGGGTCCCGGAGAGCACGGCCACGCAGGCCACCAGTAACACAAGGTTGTTGAACAAAAAGCTGGATTCACGCGAAACCAGCGAATCGAGCTGATTCTCGCTCTTCAAGTAGTCCTTGTTCTTGAAGTACGCGGCGAGACAAACTCCCGCCACAACGCACAAGAAGCCCACGAACCAGTTACCGATACTCGACTGCGCGAATGAATGTACGGAACTGACCACGCCGCTGCGAGTCAGCAGCGTGCCGAGAATGCACAACATGAAGGTCACAAACACGAGCCAGACGTTCCAGACCTTCATCATGCCGCGCTTTTCCTGCATCATCACCGAATGGAGGAATGCCGTGCCAGTCAGCCACGGCAGCAGCGAAGCGTTTTCTACCGGGTCCCAGCCCCAATACCCGCCCCAGCCCAAAACCGCATACGCCCAGTGCGCGCCGAGCAGAATCCCCATGGACTGGAAGCACCAGGCGATCATGGTCCATTTGCGAGTCAAGTGGATCCACTTCTCGCCCGGATACCGTGCCAGCAGAGCAGCCAGGGCGAACGCAAAAGGAATCGTGAAACCCGTGTAGCCCGAATATAGATTTGGCGGATGGATCACCATTTCCGGATACTGCAGCACCGGATTCAATCCGTTGCCGTCGGCGCGCGCTACCAGATCAAAAGCGCCACTCGCGTTGGCAACGCCCAACGCCTTAAACGGGCTCGCTACAAAATTGCTGATGGTCAGGAAAAACAGCTGCACGCCGGCCAGAATGACGCCGACGTAAGGCATCAGTTCCCCGTTTTTGCTGCGGTAGGTGAACAAAACCGAAAAAACATAGATCGCCAGCAGAAAGCTCCAGAAGAGCAGCGAACCTTCCTGCCCCGACCACAGCGCGGCCACTTTGAAGAATGTGGAGAGGTCGCGGTTGCTGTGCGACACCACATACGCAACCGAATAGTTGTCGCTAAAGAAGAGGTAAACGAGACTGAGGGTCGAGACAAAAATCAGTGCGCACGTAGCCATACCCGACTGCCGGGCGCTCTTGATCAATAAAGGATGACGGGTGACGATCGCGGCGATTCCACCGCCAAAGGCATACAGCGCGCAAACAAACGCCAGGATCAGCGCAAAGGATCCGAATACATCCATGCGGTTCCGCTTTCTCCCAAACTATCTTCCGCCATTGCTTCCCACGCGGAATTGCAGCAGCTACATCGAACTCCGTTGCGTCCCGGCCGGCGTCGCAGGCAGCTTTCCGCCGGGCGCGGCCTCATATTTCGACGCGCACTTGGCCTGAATGTGCTCTGCCACGAACCGACCGTCGGCTGCGGGACGCCCCTCGATCAGTGCCTGCGAATTATCCACGAACGTGTCCGGCAAAGGATCGCTGCCTACATAGCTGACCGGCAAGGACTTGCCCTCACCTTCAAGCACAAAATCCACGCGCCCCGTCATGCGGTGAATGCTGCCATTCTGCACGGTTCCGCCAATGCGCATGCGTTCTGTGCGTGCCGAACCTTTCAGCGTGTCAAGCTCTGCCAGCGTGTGGTAATACGTTTTGCTCTCGCCGTAGCCTAGCCACGCCAGAGACACCATGGAAATCACGATGACGCTAATGCCGATGCCGAACTTGGCTTGTCTTTTCATGCCAAGCACTCCCAACTGCTTCACTTAATCTATCACAAGGAAGAGACCGGAGTTGCCCGGATTGCAGCTTCCAGCGAACCCGCCACCAGATCTTCCAGCCGGAAGACGCGGCCAGTTTGAGGCATTACTAACTCCGTGCCGGCGACTTCGCTCGCCAATTTCTCCACGAATGAATCGAGTTCCCCGTCCAACAAGGCCACTTTTTTGGGCTTTAGTGAACGTCGAATGCGCGCCGCGGTAGCCGCAAGCCGTCTTTCCAGCAATTCCTGCATGGTCTTGGCGTCATTGGATTCGGTTGGGCATTCCAATATGTGAGTGAGCAGATATCCACGCCGTTGAAAATCCGCGAGCACGGCCTCTATGGGTTTTCCGGCCGGATCAATTCCCAGCGCCCGTAACAGCTTCAACCCTTCGCCGCGGAATTCGCCTTCGGAGGAATACAAGTGGTCGGCGTCCGCCGCGGGGCTGGCCGCCGCCAAAAACAGGGCTTGCACATGAATCGGCCGGTACCGCGTCATGTTTTCCAGACGCTTCAAGCGCCGCGAAATGTGCGCCGGCCCGGACGATTGTCCACACCCGTCACAAATCAACTGTTCCGATGGCATGCAAGTATCCTAGTGCAGCCACAGATCACACGCAATTTTTCGAGCGATTCGAAGGGAGGAGAAACAAAGACCGGAGCCGCATCCCCTTTTGCCTGGCGTTGCAAGGCTGCCTGGGCTTTCTTACGGTTGAATCACCGTTTCATCCTGCGGCAGCTTGGAGCGCAGGCACCATTTCAATTCCTGGCTCAACTCATTCACTTCCATGCCCGGCATCACGATGAACTTGCAGGCCAGCATTTCACGCGACTCATCGTCGTCCGGCAACTGGCAGCTCACACGGCAATACTGGCAATCCTGATTCCAGCAGAATCGCCCGTAAGGAATCGTCTCGGGGCTGAGAAACTGGAAACATCGCAACAGCGAATTCCGCTCCGGCACCTGGAACTTCTTCCCAAGGATGGTGATGTCCACGAGCTTTTCATAAGGGCGAAACGGTTCCGACATAAATCCCGGTTTCCGCAGGCACGCCACGTTGCTGGGCACAACGCTCGGGGCTCCAGAGTTTCAGGATTCACTTTCCAAACTCCGGGGCAGCAAAGTCACTTACAAACCCTGTCTGGAAAGGCCCTTGCCCGCTTGCTTGTTATACCAATCAAGCCTAACGCGCTCATTTGCAGGGTTACATAGTTTCGTAAACGGCGCGTTCCTATGTGCAAAGGGCGGGTACTAACCCTGACTGTTGCAACGCAAGAAACAAGCTGGCAACTCAGCGGAGCAATGGTCCGAGGCAGGATGAGCTGGGCGTCAAGCCTGTAGGTCGAAAAACTGGCCCATCTTGCGGAATTTCTCATACCGCGCGGACACCAGGCTGGTCACCGGCTCGTTCAACAACTCCACCAGTTGCCGGTCCAGCACTTCTTCCAGAAAACGCGCCGCAGCTTCGAGGTCGGTATGCGCGCCGCCTTCCGGTTCTTTCACAATCTCGTCCACGATCCCTAGCTCTTTCAAATCCGTGGCGGTGATCTTCATGGCTTCCGCGGCGGTCTCGGCTTTGGTCGAGTCGCGCCAGATGATGCTCGCGCAACCTTCTGGCGAAATCACGGAGTAAAATCCGTTCTCCAGAATGTTCACGCGGTCGCCTACCGCGATCGCCAGGGCGCCGCCGGAGCCGCCCTCACCCGTCACGGTGACAATCACCGGCACCTGCAGCCGCGCCATCTCTCGAAGGTTCCGCGCAATCGCCTCACCTTGTCCGCGCTCTTCCGCGTCAATTCCTGGATAAGCTCCAGGCGTGTCCACAAAAGTCAAGATTGGTCGACCAAACTTCGCGGCAAGCTGCATCACACGCAGCGCTTTGCGATAGCCTTCCGGCTTCGGTTGGCCAAAATTCCTCACCACGCGCTGCTTGGTGTCGCGGCCTTTCTGCTGGCCAATCACCGCAACCGGCCGCCCTCTGAATTTGCCCAATCCGGCGATCATTGCCTTGTCGTCGCCGAACGCGCGGTCGCCATGCAGTTCCACAAAATCCGTAAACAGCAGCGGCACATAGTCCATCAAATACGGCCGCTGCGGATGCCGCGCAATCTGGGCGCGCTGCCAAGGGCCCAAGTGCGCATAGAACTCGCGCCGCAATTCCGCAACTTCAGCACGCAGGCGTTCCAGTTCCGCATCGGCGTCTTGGTCACCCGCCAGGCGCTTCAAGTCGTCCACTTCCTTCTCGAGCTTCTCCAGCTCGCGCTGCCGTGCCTCCGCAATTTCCTGCGCCGACTTTTTCTTTTCTTTTACCGTCATGCGCTCCCCGCCACTGCCGCCGCTTCCTTGTGGAGGCCCCGCACTGCCTCGGTCAGCTCCGGTGATGCCTTTACACGCTGCTGCGAAGCGACCACAACCACTGTCCCGTCCGGCGCCTCCAATTCAAACACAACTTGGCTCATTCCCGGTGCGCTTGCAAACAATTTTTCCAGCCGGTTGAGCGTATCCTCCCTTATCGTCGCGATGGGCAGCCGTACTCGAAACTCCTGTTTGGCCGCTTGCCGCTCCACGATGTCTTCCATGCGCCGCGCCTCCTGTAGCGACAGCCGCGTGCCGGCTTCCTCAATCTGCACGCGCACTTTCAACAAGAGCGGAGTGCCGGGCTTCAGGATTTGTTCATGCTTTGCAAAGCTCTCGGGAAAAGCCAGCAGCTCCTGCACTCCGGTCATATCCTGAAGGGTGAAAATTCCCCATCGCGCACCTTTTTTAGAGCGCATCGGGCGCGCACCGACGATCAGCGCCGCAACCGAGATTTCTTTGCCGTTGCGTTGCCCTTCCACCTCTTCCAGGCGAAGAGCACCCCATTCCGTCAGCCGCGAACTGTACTTTTCCAAGGGATGTCCCGATACATAGAAGCCCAACATGGCATATTCGCTCGCCAGCCGCTCTTCTTCGCTCCAGGGCGCTGCGTCGCGCAGCATGAACGTAATGTGCGCTTCGGCTGCGCTACCGCCTGCGAACAATCCATGCTGACCCGATTCGCGGCTCCGCGAAGCCCGCTGGATTGCCATGAGTGCGTCGTCCACCGATGCCGCCATCGCCTCGCGCGGTCCCAGTGAATCCATCGCGCCGCACTTGATCAGGCTTTCAAACACACGTTTGTTCAAAAATCGTGGTTCGATCCGTTCGCAGAAATCGTACAAGGACTTGAAGTCGCCGCCGCTCAGTTTCGACTCGCGAATCGCCTTGGCGGTGTTCTCGCCAACGTTCTTGATGGCCGCTAGCCCAAAGCGAATCGACTCCCCGACCGGTGTGAAATACAAATCGCTCTCATTCACATCCGGCGGCAAGATCGAAATGTTCATTCCGCGCGCTTCGTTGATGTACTTCACGGCCTTCTCGGCGTTACCGGTTTCGGAAGTCAGTAGCGCGGCGATGAATTCCACCGGATAGTGCGTCTTCATGTACGCGGTCTGATAGGCTAGCAGCGCGTAGGCGCAAGAGTGCGACTTGTTGAACCCGTAGCCTGCAAACTCTTCCATCAGGTTGAATATTTTCTCGGCCTTCTTCTCGTTGATTTTGTTTTTCGCGCACCCGGCCATGAACTTTGCGCGCTGCGCCGCCATCTCTTCTTTCTTTTTCTTGCCCATGGCGCGGCGCAGAATGTCCGCTTCGCCCAGCGAAAAACTGGCCAGGCTGTTTGCAATCTGCATCACCTGTTCCTGATACAGGATGACGCCATACGTTTCTTGCAAGATGCCCTGAAGTTGCGGGAGTTCGTAGCTGACTTTGGTCTTCCCGTGTTTGCGGTTGATAAAGTCGTCGATCATTCCGCCCTGAATCGGCCCGGGGCGGTATAGTGCGTTGAGTGCGGTCAAATCCTCGATACGCGTCGGCTGATAGCGCCGCAGAATGTCCCGCATGCCGTGCGACTCAAACTGAAAAATTGCAGTGGTATCGCCGCGCGAAAACAGTTTGTAGGTGTCCGCATCGTCCAGCGTCAGGTCGTCGATATCCACTTTGACGCCGCGGTTGCCCTCCACCATCCGTACCGCATCCTGCAGCACGGTCAGCGTCGTCAGCCCCAAAAAATCCATCTTCAGCAGGCCGATACGTTCCAGCGCGTTCATGTCGTACTGCGTCGTGATTTCATCCCGGTTTGTCTTGTAAATCGGCACCAGGTCCGTCAGCGGCTGAGGCGAAATCACCACGCCCGCCGCGTGTGTCGACGCATGCCGCGAAAGTCCCTCCAGCCGCAAGGCCACGTTCATCAAATCCTTGAGTTTCTCGTCGCTGTTCACCGCCGACTTGAGCTGTGGAGCCTCTTCGAGCGCGTCTTCCAGTTCAATGCCCAGCGTAGTCGGGACCATTTTCGCCAGCCGGTCCACTTCGGCATACGGAATTTCCATCGCGCGGCCCACATCTTTGATCGCCGCTTTTGCCGCCATGGTCCCGAAGGTAATGATTTGTGCCACGTTATCGCGGCCATATTTCTGCGTCACGTATTCAATCAATTCGCCGCGCCGCCTCATGCAAAAATCTATGTCGATATCCGGCATCGAAACGCGTTCCGGATTCAGGAATCGTTCAAACAGCAGGTTGTATTGCAGCGGATCTACGTCGGTAATCCGCAGCGCGTAGCTCACTAGACTGCCCGCGGCTGAACCGCGGCCCGGCCCAACCGGCACTCCTTGCGCCCGCGCGTAGTGAATGAAGTCCCACACGATTAGAAAATACCCTTCATACCGCATTTTCTGAATCATCTGGATTTCACTGGTCAGCCGCTGCTCGTATTCGCTCAGCGGATTAGCCAACGCCCCGGCTTTCGCTAGCCGCTCGAGGTACGGCACACGCGTAGCAAATCCTTCGCGGACGACTCTTTCAAAGTAGCTGCTGGCCGTCTGGCCGTCGGGCACCTTGAATTCCGGAAACGGATTCGGGATCCGCTCGATCTTCACATTGCAGCGCGCCGCGATGTCCACTGTTCGCCGCAACGCCTCGGGAATCTCTCCGAAAACTTGCCCCATCTCTGCGGCGCTCTTGAAATAAAACTGGTCCGTCGCGAACTTCATGCGGTTTGCATCGCCCATGGTCTTGCCGGTCTGGATGCACAGTAACACCTCTTGCGCGTGCGCATCCTCGTGGTGCAGGTAGTGGCAATCGTTTGTCGCTACCAAAGGAATGCCCGATTCCTTGGACAGCCGGACCAGCTGCGGATTCACCGCCTTCTCGATGTCCAGGCCCTGATCCTGAATTTCTAGAAAGAAATTCTGTTTGCCGAAAATGTCGCGCAACCGGTAAGCGTTCTCTCGTGCCTGGTCGTACTTCTCCGCCACGACAGCTTCGGTTACCACGCCCTTTAAACATGCCGAGAGCGCTATCAGCCCCTCGCTGTGCCTGGCCAGAACGTCGTAGTCAATCCGTGGCTTGTAATAAAAGCCTTCGAGAAAACCAGCGGAAACCAGTTTGATCAGGTTGTGATAGCCCTTCAGGTTTTCGCACAGCAGCACCAGGTGATTGGTGCCTCGTGACCCGGGGTCATCTTCATTGCGGTCCGCGCCGTTTACGGCAGTCTTCTCGCCGCGGTCGTGGCGGCTTCCCTTTGCAACATACACTTCGCAGCCAATGATCGGCTTGACGTCGCGCTTGCTCGCTTCATTGAAGAAATTGGCAGCTGCGAAAAGGTTTCCATGATCGGTAATCGCGACCGCCGGCATTTTTTGACGGGATGCCTCGTCCAATAGCTCGCTGGTTTCACAGGCTCCGTCAAGAAGACTGTAATCGGTGTGAACGTGAAGGTGAACGAACTCAGGCTGCCCCATGAACCTTCATTGTAATTCGCGGCGAAGGAATTTGCGATGCTCATTCGCGCGTTTTCAACAGGAGCTTCTCGCGGCAAATGGTCCGCGGAAAACTTTGCGAGTCATTTCTTCTTCTTTGCTTTTGCTGGCACAGATTTTGCGGCGGGTTTGCTTGCAGGCCTGGGAATCGCGTGCTTCGCAGAAGACTTCACCTCCGCCTTGGCGGCCGGCGCATGCCCATGCGCTTTGTCCGCACCCTTGGTGGCCTTCTTGTCTTTTGCTTTGCTCTCTTTCGGCTTTGGCGGCTCCTTGATCCCAGAGAGCTTCCGCAAAATCCTTTCGCGCTCTTCCGGCGTTCTGCCCTTCCCGTTCAATTGCATGGCGAACATTTGCTCCACCACCGCGTCGAATTTCGCGCCGGACGGCATCCCGATGCGCGTCAACTCGTCCCGCACTTGCGCAATGCTCGTACGCAGCGGCCGCCACTTGCTCAAATACGCTCGAATCTTGGAAAGCGCCGTCGAGTTCCGCGACTCCGCCAACAAATACGCCACCTTTTCTACCGGAACCTTCTCAAGAAACTTGTACGCATCAATCGCCGCATTCAACTTTTTCCCAGCCAGTTCCTTGCCTACTGCCTCGGCGGCTTCGGCAAACTCCGCGACCGCATCAATCTCCGCCGACCGGAATCCGAGCTTTCCGAGCAGATGCGTCTGTTCGCGATCTTTCAGCCGCCCGAGAATCGCTAGCAGCATTGGCGTCGCCAGCCTCGGTCGCAGTCCTGCCATCATCAGGTCATCGCGCACCTTGCTTAGTCGGCGGATGGCATCATAATCCGGCTTTTTCTTTGCCAGCACCGGATGCACCACTTCCATCAAGTCGTGCTCTTCCCAGGACTTTAACGCCGCCGTCGGATCCTCTTCGCGCGCCAGCGCATGCAACTCCGTGCCAGCGTCATCCGGTGTGATGGTGTGATGCAGGTCCCGTTCCATCGCCAGCGCGAACCATTCCTCGCTACGCTGTTCCAGCTTGAATCCCATGCGCGCCGCGTAGCGCAGCGAGCGCAGTAACCGTGCCGGCTGATTCGTAAAGCTATGAATTGTCAGCGCTCTCACTTCCCCGCGCTCGATATCCGACAACCCGTTCGTCGGATCCAACAATAAGCCGCGGGAGGCGGGATTCAGTGAAATCGCGATCGCATTCAGCGAGAAATCCCGCCGGCGCAAATCTTCCATAATCGTGGACCAGCGAATCTCCGGCCGCGTCCCCGGCCGCACGTAGTGGTCGTCCCGCGCGCCGGAGATGCTGCCTTCGCAGTCGCCCGCAAACAAAATCTCGATGTGCCGCAGTTTTTCGTCTTCGTGCAGCACCTTCGCTCCGCCTTTTTCCAGTTCGCGCGCAATCTTCGATGGGTTGCCCTCCACCGTAAAATCCAGATCACGCAACGACGCACCGGTAATCAGGTCGCGCACCGTGCCGCCCGTCAGATACACGTTGAACCCCAGTGCCGCGGAAAGCTCCTGCACGCGCATCATCGCCGCACGTTGTTCCGGCAGCAGCCGGCTCTCCAGCAAGAACATGTAATCAGGCATTGCTCTCCTCGGCTTTCAGAGTTTGTACCTGCCATCCCTTAACAAAATGGATCTCGGGCCGGCCCTCACTCGCCCAGAGCCGGGCCCGCGGTCCTGAAACTGGCCCGCCCCGCTACGCGCGGGGATGGTGCGCTTTGTAAATCTGCTTCAACCGCTCTTCCACCACGTGGGTATAAATTTGCGTGGTGGAAATATCGGAATGGCCCAGCATCAGCTGCACCGAGCGCAGGTCGGCTCCCCGTTCGAGCAGGTGGGTCGCAAAACTATGCCGCAGCATGTGCGGTGTCAGGGGCACGCGCAGGCCCGCGCGCCTTCCATAAGCCGACAGAATCTTCCAAACGCCCACGCGGCTGATCCGCCCACCTCGCCGGTTCACAAAGAGGTACGACCCAGTGCTGCCCCGCCCGACCTTTACCAGCTCCGGTCGACCGTCTCTCAGGTAGCGCTCCACGATCGCGAGCGCCTTCCGCCCCACCGGCACGATGCGTTCTTTATCCCCTTTTCCGATGCAGCGCACGCACCCTACTTTGGTGTCCAAGTCCGTTACGCGCAGGCTGGTCAATTCGCTGACGCGCAAACCCGTGGAATATAGCACTTCCAGCATGGCTCGGTCGCGTAATCCCAGCGACGTTTTCTGGTTAGGCTGATCCAGCAGCTTTTCCACTTCTTCCAGCCGCAAATAGCCGGGCAGCGACCTCCGAATTTTCGGCGATTCCAGATGCGCCGTAGGATCGTCCGTAATCAACTCCTGCACCTGGGCGTACCGAAAGAAGTTCCGTAAACTCACCAGGTGCCGCGCTACCGTCTTGCTCTCCAGCTTTTGCCTGTAGAGCCCGGCCAGAAAGTCCACCAAATGGTCCTGCTTCACCGCTTCCAGGGCCACCTTCCGCTTCTTCGCGAAATCCTCAAATTTGGACAAATCGGTGCGATAGGCGCTTTGTGTATTCGACGCCAGCCCCTTTTCCACCTGCACGTGGGTCAAAAAGCCCGCAATGGCTGCCGACAACTCCATCAACCCTCGCTCTCCACGTATTCTGCGCCGCCACGCTTTCGGCGCGTAGCGATTCCATAAATCTCCTCAATCTCGCTGCAGCGAAACACCCACGCCAGCGCAAGATAAAGCGCTGTCGCTCCCGCAATCAATCCGGTAAACACCAGAAGTTGCACGGAAAACCTCGAATAAATCGTGAATGACGTGTAGTACCCCCCCAGCCAGCACGCCACTCCCATGATCCCCGAGCACAGCGCAATCTTCGCAAACGATCGCGCGATCTCTCGCATCCCCATGACCCCATAGCGCATCCGAAAGATCAGCAGCAGCGCGAAGAAATCGAAGTAGCAGGCCAGTGCCGTCGCCAGCGCAGGACCGCCGTTTTGCACTCGCTTGAAGAAAAATTCCAAAAATACCATGTTCAGCACCACGTTGATGACCATCGAGATAGCCGCCACAATCACCGGCGTTTTGGTGTCCTTTGTCGAATAGAACGCCGGTACTACCAGCTTCACCGTAGCCAGACCCGGCAGCGCGATCGCGTAATACAGCAGCGCTCTCGCCGTCAGCTTTGTGGATTCCGCGATAAACGCACCGTGCTGGAACAGCACGCGAATAATCGGTTCACGCAAAATCATCAATCCCAGCATCGCCGGCACCGTAATGAACGCCACCAGCCGGATCGCAAATGCCAGCGTCTTCTTCAGCCCGCTGTAATCGTTCGCCGCAGCCTGGTGCGACATCATCGGCAAAATTGCTGTCGCCACGGCAATGGCGTACCCGCCCAGCACCAGCTCCATCACTCGGTCCGAGTAATATAGCGCCGTGAGGCTGCCTTTCGGCATGATGCTAGCCGTCGCAAACCGCGTATCCACCAAAAGGTTGATCTGTGCCACGCCAATACCAAACAAGCGCGGAATCATCAGCCGCGCCACGTTGCGAATTCCCGGGTGGGTGAACGAAATCCCGAAATCGAACTTCATCCCTTTCTGCACCAGCAGGGGTACCTGAATCAGAAACTGCAGCACTCCGCCGACCAGCACTCCCGCGGCCAGCGACATTGCCGGATTTTTGAAGTATTTCCACACCGCCGCGATGGAAAACAGGATCGACGCAATATTCCAGAAAATCGGCGTCGCTGCCGGCAGCCCAAACACGTGAAAACAGTTCAAGATCCCCATCGCCAGCGCCGCCAGCGCCACAAAAAACAGGTACGGGAAAATGATTCGGTTCAGCTCCACCGCCAGGTCCAGCCCGCCCGCGCTGCCCACGTCCGAGGTAAACAAATGAATCACATAGGGCGAGAACACCATCCCCAGCACCGTGATCACCGCTACCACCAGCGCCAGTGTCCAGAACAGCTTGTTCGCGAAGTCCCAGACTTCGTCCCGGTCTTTCTCCCGCATATACCCCGCGAAAACGGGGATAAAAGACGCGGTCATCGCCCCCTCTGCCACCAGCCGCCTGAAAAGATTGGGAATACGGAATGCCAGC
Organism: Candidatus Eiseniibacteriota bacterium; assembly: GCA_035607085.1. Lineage (GTDB taxonomy): Bacteria > Acidobacteriota > Terriglobia > Acidiferrales > UBA7541 > Acidiferrum. The sequence continues at coordinate 36,578 of DATMZI010000050.1, read as the reverse complement.
TGGTAGGCCACCGATACCTCGGTGGTTCCGAGCAGGACCGCTATTCGTTGATCCCGAATATAGCCGAAGACGCGGCTGACAATGGTTACGAGCGAGATGATCGAGGCAGATTTGAGGATTTGCTTCTTTTCAGTCAACGAGCTCCGCCCCCAACTTAACTCCATTAAAAACAATGAGTTGACAGGAAAATCGCGCTTAACATAACATATAACTCCCATGATGTGCAAATCTGTCTTGTGTCGGGAGGCGAATCCTCTCCCTTGAAACTCCGTACCCCAGCCTCTACCCACAAAAAGGTCATCGTTTCCCTGCTGGACCGCAAATCCCTCCGCGGCTATCTGAACCCCACGCGCCTCGGCCAGCTCGAACCGCTCGACCTGCTCACCCCCAACGGCGAGCACGAAGAGATTCCCCTTGCCCGAATTCGCTCCATTTATTTTGTTCGCAATTTCGAAGACGACTTCGAGCCCGAGCGCAAAGCCTTCCTCAGTCGCCCCAAACTTGACGGCCTTTGGCTCCGCCTCCGCTTTCTTGATGGCGATTCCCTCGAAGGCGTCATTCCCAATGACCTGCTCGGCCTGATCGACAACGGCATCCAGATCACCCCGCCGGACTTCAACTCCAACACCGATCGCATCTTCATCCCGCGCGCCGCGCTCAGCGAAATTACCGTCCTCGGTGTTGTCGGCATCGCCCGCCGCAAACCTGCCGCAGCTGCCGTAGCCCAGTCCCGCCTGTTCAACGAAGAATAGCGGCACAGTTGCGTGCGCGACGCTCCTATGGTTTTGGCCAAGGTGGCTGCGACAATGCCGAAATTCCATCCACCGCCGCTGCCGGCGGCTTGTTGACGGAGAGCTGCTCGGACAAAAATGCGACGCGATCTCTCGTCGCTTCCGGGCTCAGAGCATGTGGAGCCTTGTAAATATTGAATTTCTTTGGCTCGCTGACAACCTCGAAATAGCCTTTTTCCATCTCCTCGTCTAGAAATAGTTCGTCAGTCGCATACTGAAGAAAGATCGTTGCCGGTGCGGCGTGAGACACGTATTTCCCGGCGTCCATCCAGGCATGCTCTCTCATAAAGGCATCTAGCCGCTCCGGGCCGATCTTTTGTCGAAACTCCTGAAATGCCTTTGACCTCTTGTCTACCTCATCCGACAACCCTCCAGCCATCAAAACAAATGCTTTGAATCGTCTGTCAATACCGCTCAGAAACCCGCCCGCGCCGGCGTCGCAGCTATGGCCAACGTAAGCCAAACGTTTCGGATCTACGTCCGGTCGCGCCAAAAGCAAGTCGGCGCCACGCCTTAGGTTCACCACTTGTTGCACCATGACGGCGATCTGATTTTCGTTGAAGGGAGTCTCGTCTTCCGCAAATCCAGGCTGTACCATCACATGGTCCGGCAGCAGCGAGATCACGCCGACCTGCGCAAGCACGAGCGCCTCTTCCAGAAATTCTGTCCGGTTCTTCTTTTCAGAACCGGGCATGCACCAATGCGCATAAACCACCGCCGGAAACGGCCCCTTCCCTTCCGGGATCACCAGGTACGCCGTTACCTTGCCTCCGTTTGGCCCAACCGCCTTGCTTCGATCCTCCATCGGACTCTCATACGCCAAGTCCTGGATTTTCACTCCATTGCGCTCTTGTACTCCGTTCTGTTTCACATTCAGCGGTAGGCTCTGCTCATAGTTCCAATGCCGCATAAGTTCGGGCTCTACTTGCGCCTTGAGCAGCATTGGCACAAACAACAGTGGCACCAGTAGTGTTTTGGCCTTCATGTTCCAGCCCTCCTCCGCGCGGGCTCACTGCAAGCTAGTCGCCGGCCGATCGAAACGCTTCCAAGCTCCACTCATCCAGCTTCTCATCGTGCCGCAACACGTACCGATTGCCATCCGAAGCCACCACCCGAAAGTAGACAGCCTCCGGCGAGTACCACCGGTCCTCCACTTCTCTTACCTGGTATCCTCGCCCATGCAAAACAAAACGGACCGGGCGTTGGTCGGCTCGATATCCCGAATAGCTTTCCACCACAATTTGCATGGTCTTCCACGTCTCACTGCACAATCACTGCCGCACCATCGATAGCATCATTTTTCACCGCGGCCAACGCTTCGTTAGCGTGCTTCAGTGAAAACAAGGTCACTTTGGGCTTTAGTTCAATCCGCGCCGCAATCTGCAGAAAATCGCGCCCATCCTGCCTCGTCATGTTCGCCACGCTGCGGATCTGCCGCTCGCCCCACAGCAGTTTGTCGTAGTCGAATTCCGGAATGCGATCTAAGTGGATCGCATTGATCGCCACCACTCCTCCCTTACGCAAACTACCCAACGCCGCAACCACCACATCCCCGCTCGGCGCGAACGTAACTGCACGGTCCAACTCTACCGGCGGTTTCTCTCTTTCGCCTCCGACCCAGTCGGCCCCCAGCACTTCAGCTAGTTTTCGGTGGGATTCGCCTCGCGTTGAAACATACACCTCGCATTTCCACGCCCGCAGAACCGCAATTGCCAGGTGCGCCGAAGCGCCAAATCCAAATAACCCTACCCGCTCGCCCGGCTCCACGCCCGCAACCCGCAGGCTGCGAAACCCGATAATTCCTGCGCACAGCAATGGCGCCGCCTGGGTGTCTTGCAATCCGCTGGGCAATGGAAAAACAAAATCTGCGCGCGCGCTGGCATACTCAGCATAGCCTCCATCCACGGTGTAGCCCGTAAACACCGGCAGATCGCAGAGATTTTCTGAGCCACGCAAACAGGAAGCGCAAGTTCCATCCACCCCTCCAAGCCAGGAAACGCCCACTCGTGTGCCAATGGGCAATTCTGCGGTAGCACCTTCCAGGACCTCGCCGACAATCTGGTGTCCCGGAATTACCGGCCGGCGCTGCAGCGGCAGTTCCCCTTCCACAATATGCAAATCCGTCCGGCAAACCCCGCACGCCTTCACGCGCAGCAACACTTCGCCTGCTCGCAAACGCGGCCGCTCCACCTCAGCAATCTCTAGGGGCCTCTCACTCACCTTCGTCGCCCTACGCAAAATTGCCGCTTTCATCTGTTCGTCCCCCGCCTGGCGAGAACCTTTTTGCAGTCGCCGCCGTCAATATAACTCGACTAGTATCTACACCTCGAATGCCACGCCGGCCCTCTTCTTTCTCATCTTCCTTACGGCAAGGCCTTCCCTTTCGCTGGCCACGAAGATCTCGCCCTCAGTATTCGCCAATTCGGGTTGGGTGGCGCTGTCTTCTTTAACCAAGCACCCTTTTGACTCCAGCTTTTCATCAAAAACAATTCGCCGCAGCCTCTGTCCTTTCGCGTGAGAATCCAACAATTGAATCTCTATGCTGGTGCCCCAACCGTGGCCGACACCCTTAATTCGCCGCAAAGTCTGCAACCGGGACAGGAACGAATCCTCGATGCTGCCATCAATCCGACCGCCGGCGATCCGCACCCTCTACATTCGGGCGATTGCCGCGAACGGCGTCGTGCTTGCCCGCAGCGCCGGCGTTGTCGGCAATCCTGCGCAGGGACACGTCATCGCGCTCCTTGTGGCACCCCCGCAATCTGTTCCAAAATTCAACTGGCTCGCGCTTACGTCTTTTGCTTGCAAAACTCGGACAGCAAAGTTTTAGGTTGCGTCGACTTTATGCAACTCCTTTGTTTACAATGATTTACTGCGACGACCGGGGTACTCCCGCTTCGTTCCTTCGCTCTCTTCCTCTATACTCGCTCCGTATTTTTGGGAGCCTGCCAAAATGAAACTCGCTGAACTCGCCGAAAAACTCTCCTGCCGCCTTGAGGGCGACGCTTTTGCCGAAATCTCCGGCGTGGCCGGGATGGACCACGCTTCCGCCGGTCACATCACCTTTCTCGCCAACCGCCGTTACTTTCCTTTGTTGCACTGCACGCGCGCTACGGCCATCTTCGTTGAAGACGGCATCCGCATCGAACGCGAACCCGGTCTTCCCCCTCTTGCAGCTCTCCGTACAGCGAATCCTTATCTTGCCTTTGCCCGCGCCATTGAACTCTTCTATCAGCCACCGGCCTACGCCCTCGGAATTCACCCCACTGCCGTCATTGCCAAGTCGGCGCGCATCGGCGCGGGCGCTCACATTGGCCCGTATTGTTTCGTGGATGAAGAGGTCAGCGTCGGCGATCACGCCGTTCTGCACAGCTTTGTCACCCTTTATCAGGGCGCAAAAATCGGCGATCACTTTTTCGCACACGCCCACGCTGTTGTTCGCGAACACTGCCGCATTGGCCACCGCGTCATCTTGCAGAACGGTGTCATCATCGGCGGTGACGGCCTCGGCTTCGCCAAGCAAAAAGACGGTTCCTGGTACAAGATGACCCAGTCTGGGCCAGCCGTTTTGGAAGACGATGTGGAAGTGCAAGCCAACGCCTGCGTGGACCGCGCCACGGTCGGCGAAACGCGCATCGGCCGCGGCGCAAAACTCGACGATCTGGTTTTGATTGGCCACGCTTCGCAAGTCGGAGCGAATGCCATGCTGTGCGGTCAAGTTGGTCTTGCGGGATCCACAAAAATTGGCGACGGCTGCATCCTCGCCGGCCAGGTAGGCACCGCCGGCCATCTCACCGTAGGCAACGGCGCCGTCATCACCGCCAAAAGTGGAATACCGAACGATGTTCCCGCCGCGGCTCTTTATTCCGGCTACCCTGCAGTGGAAAACCGGCAATGGCTCAAAACGCAAGCCATGCTCAACCGCCTGCCCGACCTGCAGCGCAAAGTTCGCGACTTGGAGGAACAAATCGAAAAACTGAAATCCCGCTAGGGACGCAATTCCCGTAACGCAGACATTCTGTCAGCGCCGGCTCGGCTAGCGTCAACTCAAGCCGCGCCCGGAGGACCAATGGGCCGCTGGTCCGGCGGAAGCCCTGCGGCCATGGCATCGTGAACCTTCTTGTTGAGTTCTTCCCGCTGTTCGAACGAATAGTGCGAGGCGTCGATCGGCTCCAAGAATTCCACAAGAATTTCGCCGGGATGAATGACCAGTGACCGTTTCTCCATGATGCGATGCGCGCCCGAACATGCGACCGGAACGATGGGAACACCGCCCTTGATGGCCATCACTACCGCCCCCTTTTTGAAGGGTTGCAAGCGTCCATCGGGGCTGCGCGTTCCTTCGGGATAAATCAAAAACGATTGCCCCTCTCGCATTGCTTCGATCGCTTTTTCGAGGCTGGCGATTGCCGATTCGTGTTTTGCGCGTTCCACGGGAATGAAACGCGCCAGCGTGAAGGCTTGTCCCACGATCGGGTACTTGAAGAGCGATTTCTTCAGCAGGACCGCGATGCGGCGAGGAATGGCATTGACCACCGCCGGCGCATCGGCGGAGCTGGTATGGTTCGCCACAAACAGGCACGTGCCCGGCGGAATGCGTTCCGCGCCCGCTACTTTCACGCGCACTCCAACGGCGCGCACGAAAAACATGGTGCCGCGCGCGCCAGCCCAGTACAGGGCGTTGGGGTTTTTCACCAGCACGGTGTAAATGAGCAGCGGAATGCCCACGATGATGATGTACAAGGAAAGAAAGATCGCGACGAAAAGTGTGCGCAGCATGATCAGAGGAGTCTCAGGCGCTCATGCAACTTTCTCGAAAGCGCTATCGCGCGTCAAGGTACTGCTCATTGCGCTCCGGCGGCGACGGGCGTGCCGCGGAGCAGGCCTTCGCGGATGGACTTGGCTTTGGGAGTGGCGTGGAGATCGTCGTCAATGAAGAAGATTTGATCAGTGCGTCCGCCAAGTGCAAAGGACACTTCCGAAGCCTGGTCGTTGCGGCGTATCTGCAGATGGAGCAAGTCGCCAGGTTTTCGATTGCGTAGCCAACCATCCGTGCGGCGCGGCACGGCCTCGCCGGACCACGTTTCTATCTCGTCGTTAACGCGTAGCCCCGCGCGTTCAGCGGTTGATCCTGAGGTAACGGCACGAACAATGGTTCGGCCGTTGGAGTCACGTTCCACGCTGAAGCCTAGTTCCGGACGCGTAACTTCCCGCTTTTGCAGGAGCAGGCCGGCCTTGCTCAATACTTCGGAGTACGGCAGCGGTTCGGCGGCGGCGACGTATTGGCGGAAGAAATCCGCAAACGAACCGCCTGCCACCGATTCAGCGGTGAGGCGTACGTCGAGCGAGTCGCGGTACAGCTTGTTCTTTTTTGCGAACTCGTTGTTCATCTTGCCAAGCACGTCGTCGAGGGAATGTTCGCCGTTGGTGCGGTCCCGAATCAGGATGTCGAGCAAAACACCCAGCACCTGCCCTTTTGTGTAGTACGAAACGCTGAAGTCGGGCCCATTATAGTAGGAATATTTTTCGAGCCAGGCGTCGAGGCTGGATTGCTCGGCGCTTTGCCAGCGGTTGGCCGGGCGCGATTCGAGTTCGTTGATCTGTTGCGCAAGGTCGGAGTAGAACTGTTCCTTGGACCACAGGCCGGTTCGCACCAGCGCGTAGTTGCCATAGGTGCTGGTGACGCCCTCGGCGAACCACAGCGCGCGCGTGTACTGTTCGCGCGTGTAATCAATTGGCTCAAGAGAAGCGGGGCGGATGCGCTTGACGTTCCATAGATGGAAGAATTCGTGCGCGGAGAGGCCGGCGATTTGCTGCTGCGTACTGATATTGATGGCGGTGCCGTTGGCATGTTCCATTCCTCCGCCAGCACCTGACGCGGCCTTGCCTATGTGGAAGATGAAGAGATAGCGGTCGAACGGCGCACCGCCCATTAAGTCGATTTCGTACTTGCAGATTTTCCGCAGCGTGGATTCGACGTCGGCTTGTTTCCAATTGTCGCCATGGATAACGGCGAAAACTGGATGGTCGCCGTCTTCGATCTGAATTCTTTTAAAAATACCGGCCTCTATTGGACCATCGGCAAATGCGTCGTAGTTCGCTGCGGAAAAAGCGTAGCGCTCGAAGCCCGGAGGTGCGCTCACTCCACTGAGAGGGGTCGCGATGTCCCATTCGCCCGGAAGGTCGCGAATCGTGAGCCCTATATTCTCAGCGCGGCGGACCGGAACATACAAAAAGACCATGGCGGGGTTGATGAAGGCGTGCTCTTCGTTGAGTTGGGAGGCGAAGGGACCGGAGGAATCCCAGAATACAGCGTAGCGGACAACGACAGTTCCATCAGCACGAGTGCGCCAAGTGAGTTTGTCCAGTTTTTCGACCGCAAGCGCCTTGCCATTCGATTCGGCCGTGAGTTGTTGCATGCGGCTACTGAAATCACGGACCTGGTAGAGAGCGTTCCAGGAGGGCATTTGGAGAAAGAGTTCGCCCGAGACATTCGGAATCGTCATCGCGACGTGGAAGAGATGTTCCGATGGTTTCGCGAGCGAGACCTCGTACTGAATTGTGGCTGCCACGGGTTCTGCGCAGAGGCCGACAAGGATGACAAGGCAGAACCAGGCTGAAAGAGAACAGCAGATCCTTCTTCCTCCGCGGCGGACGCGGGAGGCCAAATTGGGGGACTGTGTTTTTAACCGGAGCAGAGTCACCGAGGAATTGCCCCCGCCGGGACCGGTTGGGAGGTATTTAGTTTGCCTAAGAGCTTTTCGCAGAGGCCGTCGAAACTGCCGTTGGACATGATGAGAAGGAGGTCGTTTGGTTTAGCGTTGCTGGCGAGAAATTCGGCCATGGCTTGTCCGCCGGCGACGACCTGAGCGTCCTTGCCTAGTGCGCGGACGCTAGCCGCGACACTTTCCGGATCGAGGCGGTTCTCGTCGCCGAGCTGCTGGGCACGGAACACGCCGCCGAGGGCTACGCGGTCGGCCAGAGCCAGAGCGTGTGGCAATGATTCCTCGAAGATCTTGCGGCGCATGGAGTTGGAACGCGGCTCCAGGATAGCCCAGAGGCGACGCGCAGGCCAACGGCCGCGCGCAGCTTCGATGGTGGCGCGGACGGCCGTGGGGTGATGAGCAAAATCGTCCACTACCAGGATGCCGTGATGTTCGCCCTTGACGTCGAGGCGGCGACGGACGGAGCGGAATGTCGCGAGCGATTTTTGCAGTGCTTCGACCGAGACGCCTCTCCCTTGTGCGACGATGATGGCGGCGAGAGCGTTCAAGACATTGTGGCGGCCGGAGGCGGCGAGTGAAAATTCGCCAAAGAAATTGCCTTTATGAGTCACCCGGAAGTTCATATGGTCGCCATCGAAAGTAGGCTCCGAGGCGATCCAGTCGTTTTCGGCGGAGAAGCCGTAGGTGAGGACCGGGCAGAAAGCTTTCGCCGCTGCTTCGCGAAGAGCAGGGCCAGAGGCTTGCGTATCGCCCCAGATGATAACGTGGCCGTTGCGAGGTACCAGGTTGACGAGTCGCTGGAACGCGAGTTGGTAGAGGTCGAAGTCGGCGTAGATATCGGCGTGATCGTATTCCAGCGCCGTGATGATGAGATCGTCGGGATGGTAATGAAAGAATTTGGGGCCGCGGTCCCAGAATGCAGTCTCGTACTCGTCGCCTTCGAGAATCATTTCGGGGCCGGAGCCCAAGCCATAACTTTTCCCGAAGTTTTCGGCGATGCCTCCAACGAGAAAGGTGGGCAGCTTTCCGGCGGCGTGAAAGATCCACGCCAGCATCGCGGTAGTGGTGGTTTTGCCGTGCGTGCCGCTGACGACGATGGAATGTTTGCCGGGGAGAAAGACTTCCTCCAGGATTTCCGGCATGGAGCGGTAGGGAATTTTGCGTTCGAGAGTTTCCTCGAGTTCTGGATTGCCGCGGGCAATGATGTTGCCGACGATGACGAGATCGGGCGCGGGCGCAAGATATGCGGCGTCGAAAGACGAGTTGTAGCCGATGCCAAGGTTATCGAGCAGGGTGGAGGCGGGCGGATAGACGCCGGCGTCCGACCCGGTGACCCGGAAGCCGTGTTCGCGGAGCATGCCGGCGAGAGGCGCCATGGCCGAGCCGGCAATGCCGATGACATGGATGTGTTTCTGTTTCGCGGAATCGATTGGGGTCATGGACTGACGCTTGGCTCCAGGATGTTCAGTGTACCGCTACCTTCGGCGGTGAGACGCGCCGGTATTCCAAGAGGCAACGTCAGCAGGGGGCGCGCGGTGTGACCGATGGATGCACCAAAAACAATGGGTACTTTGAGTTCACCGAGTACGCGCCGGGCGACATCGCGGACGGACGGGCTGCCGGCCACCGGCGGTTCGCATTCGGGAAAATCGCCGAGAATGAAGCCGCGCACATTTTTGAATTTGCCGGCGTGCTTCAGATGAAGGAGGACGCGGTCAATTTGATAAGGTTTCATGGCGCGGTCTTCGAGCACCAGGATCGCGTTGGTGGTATCGAGTTCCCAGGGCGTGCCGAGCGTGGCTTCGAGCAGCGTCAAGGCGCCGCCTAGCAGAATTCCTTCCGCGGAACCGGCGACCATTGATTCGCCGCGAACATTGATGGCGTAACCAGCTTCTACGTTCAGCAAAGCATTTTGAAACGAATCCAGGTCATAACCGTGAGCCACGCCGCACCCTCTATCGAGACCAGCTGCGAGCATGGGGCCGTAGAAAGTGGGCCAGCGATATTTTTGCCAGAGATAAACTTGCAGCGTGGTGAGGTCGCTGAAGCCGATAATGGGCTTGCTGGGCGGGAGTGGATCCGGGAACGCCTCTTCGAGGAGGTAGACGGAGCCGTAACCGCCGCGCGTCGCGATAAGCGCGTCGATGGAAGGATCGTTGAGGGCAGCAAGAAACTCGGCGCGACGCTCGGGAGCGGGGCCGGTGAAATAGCCGTCGGCTTGCATGGCGCGTTGCGGCGCAATGGAAAAGCCAAGGCGTTCCAGTTCCCTTTTGCCTGCGGCGATGCGGTCTGGCTTTGCGGGCGACGCGGGAGCGATGGGTGCGATACGGGAATCCGGGCGAAGAGCGCGGGGTCTTTGCGGGGCCGCCAAAGAGGTCATTCCAACTGCCTCTCGACCGGCAGCAGTTCGACGGACACGCCGGGGCGAACCAGCGAAGCGAGAATTTTGCTCTGCTGCTGGTGGCGGATATCGGCGTCGAACTGGATGACGTGCTTTTCTCCGGAGACGAAGACGAGGAAATTCTCGAGCTTGATGCTTTGTTCATCGAAGATGCGATGAACTTCGGTAACCAGGTCCAGAGCGGCATCGGTAGTTATGCGAAAAAGCACGTAGCGGCTCTTGAGATTGAAGAGACTTTCGACGTAGATGAGGCCGCTTAGCGAGAACAGCAGCAGTATGGCGGCGACGAGTGAGACGCGGTAAAAACCGGCACCGGCGGCCATACCGATAGCGGCCTCAGCAAAAATGGCAGCAGCGGTTGTGACGCCCATGACACTGCCCCGGTTGCGCAAGATGACGCCCGCACCGAGAAAACCGATGCCTTGCACGATATTGGAGGCAATCCGGGTGGTGCTTGCGTCGCCGGTGAGCTTGGCGAATTCCGAAGACACGATAGTGAAAAGAGCCGCGCCCACGCAAACACAAACTCCAGTACGCATACCGGCGGGGCGCTTGCGGATGTTGCGTTCGACGCCGATAACGGCTCCCAGGAGAGCGGCCCAGAGCAGGCGGTAGCTGATAGTGAGAACCGGGATCATAGGCGTTGTCAGCAGTTTACACGCGACGGTTTTTCGGGCGCGCGGTTTTGTTCTGGGATTTGCTCTAATTCTTACGCGCTTGGGGTTCAAGAGACGTTCGCTGGTGCGCCAGGGCGAAGCAGCAAGCGATTGCCCGTGCGACTAGAGCTTGAATTGGGTGAGCTTGAGGAAGTGCCGCGCACGGGCCTGGATTTCCTTGAGCTTGAGTTTACGGAGGCGCTCGGGGCCGAATTCTTCGACCGCGAAGCTGCCCAGCACGGAACCGTAGACCATGGCGCGGCGCAGAGCGGCGTCGTTGACCTTGCTGCATCCGGCGAGATAGCCCATGAAGCCGCCAGCGAAGGAGTCGCCCGCACCGGTGGGGTCATGGGGCTCTTCAAGCGGGAATGCCGGGACGGAGAAGACACCGCGCTTATCCACCATCATGGCGCCGTATTCTCCGCGTTTGACGATAAGAGTCTCGGGGCCGAGTCTAAAAATGTGGCGAGCGGCAAGAAGAAGATTGTGTTCGTTGGAAAGCTGGCGGGTTTCGGAATCGTTGATCATCAGAATATCCACGTGTTTCAGTGTTTCGCGAAGGTCGCCGGGTGTGCGCTCAATCCAGTAATTCATCGTATCCAAAGCGACCAGCTTCGGTTTGCCCTGCACTTGTTTCAGAACACTGCTTTGCAGGCCAGGAGCGATGTTGGCGAGGAAGACATGCGATGAGGTGCGAAATCTCTCGGGGAGCTTGGGGTCGAAGTCGGCGAAAACGTTCAGTTCAGTGATCAAGGTCTCCCGCTCGTTGAGGTGCTGCGAATATTTGCCTGACCAGAAAAAGCATTTGCCAGCGGCGCGTTCGAGGCCGGCAGTGTCGATTTTACGGCCGCGGAAGATGGCCTGGTCCTTTTCGGAAAAGTCGTCGCCAACGATACCAACTAGGTTGACGTGGGTGAAGAAGCTGGCGGCAACAGCGAAATAGGTGGCAGCGCCGCCGATGATGCGGTCTACTTTGCCGTATGGGCTTTCGATAGCGTCGAACGCAACAGAACCCACGACGAGAAGTGACATTGGCTATCCTTTCAGGCTAAGACCCGGACTTGCGAAAACCGCTGCAATTACGAAATGTACTTGCCGATGATGGCGGTGAGGCGCTTCTTGGTGGCCCTCGGCACGAGCTTGGGGTCGGTGATGAGCGCGTGGGCCAGCGCGGATCCGCATTTACACTCGTGGGCGGCCGGCATGGCCTTGACGGCTTCGCGCAGGACACGCTGGGCGTTTTCGGCATTCTGGTTGAGCATAGCGATAATCTGTGCGCCAGTTACGGATTCGTGGTCGGGGTGCCAGCAATCGTAATCGGTAATCATGGCGATCGCTCCGTAACACAGTTCGGCTTCGCGGGCGAGCTTGGCTTCGGTCACGTTCGTCATCCCAATGACGTCGAAACCGAGATCGCGGTGCATGTGGGCTTCGGCGAGGGTGGAGAATTGCGGACCCTCCATGCAGATGTAGGTGCCTTTGCGGTGGACTTTGACACCGCAGTGGATGCAGGCATCGGCGAGCACGCGAGAGACTTGCGGGCAGGTCGGCTTGTCGAAAGTAACATGGGCCACGAGGCCGGCGCCAAAAAACGTGGAAACGCGATGTTTGGTGCGATCGACGAACTGGTCCGCGACCAGGAATTCGCCTGGAGCGAGTTCCTCTTTCAGCGAGCCTACAGCGCTGACCGAGATGATGCGATCCGCGCCGAGAATCTTCAGCGCGTAAATGTTAGCGCGATAATTGATTTCCGTGGGCAGGATGCGGTGGCCGCGGCCGTGGCGCGCGAGGAAAGCGACCCGTTTGCCTTCAAGAAGGCCGGTAACGATGGCTTCGGAGGGATGGCCGAAGGGGGTTTTGACACGGACTTCCTTGGCCTCGGAGAGGCCTTTCATGGCGTACAGGCCGCTGCCGCCGATAATTCCAATTCTTGCTTGAGGCTTTTTGACCGCACGGTTCGCCTTCGTTTTCAAAGCGACGGTTCCCCTTCGTGTTGGAAGCTGCGGACTGGCACGCACCACAGGCTGGGCTAGTATTTTAGCATTTGAAGCTCGCTAGGAGCGAAAGCCGGATTTGGCGAGAAGTTCGTTGACGGCGGAAAAGGGGTCTTTGCGCCGCTCGGCGACGTCGGCGGCGAGTCGGTTTAGGGCGGCCTCACCTCCGGCGGCGTTGAGGACGCGGTCAAGAATGCGGGCTTCGAGAAGTTCGAGGAGGCGGTTGCGCCAGTGCTCGGCGTGCTTCTGGGTGCGCTCGGAGCTGGATTCGAAGTGCTGGCGAAATTTGAAGATCGTTTCGGCGAGGGTGTCGATGCCTTTATTTTCGGTGGCGATGGTTCGAATCACCGGCGGATGCCACCCGTCTCTCGGCATCACGAGCGAGAGCATGGCGTGAAGTTGCTCTTCAAGACGGTCCGCACCTTCGCGGTCGGCCTTGTTGAGCACGAAGATGTCGGCGATTTCCATAAGGCCGGCCTTCATGTTCTGGATATCGTCGCCCAGGCCGGGAACGAGCATAACGATGACGCAATCGGCCAGCCGGACGATGTCCACTTCGTCCTGGCCGACGCCAACGGTTTCGATGAGGATTTGGTGTTTGCCGGCGGCGTCGAGAAGCAGGGCGACTTCAGCGGTAGCGCGAGCGAGGCCGCCGAGAAATCCGCGAGTGGCCATGGAGCGGATGAAGATGCCTGAATCGCCAGCGTGGCTTTGCATGCGGATGCGATCGCCGAGGATTGCTCCGCCGGTGTAAGGGCTGGTGGGATCTACGGCGATGACGCCGACGGCATCGTTGTGTTTGCGATAGTGTGCCGCTAGGCGATCGACGAGCGTGCTTTTGCCCGTGCCGGGAGCGCCGGTGATGCCGGTGAGATAGGCCGCGCCGGTTTGCGAGAAAAGAGTTTGCAGGATCGGCTCGGCTTCGGGCGCATGATTTTCAATGGCAGTGATGGCGCGGGAGATGGCGCGAATTTCGCCGTTGCGGATTTGCTGGGCCCAGGTTTCGACCTGGTCATGGGATGGAGGCATCCGCCTATTATTTCTTTCCGAGCAACTGGCGCGCAATGACGAGTTTCTGAATTTCGCTGGTGCCTTCGCCGATGGTGCAGAGCTTGACGTCGCGATAGAACTTTTCTGCGGGATAGTCCTTAATGAAGCCGTAACCACCGTGGATTTGCACGCACTCGTTAGCAACACGGACGGCGACTTCGCTGGCAAAAAGCTTGGCCATGCTGGATTCTCGGGTGAAGCGGGCATTGTTTTGGTCGGCCAGCCAGGCGGCTTGGTAGACGAGGAGTCGCGCGGCTTCGACTTCTGTCGCCATGTCGGCAAGCTTGAACTGGATGGCTTGGAATTCGCTGATGGCCTGGCCAAATTGCTTGCGCTGCTTGGCGTATTTGATGGCCGCGTCGAGTGCGCCCTGAGCCATGCCCAACCCGAGAGCGGCGATGGAGATGCGTCCTCCATCAAGAATTTTCAAGCTGCCGATAAATCCTTCGCCCTCGGCGCCGAGCAGATTTTCCTCTGGGACGCGACAATCGTTGAGGATCATTTCCGAAGTGTCACTGGCGCGGAGACCGAGTTTGTTTTCTTTTTTGCCAGGTTTGAAGCCGGGCGTTCCCTTTTCCACGACGAATGCGCTGATGCCGTGGGAGTTTTTCGATTTGTCGGTGACAGCCATGGCGACGCAGATGTCGGCGTAGTGTCCGTTGGTGGTAAATGTTTTGGCACCGTTGATGAGCCAGTGGTTGCCGTCGCGCTTAGCGGTGGTGCGGGTGCCGCCAGCGTCAGAGCCAGCTTCAGGTTCGGTGAGCGACCAGGCGCCGATCTTTTTTCCCTGCGCAAGCGGGACCAGATATTTTTGCTTTTGCGCTTCGCTGCCGAATTTGAAGATATGGTTGGAGCAGAGCGAATTATGCGCGGCGACAATGATGCCGACCGAGCCATCCACGCGTGATAGTTCTTCGATGGCGATGACATATTCGACGTAGCCGAGACCAGCGCCGCCATATTGCTCGGGAAAAATCACGCCGAGCAGGCCCATTTCGGCGAGTTTAGGCATGATTTCCGTGGGAAAGTGCGAGGCTTCGTCCCACTCCATGACGTGGGGAGCGATTTCGCCTTCGGCAAATTCGCGGATGCTGCGGCGGAGTTGCTGCTGTTCGTCGGTGAATGCGAAGTTCACAGGGCCCCTTTGCTGGCTCAAAGTTACGGCTATAGTCAATCAAAGATAATTTTATACGAAGACAGTGGCCTTGGCAGCATGGCGACCAGCCTATTTCCCAGCCAAAGTGGCCCCAAGCATTTTGCTCACATGCTTTTGCTGCGAGCCGTGGCTACGACTTCGCGAAGCACGCGGAGGGCCCGCTCGATACCTTCGGCGTACACATCGCAGTGCGTGACGAAGCGGACGCAATAGGGCGCGGTGTCCAGAGCCCAGATGCCGTGAGGTTTCAGCGCGTCGCAGAGCTGCACAGCATCGAAGCCGGTCTGCTGGCAATCGAAGATGACGATGTTGGTCTCGACCTTCGCGGGATCAATCCTCAACGCGGGAATTTCCGCGATGCCTTGTGCGAGGCGGCGGGCGTTCTGGTGGTCGACGGACAGGCGCTTGGGGGATTCTTCAAGCGCGATGCGACCGGCTGCCGCGAGAACACCGGCCTGGCGCATCCCTCCGCCCAACATTTTGCGGTAGATGCGGGCCTTCTCGATGAATTCGCGGGAGCCAACGATCATGGAGCCGACGGGCGCGCCCAGCCCCTTGGATAAGCAGAACATGACCGAGTCAAGATTGTCCGCGATTGCCGAGACGCTGACGTCAAGTGCAGCTGCGGCGTTGAAAACTCTCGCGCCATCGAGATGCACCCTGAGTCCGGCGGCATGCGCTTGCCCGCAGATTTCGTTGATGCGATCGACGGCATAGGTTGTGCCGCCCGCCATGTTGTGCGTGTTTTCGAGGCACACCAGCGCGCTTTGTGAGTCGTAGTAGATTTTTGGACGGATGACAGTTTCGATTTGCGCCCAGGTGAGGATGCCATCATCACCACGCGCGACGCGCGGCATGCAGCCCGCTATCGCCGACATGGATGCGAGTTCGTAAAGATTGACGTGGCTGCGCTCTTCGCAAATGACCTCGTCACCGTGGTGGGTCCAGGCTTTTATCGCGATGAGGTTGCCCATGCAGCCTGAAGGAACAAACAGGGCAGCTTCCTTGGCAAAGATTTCCGCGGCGCGGCGTTCGAGTGCATTGACGGTCGGGTCTTCGAGGTAGACGTCGTCGCCGACTTCAGCTTCGGCCATGGCGCGGCGCATGGCGGGCGTGGGGCGGGTAACGGTGTCGCTGCGAAGGTCAACAATGTTTGTGCTTGCAGCCGCAGATCGCAGTTCTCGTTCTGGATCCGTCACCGATGATGTCGTCATACTGCGGGCTCCCCCCTGTTGATTCCGTCTTTTTTTTAGCGCATCAGCTCGACAAAAGCTTCGGTCGAAATGCTCAGGCGCTCGGCTACCAGGCGAACGACAGGACCGGAGCGTTCAATAAGACCCGCCGCCTGCAAGCGGGCGAAGCGCGATTCAAGCAGCGTTCCGTATTGGCGTTCGAGACGAGACAAGTCGATTCCTTCCAGCTGGCGCAAGCCGAGAAAAAGCTCCTCTTCGAGTGCTTGCTTTGCGGAAATGCTCTCCAAATCCCGGACGGGAATGCTTCCCGTAGCGATCGTCTGGACGTAGGCAGCGGCATCATGCGCATTGGCCCAGCGTTGCGTGCCCGAAAAAGAATGGGCGCCTGCGCCAAAGCCGAGGTAAGGCTCGCGGCACCAGTATTTGCGATTGTGCCGCGATGCGAAACCGGGCTTCGCGAAGTTCGAGATTTCATATTGCTCGAAGCCTGCCCTGCGGAGCTGTACGCGCCCCAGATCGTAGCATTCCGCCATCACATCGTCGGATGGAACCGCTGAAGCGGAGTATTTTGCTCCGCCGCGCAGGAGCTCGCTCCCGAGCCGACTGTCCTCGTCGACTTCGAGCAAGTAGACAGAGACGTGCTCTGGCCCAAGCTGAATAAGTTCGTCGAGTGAATTTTGCCAGGTCTCCGGCGTCTGACGAGGCAACCCTGCGATCAGGTCGAAACTGATATTGGAGATACCCGCACCACGCAGGATTGGCACGGCGCGGTAAACATCAGCGCGGCGGTGTATGCGCCCAGCTGCCGTGAGTTCCACGTCAGAAAAAGACTGAACCCCCAAGCTGACCCGGTTGATGCCCGCGCGGGACCAAGCCTCGGCCTTCGACGGCTCGACCGTTTCGGGGTCAGCTTCCAGTGTGGCTTCCAAAAAATCGGTCCGCAAAGTGCTGCGCATCGTTTCAAGAATCGCGGCCAAGTGGGCCGGATCGAGCAAGCTCGGAGTGCCGCCGCCAAAGTAAACCGTGTCTACTGTTAGCGCGGCGAAAGACTCGGGCAAGGCAATACCACCGGCGGCAAGCCGCTGTCGATGCTCACGGATCTCCGTTTGCACGGCCGACGCGTACGGGGCGAATCGCGCCGGGGAGACAACGCCGGTGTGAAAATTGCAATAGGTGCACTTTGTCTGGCAAAAAGGCACCTGAATGTAGATACCGAGGCTCATGGGTTGCACAAAAACTCTAGCATATCGGGGTCTATGCGCTGCTTACGCGAATACGCCTACGAAGGATCACCCAAAATCTTCACGAACACGGTTCGCTGCCGTGGCCCATCGAATTCGCAGAGGAAGATTCCCTGCCAGGCGCCGAGCGCAAGCTTTCCATTCTCGACGAAAACAGTTTGGCTGGCGCCGGTGAAGATGGCCTTCATGTGGGAATCTGTGTTGCCTTCCGCATGGCGGTACGGCCCTTCATGCGGCACCAGGCGATCGAAAATACCTTCCACATCACGCGCCACGTCGGGATCAGCATGCTCGTTAATCGTGACGCCAGCCGTGGTGTGCGGCACGTATACATAGCAGAGCCCATCGGCAACGCCGGAGTCGCGGACGGCGTGCTCGACCTCGCGCGTGATGTCCAGGAATTGCGTCCGCTTGCTGGTTCTGATGCGAAACGTCGTCATGCCAGAAACGAGCTCATGAAATAGGAATGATGAAGTGAGTGCCGGCATTCTTAATTCCTGAATGCCGTTCGATCTCCTCGAAAGCCGCCCGGCCCCAGCGCGCTGCGAAAGGAAGAAAGCAAAGCTCACGCGATTGCAAAGACTTGTGGGGGTAAATCAGATTCGACAGAAATTCCTGATGAGCAGCGACAGTCCCAGACTTGCGATCTAGCGCGCGGCCAATCATCTGCTGAAGTTTTTCCGCCTGATATTCAATTTTGTTCTGCGCGGTTTCGACGGCGGTCTTCAACGTTGGGTCCAGCACCGACACGGCATCTGACCACTGCCGCAGCCGTTTCTGGATTTCTGCTCCATTCTCCTGCAGCAGCGTTGACAGATTTTCGGGAATGCTCGCGGCACTCATTCGCTTGCCGAGCTCTTGCGGGCCCTCCCAGACTTGCTCCACGTCGATGCCGTATTGCTTCAATAGGCGTTGCGCCTTCGCATCCATCAGCGTAAAGCCGGGCCTCGGCAACATGACCGGCATGCGGCCAAGCAATAGCCGGTACAGCACTTCGGACTGCGCGAAATAGGAAATTTCGGAAGGACCGCCAATATATGCAACCGTGGGGAGCAGAAAATCCTGTACGACCGGCCGAAACAATGCGTTGGGACTGAAATTCTCCGGCTCGCTGCGCACGGCATCCAGCAGTTCCTGTTTATTCCAAGCCCGCTCGCCCGACTGAAACTGCCCTTCGCCATCACGAATCACTTGACGGCCGCTACGCGAAATATGGAACAGTATCGTGCTGCGCGAAGTGACCCTCACCTGGGGAGCATAGCCGGCTTGTTCCAACTGCTGGTCCCGCTGCAGCAGGGCCTCGTCGATTGCGTCGCGTTCCTCAACGGCGCGAGCGAAAAGAGGCTGCGCCAGGCGATGCAAGCGCAAATCAAGCGGGTCGAGCAAAATCAGGCCAGCATGTTTCAGCAGTCGCGCAAAAAGTTTGCCAAACGCGCTGCCGTAGGTTTCCTCAGCCCGATAGCACTCCGCCAGAATCGTTGCGAATTCCCCGCCCTGATCGCTTCCCAGCACGGCATTGGCTGCGCTCCGCAGGACTTCAATTTCGTTTCCGAGAGTGACCCTGCCAACTGGCGCACTGTGCCCGGCGTCCTGCGGCAATTCGAACTCAACCAACTTGCCGTCATTGAAAAAGGTAGTTCGGCGAACTTCATCGAGATCATGATCCTCGGTGGCCATCCAAAATACTGGAACCGCATCCACGCCTTGATCGGTCAGATCTTTGGCGATGCGAACGGCGGCGATAGCTTTGTAGACGGCGTACGCCGGACCGCTAAAAAGTCCGACCTGTTGCCCTGATACAACGGCGACCGCGCCTTTTTCGAAGCGGCCAAGATTGGCAAATGTCGCGGAACCCGCTCCGAGAAGTTCATTCTGCTGGCGCAAAATCGCCGCAACTTCGGCGCGCCGCGCGGCCGGATAGTCCAGCGGGCGAGCTAAGTTGAGAATATTTTCCAGGTCCGGCTTGTGTCGAAAAAAAGTGCTTACCCTCTCGTAAGATTGCAGGTAGTCACGCAACAGTTTGGGCTGATGCGGCAGCACTTCTATCGGCAAGGCGCGACAATGCATGGACTTTAGATGATAGCTGGCCGATTCGGTCACAATCAATGGACGCCCGAAAGGCCCAAAAGAAAGCTGGCGCTGTTTTGCTGCTCAGGCGGTAACGGCGGCAGGCTCAAGCTCGGTCATGAGTTTGTGAATTTGTTGTTTCTTTTCGTCGGAAAGGGGCAACAGAGGCAGTCTCGGAACGCCGCCAAAGTAGCCGCGTAAGTCCATGGCATGCTTTAAACCCGCAATTCCGTTCTCACTCGCAATGGTCTTCGATGCTTCGGCCAGTTGCTGCTGTTGCGCCAACGCTTCCGCGTAGCGGCCTTTTTTCCAATCCTCGTAAATGGCTACACAGCGCTCAGGCAGCACCGAAGCGAGGGCAAGAATAGCCCCCTTGGCACCGGCTGTCAGGGCCGGATAGACCACACCGGCGCCTCCGGTCAGGACATGGAAGCTCTTGCGCGCCTGAGCCACGACTTCGACCACCCGCTGAATCACGCCAGAGCTGTCTTTGATACCGGCAATGTTGGGGTGCTCAGCCAGCGCCAGAATTTCGCGTGTTTCCAGCGTGACGCCGGTAAAAATCGGCACGGAATAGAGCAACACCGGAATCGGAGAGGCGTCCGCTACGCTGCGATAGTGGCGCAGGAATACTTCAGCTTTATAGGCAGGTTTGTAGTAATAGGGCGTCTTGACCAACGCCGCATGATAACCCAACGCCGCCGCCCGTTTGCAACGAACAATGGTTTCCGCCGTAGATTCCGCCCCGGCACCCGCGAGCAGGAGCTTGCCGCCGTCGGCCGCTTCTTTCGCCGCCGCAAGGAGCGATTCGCCCTCGGCGCTCGAAAGCAGCACGGACTCACCCGTCGAGCCGAGGACTACATACCCGGCTAAGCCAACGCGGTTGTAGCGCGCAATGTTTTCCTTGAAGCGTTCCGTGGCTACAGAGCCGTCTCCGCGGTAGGGTGTGGTGAGCGCAGGCAATATTCCGGAAATTTCCACTATCAATCTCCCGAAGCGATTGAGCCGGAGGCTGCGACCTGACCGCGATGCAGGTCCTGCAACGCCGCGACCTCGGTTCCCTGCTCGATCAGCGCTCGAATACCTCGCGCTGCAGCTTGGGCGGCCGCCAGCGTGGTGATGCATGGAATGTTGTAGCGAATCGCCGCACGCCGAATGGATTTTTCGTCGTAAAACGACTCGCGGCCGAGAGGCGTGTTGATAACCAAGTCGATTTTGCCCGTTTTGATCAAGTCCACGATGTTTGGGCGCCCCTCATTGACCTTGAAGACCGCTTCAGCCTCGATACCCGCCGCGCGCAACGCCGCCGCGGTCCCGCGCGTAGCCGTCAACTGAAAACCCAGCGAAGTCAACTCCTTGCCGATGGTGGGGAGTTGCCTTTTATCACGGTCATTCACGCTGAGGAACACCGTGCCCTTGCGCGGCAAACGTTGACCCGCGGCCAGTTGGGCCTTGGCGAACGCCTGCCCGTAGGAGTTGGAAATGCCCATTACCTCACCAGTTGAGCGCATTTCGGGCCCAAGGATAGTGTCCACGCCGCGGAACTTGTTAAACGGAAAGACCGGCGACTTCACCGAGTAAAATTCGCGGACCGCGATTTCGGCGACACCACTGTGATGCACCAGCGGCAGGTCCATGTCGGCCAGCTTTTTGCCGGCCATCAAGCGTGCAGCAACTTTCGCCAGCGGTACTCCGGTAGCCTTACTGACATAAGGCACGGTACGCGACGCGCGCGGGTTTACCTCGAGCACATAGACCGTGTCGCGCTGAATTGCATACTGCACGTTCATCAAGCCGACTACTTTCAGTGCCAGTGCGAGCCGTTTGGTGTAGTCGCGAATCGTCTCGATGACCGCCGGCGGCAAGCTTACCGGAGGCAGCACACACGAAGAATCGCCGGAGTGCACGCCGGCTTCTTCGATGTGTTCCATGATCCCGCCGATAATCACGTTGTTTCCGTCGGCCAGCGCATCCACGTCCACTTCCGTGGCTTCTTCCAGGAACTGGTCAATCAGCACCGGTCGCGCCGGCCCCATGAGCGCCGCTTGTGCCACGTAGTCTTGCACGGTGTTCGCGTCATAGGCGATCACCATTGCGCGGCCACCAAGCACATAGCTCGGCCTCACCAGAACCGGTAATCCAAGTTCACCGGCCAAGCGAGCCGCTTCTTCCGGCACCAGCGCCGTAGCATTGCGTGGCTGCGGAATTTTCAGCTCTTCCAGCAAACGCCCGAACCGTCGGCGATCTTCGGCTAGGTCAATGGACTCCGGCGCCGTGCCGATGATGGGCACGCCGTTGCGCTTCAGCTCCAGGGCCAGATTCAGCGGCGTCTGCCCGCCAAACTGGACAATCACACCCTGCGGCTTTTCCCGCTCGACAATCGCGAGAACGTCCTCCAGCGTTAACGGCTCGAAGTACAAGCGATCCGAAGTGTCGTAGTCCGTCGAGACCGTCTCCGGATTGCAGTTCACCATGATGGTTTCGAAGCCGTCTTCGCGCAGGGCGAACGATGCGTGGCAGCAGCAATAGTCGAATTCGATTCCCTGCCCGATGCGGTTCGGCCCGCTCCCAAGGATCATGATCTTTGGCTTGGTCGTGGCCTCGGACTCATCTTCGTCCTCGTACGTCGAATACATGTACGGCGTGTAGGACTCAAATTCAGCGGCGCAGGTGTCGACGCGCTTAAACACCGGCGCAACACCATAACGCGCGCGCTGCAAGCGCACTGCGGCGGGAGTGGTTTTCCACATCTGCGCCAGCTGCTCATCGCTGGTGCCGTGACGCTTCACTTCGCGCAGCAACTCTTTGGAAGCCGTCTCGACGGTCACGCCGGCGGCGCGCTTGTTCATTGCCACCAGTTCTTCCACCTGCTTGAGGAACCACGGATCAATTTTTGTCAGTTCAGCGATTTCTTCGGCGTGCAATCCCCGTTCGACCGCCGTCAGCAGCCAGTGGATGCGATCAGGCCGCGGCGTAGCCAGTTTTTCGCGAAGCAAGGAATCCGGCGTGTCCGAAGGCGCACGCCACGGGGTGTGCGGCTCCAGCGAACGAATCGCTTTCTGCAGTGACTCTTTGAATGTGCGCCCGATGGCCATCACTTCGCCGACCGACTTCATCTGCGTGCCCAGGGTGCTGTCTGAGCCGGGGAATTTTTCAAACTGCCATTTAGGAATTTTTGTCACCACATAGTCAATCGTCGGTTCAAAAGAAGCTGGCGTCTTTTTGGTGATGTCGTTGGGAATTTCATCTAGCGACATTCCCACCGCCAGCCGCGCGGCGATCTTGGCGATCGGGAAGCCTGTGGCTTTGCTGGCTAGTGCCGAACTGCGCGAAACGCGCGGGTTCATCTCGATCACCACCATGCGGCCGTTTTCAGGGTTCACGGCGAACTGTACATTGGACCCGCCGGTTTCCACGCCGACTTCGCGCAGAATCGCCGACGCGGCGTCGCGCATCCGCTGATACTCTTTGTCCGTTAGCGTCTGCGCGGGCGCCACGGTAATGGAATCCCCGGTGTGCACGCCCATGGGGTCAAAATTTTCGATCGTGCAGATCACCACGAAGTTGTCGCGGTAATCGCGCATCACCTCGAGTTCGAACTCCTTCCAGCCGAGCACGGATTCTTCCACAAGGGCTTCATGCACCGGACTCATGTCCAACGCATGCTGAATGGCCTCGCCGAATTCTTCACGGTTGTAGGCGATCGCGCCACCCGTTCCGCCCAGTGTGAAAGACGGCCGGATGACGAGTGGAAATCCCAGTTGCTCGCAAAGGCGCATGGCGTCTTGCGCGTTGTTGATGAGAGCCGATGCGGGCACTTCGAGGCCGATTTTTCTACAAGCGTCCTTGAACCACAGACGATCTTCAGCGACCTTGATCGCGCGCAGCGACGCGCCGATCATCTCCACTTTGTACTTTTCGAGGATGCCGCCTTCAGCCAATTCAACGGCCAAATTCAGCGCTGTCTGCCCGCCGACGGTCGGCAGCAGTGCGTCCGGCCGCTCCTTCGCAATGATGGACTCAAGATATTCTTTTGACAGCGGCTCTATATAAGTGCGATCCGCCATTTCCGGGTCGGTCATAATCGTCGCCGGATTCGAGTTAACCAGTATGGTTTCGTAACCTTCTGCGCGCAGCGCTTTGCACGCCTGTGCTCCCGAATAGTCGAACTCGCAGGCCTGGCCGATGATGATCGGCCCCGAGCCGATAATCAGGATCTTCTTGATGTCTTTCCGTTTCGGCATTTCACCCCTTCGAAACTTGGCGGTTCAAGGCGCGCTTGTTACCGCCGCGAACTCCCTGGCTGCTTCCATTCCTTCATCAAATCCGTGAACTGCGTAAACAAATAATGCGAATCGTGCGGCCCGGGTGAGGCCTCCGGATGGTACTGTACGCTGAACAACGGCAAGTTCTTGTGCCGCATTCCTTCGTTCGTGTGGTCGTTCAGATTCAAGTGCGTCACTTCCACGTCGCTCGACGGCAACGATTCTGGATCCACGCAGAATCCGTGATTTTGCGCGGTAATCTCGACCTGATTGGTCAGCAGATTTTTGACCGGATGATTCGAGCCGTGATGCCCAAATTTCAACTTAAACGTTTTCCCGCCGAGCGCCAGCCCGCATACCTGATGCCCCAAACAGATCCCGAACACCGGCACCTTGCCGACAAATTTGCGGACATTCTCAACTGCGTACTCCATCGGTTCCGGATCGCCCGGTCCATTTGACAAGAACACGCCATCCGGCTTAATCGCCAGCACATCTTCCGCCAAAGTCATGGCGGGAACCACGCTCACTTCGCAATGATGGTCGGTCAAGAGACGCAAAATGTTTTGCTTGATGCCGAAATCGTAGGCCACGACGCGCAGCTTTTGCGCATCTTCGTTCGAAGCGGCCTCGCCCATCTCTTCCGACCACGGCGAAGTGGCCAACTCGATCGAGCCTTTTGCCCAGTCGTACGCCTTCGCGCAGCTCACGCGGCTTGCCAACTCCTGGCCCGCCATGGTTGGCAGGTTCTTCGCTTCGTAGATCAATTGATCGGAAGGAGTTCCGTCGGTAGAGACAATGCCACGCAAAGCACCGACTTTCCTGATGTGCCGCACCAGTGCGCGCGTATCAATATCCCAGATGACCGGGATTTTGTACCGGTTCAAGTACAGCTGGGCCGTCTCGGTCGAACGCCAGTTCGAAGCGACCTGCGAAAATTCGCGCACCACCAGCGATTCAATGTACGGCTTCGCCGCCTCTTCGTCGTCAAGGTTCGCGCCAACATTCCCAATGTGGGGATAGGTCAGGCAAACGATCTGTCCGGCATAACTGGGATCGGTGAAAACTTCCTGATAACCGGTAAGGCTGGTGTTGAAAACGACTTCGCCGCCGCGGCGCGTGATTGCGCCCGCCGCCCGGCCGTTAAATACGCGCCCGTCCTCGAGCGCCAGAGTTGCGGGACGATGCAGAACTTCGGTCAGTGTGCCCTCCGCTGATCATTTTTCTTTAGCTTCTGTGGTTGTGCCGCCCAGCGAACCGAAATGGTCTACGGGCCAATAGGCGAATACCGCTCGCCCGTAGATAAACCGGCTGGGTACCGGGCCAAACACTCGTGAATCATTGGAACTGATGCGATGGTCACCCATCACAAAATACATGCTGGGTGGAACGCGCACAGGGCCGTAATCGCTCAAGTCCTCATACTGCGGCGGGACGTACGGCTCCTTAATTTCCAGCCCGTCCACGTAAACCATTCCCTGCCGGATTTCCACGCTCTCTCCGGGCAGAGCGATCACTCGTTTGATAAACGACTTCGTACGGTCCAGCGGATACCAGAACACCACCACGTCACCCCGCTGGATGGGCTCAAAGCGGTACACAAACTTGTTGATGAAAATGCGTTCCTGGTCGGACAGCAGCGGCGCCATGCTGGTGCCTTCTACTTTCACCGGCTGGTAAAGGAAAATAATGATAACCAACGCCAAACCGATGGCGATCAGCAGATCGCGTGTCCACACCCGCACTTCATGTCGTAAATGACGATGCCGCCTGTGGTCTTTTGCTTGTGTGGAATGGACTGCCGATTCCGCCGCGTCATCCGTAAGGTTCGCGGGAGACTCCTGTGAGCGCTCGTCCGGGTTCGGCATCGTTGCTGACTGCTTTTATTTATAGCACGCGAACCGCATAGTTTCTAGGTTGAATCTGTGGGAGCAGGCATCACGATTGTCGAATAGCTCTCGCTCAGTCAAGAGCGTAGTTCACCGCCGCCAAACCGGCCGTTACGGCCGTCTCGGTCCTCAAAATCAGCGTCCCCAGTGTCGCTTCCTCAAACCCATAAGCCCCAGCGTCCGCAAATTCCGTATTCGTCCAGCCGCCTTCCGGGCCGATCGCCAGCGTCACATGCCTCGCCGACTTTCCTTCCAAAACGTGGCGCAGGGAACATGAATCTTTCCTTTCCGATAGCATTACCTTGAGCCCCGCACCGGTTCTCTCAAAGGCAGTCTTTGGTTTTGCTGCATCCTCGATGGTCGGCAGCCTCACCCGTCGCGATTGCTGCGAAGCCTCGAAAGCGATCTTCCTCCAGCGCCCGGCTCGCTTTTCCACCGCGGCAAGCAAGCCTTTCTCGCTCCGCTCAGCTGCCAGCGGCACGATGCGGTCCACGCCCAGTTCGGTCGCCTTTTCAATCGCCCATTCGAATGCATCGAATTTCACGACGGCCAGCAAGAGTGTTTTGTTCAGAGAAGAAATACGAGCCGGAATCGGTTCCAGAAGAGAAAACTCCACGCGGTCCCGTCCGGACAATTCGATCTTTCCCAGGCGCACCGAAGTGCCATCACTCAACTCGTATAGCTGTCCAGGCTCCGCGCGGAGCACGCGCCCCAAATGATGTGCCGCTTCGCCGGTCAGAACTGCACGGTCCGCGTCGAATGTATCCACAAAGAATCGCCTTCGCACTCGCGCTCCGCGCCTTTCGGCCCGCAACTATCCGAAGATGTCTTTCACCTTGTCAAAAATCGACGACCCGCGCTCCGCCGGCTTGTTCTCCACTTTCAACGTGGCGCCCAATTGCTCCATCAGCTTGCGCTGGTCGCGATTCAGCTTCGATGGCGTCACCACCCGCACGTGGTAATACAAATCTCCCTTGCCGCCGCCGCGCGGGTCGGGCAACCCATGTCCCTTGACTCGAAACACGGCGCCACTCTGCGTTCCTTCCGGAATCCTTAATTTCTCCTCGCCGCTCAAACCGGGCACCGACAATTCCGCCCCCAGCGCGGCTTGTGCGATGCTCACTGGAATCGTGCAGTACAAATCCGCTCCGCGCCGCTCAAAGAAAGTGTGTTCTTTGACTTCCAGCACGACATAAAGGTCGCCGGTTGCCCCGCCGTTCGCTCCCGCCTCCCCTTCGCCCGGCACACGCAGCCGCGTTCCCGTGTCCACACCAGCCGGAACGCGCAACTCAATGGTTTTCTCTTTCTCGAGGCGACCCTGTCCACGGCATTCCGCGCAGCGCTCCTTGATCACTTGGCCGGCGCCCTGGCATGCCGGGCAGGTTCGCGTAATGGTAAAAAATCCTTGCTGGTACGCCAACTGCCCTCGACCGCCGCAGGCCTGGCACGACGTCGCACCAGTCCCAGCCTTCGCTCCCGTTCCATGGCATGCGCCACACAATTCCTGTTTCGGCAGCTT
The DNA here is from genome assembly GCA_035607085.1 of Candidatus Eiseniibacteriota bacterium. Lineage (GTDB taxonomy): Bacteria > Acidobacteriota > Terriglobia > Acidiferrales > UBA7541 > Acidiferrum. Next base: position 9,631 of record DATMZI010000050.1, on the reverse strand, counting down.
GATCTTCGTCGAAACGCCAGCTGCAGCTTCTTCAAAGGTCAGCGTCATGTCGTAACGCAAATCCGAACCGCGCTGTGCCCGCGTGCGACTCCGTCTGCCTCCCGAGCCGAACAAATCCTCAAATCCAAAAAAGTCACCAAAAATGTCGTGGAAGTCCTGAAACACCGTTCCATTAAAATCCACGCTGCCGCCCGCGTTGCTCAAGCCCGCGTGGCCGTAGGTATCGTAGATCTGCCGCTTTTCCTGATCGCTTAGCACGCTATATGCTTCCGTGCACTCGCGGAATTTTGCCTCAGCTTCCTGCTTGTGTTCTGGATTCCGATCCGGATGCCACTTCAGCGCAGCCTTCCGGTACGAGGACTTGATCTCCTCAACCGAAGCCGTCCGCTCGACCCCCAGCACTTCATAAAAATCGCGTTGATTGGTTCTTGCCATGTCCCTGCTTCCTCTTGTGCATGTTCCGACGAACTAATTCGCTTTGGATGCCGCAGCCGGACGCACCGCTACACGCACCATCGCCGGCCGCAAAACACGGCCATGAAAAACATAACCTGGCTGAAAAACCTGCAACACCGTACCGTCCTCATATTCGACGCTTTCTGTCCTGTCCATCGCCTGGTGCAAATGCGGATCAAACGGTTTGCCCACTGGTTCCAGCCGCTCTGCGCCCAACTTCGTCACATTCTCCACCAGCTGTTTGTAGATCAACTCAAATCCGCGCCGGTAATTTTCATACTCGGCCTCGCGGTGAGCAGCCAGCGCATGTTCAAATCCATCGATCACTGGGATCAGCCCTTCAATCACTCGGGCCGTCGCCCGCTTGTGATCTTCGCCCCGCTCTCGTTCAATGCGCTTCTTGTAGTTGTCAAAATCCGCTTGCCGCCGCAGCAGCGTTTGCCGCAGGTCCTCCAAATCCGCTGCCAGTTTCGCTACGTCCGCTTCGGCGCGAGTATTGTCTGCCTCCAGGCTGCCCTCAGCGACGTCGCCGCGCTGACTTGTTGGAAACCGCGTCTCTTTCTCGTTCACCACGTCCTCGTTTCTAGCCAGGAAATTCCCTTGCTTCCGTTCAGGAAATCTTATTCAACGTCTCGCTGAAAAGCTGCGCAACGTACGCCACCGCGTTGACCGCCCGCTCATAGTGCATGCGCGTCGGCCCCAACACGCCCAGCGATCCTTGCACGCCATCGACTCGCGTATACGCCGCGCTGATCAAAGCCAGATTGTCCCCAGCCGGAGAAATCTCTTTCACACCAATCTGCACCAGGACTGGCTCCGGCGCTTCAATGCACGCATTTAACACCGTCACCAGACGGTGCTTCTCCTCGATCGCCGCCAGCAACTCCCGCAACTGCACCTGATTCGCAAACTCCGGCACGCCCACAATGTGCGAAGTCCCTTCGACGTGCAGCTGCGATGCCGTCTCTTCACCCAGCACCACCGGATCGCACAGCGTCAGCGCGCTCCGCAGCAATCCTTCATACTGCTCCCGCTCGGTCGCCAGTTTCGCCAGCAAATCCGCTCGAATCGCTTCCAGCGTCCATCCCGAATACTGGCGATTCAGAAACTCCGCCGTGACATCCAGTTCTTGCTGCGTGAAGGCCCGCGGAGGCCGCAGCACTTTGTCCCGCGTCACTCCGCCAGGCGAAATCAGCACCACCACCACGCGCCCGTCCGGCAGCAGCCACAGCCGAGCATGTTCCAGAACCGTCTTACTCAGCGGCGGAGAAACCACGATGCCCAGCCCGCTGGAAACCTCCGCCAGTACATGCCCCGCACGCTCCGTTACTTCAGCCCGATTATTCGCCGCCGCAAACTCCCGCCGAATCCACGCCTTGTCCTCCACGCTCAACGTTGCCTGCGAAGCAATCTCCTGCGCAAAAAACCGATACGCCGCCGCCGTTGGCACTCGCCCCGCTGAAGTATGCGGCTGGTACAGATACCCGCCGTCCTCGAGATCCGCCATCACATTGCGAATCGTTGCCGAACTCAACGTCTCTTCATATCTCTTGGAAATGGCACGCGACGACACCGGCTCCCCCGTCTCGATATACGTGCGGACTAGGTCAGCCAGGATCTGCCGGTTGCGGCGTTCCTGAAGTGGCGCGTTTCTCATAGCAGCACTCGGGCTGTAGCCGCGGCCTTTAAGCTGCGGACATTTAGAGTGCCACCTTCTATTTTAGAAACCCTGTCAAGCCCTGGTCAATCACACCCGGCCGCCGTGTGCTTTCAATCCGCGTTATCAATCTGCGCCCGCTGCAGCCGGTCCGAATAATCAATGTATAGCGTCTTCCACTCGGTATAAAAATCAATCGCCGCAATCGCCGCCTCGCGATGGCCATTCCCCGTCTGCTTGGTTCCGCCAAATGGCAAATGCGTTTCCGCGCCAATCGTCGGCGCATTCACATACACGATGCCGGTGTAAATATCCCGCATCGCCGCAAAAGCCTGGTTCACATTCTTCGTATAAATCGAAGCCGACAATCCATAGGCCACGCCGTTGGCAATTTCAATCGCTTCGTCAAAACTCTCAAACGGAATCAGCGCCACCACCGGCCCAAAAATCTCTTCCTGCGCCACCCGCATCTTTGCCGAGCAGTCTCCAAACACCGTCGGCTCGTGAAACCATCCCTTCGCGTGTGCGTCGCTGTCCAAGCGCTTGCCGCCCGTCAGCATCTTCGCGCCTTCATTCTTTCCGATCTCCACGTACGACTGTACCGTCTGCAGCTGCTGCTCGTTGACGCATGGCCCCATCTCCACGCCCGCATCCAACCCGTTTCCAACTTTCAGCTTCTTCACGCGTTCCACCAGCCGCTTGGCAAACTCTCCGTAGACGGTCTTGTGTACCGCAATCCGGCTCGCCGCTGTGCAGCGTTGTCCCGTCGTTCCAAATCCGCCCCACACCGCTCCATCCACCGCCAAGTCCAGGTTCGCATCATCCATCACAATGATGATGTTCTTCCCGCCCATCTCCAGCGAAACATGCTTAAAATCCTGCGCGCATGCCTGGGCGATGATCCGCCCGACCGCGGTCGAGCCGGTAAAACTTATCACAGGCACTTCTTTGTGTTGCGAAAGCGGCGCCCCCGCGCCAGGTCCGTCACCGCTCACCAGGTTCACCACGCCCTTTGGCAGTCCCGCTTCCACCAGCGTCTGAATTAGGTGATATGACGACAACGGCGTATCCTCGGCCGGTTTTAGCACCACTGTATTCCCCGCCACCAGCGCCGGCATCATCTTCCAGGACGGAATCGCCATCGGAAAATTCCACGGAGTAATCATCCCGCATACGCCGATGGACTGCCGCGTACTCATTGCAAATTTATTCGGCAGCTCCGACGGCGTCGTCTGCCCAAACAGCCGCCGCCCTTCGCCTGCCATGAAGTACGTCATATCAATCGCTTCTTGCACGTCCCCACGCGTCTCTGCCAGCACTTTCCCCATCTCGCGCGTCATGTCCCGTGAAAAATCTTCCTTGCGCTGCACCAGCAGCTCTGCCGTTCGGTACAAAATCTCAGCCCGCTTCGGCGCCGGCACCAGCCGCCACGATTTGTACGCTGCTTTCGCCGCAGCAACGGCCGCGTCTACGTCCTCGGAAGTCGACGACACAAACATCCCTACCAGCTCATCCGCATTCGCCGGGTTGCGGTTCTCGTAGGCCTTCCCTCCGCTAGCATCCACCCACTCGCCGTTAATGAAATTCTTGTACACGCGTGGAGCCGCTGCTGTTGCCATACTTCCTCCTGATCGCCTCAAACGGCTTTCGCTTCGTTTTTTGGCTGCTGCTGGACGACGTTGTGAGAATACTTCTCGGGCCGTCACTCGACTCTAGCACCGCGGTGACGCAGCGTCGAATCGCAAGCCAAAGCCTAAACGACTTTAGCTTCCTCCACTGGCACGTTGCGGCTCTTGCACAAGGTACAGCGTGCGAAGCCCGTCGCTGGCCAACAATTCGGCTGACCATCGATCCCGCAGCACCTTCAATGTTACTCACTGGCCCACAGAGTTGCTGCCCTCGCTATAATCATGAACTTCGGATTTGCCGCGATGAGCTCCGACGCCCTTTGTAACTGAATCGGTACATTCCTTTAAGCAATAACCAGGCCCTCAACCTGTTGTCGAAGCTCCCTCTTGATTACTGAACAGATTCTCTTGTCAATTTACTACGAAAGACGGATGCTAGACCCTCGAAGTGCGAAAAGGATCGGAGACAGTTTGCGATTCAGATCGACAAGGCTATTAAGGCTTACGTCACTCATTCGACGGTTTTGGCCGGTTGCTGTTCAGCTTTGGCTGAGTCTGCTTTAGTGCTCTTCGTTTGGATTCGAATATTTGGATCACGAACGGCAAAGAGTTTTCCAAGATTTCATTAAATCATGTGGGCTCACATACTAAGGCCAGTCCTCATAGTTCTGGTTCTTGCTACAGCCGCGCTGGGCGCTGGGAATTGGATTGCGGGCCGCCTGTCTCAGACATTCAGCCGCTTAGACAGAAATGGCTTAAGTTGGCTCGGAGGGATAGGCCTTCTTTCGCTAGCGTTGTTCCTGGTGGGGCAGTGGAGATTCTCGCGGCTGGCGGCGGGACCGATACTCGGCGTAGCGCTTCTTTTCGGAATCAAGCCTCTGCTTTTACTGTTATGGGACCTTAAGACCGGTAGGCGACAACGCAAATTCTCGCCGGCCCCAACTTTCATCGTGGTTTCGGTTTTATTTTTAATCGGCCTCGGAAGCTTCGCGGAGATCACTGGGGACTGGACAATCGACGCTGTCGTTTATCACCTGCTTGGGCCGAAAGTTTGGATTCGCGAAGGCATAATTCGACCCGTCCCGGATAACTGCCATACTGCAATGCCGCAAACCGGGGAAACTCTTTATGCCACGGCGATGATGTTCGGAGGATCCAGAGCCCCCGGCCCATTAAATGTTGTTGTCTTTTGCACGTTGCTGCTAGTTGCGGCGTCGATAGCCAAGAGAGCAGGATTGGATTCATTCGAAACGTGGTGGGCTGTCGCACTGGTTGTTACGATGCCCGCAGTTGTTTCCGGTTCGACTCACGTTTTCGTTGATGGGATGTATGCCGCGTTTGTGTTGGCGGCCGCTAGAATCGGCTTCGATGCTGAAACAATTGGCGATTTTGCACTGGTCGGTCTTTTTGCTGGATTAGCGCTGGGAACTAAGTACACCGGCATACTTGCAGTGCCGATCATACTGCTTTGCGTCTTCCTAAAAAAACTATTTGAGGGAAAGCTCGAATCGCCCGCCATCAGAAAGTCAATCGCTGCAGTCGCGGTCGCGATCCTTGTCGCGTCACCATACTACCTTCGGAACTGGATACTCCTCGGCTCACCGGTCTATCCGCCGCCCCCGTTGCTTTGGCGGTTTTTTGATGCTAAATATTTGTCAACAGAAGCAATCCTGAAATTTCACGAATACATTCGTCATCGCGGTCAAGGTTTCGGACGGGGAATCGGCGCTTTCCTGCTGCTTCCATTCAATCTCACTTACCATGCCTCCAATTTTTACGGAGCCGGTGGCATCGGAATCTGCCCTTTGGGGCTCAGCATCTTCGGAATTTTCGCTGAGCGGCGAAACGTGTTCGCAAAAACATTGGCATTTCTGGGATTGCTGCTTTTAGCCCTCTGGTTTGTGACACAGCAAGAATCGCGATTCTTAATTCATGGGTACGTGATCAGTGCGATTTTCGCAGTTTTCGGCTGGCGCTACGTTAAGTCCGTTGGTCCACCATGGTCATGTTTGCTCGGGGGGGCGGTCATCTTCTTGTCCGTAGCTTACGGAGCATTCATCATAGGCCGCGAGCGCATCGGCGATGCACGAACACTCATGTCCGCCGATGCGGCCGAAAGGCGAGCGCAGCAGACTATCCCATTCTTGGAGAGCTTCAAGTTTATCAACAACGACCCGTCGGTTAGGCGAATTTTGATCCTCGATCCAACCGTTCCGCCATACTACTCCGACAAAGCGTACGTGAAACCTGTAGGACAGTGGGGCGAGAGAACTTTGCCGGGCGGTCCAAATTCGGATGAAGCATTGAAGCGCGTTCATGAATTGAATGTCTCGCACGTGATGGATATACAGTCCGAAATTTCATCGTTCCGGGTCGCGCCGAATACGCAAGGCCTCACCTTGGTATTTGAGTCCAAGGGGCAGCGTATCTACCGTGTATATTAGACCGTGCCAGCGCCTTTCAATTTCAATTCTCGAGGCCTGCGCCACTCAGTCGATGCCCACCGTTTGCGAGGAACTCTCCATGTACTCTGCCATTGGCTCCTTCCGGAAAGCGGTCGCCGTCGATTCGTATGGAGCCAGAAGAATGACGTAGTAGCCAGTTGAGCCAAGCGCTTGCCACTCTGCCATTTGAGAAACTGGTGGAGGAGTTCCCGTGATTAGCGCCCTCGCGCCGGTTTGGGAGAACAACCTGAACAAGCGAAGCCGGGTTGCAGGCTTGGCAGTTCCAGCCAGTCGGCCAGTGGAGAGTGTCTACGATCATATTAGAGGTCAAAGAATCGGACGGTAACAAGTTGGTGGCGGATTTCGACGCGCGATTTACAAACTCGGCGCCTGGCCACATTTGGCGGACAAAGGACAATGATGCTCTCTAGAAATTCGCCCCGCTGAGCAGTTGGAGCTATTTACGGGAAAGCCGAATGATTCCCATGGCTTCTTGGTAGTTGTAACTTCCCTCGAACAATGACTATTAATTGCCGCCACGATCAGTTCGGAACTGCTGCATAAATTGGCTGGCAGCATACGTTACGAGTGGCGCGAGCGCGCGCGCTCCCTCTGAATATGAGCGTCAACTCACCGTGTTTGGGTCTAAACCGGTCGATCGCCCGATGGACCGAAGCCCACTACCGTAAGGAAACTCCTGCCGACATCATCGTTCCGGTAGCCCTCTATCTCGTCGGCACCGTCTTCCGCAACGAAAGCCACCGATTGAATCCGATGAATAAAGGACCTGGGCGTTCGCGGTGGATGATGTCATATGGGATTACGTCGATCTCCGTAAAGCCTTGTCGCGATGCTATCTTCAAGAGCTGATACCTACGTAGCCCCACTTGACAGGCCGCATTGCCGGTCTTTACGTCCCAGCCATGGTATCGCGTTTTTCAAGCCAACCTGCGGGTTCCAAAAGTTGGCTTCGAAGAAAAGTAGCTGTCCACCTGGCTTCAGTAGACGATAAATCTCTCGCAGATTGTTCTCGTATCGGTATGGCACAGAATGGCCGTGCCGATAATATAGTCGAAGCTCTCCGGCTCTAATTCCCGGCTGAGGTCTTCAATGTACCGGAAGCTGATGCTACCTCGCCTCGACTCTCCAAGCAGCGATTGGTCGAAAACAGCTCCTGTAATTGGATTTTCGCCGCGCAGAACCTCGTTCACGTGTTGCGTCCAGATTCCGCTGCCGGCGCCTAGTTCCAGAATTGTTTCGCCGGGCAGAATATGGAAAGCATGGCGGACCGTCAGCGCGCGCCAGCGCAGCTTAATCGGTGAGGTGACCGGATATCGTAGCCAGTAAGCCTCACGCTTACTCTCCATTTCACGGAGATTCTGAACAAGGGACACATGAGGATTGTAGTATAGTTGGCGTCCCACTCGTACCGGCTTGGGACACTACAGGCGAGGTTTCAGACTACCAGTTTATGGGCGAAGGCTGGGATGCCAGCAATTAAACGCGTCTGGTCTCGATTCGGACGCAAAGAGTTCTCCTCAAGGACCACATTCGCATTTATGGCGTTCCTTGTAGTGTATTCGCTCGCGCGAGGCGTCGCGGGCGCGGCGGCAAGACCATTTTGGTTTGACGAATTTTTAACGCTCAGCATAGCGAGCCAGGCGAGTCTGCACGATCTGTGGACTGCCATAACTCGCGGTTTTGATACCCAGCCGCCACTGTTTTATCTGCTGGAGCGAGCCTGCCTGGCGCTGCCGGTCAGCAAGGAAATTGCTCTGCGCTTACCTTCGATTCTTTCCTTCCCTGTCTTGTTGATGTGCGTCTTTACATTCGTCAAGGACCGCGCTGGACAGCTGATCGCCTTCCTTTGTGTTTTTGTGATGCTGTCAACGAGTTTGTTCCACTTGTATTTGATCGAAGCGCGCGGCTACATGCTCATGAGCACCTGTATCGCCTTTGCGGTCGTCAGTTATCAACGATCGACATCTCCTCGCTGGACGGCAATCATGGGCGTAAGCCTGTTTCTTGCTCAGTCGTTCCACTACTACGCTGTCTTTGCCATGGTTCCCTTCGGATTGGCTGAGATCGTGTTTCTTTTGAGGACGCGACGATTTCGATGGCAGGTTTGGGCTGCTCTGTTGTTTGGCGTCCTGCCCCTGATCGTTTTCTGGCCTCTGTTAACGACAATCAAAGTCTACTACGGCTCGCAAGTCTTCTCCCGGCTCGGGAATTTCTCAAGCTGGATTTGGATTCAGTATTACGGGTTATACTTCTTCGTACACGAAGTTCTCGGCGTTGGTTTAGCCTCCGTCTCCATAGCGACGATATCATGCTCGCGGATATGGGCACTTCGAGCCCGCTCCGAGAAATCGGAATCATCAACAGCGGCCACCGCCCTGCCTGAACGCGTACTTTTTCTTGCTTTGACTCTTTTGCCGCTCATTCTCTTCGGCGTCATGCGTGTGATACACGGGGCACTGTTAGATCGGTACGCTTTACCGGCCACGATCGGCCTTATGTCAGGAGTGGCCTCCGCGCTGTACATGGTGGGGCCTAGAGGAACCGCCGTCTTTGCTCTATTCATCGCCGCCAACATAGGCATGGGCGAGATTCGCTTCTGGAGACACCATCGGACAGACCCGCTGCTTCACGAAGACCCGTATAGCCTTGGCTCCGTGGAACGAGTCGGGCAGATCGAGAGGTTCGTGCGAAACGGTGGACACGAAGATCTCGCCGTTGTGTATGCCCACGCCATATTGTATGGCCAAGTGATCCATTATTCTCCCGGCACTTGGACCCGCAGGTTGGTTTGTCTCGTTTCCCAGCGCGAGGAGCTGAAGTATGAAAATACGGACACCATGTTTCTAGCCTTAAAGGGTTTAGGTGAGTTTTATCCGATTCGCCTGGCAGACTACGATGAGTTCACCGCCACGCACCCGGAATTCCTCATGTATGCCGACCGCATGGATTGGCCGCTGAGGTCCCTGAGTTCCGAAGCAACTTCGATGCAGCTGTTGCGAATGGACGGAGACATGATGTTGTATCTGGTGAAAATGAAAAAAAATTCTGCGAATTGAGCCATAGTCCCGCTTCCGGATTTCCAGGATTCTAGACCTTTCGGCCCTTGCGATGCGCCCAAGAACGAAAACGGCTCGGGAGCGGAGCCTCCTAAGCCGTTTGCAATCTATTAAAAAAGGTTGCGGGGCAAGTGAACTTAATCTTCGTGCCGTCTTGCATCACTTGCTCCAGCGTGATCAGTCCTTCCTTGCTGAGCGCCGCCAAGACTTGCGTGAACAGTTCATCCATCTGTTGTTTTTCCACAGGGAAATCCGCCAGGGTGTACTGGTTTATTTAATTAACTAATTAAGTGTGTCAGCCACCGACGGAGGATTGTACTCACAGGGTCGGGCCACTTCTCGTGCCGAGCCAGTTCCCTGGCTATAGGC
>DATMZI010000049.1:0-63968 GCA_035607085.1 Candidatus Eiseniibacteriota bacterium | reverse complement strand
CGCACCAACCACTTTTTTTGCAGCGCATCAAAAACGATCTGATATGTGCCGGAAAGCAGAGTTTTTCCGGCGAAGCCAAGCTCGACATCCCACGCATCTTCTTGCCAGGAATTTTCTTCCCACCACTGCCCGGACAAGCGCCACGGCCCCGAAGAATGCACTACCTTTCCGGTGTTGCCTTTCCAGCTAACTCTAACTGGTCGGCCTTCGTCGAAGACCACATAGGCCGACAACGGCGGGCGGAAGTACCGAAAACCGAGTTCTGCTTTTCGCAGCTTTTGTGGATTCCCTACGCCATCAACACTCATAGCTTTTTGCGAATCAACAACTCCTGTTGCGCGGAATTTGTGCATGCGAAAAGCGTCAGGGCGGTAAGAGTCCAGCAATTCCGCCGAGCCAACGTTGTTTTCACCTACTGCGCTAGCGATGCGAGCGAGCGTCAATTCCAATTTGTCGGGATCAGGAGCAGCAGGAAGAAACAAGCCCCCCTGGACTGCGCGTGGACGATCGGTATCGGCGCGAAGCCACAATTTTTGTACCGGCGCATTGGGTGGCTTTTCCTGCAGCCGCAAGCGCAGAAGCTTCAGCAGCAGCTTGGCGTCCTGGGTTGGCCGGGGCAAGGTAAGGGAACAATGAAAGGTTCCCGCGCGCTGCTTGACGTGTACCATTTCGCGAGACACATCAAACACTTCTTCGAAAGATGTCTGCAGCTCAAATTTCAGATGGATTGTACGAACCGCAAGCGCTCGCGCCGTCACACGCAAGCAAAGCTGGTCCAGCAGCCTGCCTAGCAAAAAAGAAAGCGGCTCCAGTTCTTCCACCGCGTCGTCCGGCTCCATAAATTCTTCAAATGCGTGCGTCGGCTCCGCAAGAATCAGCGCGCGGTTCCCTTTTCCGCTGGCGATAGCATGCAGGCGCACGCCTTCCTGTCCCACGCATTCTGAAAGCGACAATACCGGCAATGCCGCCAGCGCTCCGCAATTGGTAATGCCCCAATGGCGAAGCACTTCCGCAAGCTCCTCGCTGGGGACAAGCAAATCCACGGGCAGAGGGTTTAGACATTGCGCTTCCTGGCCAGAGGAAATAATCGTCGGACCACGATGCGCGCAGGCCATAATGCGAGCCGTTTCCAGGTTTTCTGAAACAGCTGCATGGACGTGAAGCCCCAGCTCCAAACAACACGACTGTATCTGCAGGCCAATCTCTTCGTAGGAACCAAATAAATTTTTTAGCCCAGCGACGTCCATGGTCGCGAGGCCGATCGCGGTATTTTCCACTCGCGGCGAAAACGACCACGCTGCATCCAGCAGAGCCGCATGAGCAGCCGCTTCTTGTTCTCGATTGCGAAGCCGTATCTGCACGCCCCGGAATTCTGTAGCAGCAGCCTTGGTCAGGCCTGCGGTTATGCCGAGCAGTCGTGCCGCTTCATTGGCCGCGATAACGCGAAACGTCGGCGCCGGTCCGTCCAGCAAAACCAACGGTTGGTTTTGCAGCGAAGGCTCGGATCGAATGACTGACTGCAAAAGAAAATGGGGAACGAAAATGGCACAAAACGCCATAAACCAGTGCAAAGAGCCCGTTGGAGTACGCAAACTCAGCCAGGGTTCTATCTCCTTTCCGCAGAGACTTCCGCCGCCTGCAACGTTTCTGCTTCGTGCGATTTTTCTTCCTTTATTTGCTCATCAGAACTTATCTGGAAACGCGTCGTCCCCGACGGTTTGCAATTTTTCGCTCGATCAATGGAAAGAGGCTTCTTCCGTCGCAAAAACGAGCGAACCATTTCCGCCGAATGGGTACTGCCATCAAGCAGACAACCCGGCGTGTGTGCGGCGCGGCGCTCAGTTTTCTGTGTTGACAACGACCACGCTGTCACTTCTTTTTCCACGCGCAGCACCAGCGAAGCGCATGATTTGGCGTTGCTTTCCGCCGCAAGGACCACAAGCACCGTGGATGTGTCTTCCACCGCGCGTCGCATCCGGAACCAGACACTCAGCTGCACCTGCCTGGTAAGCCGTGCGGGAATATCGCCGAGATCGAGTGCGACCAGCCCAAATCCGCCGCCGTGCAGCAGCAAATCCACGCTGCACAGCGCCTGGTCAATTCCTTGGCAGCGCACCCAAAGGAGCCGCGACAGTTCGAGGCCCGACTTCTGCGCACCCACCGGATCAAAACAGTCCTGGGCGTCCACCAAAGCGCATGCTTCCGATGCTTGCGTGCATGCCACCAGCGCGGATTGCAATATGGAAGTTTTTCCCGAACAAGGCGGCCCACAAATTTCCGTCAGGCAACCGCGCGGCAAGCCGCCGGTCAGTTCATCCAAAGCATAGATGCCGATCGGCACGGCCACTGGTGCGGTGGCTTCCCTAAAACGAAAAGGAGAGGCAACGCGCCCTGCCAGTGCCGATTCAACCTGAAGACGTAGCGAAGAGACGGACATGGAGACGTTCTCGAGGCGAGATTAGCATATTCGCTTTTTATTCGCCTAAGAAGATCCTAGCGAGAAGGAAGCAAATTTGTCAAAGGTTCCGTTGACTGACTTCGCAAAATTTCGTTTTTCCCCGATTTTCTTGAATCCAGCAAATGCCTTATATGGACTGCTTCTCTTTTATGCTAATTCTCCCCACGGGATACAACTTCGCTCCGATAAGTAAGTCGAGACTGCCTTGCCAAAATCCGCGAAACAGCAACCGGGCCTCCTCTCCAAATCCATTCCGGAATTGGCCGATGAGGCGCGGAATTGCAAAAATTGCCCGCTTTGGAAAAGCGCCACGCAAACCGTTTTTGGCGACGGCGAATCAAAAGCCCGCGTTATGTTTATAGGTGAACAACCCGGAAACGACGAAGACCTCAGCGGCAAGCCATTTGTCGGGCCTGCCGGGCGTCTGTTGGACACTTCTCTCGTCGAAGCCGGCATCGACCGCGAAAAAGTTTACGTCACCAACGTAGTGAAGCATTTCAAGTGGGAACCGCGCGGCAAACGCCGCATCCACAAAAAGCCCAGCGCCAGCGAGATCGCCGCTTGCCGTCCTTGGCTCGACGCGGAAATTGCTTCTATCAAGCCAATTGTGATCGTTTGCCTAGGAGCGACCGCCGCCCAGGCATTACTTGGAAAAACATTTCGCGTCACGGCTCAACGCGGCGAGCTTATCGAATCCAAGCTCGCGCCTTATGTGATGGCGACTGTCCATCCATCGTCAATCTTGCGAGCCCCCGACGAAGAAAGCCGTCACAACGAAAGACGCAAATTCATCGCGGATCTAAAACACATCACCAAATTAAAAACCTAACTGCGAATTGGCGAGAGATGTCAGACGAAAGGACGGCTAGTGCAGGACCCCTAGAGTGTTCATAAAACCGGCGCTGAGGCGCGAGCGCTCGCTCAAGTTGAAAGGAATGGCTGGGAGGCCTGGACTCGAACCAGGATAGCCAGATTCAGAATCTGGAGTCCTGCCAATTGGACGACCTCCCAACAGTTGAAAACTCTGGACTTACATCATGCCACGGCTTGAAGTTTTGGGTCAAAAGGGTCAAAAACAGCAACTTCGCCGACACTCGACACTACTTACAAACTCCGCACTTCCCGCCAAGCTTTGCGCAGTGTCGGCAGTATTTACAGTTCTTGCAAGCGTGGCAGGGATCGGACCCCGTGCAGGTTGCCCATAAAGATTCTTGGCTCCTGCCAGTGCGAAGAACGCAAGTATCAGGGACAACAAGAAGATCGCGAGCGTTCGCGTTTGAATCATAGAGTCGTCGCCATTGTCGCTGGGAGTTGTACTTCCGATCCGGCTTGAACGGTTATGTCTCTCGTCCAGCCCTTCCATTCTGATAGCTTGACTGTAATTGTATGCTTGCCTGGCGCAAGCTTCAGACTTGCGGGCGCGTTCCAATAAAATTCCCGTCGAGTGATACGTCGGCGCCGCCCGGATTAGAAGACACGTTGACCGCACCTTTACCTGCCTCGGCCGCGGTTCCGGATTTCGAATCGCCGTTCCATTCGGCGTGTTCTTCGTTTCCTTTTGTCACTTCGGACTTAACACCCACGGGAACGAACTCACGATCAATTTCTGCAACCGAACCCGGTATGTTGGTCACGCCTTGGAGAGCAACGAGTATCGCCCGGTAATTATCCTTGTCGCCTTGAAGCAGAATTCCTGCCGATTTGTTCGCACTGTCTGGGCATTGAATTCAGATGTAATGAAGCCGGGTCTTATGAAACAGACCAAACAAAGCAATGGGCGCGACTAGAATTGCCAGGGCAATTATAGTGCCGACTCGGCGATGGGCTTCTTGGCCGCAGCTCAGAGATGTGACGGGTTTTGGAGGCATTTCTACTTTCTTGCCGTCCTTCAGCGATAGCGTGATGACGTCAGACGTAACTGTCAGCGTGTTCTTCCATTCTTTCGGATCAACCTTTGCATCCACCGAACCGCCGTTGCACGGACCCGGTCATAACAACGCTCGGTGTAGTCGCGCTCGGTGCTGTCCGGCCCATTCGCTTTTAACTTGCCAATCACATCCGTGTGACATCCTGAACGCGTCGCCCATACCGTCAACTTGCGTGCACTTTTCCTGGTTCTCTTTTCTCCGCCTCTGTGGCCCCTGTAGGCACCATATCGCCGTTCGGCTTTAACTGAAATTCCGTTCCACCCCACACGATGCGGTTTGAAAGGAAACTTGCGACCCACACGGCAAAATGCAGCGCGTCACGCAACGGCACCAGCCACCACCTTTTCCTTACAGTTTCGTCCTTCATCCCCCAGACGCCAATGGTCCAGGCCTGAGCCAGCCGCAACATCAGATATCCCACGAAGAAAAATGGGGCACCAGCCGATCCAGATCCTAGTGCGCCAACCAGTGCCCAGAACAACCCGTGCGTAACCAGCAGTCCCAAATAGGATGCGGGCCGGCACAGCCGGACGGTTCGCGCCCAGCGCAATTGGTGCTGCCAAAATTCGCGAAACGTCATCGCCGCATACATCGTTTCCACGACTTCGCGCGACACCATCACGCGTCCGCCGGCATTTGCTATACGATTTCCGATCTCATAGTCGTCTGCCAGCGCGTTAGCCAGTGCTTCATATCCGCCAACCTTTGCTAGCCGGGTTCTGGTAGTCGCGACCGAGGCACCCAGTGCAAACGAGACGTAGCCGCTCCAGTCCGCAACCAACACACTTGCAGAAAAATCTGTCGCCGCGCCCAAGGCTTCGATTTCCGCCCAGATGCTGTTTTGCGTGACCCCGCGGTAGAGGCAGCTGACGACGCCCGCATCGGCTCGCTCGAAAGGAGCAGCCATTTCCCGCAAGTAGTTCGGTTCGACTCGAACGTCGCCGTCGCTTTGGACCAGCAAGTCATATTTGGCTTCCCGCACCAGCAGAGCCAGATTATTCACTTTGCGATTCGAGCCAAGCTGAGGTGCGCCCGAGAGCAATTTCAATTGGCGCTGCGGGAACTCATCCACCAGCCTGCGAATGAGCGGTACCGCATCGTCCTGCAAATCGTTCACGCAAAACAAGATCTCGTATTCCGGGTAGTTCTGCAGGCAAAAACTTCTGAAATTCTCGTACGAAGCAAAATCGACTCCCCGCACCGGCTTCAGAACGCTGATAGGTGGAGTGTAGGCGCCGAGTTGTTTCCGGCGCTCCCGTCTAAAAAATCGGATTGTAGCAATGACGGCGACCACGTAATAGGCGATTGCGGCCAGTGCCAGGAGGCAAATCGCAGCCCGCCAGACCGGCAGACCCGCGATCGCAAGCGTACCTACGAGGGGAAACGGCAAGACTCAGACTTCCGCGTTCTCGCGCAACACAATTTTGTCGCCGCGTAATTCGTACCGGCTGTCGCGCCAGGCGGTCCTTGCACCCGTGTAGCTCGCGATCCACACAGCAAAACCGAGCAAGTCGCGCAGGGGGAACATCCAAATCTGCTTGAGCGCCACGGAGTCGCGCACTACGCACCATCCGACAAGCCACGATTCGATGATGCGATTCAGTAGCGCCGCCCCAAACAAAGCCAAACCAAGTCTAGGCATTCCCAGAGCAATTCCGGCAACCAGCCCAAGCAATCCATAAGGCACCGCGAAAATCAGACCGCTGCCGAAATGCCCTTTGGGACGCGAATATCGAGTGGACTTGGCCCAGCGCAACTGGTTTTCCCACATTTTTTTGAAATTCTTCTGACTCACCACGTGATCAATTACGTGTTCCGAAAGAACCACACGGTATCCAGCCTTGTCGATTAGGTTGCCGATCATGAAGTCGTTCGCAAAATAATCGCCCAGGACTTCATATCCGCCAATTTTGTTCACCGCTTCCTTCTTCACCGCAATGGTCGGGCCCAGCCCAAATTTAATTCCTTCAAGCAAATTCGCCACCAGCACGCCCGCGGTCATTTCCACGGACATCCCTATCGCGGTAAGCCCCGCCCAGAATCCCGCAGTGTTCTTGCCGCGATACACGCACGTCACCATGCCGACCTTCCCGTTCAGCATTGGCGCGACTACTTCTCGCAGATAGTTGCGCGCTACCTCCACATCGCTGTCGCTGGTTACCAGAATTTCGTGGGCCGCCATCTCAGCCATTCGGTAAAAACAATATGCCGGCGGATTCGGCCACGGCGGCTTCCCGGTTACCAGGATTCGGCACGGAATTTGCGGGTAGCGAGCGCTGACCTCGCGTACCAGATCCAACGCGGCGTCGTCCGCTTCGTCTGCTGCGAACAATATTTCGTACGACGGGTAGTCTTGGCGAAAAAAGCTCTCG
Source organism: Candidatus Eiseniibacteriota bacterium (assembly GCA_035607085.1). Taxonomy (GTDB): domain Bacteria; phylum Acidobacteriota; class Terriglobia; order Acidiferrales; family UBA7541; genus Acidiferrum. The sequence goes on along the minus strand of DATMZI010000049.1, from coordinate 57,210 downwards.
ATGTTTTCGCGCAACTGTGCTTCCATGCCGTGAACCGGCTTCAAGATCGAAACTGATGGAAGCTGCGCATCGCCAACCCGTGCCCTTTTAGCTTTTTTGGCTTCGCTGCGAAACCGGAATACGCCAGCGATCGCCAGCAGCAAAAAAATAGCTGATGTGAGTGTCCCCAGGAGCGCGGCGCCAAGAGAAAGGTAAGCGAGCCAAGTCATACACGAGCTCCTGAGGACGGCGCTTCTCTTTTGGTGGCCAAAATGCCCCTGAAATAAGTCGTCGCATCCTCGGGAAGTTCGCTGATCAAATCGTTGGCCCCGGCTTGGACAAGGTCACCGAACCACTTCGATGGAGCAAGTCCAGCACACTTCATACCCGCAGCGCGTGCCGCCGCTACGCCCGCGACCGAGTCTTCCACCACCACGCAGCGGTTTGGATCCGTCTCTATTCTTGCCGCCGTCAACAAAAAAATCTCAGGTGCCGGTTTCGATGTCTCTGCCTCTTCGCCCGTAACGATCGCCGCAAATTGCCTGGTTAAGCCGAACTGTTCCAGCGTCTCGTACGTTCGCGCCCGGCCAGCCGATGTCGCAAGTGCGCACACAATTCCGTCGTCGTTAAGTTGCCGAAGCACTTCCGGAATGCGCGCTTTGGATTTCAGCAGCTCCGCGGCTGCGGCGTAGAGTTCATCCTTGCGCTGGCCGAGCGCTTTGAGCTCCGATGCGCTGATCCCACCCAAATAGTGCCGAAGAATCGCTCGCCGCGGCTGCCCCGCGTACAGAAAATCGAGATTCAGCTTCGCTCGGTTCAGCCCTTGCTCCAGCAAAAGAGTCGTCCAGGCAATTTCGTGTATCGGATGGCTGTCGGCCACAACGCCGTCCAGGTCAAAAATGACAGCCTTCAGTGTGGACTCCCGAGTCGTTCCAAAAACTTCTTCCGCCCCGTGCACCTGCCTAAGCTCCATTGGCCTGCTTCATGCGCTCGCGTATCGCCAGAAAGATTGCGTGAGTCGCGCATAAGTGTGCGTCTTCAATATGCTGCATGCTGTTTGAAGGAACCACCAGACACAAGTCGCCCAACGCCTTCGCTCTACCACCCGCAAATCCCGTCAGCACCAGAGTCTGCGCGCCGATTTTGCGCGCTGTTTCGAGGCCGCGAATCACATTCGGCGAATTTCCGCTGCCCGAGATGGCCATCGCGATATCGCCCTTTTCGGCCAGGCCATCCAGCTGCTCGGAAAAAATATCTTCGTAACTCTTATCGTTGGCCCAGGCCGTGATTAGCGCGACGTTGTCAGCCAAAGCGATCGTCTTCAGCCGCCGTTCGCGTCCGGCAATCGTGCCCTTTCCGATGTCGCATGCAAAATGCGACGCCAGCGCCGCACTCCCCCCGTTTCCGAAGAGAAATAGGGTCCGGCCAGCTTCGTAGGCGCGCCAGACCGCTTCCACCATCTGATCGATAACCGCGTGGTCCAGCCGCTCCAATACCTCTTGCACGGCCAAGAGATACTCCTTGGCCGCGAATCCGGGCGCAGTGGTAACCGAGTTTATTTTTATTCCTGCCAAGAAATCACCGCATTGGGGGCTATTAAAATTATATACCTGCTCGAGGGCAAGAGGCCTTCAATTGTTCCGTGATGCTGCTAGGTTGCGCCTATGGCTACGCCAGCCCTGCCGCTCATTCCGTCGTCGTGTACCACCTTGGACCCGCTCTCGGTCAACGTCACCGGCATTTCCCGAAGACCCGCCAGCGCCTTGCGAACCTGCTGGCGCTTCTCAACGGCACAACTCAGCAGCAAGAATCCTCCGGACCCCGCGCCCAGCAGTTTTCCGCCCGCCGCGCCAGCCTCCCGCGCCAGTTGGTAATTCCTCTCGACCCCATCATTGGTAATTCCGCTGGCTAGGCCCCGTTTTAATTTCCATCCCTGGTCCAGAATTTCACCAAACGAATCCAGATTGTCCTTCTCTAAAGACTTCCGGAGCTCTGTCGCCAGTTCTACCATTTGCTGCACGCTGCGAAATTTATCCTTGTCCGCCATGTTGCGCCCTTGCTCGCTCAGAATCGAGGCCGCGGGCCGCTCCAGCCCGATATAGAAAAGCATCAGCCGCTGCGAAAGCTGCTCCCTGGTCGTCGCCGAACATTTCAGCGGATGGACTTCGACCGTCTCATCGGTATTAAAGCGAATGAAGTTCAATCCACCATACGCCGCCGCGAATTGATCCTGCTTCCCAATCGGCTCCTTCGCTCGCTCGATTTCAATTTCGCACGCTGCGGTAGCTAATTCCTGCGCGCTCGGTTTCCGGCCCGAGCGCGCCCACAATGCGTGCAGCAGTCCCACGGTAAACGCGCTGCTCGATCCCATTCCCGTCCCCGCCGGCACGTCCGCAAAACTCGCAATCTCCATCCCGCGCTCAATGCCCGCCAGATTCAGGCATTCTCTCACCAGCGGATGCTCCACCTCCGCCGCACTGGCCACATCCTCCGTCCGCGAATACTTGATCCGAATTTTGTCGTGAAAGTACGGATGGACAGCAATGTACATCGCCTTATCAATCGTGCAGCTCAGCACAGCGCCCGCGCTGCGCCGGTAAAACTCCGGCAGGTCGCTGCCCCCGCCGGCAAAACTCACTCGAAATGGCGTCCGCGTCAGAATCATCCGAGTTTCGCTTCCAGCGCCGCGAATCCCGCAGGAGTCCCCATGTCAAAAAAAGGTTCCGTCGTTACCCACGCCCGCATTTCTCCATACGCAATCAACTGCGGATAAACCTCTTCCTCCAGCGAACACTTCCGCTTCACGGGCAAGCTCTTGAGTACCTCTTTCTTCAAGATGATCACGCCCGCATCAATGTGGTTCAATCCCTCGGGCTCGCGCTTCCGGTACGCGGTAACCATTCCGTCCGGGCGCACTCCCAGATTCCCCGGCAAGCCGCCCGCAGGAACTTCCGCCATCGTCATCGCCGGCTTTTCATAAGCCACAATCATCGCCTTGCAATCCGCCTCGACAAAATCTTCCATCAATTTCTGATAGTTGATCGCCAGATAGGTATCGCCGTTCACCAGCACGAACCAGTCCTGCAGCTTCGCTTCCGCATTCTTCAGCGCGCCGCCTGTCCCGAGCGGCGACGGTTCATATGAATACTCCAGCTGGCTGCCCGCTTTCGCCCCACTCCCGAAATACTCCTCGATCTGCGCGCCGAGATATGCCACCAGCAGCAAAGCGTTGCTGATTCCGCCGTTACGCAGCAACTCCAACTGCCACTGCAGAAACGGTTTCCCCGCTACCACAATCATCGGCTTCGGAATGGTCTCCGTGACCGGGCGCATACGCGTCCCCAGGCCGCCAGCGAGGATCACCGCTTGCCGTTCATTTGGCGAACCCGCTGGCAACGTCATTCCCCGCCAATTTCTCCCGTACAACGTAAAAAAACAGGTTTGGAACCGCTACTCAGCCGAGAGCCACCAGCGCCACACCCGCGCACACCAGAACCACTCCTGCCCATCGCGCCGTGTTCACTTCTTCCTTCAAAAGGTACTTGGCTCCCAGCGCCCCTACCACGTAACTCAACGCAGAAATCGGAATCACAAAGCTCAGCGGGTGCCAGGAAAACAGGATCAGCAACGCAAAAAAAGACGCCGCCATCAGCGGGATCCCGAGCCAGAACCAGCCGTTGCATACCGCTCGCCCCAGGAACTTCAGCACTGCCTTCGGCCGCAGCCGCGCAGGCTCGCCCGTCTTCTTCGAACCCCGCGTAATGGCAATCTCGCCGCCCGTGCTCCCACAAATCAGCACGATCAGCAGCAGCACCGTCAGCATGACAGCACCGCCTTCTCCGCGACCCGGGCGGCAGCCTCCGTAGTGCGCGGCTTCGTTTGCCCTACCAGCACCACGCCCACGCAAATCAGCGCCACACCAATCCAGCGCCGTATCGAAACCGCTTCATGCAGCACCACAACGGCCAAAAATGTCTGCAATGCATACCCGAACGCGCCCGCGGGCATTACATAGCTGTAGTCCGCCCAGCTCATCACCGTCATTTGCGTAGCCATGAAGCCCAGCAGGAAACAAATTCCCAGCCAGATCGTCACGCTGGTGATCATAGTCATCAGCGCGTGCTCCAGCCCTGTGGCCGTAAATTGCACGGCTCCGGCTTTGCTCATCCCGCGCTTTAACAACAGATCCCCAACGACGGCACACGCCACCATCGCCAGGACCATGATTAGGGTCTTGACCCGTAGCCGTTTTTCGCTTGCCATGAATAACTTCGGTTGTCAGTCGTTTCCGGACGCCGGAGAGGCAGGTACGCTGATCATCGGCTTTCCCGCATCGCCGCCCTGCCGCACCCACTTCAGTCGTTCCGCGCGCAGCTTCAGGAAGCTGGTCGCCTCGTAATATAGCCGCTTCCGCTCGTGGCTGTCCCATAGTGCTTCTCGCACGATCCGCCACGCAACTTTCGGCCGAAAATAATATTCATCGTAGAAGCGGTTCACTCCGTCCATCATCTGCGCCTTCGACAGGTGCGGGTACTCAATGTGCGGCAATTGATGCCCGCCCGTATCCGCCAGTGCCTCCACACGCAAAAACCCGTCCTTGGACATCTGTTCGTGCAGTTCCGTGCCCGGCATGGCGTGTGCCAGCGAAACCTGGATCGTTTCGCAATCCAGTTCCTTCGCGAAATCTATCGTCTTGTTGATCGTATCTTTGGTCTCGCCCGGCAACCCGATAATAAAGTCGCCGTGTACCTTGATACCCACCTTCTTGCAGTTCTTCATGAAATCGCGCGCCATCTCGGTTGTCGCGCCCTTCTTGATGTTCTTCAGGATCTGTGCGTCGCCAGACTCAAATCCCACGATAAAGAGCCGCGCTCCGCCGTCCGCCATGGCTTTCAGCTCCTCGTACTTGCTGTGGCACCGCGCGGTGCAAGACCACTGGAACTTCAGCGCTTTGAACTTCTGGCTCAGCTCAATCACTCGGTCGCGCCGGATGTTGAACGTATCGTCGTCGAAGAAAATCTCTTTCATTTGCGGGAAGTATTCCAGCGCGTTCTTCACTTCCTGCACAACGTTGTCCACGCTGCGCGTCCGCCACGCGTGTCCCGAAATCGTCTGCGGCCACATGCAGAACGTGCACATCGCCGGGCATCCGCGCGTCGTGTAGAACGACACGAACGGGTGCAGCAGGAACGGCACGTTGTACCGCTCAATCTGCAAATCCCTCTTGTAAATGTCCGTCGCGTACGGCAGCGCGTCGAGCTCCGCCGTGTGCAGCTGCGGCCGCGGCGCATTCATGACGATCTTGCCGTCCTTGCGGAAGCAGGCGCCTGGAATGGTCTCGAGCGCCTTGCCGTGCGCAAACTCCGTCACGGAATAGTCAAACTCCCCGCGTACCACGAAATCAATGTCTTCGCTCGCGTGCAGCGTCTCTTCCGGCTTGATGTGCCCGTGCGGGCCCACAAACGCTATCTTCAGACCGGGATTTTCCTCTTTGATCTTCCGGATCAGCTTGACGTCACTGTGGAATCCCACCGTCGAGGTGTAGAGGATTAGAAACTCATAGTCCTTGCAGATCTGAATCGTCTGTTTCCAGTCCACTTTGTGTGGCGAAGCGTCTAGCAGCCGGCTGCCCGGAATCATTCCCGCCGGGTAGGACAGCCACACTGGATACCAATATGACTCAATCTCTCGCGTCGCGGGCCACCGCGAACTCGCTCCGCCATCAAAATTCTCAAAGCTCGGCGGATTCAACAAAATAGTCTTCATTACATCAGGCATTCATCACCCTCGAGGTCTTAAGGTTTGTAATTACAAACCCTAACCCAAAAAGTTTGCAGGGTTTGTAGTTGCAAACCCTGAAATAATAAAGTCTGCAGCAATCAAAAGAATCAGGAATTTTGCGAAACCCACGGCGCTGCGCGGCCGGCCTCAAACTACCGACCCATATTACAAGTTTACCCGAGTTGCGCATCTCACCCAACAACCAAATCTCCTTTGTTTTCCATCCCTTATACGATGCTCGGCCCTTTCCTTACGATGCATCCTGACTTCTCACAAGTATCTCTTGAGGGGCGGGATAAAGGTAACCCGAGCGTGCCAATGCTGGGTGCTCATCAGCCTTCAAATCCGGCCCCGTAAGGCGGCGCCGTCGCCTCCACCTGATCCTTCCTAGAGCCAAACCGGGATCACGCAATCACGGACACCAGCTTCAGCACGGCCTCTCCCAATCGTCTTTCGCCTCGAATCTCGGTACGCCTCATGGCCTCGCCACCGCGAATTCCTCGCGTAAAAACTTTCCACGCATCAATCGCCGCAATTCTCACGGTCGAGCTCGCTTGCTCCCCGCTTCCTTCCAGCAACTCCCACTTACCTTCGCGCCTCGCCAGCGACCACTCTTTTTCTAACCTTCCAGAAACCGCCAGCACCATCACGGTACCCTCTTCTGCAGGCACGTCCCGAAACGCGTGCGGTAACCCCCGCACAAACGTGTCCAGCACCGGCTCAAACAACCGCCGCTCATAGAGTCCCGGCCGTCCCGTGGCATCCCGGATCTGCTGCTGGTGATGCCAACGCTCCGTATATTCCCGCGCCACATCAAACCAAACGGGCATCGGCTCATCGCCCGCCCAGCTCACCGCCCCGCCTATCGCATACGGGTTCAGGCCCGCAAAATACTCATCTGCCTGCCGTCCTATATGCTCCGTCAAATCAACCAGCAGCTGGGTGCTCATCCGTTGTCCTGCCGCAACCCACACCGCGTTAATCTCGTTGATAAACGCCACTAGCTTCTCGTAACTCGACAAATCGCCCGCCAGCGAACACCCGTCCCGTCGCCGTGACACGTTTCCCACATCTCCACCGAGAATGTGCAGCGCTACATCCTTCACATTCCATTTCCCTGCCGTCGTCTGCACTTCCCACTCCTCCTTGCTCAGCCCCTTCAACAGCGATATCAGCTCGCTCCTCACCTCGCCAAACAGCTCCCCTGTCAAGACCGGTTGTAGTTCGCGCATGCGCTCACCTCTGCTGTCTCTTTCTCGAGACTGCTCGCTCAGGATTCAAGCGTCGTTTCGCCCTCCGCTCACTCTTCCACTCTCTCGCCCGTAACTCCTGTATTGGCCACTCTTAGGAAGACCGGGGTTGGTGCCCCATCCCCGATTGCCTAAAAGGAACTCACCGGGGCGCGTTCAGTCGGCACACTCCTTCAGGAGCCCGACAATCCGATCCACCCACTCCAGGTGCTCCGGCTTCATCAGCGCCGACCGCAAACAGGTCACCGTGGCGCGGTCACCTTCCGGCTCCAGGTGCCTCCAGAACTTCACCGGCAACTCCGCCACGGCGAGGTGCAGATTTTGCCGCGCCACAGCCTCAAAAATCCGGCGCGATTTCACCGAAATCCCCGCCAGGGTCTCGTCGCGCGGCACAAAACACAAAATATCCAGCTCCGGCTCACATGCCGCTACAAATTGCTTGCCTCCCTCAAGGGCTCGCCAGAATCTCAGCGCCGCTTCTCTCCCCGCTTCCAGTCCCCGCGAGAACGCGCCGCGGCGTTCCAACGGCAACAGCTTCTGCGTCGCCCACAACGCCGCCGCTGCTGCGCCCGGCCGCGAGCACTCCAGGCTGATCTCTCCTAGGTGCAATTCCGTCGAACTGAAATACGTGTACGGCGAATCGTGCTTGTACAGCCGTCCGACTCCCGGATCGCGAAACAGTACACATCCGCACCCGTATGGCTGCAAGCCGTGCTTGTGCGGATCAATCACAATCGAGTCCGACTCGCCGATCCGCGCAAAACTTTTCGCCGCATGCGCTCCCAAATTTTCAGCCAGCGCGAAGTATCCGCCGTACGCCGCATCCACATGCAGGCGAAAACCGAACTTCTCGCGCAACCCCAGAATCTCTTCCAGCGGATCCACCGATCCGGTGGCCGTGGTTCCGAGCGTCGCCACCACGGTTCCCACGTCGCTGCGCGCCAACCGTTTCGCCAGCGCTCCCATATCCATTCGTCCGAGCCTGTCACATTGCACTTTTTCAAACCGCAACTGCAACACACCGGAGATCCGTCCATGCGTGTAATGCGCCTGCTCGCTCGCCAAAATCGTCTTTCCGGGTTTTAACTGTCCCGTGACCCACAGCGCTTCCAAATTCGCCATGGTTCCGCCGCCGCACAGGTGTCCCAGAAATTCCTTCCAGCCGAATATCGCGGCAATTTCCGCGACCGCCTCTTTCTCGAGCGCCGAAGTCGCCCGCCCGCCGTCGAGGGCGTGGTTGTTCGGATTGATGTGCATCGCCAGCGAATAGGCCAGCCGCGCGACCGGATGCGGCGGCTTCAGCATCTGTCCCGCGTACAGCGGATGAAAATAGGGATAATTGTCCTGAAGTTTTTCGGCGAGACTCAACAGCACTTCTTCCATTCGCGGCGCATCCGTGAAGGCGGGAGCAATCCCCGGGAGTTGTGAGAAACCCGCATCCAGTTTTTCCAGCGCGCGGGCAAGTATATTCAGCGAATCGCGGTCAAGCGCCATAGGTTGCCGATTCTACTGGAGAATTCGCAGCGGGCAAAAATCGCGCGCCCGGAGGAACGCGAAGCTCCCGATCGCTGCGCTTTGTTGAGCTCCTATTGCAGCACTTTGTCCAACTGACCCGCGGTCTTCAACAAGTCGAGTTGCGCCTGCTGCCGCTGAAACGTCGCATCCAGCAGCGCCATCCATTTTTCGCTTTCACCGAGCCGCGCCCTCTCCATATCGCGCAGGCCCGCTTTTCCCTCTTCAAAACGCGCCTGCAATTGCTGCAAATCCTGCTGCGCCAGTTGCAACTCCAGCCGCGCAACTTCTTTCCCCGCATCGGCCTCGCGCACGTGCCGCGTTTTTCGCCTTACTTCTGCGCTCACCTGGTTCTGCTTGTTCGCGAGAGTGGCCCTGGAGGCTTCCAGATTTGTTTTGGCCAGGGCAACGTTGGCTTTTACGCTGGCGCTGAAAATCGGCACCTGCGCCTGCACGCCGGCATTGTAGTTGTTCCGCTGAAAGTGATTGAAAAACTGATCGTAATTATTGAACTTTGCCAGCAAGCTGTACACGCTCACCAGTTCCAGCGTCGGCCAGTAGCCGTGCCTCTCGCCGGTCAGGCGAAATTCCTTCGCGCTCACGTCCGATTGCGCCAGCCGCAGGTCGGTATTGTCCTGCATAGCCAAGGCGATCAGGTTTGCGCCTTCCTGCTCCGCCGCGCCCGGCAAATCCTCTGGTGTCACTTCGATCGCTTGTTCCGGAGCCAGCCCGCACTGGCTTCGCAAAAAAGTCTCCAATTCATCCTGCCGCCCCTGTAATTGCAGCAATCGCTGCGCCACCTGCGCTTTCGTCAACCGCGCGCGTGTCACTTCCACCGGCAGCTCGAATCCTTCGCCAGCGCGTTGTTGCACTACCGCAAGAATTTTGTCGGCGCTGTCCTGCTCTCTCGCCAGCAATTCCACCGAATGGCGAACCTTCACCAGCTCCAGATAGGCCGACGCGGTTCGCACAATCACGGAATTGCGCACGTCTTCCAAGATAATTTTCTGCGCCTTGGCTTGTTCGACTTGTTCTTTCCCCTGTCCGCGCAACGGCTCGTTGAAAACCTGTTCGGTGTACGTAATGTTGAAAACCGCAGGCGCGCGGCCTCCCGGTGTTTCCGGAATGCCGTAGGTGTAGCCCGCTCCGGAACCGGCGTACAAATTGGGCATGAACTGCGCCTTGTTGATCATGGCGGCGCGGTCGGCGATGCTGGCCTGAATTTTCGCTACCTGAATGTCCTTGCTGTTTTGCAGCGCCAGCTCAATGGCATGCTTCAGCGTAAGCGCGATGGCCTGCGGGGTCTCCTGCGCGAAAGCCGAAATGCAAACCACGCATCCGATTGCTGCTGCCGCCGAGTATCGAACGATTGCGCGCATTCCATTGCTCCTCATGTCGCGGGTTCATGCTGCTGCAACGGACGAGAACCGCTGCGGCAAGACTTATTCATAGCGCAGCGACTCGATCGGCTGCAGCCGTGCCGCCTGATCGGCCGGCAAATATCCAAAGAAAAGCCCGGTGGAACACGACACCACAAATGCCAGCACGACGCTCATTCCCGAGATCGGCACGCGAAGATTGCTAGGCAGAAAGAATTGCGCCGTCACCGGAACCGCCAAACCGATCAAAATACCGATCACCGCGCCGCCGCCGCTGATCAAAAATGCCTCGATCAGAAATTGATACATGATTTCACGCCGCGCCGCTCCGATCGCCTTGCGGATGCCGATTTCCCGCGTCCGCTCTTTCACCGTCACCAGCATGATGTTCATGATACCGATGCCACTGATGAGCAGCGCAATAAACGCGATCACGATCAGCACAATGGTTAGCGCCAGCGAGATTTTGCGAGCCGCATCGAGAATGGCCGTGAGTGTCTGTACATCATATTCCGCATCAGGCGGATGGCGGCTGCGCAAAATCTGCGCAACCTGCCGCTGCACCGAAGGCACATCTTCCCCACTCGCTGCCTGTGCGTCCAGTACGCGAATTACATCGACTCCGGTGTAATACTTCATCAAGCCGAACGGGATAATTACCGACTCCGCCTGAATGTCGGAAAGACCAAAGGTTTCCACGCGCTCGACAAAAACTCCGATTACGGAAAACGTGAGCTCACCCATGCGAACTGTCCGGCCCAGTGGATTTTCCTGACCGAACAGGCGGGCAGCAAGCTGCCGCGTAATCAGGCACACCTTGTCGCGTCGCTCCATATCGGTCGCGTCAAAATATCTTCCGCGCAAAATCAGCAGCCGCCGGATTTCCTGATAACCCTGCGTCACTCCGATCAAGTTTACCGAGCGCTCGACGCCTTTAGCGATCACCGACATTGGCAATTCGCGAACTCCGGCGACTTGCACCACTTGTGGTACCGAAGTGCGAATCGCTTCCATGTCGTCCAATGTGAGCTCATGGCTCAGCGGCTGCGCTTTATCGGGCGTCTTGATCATTTCGACCCACACCAGGTTGGAGCCGACGCTTTCGATCTGTTGCAGTACAAACTTTTTGCTAGTGAGGGCGACCGTTACGACCAATACGATGGAGGCACTGCCAATGATGACGCCGAGCGAAGTCAACACGGCGCGCAGCTTGTTGGAGCGCAGCGCGTCGAGGGCAACAGTGAATGTTTCGTGGAGGTCCATCATAGAATAGGTCGTCTCAGAAAGCCGTCGCGAACGATTCAGTCGTGCAGCCGCTTCAACGCTTCGTTGGCAAAACGATTTTTCGGCTCCAGATTGATCGCTTCCTGGTATTCCTTTTTCGCAGAAACCGAGTCATTCTGATTTTCCTGGATGCGCCCAAGCCAGTAATGAGCCATGGCTTTTGACGGATAGTTGTTTCGCTTTGGCGCGCGGGCAATGTATTCGCGAAAAAGCCTTGCGGATTCCGTCGCCTTCTCTTTCTGCAGCGTAAAAGCCACGGCGCGGTAAAAATCTCCGCGCGGATCGGCGTCGACACGGTCGCCTTCTTGAACCACCATCATGAGGCGATCGGCTTGGTTGCGTTTCATGTAGTGGTCGCCGATGTCGTAGATCAGGTCCGCGGACTTGGGATGGAGCGCCAGAGCCTTTTGAAACTCGGCATCAGCGGCTTGGTAGTCTTTTTTCTGCCGGCGGCAATTTCCCGCGGCGTAGCGCCCTTCGGCGGAATCCAGGGTGCTGAGCTTCTGGATTTCCGGCCGCGCTTTGTCTTCGCCGCCGCCCGCAACGCCGGGTGCGCTGCAATCGAACTCGATCATGGCCTGCATGGCGGAGAAATTGCGCTCGTCGAGCTGTACCGCGGTTTCAAATTCCTTGCGTGACTTCTTTGCCAGCGAGAGTGCGCTCAACCATCCGGAGCGACCCGCTTTTTCGCCATAAGCGCGACCGAGCAGTTCGTGGTACGCGGAATTTTTCGGTTCCAGCGCAATGGATTTCTCCGCTGCGGAAATGGCGCGATCGAATTGTTCACTTTCAAAGTACGCCCGCGCCAGCAGGTTCTGCACCGCCGCATCGTTGGGAGCGGCCGCCGCGGCGCGATCCAGAACCTGGATGGCGCGCGAATAATCCCCCAAGGCAAATGCAGTGCGCGCTTCTTCCGGAATGTCGGCGGCCGCCAAGCGGCATAAACCCAGCAGCATGACCGCGCAAAAAAGAAAACGGCTTCGCCTATTGCCCATCCTGGTGCCCCTGGATGTACGGACTTTCGGTGCTTACGATTTTCACGCGCATGCCGTCCTGAAGATCAACGTCACCGGGAAGAGCAATCAAGTCTTTCGCGTCCAGACCGCTCATCACTTCATAGTGGTTGGCATCGGAAATGCCAATCTGGATTTCGCGCTTCTCCAGCACTTTCTTGCCGACTCCGTTTTTCACCACGAAAACGTAGCGCTTGCCGTTTTCTGAGGCCACGGTGCCGCGCGGAACCACGAGTACGTTGTTGCGCTCCTTAGAATTGATGCGCACGCTGACGTTTACGTTGGGCAGGAGTTCGAGCTGGTCGTTGTTTACCGAGCACAAGAGTTCGCCGACGCTGCGGGTGCCGCGCGGAACCACTTGTTTGGGGACAACTTCGGTCTGGCCCTGCCAGGAGCGCTCGGGCAGCGCGTCCCAAGTGATGCGCACCGGCTGGTTAGGCTCCAGCGCGCCGATTTCCGGTTCGTCCACGAAGGCGCGCACGCGCACCTTGTGCAAGTCGGCCATTTCGGCGAGCAGATCGCCAGCCTTTACAAAGTCACCCTGCCGGACCGGAAAAGAATATAGCGTGCCTGCAATCGGCGCAGTGATGCGACCGTCGCGAACTTTTCCCTCCAGCGCGGCGACTTCGCTTTGCGCCTGTCGCACTTGCAGGCTGCTGATGCCGGAATTGAGATGAACGCTGCGATCGAATTCCTGCTTGGCGGCGTTCAGCCGCGTGATTTCGGCTTGTGCTTTGGCCAGCTCGACTTCATTCGCGGCAAGTTCGTCTGTTGTAGCAGCCTGTTGCGCGAGAAGCCGCTGCAACGCGTCATGGCTGCGCTGCAACCGGTCGCGTTCGGCAGTCATCTTGGCCAGATCGCCGCTAACGCGGGCCGCTTCATCCGTCCGGCCGCCGGAATTCGCGGCTCGAAAATCATCTTGCGCCTTTAGCAAGCGAGCGCGAGCCTGCGCAAGAGAGGCTGCCGCGTCCTTCACATTCAATTCTAGAAGCAGCTGGCCCTTCTTAACTTGCTGCCCTTCCAGAACGTAAACGTTTTCTACGAACGTATCCAACTGCGCGCGCATGACATAAGGAGAGATCGGTTCGACTTTGCCATTGCTGCTGACGGAAGAGACGATATTTTCGCGCGTCGGGTACGTGGCGGAGAGCTTGGCTACGGGCTGGCGCCCGCTCAGCAAAACCAAAACGTACGCCAAAATGCCGGCTGCCAGAAGAAACAGCAGGATTCGATTGCGCAGTCTGCGGTCCATGTTTTTGTCGTCGCTGCTCCTCGTTGCGGCACACCGACAGCAGGGCCAAAACTGGCGCGCCTCGACTCAAGATGCAATGTCCGTGATCGGTCTAGCCATTACTGGCAGGCGCGGATGATCCATGTTAGCAAGAGCCAAGCGCGTTGCACCATCGAAACGCACGTGACCGCACATCCCACGCTACAATTCCTGAGGCACAATTTCGTAACAACAGTCGAAAAATGGCGGATTGCGGTACTCTTCTTGGGCGACCAAGAGCCCCAAAAATCAGGCCCCGTCAGGACGGAACCGTGATTGAAGCCGTCAATCTAAGCAAGGCATTCCAGGACAAGAAGCGCGGAGAAGTGAAGGCCGTGGACAACGTAAGTTTTGTTTGCCGGCCGGGCGAGATTTACGGATTGCTGGGTGCGAATGGCGCGGGAAAAACCACCACGCTGCGCATGCTGGCAACGATCCTCGAACCTACGGATGGCACCGCCCGGCTGTGCGGCCACGATATCGTGCAACACCCCGAACGTGTGCGGCAGCATTGCGGGTTTCTTTCCACGGCGACAGCGTTATATCCGCGCTTAACGGCGCAAGAGATGGTTGAATACTTCGGCCGGCTGAACGGCCTGGACTCGGCAACCCTGAAAAAGCGCGTGGATGAAATTTTTGACCGGCTCGATATGAATGGTTTTCGCGAGCGGCGCTGCGACAAACTTTCTACCGGTATGAAGCAAAAGACGTCGATCGCGCGGACACTGGTGCACGATCCAGCAGTGATGATTTTTGACGAGCCGACGCTGGGACTGGACATCATGACTGCTCGGACCATTATTGAATTTATCCGCGAATGCCGCGACCGCGGCAAGACGGTGATTTTTTCCACTCATGTGATGAGCGAAGTGGAAAAGCTCTGCGATATCGTAGGCATCATTCAGAACGGCAAGTTGCTGGCGGAAGGAACCATTGAACAACTGCGGCAGCGGCACGGCGTGAGCGACCTGGAAGAAATGTTCGTGAAAATTGTCGCGCCGCATTACAAAGAGGCGGTTTGAGATGAGCCTGCGCAACATTGGAATTGTCTACCGCAAGGAATTGACAGAAGCGTTGCGCGACAGACGCACGTTGATCACTACATTCCTGGTTCCCTTGTTGCTGATTCCCGTTATCGGTACGGGATTCACGACCGTAATGTCGGCGGTTATCGGGAGCGCCAAAAGAGAAAAACCGAAGATCATGATCATCGGCGGCGAAGATTCGCCGGGTGTCGTGGAGGCACTGAGGAAAAACCCGAGGTTCGACGTTCTGCAGGCAAGCGATGCCTGGAAAAACCTGGTGGTAGAAAAGAAGATCCGCGCCGCCGTCGAGATTCCCAGGAATTTTCAAGCGGGCCTCTCTAAAGGGCAGGCCGGAACGGTCAAGATCAACATCTATGGCGGCGAGCTGAAGTCTGAATTTGCGGCGGCGAACATCGAAGGCTTTCTGAAGGAATATCGCGATAGCCTGGCCACAGAGCGCCTCGCAGCGAACCACTTGCCCGCCGAATTGCTGAAACCTTTCGAGGTGAAGCGGCAAAATATCGCGCCCCCGGAGAAAGAGGCCGGAGCGTTTCTCGGCGGGATCATCGCCTACATGTTGATCTTGATGTGCCTGAACGGGGCCATGCATCCGGCGATCGATTTAACCGCCGGAGAAAAAGAACGCGGCACCATGGAGACGATTCTGTCGAGCCCCGTTTCGCGCACTCACCTGGTCCTGGGGAAATTCCTGCTGGTCATGACCGCATCGCTGGTGACCGCGGTGCTGTTGATGTTTTCCATAGCCGTCTCTTCCGCGGCGCTGCAGAAATCCGGCGCGTTGAACCAAATGGCTGATGAAGGCGAACCGCTGCCGCAGCTGTCGCTCGGGCCGGCGGCCGTCGCGTCGGTGATCGTAATGGCCGTTCCGTTGTCGGTGCTTTTTTCAGCCGGACTATTCACAATCGCGCTGTTCGCCAAGAGCCACAAGGAAGCGCAAAGTTACATCGCTCCGCTGATGTTCCTGATGGTGATTCCCGCAGTGTCGGCAATGCTGCCGGGCGTGGAACTCACACCTAAACTCGCGATCGTGCCGCTTTTAAACGTCAGCCTGCTGTGCAAGGAACTGGTGACCGGCGAATACCACTGGAACTACATCGTTCTGATTTTTTTTTCGACCTGCGTGTATGCGGCGGGCGCGCTGTACCTGGCTGTCAAAATGTTCCAGCGCGAGTCGGTGTTGTTTCGTTCCTGACCATCCCAGCATTTTTAGAAACATTAAAAGCAGCCGCAGCGTATCTATTGCATGGCCCGCCTGATCCGCATTGTGCTGATTCTGTTGTTTTTCCCCGCAGCGCTTTCCGCCATAGCCGGGTGGTACGGCGCAGCCGGTTTCTTGCATCCCGAAAAGCGAGCGCTGACACCGGACATGACGCGCGACGCCGACGTGACCTTCGCGCAAATCGGTGCGCAGCGCGAGGAGTTCGACGTGCGAGTGCCGGACGGCGCGATGCTGCGCGGCTGGAAAGTCCGCGCGGCAAAACCCAATGGCTGCTGGGTGCTGGTGTTTCACGGCGTGGCCGACAATCGCTACGGCATGACCGAACAGGCACGAATACTGCTGCAAGCGGGATACGGCGTCGTGATGATGGATGCACGCGCACACGGAGCGAGCGACGGCGCGATGGCGAGTTACGGCTGGCTGGAGCGCAAAGATGCGTCCGCGGTGTTGAATGCGCTCACACGAGCCGAACGCCCGGCACACATCTTTGCCTTGGGGAATTCGATGGGCGCAGGAATCGCTTTGCAATCGGCCGGAGAGGACGCGCGTATCGAAGCTGTAGCCGCCGAGGCGCCTTTCGCAGATTTGCAGGAGGCCGCGTACGACTACGCTGGATTGCAGCGGTGGCCGCTGCTGGGCAAGACCTTGTTTGCGCCCGGTGCCTGGTCGGTGGTGTACCGCGGCGAAAGGCTCGCGGGATTTCCGGCCAGTGAAGTTTCTTCCGTCGCGGCTGTGCAGCACCGCGCTTTTCCGTTGTTGCTGATTTGCGATGGGGCGGATGTGGTCCTTCCGTGCCGCCACTCTGAAAAGATTTTTCGCGCGGCGGCGGGAGCAAAACAGTTGTGGCGGGTTCCGGGAGCGCTGCACACCGGCGCAATGGGTGCGGCCCCAGAGGAGTTTCGCCACCGGGTGATTGTATTCTTTGACCGCGAACGGTTTAAACCGAGCGAACCTGCTCCGAGCCTGCTTTGCAAGCCTGACTGAGACGGCGCACGGTTTCGCGCATGCGAACGGCAAGCGCCGCGATGGTTTCCAGCCGCCTAAGATTGCCGTCACAATGGAATTTCTTGGCGCCGTGACTCGTCGCGAAACGAAACAGAAGAGGGCCATTTGGGGAAGCACTTCGGGGCTCAATTTCCGTTTTGGGTCGCTCTCCAGGTTACGGATCGCTCTTCTCTGCTGGCGATCGCAGAAGAATTCCTTCCTGTTCTGATGCGATGACGAATGCCTCTCTGGCCGTGGCAAGTACAGCACTCGCTCTCCCGCGGTCATCGTCCGTATCGACCCGCGCCCACGTTTTTAGTCCGTCCGGCGACTCATACAACCCGCTGTTGCTCATGGCGATCAGGCAAATCGCTCCGGAAAACGCCGGCACCCCTGACGCGATGGCAGGCAAACCGTTCAAGAGCGCCCGCCAGTCTCCGTCCGGGCCGGCTGCAAACACGCCTTGCTGCGTTCCCAGCAATAACTGTTTTCCGGCGAACGGATTCTCTTTTACCCATAAAAGTCCATTCACATTCGGCGGCCCAGCAAGGCGTCTCCATTCGCCGTCGAAGTCACCTGTCCACAAAGCGTCGCCGGCAATCGCAAACAGCAAGCCCGATCTGGACGCGGACAGATAATTGACGAAGGCGGGCAGATTCTTCGCCAGAACCCGCCGGAATCCCTTTCCGCCTTGATCTAGCTGCCATAATCCATTCTCGGTCGCGACAAAGGTTTTTCCCGACGTCTGCAACGCGGAGCGCACTCGCGGCGCTACGATGCGCGTAGCGGGTCCGCGTTGCGACGAGGAACCCGCCTTTGGCCGCGGGACTTTCTCACGAAATGGAACTGGCAGCCAGGTTTGGCTCGCTGCGTCGAATCTTGCCAAACCGCCCTCACGGAAAGCCACCAACCATCCCCGCGAAGACGAAAATATTCGCTCCACCGACTTGGGCGGCAGTGTCACCGGGAGCTCCGCCCACACCCTCCCTGCATCATGGCTCTCCCGAAGCGTCTCGCCGTAGCCTTCCGCACGTACCAGGAAATGCCGGGCATTGAGAGCATCCGCCGCAGCCGCGGTGATCACTCGATGCGAGAACCCTTCATTGGAAGCGAGAAACGACTTGCCCTCGTCGTCGCTGCGCAGAATTCCCTGCGCGCTCGCGCCCGCCAGAACACGCTTCCCGTTTGAAACGGCAAGAATTACCACCGCATTCGCGTCCGTCTCTCGCGGCGTAATTCGCTTCCATGTTTCGCCATAGTCGGTGGTCATCCACAGCCCTTCGGTGGTTGCGGCATAGAGCGTTCTCGCATCGCCGGGATCCTGAACGATCTGCTGAGTGCGCCGGCTGGAGTACGGAATTCCTTGCAGCTTGGTCCACGACGCGCCGCCGTCTTCGCTTCGATAAATGCCAGAGCAGGCGCTGGAAAAGATGCGCCGTGGGTACCGCGCGTCAATACGCAAACTCATAATGTCCGAGTCGTCGATCATGCCGGCGCTGATGGAAGTCCACGTTTTGCCGCCGTCGGTCGTCTTCCATGGCAGGTGATACGTTCCCACGTAAATGGTTTGCGCATCGCGCGGATCAATGGCCAGCGAATCTATACTCTGCAGTTCCGGGTCGTCCGCCGGCGCAATCCTTTCCCAGCTTTTCGCATCGTCTGTAGAACGAAAGACACCGCTTCGCGTTCCCGCGACCCACACCTGCGGATTCGACGCCGACTGCTCCAGCGCGCGAACTGCTTGCTCTCCGAGTCCGGCTAATTTCCAACTTCGTGCGCCGTCGGCACTCTCGAAAATTCCACCAGTCGGCGTATCACGAAACCATACGGCCGCCAGCAGCCGGTTCGCGTTGCGCGCGTCAGGTACGATGCGCTGCACCACTCCGTCAAGGCGCCCGCCGGCACGCCCGCGCAATTCCCACCGCTCACCGCGATCTCCCGAAACAAAAACGTGGCCGTCCGGCGTACCCAGATAGACGCTCCCATCCGCAGCCGCAGCCAATGAGATCACCATTCCGCCGGGAGGGCCCAAGCGCTCCCATCGCTGGCCGCGCGCCGGAACAGCCAGAACCAGGCCAACAGCAACCATCGCAAAAGCGCTTCTCGCCGCCAGTCGCAAGGGTGCTGACAAAAAGAAAACGGGCCCGGAGAGAAACTTCTCTCCGAGCCCGTGAATGGATTGATTTAGAACGCGAATCACGCGCAAGACTCAAAACACGGCACGTGATCCGTTCTCATCGCTTAGTAGGTCGCGCCCTCCGGCACGATGACGAAGTCCACGCGGCGATTGGCCTTTTCTTGGCCCTTCTCCTTTGAGGCTTCTCCCGTGCGGGTCGAAATGCGCGAAGCATCCACGCCCTTCTCGACAATGTACTTCTTGGCGAGATCGGCGCGCGTCTGCGCCAGCTTCGCGGCCTTGGGTTCCTTGCCGTCCGCGTAGCCCACGATTACCAGCTTGGCGCTGGGATCATTCTTCAGGCGCAGGGCCACGTCATCGCCCACGCGCTTGCAAGCATTGTCAAAACGCGAAGCACCGGCCTTGTTGTAACCGCAATCGCCGGCTTTAGCCGCTTGCGGTGGAGGCGGGGGCTGCTGCACGTCTACGCTGGTATTCGCATCCGCGGTGCCGCCCTTGCCATCGCTGACCGAGCACTTCACCGTGTAGCTTCCGGCGGACAGACCAGTCGAATCAAACGTCGCCTTCGGTCCGTCGCCACTCACCTGGCCACCCGTGGCGGTGTAGGTGTACGTCAGCGGATCGCCATCCGGATCGCTGGCGGTCGCCGTGATGCCGGTGCGTTCGCCCGGCAGGATCGGACTGTGATCCGTCGCGCAGGAAATCGTCGGCGGCTGATTGGGCTTCTTGGCCACGGTAATATCCGCCGAGCAGGTCGCGGTGCCACCCTTGCCGTCGTCCACCTTCGCGTTGACGGTGTAGGTCCCTTCGGCCAATCCGGAAGTGTTGAACCGCGCATCCGGCCCGGTGCCTTCCACCGTTCCGCTCGAAGCCGTGTAGCTGTAGGTCAGAGTGTCATTGTCCGGATCGCTGGCATTTACGTGCACCGTGACGGCGTCGTTCGATCCGGCATACACGGAAGCAGGGTTCGCAGAACAAGCCGCCACTGGAGAATGATTCGGCGGAGGCGGCGGATTCGGAATGCCAAACCGCAGCACCAAGCCGGTTCCCAGGCGCAGGTTGTTTTGCCGTGCATTCGCATTCAGGCTCGGCCCGCTAAAGTTCGTCATAAAATAGTCAATCTGCGCAAACCGCCATGCCACATTCTTGGTCAGCACCACATCCACACCGCCACCCGCGGCAAGCGCAAAGGCGTTCTGGCTCCGGTCGCCGGTAAATCCCCCACCGCCATTCGCTCCGCCAAACAGGAACTCCGCGAACGGCACAAAGTGATCAAAGCGCCGCAGATTCAAACGTGGACCGAACAGATAGGACGTCAGCCCGGCATTTACGCTACTCCCATTCACGTCGCGATGCGCGTTGTAGCCACCGACTTCCGCCGTTAGGCCCAGCACCCGGTTCGCGTTATAAGTGAACCCGCCCGTGCCGCCCTGATTGTTAAAATTTCTGAACGGATCCCCCGGATCGAAATTGATATAGCTGTAACCGCCGTTCACTTCAAAGCGCGGCACCAGCCGCCCCGGCGGACGCGTATCTTTCGTCGTGGTGGTCGCCGCTTGCGGTCCCGGAAAAGGAGTTCTCCGTGGCACTGCGGGAATTGCCCACACGCTTCGTGTGAGCGGCGCTACGTTTTCCGGAGCTGCCGGCGTTGCCGAAGTCGCTGCGGCTTCCGCCGCCGGTTTTGCTGTTTCATCTTTCTGCTGCGCAAAAAGGGGAAACGCCAGTAACGCCCCCACTGCTGCCGCTGCACACCACTTACGCATATCCATCCTCCCCACAATTCATTGTAGAACTACCGCTCGCTCCCACGCTGCCCCCGGCAAACAGCCGCGTTCAGAGGGAGTGGCGCAGCCTGTTACTTTGTCTTTTTCTTAATGCGCAAAGTGGACTGGCGCGTCCTCACCCTTTGCCCGGGTTGTTCGTGGGTAGGGACAAAAAAAAGACAAAGCGCGGTGCCAATAGCGTATGTCAACCCGCTCGCGTTCCGCAAGCAATTCCTTGTCTTTTCATCACTTTCCGCAGGCCGCGTCCCGAGCAGATTGCTACACTGGGTGTGGTATGGATACTTTTTCAACCATCGACCTCAACTGGACTGGCCGCCCGCAATGCACCGCTGGCCTGCTGGTCGAGTCCCAAGGATGCAACGCCCTCATCGATCCCGGCCCGGAATCCACCCTGGAGACCCTGCGCGCACAACTGAAGGCGCGCGGGATCGCATTGGCGTCGCTCGACGCCTTGCTGCTCACTCACATTCATCTCGACCACGCCGGCGCCACCGGCGCTATTGTGCGTGAAAATCCCAGCCTCAAAGTTTACGTCCACGAACTCGGAGCCGCCCACATGGTAGATCCCTCGCGCTTGCTCGCCAGCGCCGGCCGCCTTTACGGCTCTCAGCTCAAGCCGCTCTACGGCGAATGTGCTCCGGTTCCCGAACAAAATCTCTTGCCGCTCGGCGGCGGCGAAAAGATCAGGCTGGGCCAAGTGGACCTCGACGTTTTCTACACACCCGGTCACGCTTCGCACCACGTTGCGTACTGGGATGCGGCTTCGCGCGTCGCCTTGGTCGGCGACACCGCTGGAATCCGCATCGAGGGAAAATCCTATCTCCTGCCGGCCACTCCGCCTCCCGACATAGACCTCGAACTTTGGAACGCCTCTCTCGACACGATCGCCTCGTGGAATCCGGAGCGCCTGTTCCTTACTCACTTCGGCTTTATCGACAATCCAAGTGAACACATCCGCCTCTACCGTGAGCGCCTGCGCGACTGGGCCGCCCTCACGCAACGACTGTTGGATTCAAGCGAATCGCTGGAAGCCGCGGAACGCAGCTTCATCGAAGCAATCTCTAGCGAGGTCCGCCAAGTTTTGCCCACCGAACCCGCAGAACTGTACATTTTTAACGGAGGCTTAGGACTTTCTTGGCGCGGCCTGGTTCGCTATCTCAGAAAAAAATCTCAGCAAGCGAAGCCAACGGCTTCCGCGTAACAACCGCGTGGCCTCAAGCCAGCGGCACGCGTTCAGTTGGAATTTTCGTTAGGGGAATCAGTGGGGGTCGAATGGGACGAATTTGAATCGTCCGCATCGCCAGGCGCAGACTCTTCGGTAGCCGCGATTTGCTCAACCGCAGCGGAAGCTGGCGCCGATTGCGGCTCAGTCGCCGCAGGCTCGGTTGCCGAGGTGCCTCCCAGGCGTACGCTTAGCGCATCTACTAGCAGGGCCACCAGTTTTTGCGCCGCGGAGCCGTCCGGGTCGCGGTCCGGATTGTATTGAGCCACATCCAGCCCTAGCAACGTCTTCTGGCTCACCGCTTCGCGCAATGCTTCGCGTACTTCTTCCAGCCGCAGTCCGCCGCTTCCCGGTACGTTAACCGCGGCGAATTCTTCCTGCGCGATAATGTCGGTATCCAGGTGCAGCACGAAGTCGCGCGAATCTGTATGCAGATGCGCCAGCGCGTCGCGCGCACTCGCTGCCGCGCCTTTTTTCTGGATGTCCGCCGCCTCTACGTGCCGCATCGGCGATTTCGTCAAGAACTCCTGCTCCGGCGCATCAATTCGCTCCAATCCAAACAGCAAAACATCCGGTTCGCGTACCAGTGCCGACTCGCCAAAAAACCGCACCAGCTCCGGCGCGCCGCGTCCGATGATATGTGCCACCACCATTCCATCGATTCGTCCCGAAGGCGTCGACGCCGGTGTATTCAAATCCGCGTCACGATCCATCCACAACAGATTGACGTGTTTGTAGTAGCGCCGCGCGCCTGCCAGCAAACCGATGACTTGCGCACAATCGCCGCCCAGCACCAGCACCAAAGCGCCGCTCTTGATCGCCATCTCAGCGTGTAGCTTCAAATCATTCAGTCCGGCAACGATGGCGGGGAGGTTTCGCGCGCGGCGATGATCCTCATCGTCGGCAAACATTCGCGTCGGGCAATCGCCGAGATCGTTTACCTCAAACCCCGCTTCCCGTAGTTTTGTGGTCAATCCTGCGGCTCGCAGAGCAGCCGGCGCCTTCTCCGTTCCCGCAAGGAACGCTGCGGCGCTCGAGCACGCACCTATCAAGGCAATCTTGTTCGGTTGACGGACAATTTTGACCGCCAAGGCTATCTCCTGAAGTTTCTGAAAAACTTGACCCGCGTTTGCGTAACCCATTCCGCTGCCCTAAGCAGCGCGGAATCCCCTGCCACGTCAAATCGCTGTTACCGCCGCGGAGCTGGCGCGATACTCGCAAGCTCCGGCGGCAGCGTAAACCGCACATCTTCCCGAATCAAATCCAGGTCGCGCTGGTCGGTGTAGCCGTGTTCGGCAAGCCGCTGGCTCACTTGCTCCACCAGTACTTCCGGCGCCGAGGCTCCCGCAGTCAAGCCCACTCGCTGTACTCCCTGCAGCCACGCCGGATCGATGTCCGAAGCCGAATCAATCAGCTCCGCCTTTACCCCGCGGCGCTGCGCCACTTCCACCAGGCGGTTGGAGTTCGAGCTGTTCTGCGAGCCCACCACCAGAATCAAGTCCACGTCCTGCGTCACCTGCTCCACCGCTTCTTGCCGGTTCTGTGTGGCGTAGCAAATATCGTCGCTCTTCGGACCCACAATCTTCGGAAACTTCTGCCGCAGCCGCGCCACTATTTCTTGCGTGTCATACAGGCTCAGCGTCGTCTGCGTCAGGAACGCCAACTTTTCCGGATTGTTCACTTCCAGCTGATCCACCGCTTCCACCGAGTCCACCACGATGGTCCGGTCGGGCGCTTCGCCCGATGTCCCGATAATCTCCTGGTGATCCTTGTGCCCGATCAGGATGATCGTGCGGTCTTCACGCGCAAACTTCAGCGCTTCAAAGTGCACCTTGGTCACCAGCGGGCATGTCGCGTCAATTACCTTGAGCGACCGCGCCTTGGCTTCGTCTCGCACTCCCGGCGGCACCCCATGCGCACTGAACACCAGCACCGCCCCGTGCGGCACCTCGTCAATCGATTCCACAAAAATCGCCCCGCGCCTGCGCAATTGTTCTACAACATACGTGTTATGAACGATTTCGTGGTGCACGTACACCGGTGCCCCATAGGCCTCCAGCGCCAATTCCACAATGTCCACCGCGCGCACTACTCCCGCGCAAAAACCTCTCGGTCTCACTCTCAGCAGTACCTTACCGTTGGATTCCGTCGCCATCTCACTCCCATGTTTTTTAGCGCACTGATTAGCAAAACTCTATCATAACCTACCCCGCCGAACAGCTGCACCGGTTTTCCTTCTTCTGTTCGCTTCCGTCCACGTGACCAGCCGGAGCGAGCCTTCCCTCCCGTGCAACTTTTCCCATGCCCCTGGGTTAAGAATACCTGAGCGCCCTTTCTCTACGGCGCCAGGGAATACCGTGAAATCACGCTGGTTGGCTCTCACATGTTTGGCCGTTCTCGGCAGCGTCGGTCTCGCTGGTTGCGACGATCGCGTCGTGATCGACCGCGACGCTACCGTCCCGGTTCGCAAAGGTATGACCTGGGCCTGGCGTCCCGCTGGCCCGCCGCCAGGCTCGAACCGCCCTGTAACTTCGCGCGACGCTTTCAATCGCCGTCCTCCGAACGGTGGCCCCAATGGCGGCGCCAACTACGATAGCGCCCCGCAGAGCCAAGGCAATTCGTATTGGGAGAACGACATCGTTCGCAATCGTATCGCCCGCGCTTTTGAGCAAGCTCTGAATTCGCGCGGCTTGGTGCAGGTCAGCGACCCCGCGAACGCGAACTTCCTGGTGGACTACCAATTCGCCGTGCGGCCCCGCCGCGAGCGCGTCGCCAGTCCCGTGTATAGCTCCGGGCTGGTCTGCGGCTACTATGGCTGCTGGAACGGCTTCTACGGACCTCCAGGCGTCTACGTCCACACCATCCAATACCGCGAAGGCACTATCGTTTTCGATTTGGTTGACCAGCGCATCAACCGCCTGGCGTATCGCGCCATCCGTGAAAACGTGGTCCATCGTGATTCCTTTACCGACGACGAAGTTCGCGAAGGCGTCAACCATTTGCTCAAAGGCCTCAAGCCCAGCTGACCTTCTGCACTCGGCACATCTCCCACGGCCCCGCTCCGCGGGGCCGTTTTTTGTTTTTCTTTTCCCCGTCTCTGCGCTAATCTTTCCGCAACTGCTGTTCTAACTCGGCGCAATTTCCTGGAAGCACTTTTACTGGAGGCCTTTTATGTCTACTCCCGCGCAGGCTCAAGGCTCTCCACAGCCCCCTGCCCCGCAGCCTGTTGCGCAGCTCATGCAGTTCGCCACCGGTTACATGGTTTCGTCCGCTCTTTACGGAGTCACTTCGCTCGGCATTCCCGATCTGCTCAAATCCGGCTCCAAGAGCGTCGCCGAACTTGCCGTCCTGAGCGGCTCCCATGAAGGCGCTCTCTATCGCGTCATGCGCGCGCTCAGCTCCATCGGCCTCTTTGCGGAAAATCCTTCGCGCACCTTTTCTCTCACTCCCCTCTCCGAACCACTCTGCAAAGACTCGCCAGACTCGATGCGCGACATGGCTCTCTGGCTTTGCGATCCGTTCCATTTCGAAGTTTACGGCGAGCTCTCGCATTCCTTGCGTACCGGCGAAACCGTTCCCGAGAAAATTTACGGGCTCCCGTGCTTCGACTATCTCGAGCAGGACAAGGAAGTCGGCGATCGCTTCAACAACGCCATGACCGGTTTCAGCGCCACGGTCATCTCCGCCGCTCTCGAAGCCTACGATTTCAGCTGCCTCTCCGGGAAAACTTTGGTGGACGTTGCCGGGGGGCACGGCAAAGTGCTTACGGAAATTCTCAAAAAATATCCGGATGTTCGCGGCGTCCTCTTCGATCTCGAACACGTCGTCAAAGGCGCTACGCCGCGTATCCAATCTGAAAGTCTTTCCAGCCGCTGCTCCGTCGCTCACGGCGACTTCTTCCAGTCCGTCCCCTCCGGCGACGCCTACATCATGAAGCACATCATCCACGACTGGGACGACGCTCGCGCCCTCTGTATTCTCAAAAATATTCATGCCGCTGCTTCGCCCGGTTCCCGTCTCTACCTCCTCGAAGCCGTGCTTGCGCCCGGCAACGAGCCGCACCTCGCAAAGTTCATTGATATCGAAATGCTGGTCCTCCCCGGCGGCTGCGAACGCACCGAAAAGGAGTACCGTGACCTGCTCGCACAAGCCGGCTTCCAGTTGAATAAAGTCGTCAAGACGAAATCGCCGTTGGACCTGATCGAAGCTGCCCGCATCGACTAACGGCGAAGTGATTTCTCCTTTCGAATTTCGGGTTTCGCTTTTCAATTTTTATTTTCAGTCTTCTGCCATACTCGTCTCATCCATGCCTCGCTCCGTCAAATCCCTTCGCCGTCCCGCTATCGCAGAGCAACTCGCGGCCATGGGCGCCGAATTTCACTCCCGCGGGTGGGCTCTGGGTACCAGCGGCAACTACAGCACCGTCCTCCGCCGCGAACCTTTGCGCTTGCTCATCACCTCATCGGGCCTCGATAAATCTGCACTGTCTAGGAAAGATTTCCTGGAAATCGATCAGCGCTCCACAGTCCTTAAAGGAAAGGGCCAACCTTCCGCCGAAACCTTCCTGCACCTCGCCGTCGTCGCAGCGCGCCGCGCTGGCTGTGTTCTGCACACCCACTCCGTTTGGAGCACGTTGCTTTCCGAGCGTTACCAGCCGCAAGGCGGCCTCGCCATCTCCGGCTACGAAATGCTCAAAGGCCTCGAAGGCGTGAGAAGCCACGCACACCGTGAATGGATTCCCATTTTCGCCAACCAGCAGGACATCCCCGCTCTGGCGCAAAAAGTGGCCGCGGAACTCGAGCACGACCCGGCCTCCCACGGATTCCTTCTGGGCGGCCACGGGCTATATACTTGGGGAGAGGACTTGGCTCAGGCGCGCCGCCATATTGAGATTTTCGAATTCCTGTTCGAAGTCACCGGCAGGCGCGAGTTCGGCTCTTCACCGAAGCAGTCTTAATTAGCTAGCGCCAAGCGAAACGAAGGTTTGTGATGGCCACCGTTACTATCCCCGACGAAAAGAAAACACTCACGCGGGATCCGGAAATCCGCGATTACCTGGCGACGATTGGCATCACCTACGAGCACTGGCAGCCTGCTCACGAACTTCCCGAAGGCGCTTCCGCCGCTGAAGCCCTCGCCGCCTACGCTCCCGAAATTGACCGCCTCAAAGCCGAAGGCGGCTACGTCACCGCCGATGTGATTGACGTTTTCCCCTCCACTCCCGGCTTGGACGCTATGCTCAACCGCTTCAACTCCGAGCACTGGCATGACGAAGATGAAGTCCGCTTCATCATCGAAGGGCGCGGCCTGTTTCACATTCATCCCCGCGAAGGCAGCGTCGTTTCCATCACCGTTGAAGCCGGGGACCTCCTACGCGTCCCGCGCGGCACCTGGCACTGGTTCGATCTCTGCCAGGAAAAGCGTATCCGCGCCATCCGCCTCTTTCAGGACACTTCCGGATGGACTCCACACTACACCGGAAGCGGCACCGACCGCCGCTACGAGCCGGTCTGCTTTGGCCCCACCTTCTTCACGGGTCGCTCTTTGTAGCGCAGGCAATCCTGTGTGCGCGCGGTCAAAACCGTGCTGGCAAACCAGCCACCGACCGGAGGTCGAGCGAAAATCTTGCCGTTCCCGAACTCACCAGATATCCGCGCTCTGCTCCTTGACATCGAAGGCACCACCACCCCCATCGACTTCGTCCTCAAGACTCTGTTCCCCTACGCCGCCGCGCACGTCGAAGAATTTCTCCGCGCAAACTCTGGCGACTCGGAAACCAAACAGATTATCGCCGACCTCCGTTGCACCTGGAGCGCCGCCGCATCTTCTGGCGCTCCCCTGTGGATGGAATCCACTCCCGAAGAAAAACTCGCCTCTGCTGCCGCTTACGTCCGCTGGCTCATTTCCCGCGACAGCAAAATCACTCCGCTCAAAACTCTACAAGGCAAAATCTGGGAACAAGGGTTTCGCAGCGGCAAGCTAAAAGGTGAGCTCTATCCCGACGTAGCTTCCGCCTTCAAGCGCTGGCACCAACAAGGCCGCCGCATTGCCATCTTTTCTTCCGGCAGCGTGCTGGCCCAACAGCTTCTCTTTGCCCATTCCGCTGCCGGCGATCTCTCGTCCCGCATTGCAGCCTATTTCGACACCAACACCGGCCCCAAGCGCGAACCCGCCAGCTATCGCAACATTGCCTCCGCTCTCCAGCTCCCGCCCGATCAAATCCTGTTCGTCTCCGACGTGCTTTCCGAACTCGACGCCGCTCATGCCGCTCGCATGAACACCGCTCAATCGCTCCGCCCCGGCATCCCAGCGGAACCAACCCCCGCCCATCCATCCCTTGAAACCTTCGACCGCCTGTTTCCCACATCCTCAGAGTAGCTTTCCTGTTTCGATTTCTATTCAAGAACGATCCGCCGCACACCGTTCTCCGACCTCTGCCCAAACTGCGGCACGCCATGACAGATCATCCTACTTAGTTTATATACTCCTGATATATGAGTCGGCGGCCGGTGTAGCCACCGCTCCGGTACAGGAAAGTAACCTGCACGAATAGCCAGCCGCAACGAGCCGAATCTGAGGTGGTTTTAAGCCTGGGTAGAATTAATACCTGCAGGAGTCGGCCCTCTGGGTCCTGGTGCTGCGTTGACTTGCGTGAATTGAGCACCTAGAATCGCGGCACCCGCTGCCCATGATTGGCGAAACCATTTCGCATTACCGCATCACCGCAAAACTCGGTGCGGGCGGTATGGGCATCGTGTACAAAGCGCAGGACTTGCAGCTCGAACGCAACGTCGCGCTGAAATTTCTTCCGCACGATCTGGCGCTCAGCGACTCCGACCGCGAGCGCCTTTTCCGGGAAGCGCGTTCCGCCTCGGCGCTCGATCATCCCAACATCGGGGTCATCTACGGAATCGACAAGACCGCCGACGGCCAGTTCTTCATGGTCATGGCCTATTACGAAGGCGAAACGCTGGCACAGAAACTAAGCGGCGGCTACCTCGCCCTCCGTCAGACGATGGACTGGACCTGCCAGATTGCCGCGGGTCTCAGCGCCGCGCACGCCCGCAACATCATTCATCGCGACATTAAGCCGTCCAACATCATCATCACCAGCGATGGCAGCGCGCGCATTGTTGATTTTGGCCTTGCCCGCGTGGTGGCCACACCGAGCGCCACCATGACCGGCGGCACCACCGGCACGCTTCCCTACATGTCACCCGAACAAATCCTCGGCGAGCCGGTGGACCAGCGCTGCGATGTCTGGGCGCTTTCCGTTTTGCTGGTACAACTAGTGACCGGCAGCCACCCCTTTGCTCGTGAAAACACCACTGCAATGACCTTCGCGATTCTGAACCAGTCCCCGGCGGCGATTGACGCTCTACCCGGGCTGCTGCAGCCGATTGCCTTGCGCGGGTTGGCGAAAGATCAGGCCCATCGTTATGCGAACGCGAAGGAAGTTCTGACCGATCTGGAATCGGCGCGCTCACAATTCACTTCTTCCGGAATTGCGTTGGACGAGCCAACGTTGACAACGCAAGGCCCGCAGTCCGAAGCGATGAAGGCTGCGTTGAAAGAAGTCGCGACGCACGCTTCAACGCCCCGCTGGCAAGCTTCGTCGGCCGCTTCGCAAATTGCGGCCGCAACTGCCGCGGCAAGCAGCTCAAGGAACAGGACTGCTTGGTATTTTTTCGCTGCGCTGGGACTCGTGATTCTCGCCGCGGGTTCGCTGCTGTTTTCAAGCGTGCGGCGGCGCGCGGCGGCGGTGCTCTCCGGGACCGCCGGTGCGAAACACGTCGCCGTGTTGCCGTTTGACAACATCGGCAACGATCCGGCGAACGAAGCGGTGGCGGAAGGCTTGATGGATTCGTTGACCAGCAAACTCTCGAATCTGGATTCCGGGCAGCAGTCGCTGTGGGTGGTTCCGTCGAGTGTGGTGCGCAGCCGCAAAATCACCGATCCGGCCGCAGCGGGAAAAGATTTGGGCGCGAATCTGGTGGTAAAAGGCAGCATCCGCCGCGACGCAAAAATTGTCTACCTCACGGTGAATCTGATTGACGCCAAAGATTTGCGCCAGGTCGGATCGGCGCAATTCGACAGCAGCAACGGCGATCTGGCGAGTTTGCAGGACGACGCGGTGGCCCAGCTTGGGCGATTGATGAAGATCAATGTGACGGCGGATATGCTACGTGCAACTGGCGGTCGCGCCTCTCCGGCCGCGTACGAGTCCTACCTGAAAGCGCTGGGCCTGATGCAGCGGTACGACAAACCGGGAAATCTCGATCAGGCGGTAACGGCACTTCAGGATGCGGTGAAAACTGACGCACAGTTCGCGGTGGGCTACGCCTCACTCGGCGAAGCATACCGGCTGAAGAATCAGGTCGACCCGAATCCGCGCTGGATCGAGCAAGCTTCGTCCATGCTCGAACGGGCGGTGCAGCTCGACAATCGTCTTCCATCAGCGTACGTAACGCTGGGGCATCTGCATTCTTCACTCGCCCGCTACGATTTGGCACTGCAAGAATTTCAGAAGGCGCTGGCCATCAACCCGCGTGACGCCGACGCAACCATGGGAGTCGGCGGAGCCTACGAACGGATGGGCCGATTGCAAGATGCTGAAGAGCAGTATAAGAAGGCCATTGCCCTGAAGCCGGATTATTGGGATGGCCATAATAGCCTGGCGAATTTTTATGACCGGCAAGGTCGTTATTCCGATGCGATCGCCGAATATGAACGCGTCATAGAGCTAACCCCGGACAATCCCAGTGTGTACAGCAACCTTGGCGCGGAATACCAATCGCTCGGGGATCAAGCTTCGCTGAAGAAGGCTGAATCGTCGTTTAATAAGTCGATCGAAATCTCTCCGACATACGCGGCGTACGCAAATTTGGGCAATTTGTACATGGACCAACGACGCTATTCGGAAGCCGCGGAAGCCACGCGAAGAGCGCTGGAACTCAATGCTAGCGACTATCGGGTCTGGATCAATTTGCTGTTGGACCAGCGCCTGCTAAAGGATATAGAATCTGCACGTAACACGAGAACAAAAGCGCTTTCGCTGTTAAAGGAATTTTTGCAACAGCACCCGCAGGATGGGACAGGGCAATCGTGGCTGGCTGTGCTGCTGTCGGAAGACGCGCTGCGCAAGGAAAGTCTGCGGTCCATTGCCGTGGCCTTGGCGATATCACCCAAGGACCCTCTGGTGCTCGCCAACGTGGCCGAAGCCTTTCAGAATTTGAACGATCGCAGTCAAGCAATTGTCTATGCGCAACAGAGTCTGAGGAACGGCTTTGCCATGAGCGACCTTGAAACCAGGCCGGCACTTGGGCCTGTGTTGAGCGATCCGAGTTTCCACCCCAGTGGAAAGAAGTAACGATTAGAGGAGAAAAATGTCATGCCGCAACCAGCACCGCAAAGACTAGGCATCCCAAGTCCAAACGCAATAGTAACCGTGACGGCCGGCGTCGCGTACCCGCAGACTGTGACGATTCCCAGTAAGGGAGTTGTGCAGTTTAACGCGGACGGTCAAGACTATCTGATACAACTTTGGGACAAGAAGAACGAAAAGCATCCTGCTGTATGCGTGTATCTGGCAGCTAACAGTTCGATTTATGTGGTTGGCGATCCGAGTGCGGACGATCAAAATGCGAACTGCGCCTACAACGTGCTCAACTATTCCGGAGCAGGGGGCGGCATCATAGCGGCCGGAGGGAATAAAATCATCATCGGATCCGGTCCGGACCCTAACTCGTAGACTTTTCCGCTGGTCCGATTTTTTTCAAATTGACGATG
Organism: Candidatus Eiseniibacteriota bacterium; assembly: GCA_035607085.1. Classification (GTDB taxonomy): domain Bacteria; phylum Acidobacteriota; class Terriglobia; order Acidiferrales; family UBA7541; genus Acidiferrum. Next base: position 25,561 of record DATMZI010000049.1, on the reverse strand, counting down.
GCGTGTTGCTGTCTGCTTGAGGGTAACACGCCGTTAGGTTTGCTGGTCCAAGCGCGTTTTCCCGCTGGACGGCCACCCGACCCGTAACGTTGGTGCTGCTGATAAATGGCGAGCCGGTGGCCCGACTCGTGGCTGACACCAAAAAAGTTCGCACCGGACGCGACGTTGCCGCAGACTTGGCAAAAGTGCGGCGAGCCAAGGACGCGATCTGCCAGCCGCCAGCGGGATTCCGACGCCCGGGATCCGCGGACGTCTCGGTGATGGAACCCAGGGCTGAGTAGTAGCTAGCAGTTCTAGAACTGTATAACGACGGCCATTTTGCGGGACGCGCAGTTTGTTGGAATTCGTTTGGGGAATTCAGTTAGAATCCTTTCGTCGTCATCCATCTTGGGAAACTTGAAAACGATTTTGCAGCGGGAGGTCGCGCCATCCTCGGCCGTGTGCGTTCCAGCTCGTTCGGTGCAGCATGCCCTTTTTTGATTTTCTGTCCCCATTCTCGCGGAGACTGCGCGTGAGCACAATCCCGACCGCAGACAGTACATTCGGCTTCACGGGGCCGGAAGGACGGCGGAGCACGCGCATCGAGCGCCCGGTTCCTCTGCTGATCACGGGACAAGACGGACTCGGCCAGGACTTTCTGGAGCGGACCTCTGCCGTCAGCCTGAACCTGCACGGCTGCCGCTATCCTTCACGCCACGATACGCATGTTGGCTCGTGGATCACATTGCAGATTGGCGATTCCGGTGTAGGCGAAATCGTGACCACGGTGCGTGCGCAAGTGCGTTCGGTACAGATACCGCGCAATCCCCGCGATCTCTACCACGTGGGCGTGCAACTGGAGAAGCCGGCGAACGTGTGGCGGATTCCTTCGCCACCGCCGGACTGGATGACCGCCGCACAACGTGTTGCTGGAGAATTGCCGCCGTCGAAGGAACAAACCGCTGCGGCGACGGGACCGGGCCGCGCGCCCACGCCGGAAGACATGCCGCAGCCAGCGGGCACGAGCAAGGAAACGAAAGAGAATGAAGCGGCGCCAACGAACGGCGAAGCCGATCGCAGGCTGCTAACAGAGGCGCTGGCGGGTCTCGCGTCTTCTGTGGTTCCCGCGTCGCCGGCCATGGCAACGACTTCCAACAAGTCGGGGTTTGCAAGTCCGAACCCGGAAGCCCGGCTCAACTCAGGGTTTGTAAGCGCCAGCTCGGAAGCCCGAACGGGAGCGGCGGTGGCCCCGGCAAAGATTGAGCCGACAGCAAACACCGCCGGCGAGTTTCCCGGCGAAAACATCGAAGCGCCGAGCGCGCCAGCCTATGAACGTCCGAGTCGCGTGGCCATCACACCGGAAAAATTGCTGGCGGCGCTGCAACCAAAGATTGAGAAGGCGGCGGAGACCGCGATTCTTGCCGCGATCAGCAAACATTTGTCGCCGGCCTTGCATGCGGCGATCAATTCGCTGGACGAAGCGCGCGAAGCTTGCGTGAAACAAGTGGAAGAAAGTTTTACACAACAGCGCAGCACGGTTGTGCACACTTCGCGCGAAGAGCTGCTGGCACGGCTGGAAGATCGGCTAGACGAAGTTCGCGGGCGTTGGGACGCGCAGCTGGATGGTTATCGGGTACGCGCGGAAGAGATTGTGCACCGCATCGACCGGCAGGCGGGCGCGGCGCAAAAGAATCTGGGCGATGCGCGAGAAGTTTCCGAGCGGGCGGTACGCGAAGTACAGTCGAAGATTTCGACCATGGTGACGGAAGCGTTGGCGCAGGCGCTGCGAGAATTTGATCAGGGTATCAAGCAAGCGGCGCACATGCAGTTGACCAATGTGCTGGAAGAAGTGCAGGGGCTGACGCGTGAAGCTACGGCGTACCTGGAGTCAAACGTGGCGGAGGCGCGCGCCACCGTGCAAACGGCGGCCAGCGAGGCCATCAGCGAATTCCGTCGTCAGACGGAGATTCATGCCACGGTGACGGCTACCGATACCACGCAGCGCATTACTTCGGCACTGGCGGCGCTGGATGCGGAGCACCGTGCGGCTTGCGATTCGCGGCGTAACTCGATTCAGTCGGAGGTGACCCGTTCTACCGAACAGGTGACGGAACAATTCCGGCAGGGGCTGCGCGCGTTTTTCTATTCGTGCCTGGTCGCTGCGGTTGGCGCGGTGGAGCAGCATTCGCAGGTTACCCGCGAAGGGTTTCAGTTTGATCCGAAGAGTTTTCTCCCGCCGGCGGAGAAGTAGCGAACAACCATTGGTTCGAGAAATTCAGGAGTTGCCCGTCCGGGTAGCATCACCCGCAGACCTGAAAAAGAGATTCCTCGCTAACGAGACTCCGAAATGACGAATTTCTTGAACTTGCTTCCACGGTAACCTGTCGGAATAACGGAACACATTCTGCGGCTTGCAAATCAGCGTGACGATACTTCGTTCTTGTAGACCACGCCGGATTTCATGACGAAGGTGACGCGCTGCAGTTCGGTAATGCCCTTCAGCGGATCGCCGGAGACGGCGACGATGTCGGCCCATTTGCCGGGCTCAATGGTGCCGAGCTTGTCCGACCAGCCTAGCACTTCCGCGGCGCGGCTGGTGGCGGTCTGGATGGCTTCCATGGGCGACATCCCGTAGTCCACGTAATACTGAAACTCGCGAGCCTGGCCGATGTCACGCCAGTCAGAGCCGCCAACATCGGTCCCGAAAGCGATTTTCACGCCGCGCTTGAGCGCTTTCTGGAAAGCGATTTTCTCCGTGTCCACCATGCGCGTCCAGTTGCCGCCGCGGCCGGGAGCGACGTACGCGCCGACCATCACCGTGGGTACCCAGACGGTTCCCCTTTTCACCATTTCGTCCATGAGCGGCTCGGTCAGGCCGTCGCCATGTTCGACCGTGTCGACTCCGGCACGCAGAGCTGCGGCGATGCCGTCGCTTCCGATGGCGTGCGCGGCAACTTTTTTGCCGAGGCGATGGGCTTCGTCCACGATCGCTTTGGCCTCTTCGTCGGTGAAGTTCACCATACTGTGCAGCACGTTGTCGGGGGCGAAGTAGTATTTGCGGTCGGAGTAATATTTGATCCAATCGGCGCCGTACATGACTTGTTCGCGAACGGCCTTGCGCGCGCCGTCGGCGCCGTCCACGTATTGCACACCGGTCGGAACTCTCAGTTCCCAGGAATAGCCGAGTAATGGATACATGCCAGTGGGCGTCATGGCTCGGGTAGCGACCTGCATCCGCGGGCCGGGGACTTCGCCGTTGGCGATGGCCTGCTTAACGTCCACGTCGGCATACATGGCGCCTTCGGTTTCGAGATCACGAATCGTGGTGAAGCCATGATCGAGGGCGATGCGCGCATTGCGTGCGCCGAGGATGGCGCGGTAGGGAATGGAGTCCTTGAGCAGTTGCTTATCGTAATCCTCGGCGGTGATGTCGCCATTGAGAAGAACATGCGTGTGCAGGTCAATGAAGCCGGGAAGAACGGTGGATTTGGAGAGGTCGATCGTCTCGACGCCGGCGGGCGCCGTGCCTCCCGGGGTGACGGAAACGATCGCATCACCTTCAACGATCACCATCACGTTGTCGAGCACGGTGGCACTTTTGCCGTCAATCAGGTGGCCGGCGCGAATGGCAATGCGCTTCGTGGCACCGGCAGGCTTGGCTTGGGGTGCCGGCGGAGCCTGTGCCGGCAAGCTCTGTGGCAGGGCCAGCATGATGGCCACAGTGAGATAGAAAGATGGGAAGAGTTTTCGACGCGACATTAGAACCCTCCTGAGCGCTGCGCAGCTTACCAGTTCGAACCCTGCGAAGCGAGCCTGAGAAACGAATGGCATGTTGGAGGAAAAAGGCATTCTCCGGGCCGCACATGGCACGCTCCGGTGGCACAGCATCACTGGCCGATTCACCCGAGAGAGTCATTATTTTCCGTTGATATAAACAGAGCACGATTCGCGTATAGTAAGGGGGACAAGCACGAGCCACGGGTTTCTCCCCGTACTCTACCCGAACCGAAAACCGAAGGAACCTGCTCGACGTCACTTTTAGCGAAGAGGAGCATCAGTCTATCCATGCCGGCCGGAGACCTTGCATCACTGAAAATCCAAGACGCGGCGCGAGCACGTGGCAGCGGCGGCAAGTTTTTGGGCTATTTTGCCGCTGTGATCGGAGTGTTGCTGCTGATTGGCGGAGCCGTGTTCGCGCTCCGCAACCGCGCGCCAGTGGTGGAGGTAACGACGGCAAAGCCGGCGGGCGACCCGGCGCAGCAAACATTGTTGAACGCCAGCGGCTATGTGACGCCGCGGCGGCGCGCGACCGTGGCCGCGAAGATTACCGGGCGCGTGACCGGAGTGTTTTTTGATGAGGGCAATCACGCCAAGGAAGGGCAGCTGCTGGCGACACTGGACGACTCAGACGCGCGGCGGACGCTGGATTCGGCCGTAGCGGACCGCGATTCGTCCAAGGCGGTCATAAGGGATTTCGAAGTGCAGTTGCGCTATGCGGAGATCCAGCTGCATCGTTCGCAGGAATTGACGGCGGCAAAAGTACAAAGTCAGGATCAACTGGATAATGCCATGACGGCGGCGGACAGCCTGCGCGCCAAGATCGCGCTGGCCAGACAGCAGGTGAACTCTTCGGAAGCGCGTATCCGTGAGGCTCAGCAGGCAGTGGACAACTGCACGATTCGCGCGCCGTTCGCGGGGATCATCGTGTCAAAGGACGCGCAGGTGGGAGAAATGGTCTCGCCGATTTCGGCGGGCGGCGGATTTACGCGCACGGGCATCGCGACGATCGTGGATATGAACTCCAACGAAGTCGAAGTGGATGTCAACGAAGCTTATATCGCACGGGTGCAACCCCATCAGCGCGTCGATTCCGTCCTCGATGCGTATCCCGAGTGGAAAATTCCGTCGCATGTGCGCACGGTGATTCCCACGGCGGACCGCCAGAAAGCGACCGTGAAAGTCCGTATTTCGTTCGACAAACTGGACCCGCGGATTTTGCCGGACATGGGCGTGAAAGTTTCCTTCTACGGGGAAGAAGAGGAAAAGAACGCCGCGGCGAAGAAAAAGGACGAAGGGCCGAAACCGGTGGCGCTCGTCCCCAAGTCAGCCGTGCGCTCGGGCGGCGACAGCTCGTATGTCTTGTTGCTAAAGAACGGAAAAGTCGAGCGGCGCGGGATCAAACTGGGGAACGAACGCGGTTCCGACGTGGAAGTGATGGCTGGAGTGAATTCGGGAGACACTCTGGTAACCGGCGGACCGCAGAATTTGCAGGACGGCGATGCCGTCCGAGTGAATCAGTAGCCGGCAATGACCAGGCGGCCTCAACCAGCGGCGAATTTCGGGTGGTACTCGGAGAGTTAGAAAGGCGGAGGAGCGGCAAATGATTCGTGTAGATAATTCGGGAAGTTCGGCGGCGCTCATTCAGGTGCGCGGCTTGAACAAGACCTACAAGCGCGGCGGCGAAAACATTCAGGTGTTGCAGGGGCTGAACCTGGACGTGGACAAGGGCGACTTTGTCGCGTTCATGGGGCCGAGCGGCTCGGGCAAGACGACGCTGCTGAACTTGCTGGGCGGGCTGGACGTGCCGACATCGGGCCACATTTCGGTGGACGGTGATGAAATCACGCACATGTCGTCCAGCAAATTGACGCAATGGCGCGCACGTCACGTGGGATTCATCTTTCAGATGTACAACCTGATTCCCGTGCTGACGGCATTTCAGAACGTGGAACTGCCTTTGCTGCTCACCAAACTTTCGAAGGCGCAGCGCAAGCAGCACGTGGAGACCGCGCTTTCCATCGTTGGCCTTGCTGACCGCATGCACCACTATCCGCGGCAGCTCTCGGGCGGGCAGGAGCAGCGCGTGACGATAGCGCGTGCGATCGTGTCCGACCCGACGTTTTTGCTGTGCGACGAGCCCACCGGTGACCTGGACCGTAAAAGCGCCACGGAGATCATGGCGTTGATTGAAGAGCTGGTTGGCAAGCATGGCAAGACCGTGCTGATGGTGACGCACGACCCGGTCGTCGCCGACCGCGCCCATACCACGCTGCACCTCGAAAAGGGTGTACTGGTCGAGGGAGGAAAGCTGGCGCAGCAAAACGCCATGGCAGGAGGTGTGGCATGAAATTTAGCCGATTGATTTTCGCCAATTTGTTCCGCAAGAAAGTACGGCTCATCTTGACGATAGGCTCGTTCGCGGTGGCGTTGTTCTTGTTTGCCTTTCTCTCTATTGTGCGCGGCGCTTTTCTAGGCAACGCCGAACTGGCCAGCGCCAACCGGCTGGTCACAATCAACCGCACGTCCATCATCAACCTGATCCCGCTGTCCTATAAGGACAAAATCCTGCGCATTCCCGGCGTCAGCTACGTCACCCACAACAACTGGTTCGGCGGCATCTACCAGAACGAGAATAATTTCTTCCCGCAGTTCGTCATCGATCCGGAGTCGCAGCGGCAGGTTTTTCCCGAACTGGTCGTTCCCGATGACCAGTGGGCCAACTTCCTGAAGGACCGGCAGGGTGCCATCGCCGGTGCCAAGACCGCAAAGCGTTTCGGCTGGAAGATCGGCGACCGCATTCCCATCAAAACCACGCTTTACGGCGGCGGCGCTTGGGAGTTCAACCTCGTTGGCATCTACCATGGGACTCGTGCCCAAGACGACGAAACACAATTCTGGTTCCAGTGGGACTACTTCGAGGAAAAGATTCCTGCCGCGGTCAAAGGACAGACCGGCTGGTACGTAATTCGCATCGACAAGCCGGAAGAGGCTCCGCGCATTGCCAAGGCCATAGACGCACAATTTGAAAATTCTCCAAACGAGACGAAAACCGAGGCGGAGTCGGCATTCGCCGCGAACTGGGTAAAGCAGTTCGGCAACATACAGTTCCTCATCGTCACCATTGGTGCGGTCGTCTTTTTCACGTTGTTGCTGGTCACCGGAAACACCATGGCCATTTCCGTTCGCGAACGCACCGCGGAGCTCGCCGTCCTTAAGGCCATCGGCTATTCCGACCGCTCGGTTCTCTTCTTCGTTCTCGCGGAATCGCTGGCTATCGCGCTGTTTGGCGGATTGCTAGGTCTTCTCCTGGCAGTGGTGGCTACGCCCGTTCTCGCTACTGCCTTGGCGAGTATGCTGCCGAACCTGGTGCTGCCTGGATCCATCTTGGCCATGGGCCTCGTGGTTGCCTTGGTTGTGGGAGTGGTCGCGGGTTTACTGCCCGGCATCGGCGCCATGCGCATGCGCGTGGTCAACGCGTTGAGGAGGGTCTGAGCATGGCCATTCCGGTGATCTATAACGTCCGCAGCGTCAAAGCTCGCTGGACTTCAACCATCGTGGCTGTGCTTGGTATTGCGGGCACGGTTGGCGTTTTTATCGCCATGCTTTCCCTGGCACGCGGATTTCGCGCCACGCTGGTTAGCTCCGGGTCCACTGACAACGCTCTGGTGCTGCGCGCCGGCTCGCCCTCCGAAATGATGGGCGCGGTGACGCTCGATTCGGTCAAGATCATCAAGGACGCTCCGGGTGTGGCTCGAGGCGCCAATGGCAGCCCGCTCGTTACGCAGGAAGTGGTCGGGGTCATGCCTTTCCCGCTGGTCTCCAACGGCGCCGACGCGAACACCCAGGTTCGTGGCGTTTCGCCCAATGTCCTCGAGGTACGCAGAACTGTCAAAATAATTGAGGGTCGCATGGTCCAGCCTGGCATCGCCGAGTTGGTCGTTGGCAAGAACGCAGCGCATACCTACAACGGCGTGGTCGTCGGCGCAAACAACAGCAAGACGCAAATCCCGCTGGCTGTCGGGAACACCGTGGATTTCGGCGGCGGACACTGGAAGATCGTAGGGGTTTTTGACGCCGGAGGTTCCGCATTCGACTCCGAAGTCTGGTGCGATGCTCCCGTTCTGAACGAGGTACTCAAGCGCCCCGACAACGTGTTTCAGTCGGTGACGGCGCGTCTGACGTCAGCGGATGCATTTGACAAGTTCAAGGATGCGCTCACTACCGATCCTAGAATGAACGTCGATGTCAGCCGCGAAATCGATTATTACGCAAAGCAATCGCGAGTAATGACCACCCTGATCACGGTTCTCGGAGGATTCGTTGCCGCGATTATGGCTATCGGAGCTGTCTTCGGCGCTCTGAACACCATGTACTCCGCGGTGTCGGAACGCGGCCGCGAAATCGCCACTATGCGCGCGGTCGGCTTTTCGGGCTCGTCCGTGGTTTTTTCTTTCTTGCTGGAGGCCTTGCTGATCTCCTTCATAGGAGGCGTGCTTGGCTGCGTCGCCGTGCTTCCGCTGAACGGACTGACGACCAGTACCATGAACTTCCAGACGTTTTCGAACTTGGCCTTCGCTTTCAAAATCACGCCGGAACTTTTGGCAAAAGGCATCCTGTTCGCGCTGGTGATGGGCGTGGTGGGCGGCTTGTTACCGGCGATTCGTGCGGCGGCGCAGCCAGTCGCTTCCGCGCTGCGGTCGCTCTGAAGCAGGCCTTCCGGAGGCAAAACCCCGTAGAGAGGCCGGCACAGATCGACCGGTTCTCCGCACCGAACGTCAGCGACAAATCTGCCGAGACTGCGGAGCGGATCGCGGCGGCTTTGTTGTTCGCTGTACCATGAGCGAGAGACGCCAAAGACTGCGGGTGCGTTTTCTTGGTGCCCGCACTGCGCACAGCGTTCGACGCCAGCGGCGACAGCAACCCTGTGGTGCAGGCATTTGCTTTGCGCTGGTTCGGCGGCGGGTGGTTCCGGTTCGGCTGGCGACGGTGTGGACATTTCCGGTGATCCATCTGCAGCAGGTTCGGCTTCCATGGCTTCCCAAAATTCGGGCGGATTTTTCAAGTCCGCGGGGTCGACCGCATCGTAGCTGACAGAAATCACTACGTCCCGTTTCGGCACGTCGTCGCCCAGCCATTGCACGCTGACAACGGTTTCGCTGGTGAATCGTTTGGTTTGCTGGTGCCGGCGAAGGACCGTACGGTCCAGACACTTTTCTCGGTGTCCGTAAATTGCCGATTTTGAAAAGCCGTTTCTCGCGGCCATCTTGCGGCCGGACTCACCGGCGCGCAGTGCGGCATTCACGGCTTGGAGCACTTCGGGCGGTGCGGAGCAAATGCTGCAAGTGAAGCGTGCCATGTGCGGACGACACCACGGATTGTTTTTCGCTCGCACTTGATTGCACAACAATGTCGGCTCCTCGACCCGAGTAGTCTTTGGTTGTTAGGCTCAGGAGGAAGGCCGGAGTTCGGTTCGACTTCCGATGAGCCGGTCTAGGACCCTGCGACGCCTTTGTTCACCAGGATCTTCACCTCAACGCGACGATTCTCGGCCCTTCCAGAAGCGCTCTCGTTGGACGCTGCCGGCTGGAATTCGCCCATTGCGCCCGGTGCTACGATGCGCCACACCGGTACGTTGCACTCCCTCATCAAGTAGCCGATCACTGCTTTGGCGCGATCTTCGCTCAGTCTTTCATTCATGGCCCCCCTTCCGGTCGAATCGGCAAAGCCCTTCACCTCGATGATGTATCCGTTCAGGCTGATGGCCGTTTCCGCGAGCTTTTTCAGTTGCTCCTTATCTTCTTTCGAGATGGTGGAACTGGCCACATTGAATTTGACGGTTGCTTCGCCCTTTACACCGTATTCGTCCAGCCGGTCGAAGCGATCTGTAGTCTCCTGGATGCTTTTAAGGTTCTTTTCAATCTGCTGAGCATGGGTAGCAATCGCGTCCTTGTTGGCCGCGATGTTCTGCTGGTTGGTTGAGATATTCTGTTGATTGGTCGCGATACTTTTTTTGTTGTTTTCGATTCCCACAACGTTGGTAGCGACCTGCTCGGCGGTGGGATGCAGTCCCGCCTGGATCATCTCGGATGCTTCCAAGTCATCGCCGTCCACGGTGATCGTCTGCGCTCTGAACTGACCCAGACTATCCGACGATCCATTCACTCGAACCTTGAGGCCCGGGATCAGGACCGTGTCGGCCATTTCTTGCTTCTCCAGGCCAAAGAGACCCTTGTCGTCCTTGACTCTCGTGTTGGCGTTCATGAGAACCGTTGTTTTTCCGCCAGAACCGCTGACCATTAGCGTGTCACCTGCGCGGGACATGATCATCCCCTCAATTTCGTCACCGCTTGCGCCAGCTGGTAGTGCCAGTGGGAGCAGACACAGCGGCGCCAGAACCGCTATGATTCGGCTTATCTTCATAGTTTCCTCCTCACCTTTGATTGGATTTTCTATTCAGGCGGAAATTGGCGCACCAGACTTTCTCGCGACGATTCTCCGCCTGCCCTTCCGCCGGCTTGTCGTTGCCAGTAGACGGCAGAGTGCCCCCGCTACTCACGGTTAGCTCACAGAAAGGCTATGAAATAAGGCCGCTAATGTATGTTCAATATAGGACAATTGGGCGCTGGTGGAGACCACTGACTATCACCGCAGATCCAATGCTCTGTCTCGCGTGTGCCGCGCCCAACGAGATAGACCGGCCTCGACACCTTCACTAAAACGACTTCACTCCGTTCAGCATCGGAGCCAGCAGTAGCATGGGCTAAGGGGTTTTCCAAAACTGGGCAGGACAGCAAGCTTGCCGATGCGAATGCCAGCATAGAGCAAACCGCAGAAGGGTATCAGCAAAGCAGGAGACCGGTATCTGCGAACGATGATGGTGCAAGGAACGCATTACATTCTGGGACCGCTTGGAGAAGACAGTGAATCTGCCGATGGGGATTGAAGCTTGCGGAGCGAGGAGGAAAAAAGCCAAGAAGCGAGCCGTAGTGGCCGTGGCGCGAAAGGATTAGCGAAAACCGCTGATTCGGTTGGCTGTTATTGTTTGGCTTTTGCAAAAGAAAAGAGCCAGATCGCTTGCTCAGGGCGACTGGCTCTTTTCTGTCTATACTGGCCACCAACCGGTGCTGTAGGAGTGCAGACTGGTTGGAGGGTTTCTCTGAACCGCGAAAATCGGTTTAACGAGCGGCTGCCGAACGTCCCAGCGCACGCTTGGCCAGCTCTTCCGTTCCAGCTACGGCTGCAACCACGCCGCGGCGCGCAAACTCTTCCGCGGAGTTCACACTGCGCTTGGTATAAGCCACCACCGGGTGCTGGCTTTCGGCGAGGCGCTCGACCGCCAGGGCCCAGCCGGTGTGCATCAGATACAGCGCGCCGATCACAAAAGCGATGACTCCAAAACCCAGCGCGAACAAAGCAAATGCCGCCAGGAGCTCCCGGACGAAATACAGCTGCATCGCCCCGATCACTCCCAGGAACCACCACATCCACTTGCGGCTTTTGTCCTTGGTCTTCATTCTTCCCTCTATTCTTGGCCCGTATCGCTGATGACCTTCGGCCTGTCCCGAGTCTACGAAGCTCTCTTCTTTCCTGGCAATTAGATGCGCTGACCTGTCCTACCGGTCTGTTTTGCTCTTCCCTGTACCATTAGACAGCAGTTGCGCCGCCGAGACTATGGTACGCAGGGCACATTTTGGGCATTAAACGACTCTCCTAGTACGCGCTTGATACGTTTTGGAACGCTGTAAACTATTGAAACTATTAACGTTATGTATCGATAGGCGTCAATACAGGGTTTGCTGGAGATTCGCTGTACCTCCTGTGGAGAACCTGCCCTTCCGGACAGGTCAAGTTTTTCAGCTTGGGAATTCTCGCAGCAGAACTGCGCCATCGGAGGCCCTAAATCGCTTGTGCCCAACCCCCCCTTATGCTTAAATTTCGCGCATTCCCCCGATGGGTGGTTCCCTCATCCTTCTCGCCGTCATCGCCCTGTTGGCAGGGCCGATCCTTGCCATCATGGCTTTGCTCGCGGTGCGGCGACTGGAGGCCGACCCGACTTCGGTTCGGCTCCAGGAACTGACCTCCAGGGTCTATGCCCTGGAGCAGCAGCTCAAGCGGCTGGCCACCCAAGCGCCGCCCGCGGCCTGGCAGGAACCGGCAGCCGAACCGACTCCGCTTCGACTCGAACTACCCGCTGCGTCTTCAGCGGATCGCCCCGTCACGCCCGCCGCCGGAGCCGTACCGCCGCCGGCCCCACCGAGGATGCCGCAAGCGCCTGCAGCGACTCCGCAGGGTGGTGGCGCGTCCTGGGTCAACGTTTCGCCGGGCGCCAGCCGTGGTATTCCGCTTTCACAACGAGCATCGACCGTGGACCTGGAAACCCTGATCGCCGGCAAATGGTTCAATCGGGTCGGCATCGTCGCGCTGCTCATCGCCGTTTCCTACTTCTTGAAACTGGCGTTTGATAACAACTGGATTGGTCCGACCGGACGCGTCGCGATCGGAGTCCTGCTCGGAGCACTAATGCTGCCATGGAGTCAGTGGCTGCTCGGCCGCGGCTACTCCTACTTTTCCGAAGGCATCGCCGCGCTGGGTGAAGCCACGCTGTTCGTCTCGGTCTGGGCGGGCTGCCAGTACTACACTCTGTACAGTCGCGACGTCGGCTTCGCAGCCATGATTGTCATTACCGCGGTGATGGCGGCCATCGCCATCGGTCGCAACTCACAACGCATCGCCGTGTTGTCGCTGCTAGGCGGATTACTGGCTCCGCTCCTGGCCAGCAGCGGCAAGGACGAACAGGTCGTCCTTTTCTCGTATCTTCTGCTTTTGGGCGCCGGCGCGCTGGTCATCGCTGCAAGAAAACAATGGCGCTCACTGCCCCTTATTGCCTTGATCGGCACGCACATTTATTTCTGGGGCTGGTACAGCGAATTTTTCCATCAACCGTCGCTGCTTGAGCGCACTGTGGTTTTTGCCAGCCTGTTCTTTTTTCTGTTCGCGATTTTGCCCATTCGAGCTGCGATGCGCGAAACTCGCCTCGGCGAACTGGATATTCTGATCGTCCTGGCCAACGAATTCGCGTATTCGGCGGCGCTTTTCGTTTTGCTGTGGCCGGATGACAAGTGGCCTCTGACATTGCTTTTTGTCGGCCTAGCCGCCGCTCATGTCGCAGTAGCACGCCTCCTGCCTGCCCCAAATCCGGGAGAGTCCGGCCTGGCCCGATTGCTCTATGCCGGGCTCGCGCTCACCTACCTGACCCTGGCGATTCCGATTCGCCTGGAAGGCAAGTGGATCACGCTCAGCTTCGCCGTGGAAGGCGCTGTCCTGATCTGGACCGGCTTCCGCGCTGCAAGCAACTTTCTGCGGCAAGCCGGCTATTTGATGCTGGGCATTTCCGCGTTGCGCTTGCTGGTTTTTCCACCGGAGGGCGGAGCGTTTCTCTTCAACCAGCGTTTCGCCGCCTACGTGGTGCTGATCGTCTGCTTCGGCCTCGCTTTGTGGGCGGCGCGTTCGCACGTAAGCAGTCTCGCCGGACAGGAACGACTGGAGATCGGCTTTTTCGCGGTCGCCATCAATGTGTATGCCCTGATTGCGCTTTCGGCAGAATTCTGGGATTACTTCGGCAAAGCCTCCACCGGCATTGAAGCGACGCTGGCTCAGCATCTGGCTCTTTCCGTTTTGTGGACCGCGTATGCCGGCGTGTTGCTGTTTCTCGGTATGCAGGGCAAGTCGGCTCTGCTTCGCTGGCAAAGCTTGCTGCTCTTCGGTCTGGTCGTCGGCAAAGTATTTCTTTACGACCTTTCCTTCCTCGAACGCGCCTACCGGATTTTGTCTTTCTTCGTGCTGGGTGCCGTTCTGCTTGTCGTTTCGTTCTTGTATCAGCGGAGGCTGGCGCGTGAAAGGGAAAGCGCATGATCCGCCGCGGCTCGCTTGCGCTATTTTTTGCCGCCCTTGCGGTTTTCCTGGCAACCGCTGCGGACCTGCCGGATCGCTGGCGCAGCTTTCACTACTCCCGACCGCTAACCTCCGCCACGCCTCAACTCGGTGGCTACGGCGAACTTCGTTTGCCGTGGGAGATCTTTGCCCACTGCTCGGAAAATTGCGCTGACCTGCGGGTAATTGATCCCGGCGGCAGCGAAGTCCCTTACCAGCTCATCACCGAACATGCAGTCATCCACGCGGAAAGCCGCAACGCGAGCATCGTGGAAAACAGTTTCGTCGCCGGCAAATACACTCAGGTGGTCGGCGATCTCGGTCAGGACACTTTCACCTTTGATCGCGTCCGTCTGGAAACCGCCGAACCCGACTTCATTGTCTGGGCTGAAGTGGCGCTCAGCGACGACGCCAAAACCTGGCGCGTCGTCGAACCCCGCGCTCCCATCGCGCGTTTCCGCAAGCGCTCTGTGGACGGAACGCAAACTATCCCCTTCCAGGGAGTAAGCTCGCGCTACGTTCGTGTGCGCGTTTTTGCAACCGAGCGCCAATTCGTCGTCACCGGCTTGAGTGTCCTTTACGAAGAATCGCATCCCGCTGAGTTCGCCGAGGTTCCCGCCACCTTCACGGCGACGCATTCCGGCGATAACGCGGAAACCGCGTGGGCCGCCAACCTTCCCGCTTCGCGCGTTCCCGTTTCGCGCCTGACCATCCTAGTTGACACGCCCGAGTTCTATCGCGCCGTCCGTATTTCCGCTAGCGAAGACGGAAAAGCGTGGAGTTATCGCGGCTCCGGCGCAATCTATCGCTATTACAGGAACGGCCATTTGTACCAATCCCTGACGGTTGATTTCCCGGAATGGTCGAACAGCAACAATCTGCGGGTCGCCGTCTTTAACGGCGATGACCGTCCGCTCAGCAATGTGCGGATGAGGCTCTTTGCCGTGCCCCGCAAACTACTTTTCTGGGTGCCGGCAGGCGGCGGCGACAAACTTCTCTACGGCAACGACAGGGTCAGCGTGCCACAATATGATCTGGGCCATTATGCGAGCTTCGGCTCGCCGGAACGGCCATATCTCGCACTCTCCGTTGGCCCCGAAGAGGTCACCACCAACTACACCGACCCGCGCCCTTTTTCGGAAAGGCACCCCTCCGTTTTGTGGATTGCCCTGGGCATCGCGATCGTGCTGATCGGACTGACCGCGCTCCAGACCCTGCGCACACCCAGCCCGTCATCGCCAAACGACCCATCCTAAAATTGTCGGAACCAAGCTTTTCCGGAACAAATCGCGCAGGACAGTCAATTCCCTTTTAACGCATAGCCCATGTCGAACGGCAGCTTGCCGTCAATCCGCAGCACCTTCACGGAACTGTTGATGGCATACACATCCACGATCCCAATCGCACCCGGCATCGAATCCACGACGCGCAGCAAATCCTCATCCGAATCCACGATCTTCACGGTCTGATGCGCTTCGTTCAGCTTCGCTATAGCCAGTTTCGCTTCCACCGCACCGCCGCCAAACAACTTCGCCAAAACACCATGCATTTCCGGTGCGTCAGGATTCTTCAGCACCAGCACAAAATTCTTTCCGTCCGGCCACGCCTTGGTCGTGCCCTTGCACATTTTCACCAGTTCGCTCAGCGGAACATCCGCCAGCTTGCTGTTCGCCGAAGTTACTACGGCCATGTTCTTGACCGCCGGAACTGCGCTCGCCGAAAAAACCGCCAAAGCGCCCAGCGCGATTGCGCCGCGCAGCAACTTTCGCCTGGAGTTTAGCTGCATTTTTTCTACTTCACCTTCCCCTCAGATGTCCGCAGTATCTTTCCTTGATGCGTGCGCAGCAAGTACCCGATAGGAACAAATCCATTCTGTCGCCAATCAAGCACTCTGCTTAATCTTGCCGCACACCTGTCCGTCGGAACAGTTCCCCGCGGTGATCAGCGCACGCTAACTTCAAGTTGCAATCAAGGGTGATTCGGCTTTACGTGAGCGCAGTGGAGTGTGCGGCGATGAAAGGCCTGCTCTTCTTAACTTGTGTGATGGTTCTGTCTGGCTTCGCCGCCGGCGCCGCGATCGCCGGTCCGCAGCAATCCGCCAGCATTTCCGAGACTGCACCCCTGTCGCCCGGCGACGCTTCACCAGCGGCCGCAGGCCCTTCCACCCACGTCTTTGCTTTCGCCGTGTCCACAAAATCCGCGGAAGCCCGCAAGCTCGTGGAAACCGCCATCGATGAATACGAAAATGTGCTGCTGGACCGCTCGGTTGAAAGTGCGCGGCGCGCCACCGAAAAGGATCCGCAATTCGCTCTGGCCTACGCCCTGTGGTCCTTTGCCGCGCGCAGAACCCAGCCCGACGCGGAAGCGCTGCGCAAAGCGGAATCTCTCGCCATCGGTGCGCCGGCTGACGAAAAGCTTCTCGTACAGTTCCTGACCTCGGTTCAGAAAGACGATATGCTCCCGGCCATCGTGGCCATGAATGAGCTGCTGGCCCGCTTTCCCAATGAAAGCCACGCCCTTTATCTCACCGCGGAGTGGCTGTACTTCCAGCAGGATTACGAGCGCTCCGTGCAAATGTGGGAGCGTCTCATCGAGCGTGACCCGAATTTCGCACCCGCATACAACATGCTGGGTTACGCTCGCGTCGAAGGAAACAATCCCGATCCCGCCAAGGCACTGGCGTATTTGAAACGCTACGCGGAGCTTCAGCCGCAGCATGCCAATCCGCAGGATTCCCTCGGCGAAGTTTCCCGCTACGCCGGCTATGACCAGAGCTCTCTGCTGCATTACCGCGCAGCTCTGGAGATCGCACCCACCTTCATCACTTCGCAGATCGGCCTTGGCGACACTTACACTTTGATGGGCGACTTCGCCGCCGCGCGTGCGGAATACGCCAAGGCTGCGGCGATAGCCACCAATAATCGCGATCGCCTGCACATCGAATTTCAAAAGGCGCTGGTCTTTTTTTGGGAAGGCCGCGCTTCACAGGGCCTGCGCGCACTGAACCAAGTTGCACAGAAAGCGCAGGCTGCAAAAGAGCCCTACTCCCTCTTTGAAGCCCAGGAAGGCCTGGCGCTGCTTGCCGCAACTTCGCGCGAGCGCCTGCAAAAACTCAGCCAGATCGAAGCATTCTTCAGCACGCCGGCCGACGGTATGGCCGATTCAGACCGCAACCCCACACTCGCCGCAATCTGGCGGGATGAGGCGCGGGAATGCGCCCAGCAGAATAAGCGCGACGCGGCGCAGCAAGCCGTGCAAAAGCTGGAGCAGCTTGCTGCCAAATCCCGTGACCTGATCGTGGAAGATTCCTACGAATCCGCTCGCGGCTATGTTCTCTTCGCGGAGAAAAACTTCCAGGATGCAGCGGATGAACTTTCCGCCGACCCGCATTCCCCGGTGGCCGTTAAGTGGCTGGCCCTCGCCCGAGAAAAAGCTGGCGACACCAAGGGAGCGGACGCCGCCAAGCTGCGCTTCAAATATTTGCGCGCCCCGACCGCGGAATGGTATTTGGCCACACACGCGAATAGCGTCGCGGCCGACTGAGTTTGCCCCACAAAGCAAACCGCGCCGGTTCTGCCTACCCCCGGCAAACTGGCGCGGTTTGCTCCCTTTGTTTTCCTCGCTCGCACTGGTTGTTACGCCGCACGACACGGCTTGCCCCAGCGTATTTCAGGCTTTTTTCAGCATTCGTGTGAGCCACACCAGAATTATCGCTCCAATGAATGCAACGATGATTCCGCCGATCAACCCGCCACCGGCCGAAATTCCCAGCAGCCCAAACAGCCAGCCTCCAACAATCCCTCCGAGCATGCCCAGAACAATATCCATCAGAATCCCGTAGCCGCCGCCCTTCATCACCTTGCCTGCCAGGAATCCCGCAATCAGACCGACCACGATCCAATACAACAATCCCGTCATAGCAGCCTCCCGAGCGGAATGAGAAATTACCGCGGCCTGGAATGTGCATGGTTTTAGAAGATTCCATGGCCAAACGTCAAGCGTAATCCCGTGGACAGCAGCAAGTCATTTCCTTTGAGGTTTAACGGGGGATTGCTGATGTAGCGGTCGCTGAAGGTAACCTGCCATCCGAGCCACGAGTTCAACTTGGTGGTGGCGTTCGCGTCGAAGTTCACACGGTAGTCCCCGGTCGAGCTTAAATTCGGAAAAAACGTCAGCTGCTCGCTGATTTTGGTGCGCGATCCGAGTTTCATGCTGAGCGATTCGCCCACCAGTACCTCGGCGCTGTGGCGCGATTCGGACGGCACTTGAATCTCGGCCGGTGGTGGAGCGGGATTTGCAGTAATGTACGACGAGAAGTACTCCTGGTTGAAGCTGGCGCCGCCAAACACGTCGAACTGGGTGTTCTTGCTGTTGATCAGGTGATAGCCTGGACCGCCGCCCAGCACGTTGCGCAAATCGAGATTTTGCAGGGCGTCGGAATCGAAGTCCGTGAATGCGAACACGTAGATTTTCGGCGTCAGGTTGAATTCGTCGCGGATGCCCGCGTGGATCGCATCTGCGTTGGTCACAGCCGGTGTCTGCTTGCTGTCCTTGGCGTATACCTGGGTGTAATACAGCGTCAGCTTGTTCTTCGGCACCACCCTCGCCGCTTTGCCCGCTATGCTTAGCGCTGACGTCGACGAGTTCCCCTCCGTAATGCTCAGGCCAAGATCAAAAAGCCCGCTCCAGTAATCGCGCAAACGCGGATGCTGCAACCTGTCGAATTCCGCTTGCTCCTTGTCGTTGCGGATCGCTTTGATGGACGCATGCTCCGCCGGCACTTCGCCGGCCTCCTTGGTCGAGACCGCCAATTTTCCATCCGTCGTGCTCACCGTCCCCACGATGATCCGGCCACTGGAAAGTGTCAGATGCAGCGGCTGCGAAGAAGCAAGGGCCGTAACCGCATCCCACTCGACGGTCACGTCGCCCGCCAGGTCGGTTTTAATCAACAGCGTTTTCGTGTCGTCATCTGTCTTCACGATCGTGCCGGTAAGCCGGTCACCGTTTTTCAAAGTCACCTGATCGGCCCGCACCAGCGTGGCGCACAAAGACAACATCAGCATCGCCAGGGTTAACACTCTTCGCATACTGGATCTCCTTGCAGAATTACGTAGGTTTGACTTCGAGGGCGGGCGGATCCTTACAAAAATCGCTTTACGGCTGAAACGTTAAGAGTTTACTCGAATCGCCAAACACTTCCCACCCTATCTTCGCTGACCGGCCAAGTGGCATTTTTGTTTCTTGCTGCCGCCCGTATACTGTCTCTGCAAAAGGGAGTCTTCATGTCGCTCTGGCTGAGTAGGCGTGCTTTCCTATTTCTGGCGATCGCGGCCGCTTCCGCGGGCTGCACGTCTCCGCCCGCGCCAAAAGAACTGGTACAGGCAACTCCGCGCAAACCCACCATCGTTTTTATGACCGACTTCGGTACCGCCAACGACGCCGTCGCTATCTGTAAAGCCGTGATTTCGGGAATCGCTCCCGACGCGCGCATTGCGGACATCACCCATCAGGTCACGCCTTTTCAAATCGAAGAGGCATCGCGTTTTCTCTATGGCGTTGCGCCTTACTATCCTTCCGGCACTGTCTTTCTGGTGGTTGTTGATCCCGGCGTGGGCACTTCGCGCAAGGCGGTCATCGTCAAATCCAAGAAGGGACAGTTTTTTGTCCTGCCCGATAACGGCCTCGTCAGCGCAGTTGTGGATCGCGATGGCCTCGCGGGCGCGCGCGAAATCACCAATCAGAATTGGATGATTCAGGCTGCGGTGTCCTCCACCTTCCATGGACGCGATATTTTTTCGCCTGCTGCGGCACACCTCGCCGAAGGCTGGGACTACACCATCGCCGGCCCGGAGGTTTCTCAACTCGTTCGCCTCACGCCGAAAGCCGCTACCGTTAACGACCAGGGCGCGACCGGCGAAATCATCGGACTCGATGATCCCTACGGCTCGCTGATCAGCGACATCACTCGCGAAGACTTTGAAAAACTCGGCTACCTTCTCGGTGACAAAGTTACCGTGCAAATCAACAAGAAACCCGTCACCCTCCCCTACGTGCAGACCTTTATGAACGTGCCGGTTGGCGAGTCCCTGCTGTACCTAGACTCGCGCGGCCGCGTCGCCATCGCGGTTAATCAAGGCAACTACTCCAGGAAATTCGGCGTCGAGCCGCCCGCTACAATTTTCCTCCCGAAAAAAAGCAGCACTCCACCGAAACTCGCAAAGCCAACGAAGCCGGCACGCAAACTGTAGACTCGTGCCTGCAGATCGCCCCGGGATCGCCCAAGGTCCAGCGCTGGAGGCCCGTCACAACGATAATTCCGGAAGCGCGGTAAGCGTGACACATCCCGACGTCGACGGTCCGCATACCGACAGTTCACCCCCGCAATTTGCATTTTTCCTGACCGCAGCGAACAATGAACTCAGCTCAGCCGGGAGAAAACGCCCATGCCAGAAGCCTTCATTGTCTCCGCCGTTCGCACTCCCGTAGGCCGCGCTTACAAGGGCTCGCTGCGCGCCACGAGGCCCGACGATCTTGCCGCACTGGTCATTAAAGAAGCCATCGCTCGCGTTCCCGGACTCTCGGCCAGCGAAGTAGACGACGTCATTCTCGGTTGCGCCATGCCGGAAGGCGAGCAAGGTATGAACGTCGCGCGCATCGCCGCGTTGCGCGCCGGACTTCCGGTTGAGACTTCCGCCATGACCATCAACCGCTTCTGCTCTTCCGGTTTGCAGGCAATCGCCCTGGCTGCCGAACGCTTGCGCGGTGGCGGCGCGGAAGTGATCGTCGCCGGCGGCACCGAATCCATGTCCCTGGTGCCCATGGGCGGCAACAAAATTTCGCCGAATCCCTGGCTCGTAGACCACTATCCCGATGCTTACATCAACATGGGGCTGGGTACGGAAAATATCGCGCGTAAGTTCGGCATCTCGCGCGAAGCTGCCGACGAATTTGCGCTGAACTCCCACAAAAAAGCAGTAGCGGCCATCGCCGCGGGAAAATTTAAGGATGAACTTCTTCCTGTCGACGTCACGATCACCTCGCTGCCGCCCAGCGGCAATGGCGCTTCCAGCAAAGGCCAGGCACAAAAACCCTCAACGCAGACAATCAAGTTCGACACGGACGAATTGCCTCGCGCGGACACTTCGTTGGACGTTCTCGCGAAACTTAAGCCGGCGTTCCACGTGAAGGGTTCGGTAACCGCGGGCAACAGTTCGCCGATGAGCGACGGCGCCGCCGCGGTCGTGGTGATGAGCGATGTACGCGCAAAGTCTCTCGGCGTAAAACCGTTGGCGCGTTTCGTCGCTTATGCCACGGCCGGCTGCCTGCCGGAGGAATTCGGCATTGGCCCGGTCAAAGCAATTCCTAAAGCGCTGAAACTCGCCGGTTTGAAATTGGACGACATCGCAGTCATCGAACTGAACGAAGCGTTTGCCGCGCAGTCGTTGGCGGTCATTCAGCAAGCCGGATTATCAGCGGAGAAGATAAATCCCAACGGCGGAGCCATTGCGCTCGGCCATCCGCTCGGCTGCACCGGCGCCAAACTGACCGCGGCGATCCTGCGCGAACTCGAACGCCGCAACACGCGTTACGGCATGGTGACCATGTGCATCGGCGGTGGTATGGGCGCAGCCGGAATCCTCGAACGCTTGTAACTGCAGTCAGCGGCTAAGTGAAGTCGCGTGCGGAGTTACGCGCTTTTCCTGTTCTGCCTCCATCAACAGCTTCAGTTTGGCTAAATCGCCTCTGATCTTCCGTTGTGTCGCGAAGGTCAGGACAGGTTCGAAGATTCGGTCACCCAACCTGACGAATTGGGTGTGCGAAGTAAACACCAGCCGCGTGTAATCATCGCCGGCAATCAGCTTGAAATTTGCATCGCCGGAAAAGCCGCCGGCCGCCGGCTCGCCGGATGAAACGAGCAGGGTGAGCTCCTGATTGGGAACGACGCGAGCCACGCGGAGGTTTAGATCTACTCGATGACCGTTGACCATCTGAACCAGCTTGAAGTTGCCGGCGCCTTGTCCCGCACCGCTATCATCGCCTTTGCGCAGTTCCACCACATCTGAAATCCAGCGGCGCGCGAGCTCCTCGGAACTGATCCACCGAAAAACCGCCGCAGCCGGCCGCGCGATCGTAACCTCTTCTACGATGAAACCGCGATCGCCCCGACGCGCGCCAAACCACAACGCCACGGCACTCACTAACGCTAGGGCGAAAGTTACTTGCAGAATCCGAGTCAACAAACGCATTCATCTCGCTCGATAGCCGAGAGCACAATTCGCTGAACAGCATCTTAGTCCGAAGGCTCGGCGCTTCCAAGCAGAAGTGGCGCCATCTGCTTGGTGTGCTCAAAATACATCCGCTGTGGACAGTTCAATTGCGGGCACCTGAAGCTCGGAGTAAGATCCAGTTGTCGCGGTAGCGCAACTTTTCCGCTTGGCTCGCGTCCCGGAGGCATCCCGATGGCAACCAGCGTTGTAACCAAGACCCCTGCGAAAGGCGGCAGTTTTCTGCTGGAATCTCCGCTTCCGCAAGATGTTTTCACTCCGGCAGACTTAACCGACGATCAAAAACTGATTGGGCAAACCGCGGAAGAGTTTGTGCTGAAGGAAGTTTTGCCGCTGGCGAAGGATCTGGAAAACAAGAAGCCCGGCTTGATGGCGGAGCTGGTGCGCAAGGGCGGTGAACTGGGACTGATGGGTGGTGGCGTTCCGGAAGATTACGGCGGAGCGGGACTTGACAAGATTGCAACCACGGTTCTGACGGAGAAGCTTTCGATCTACGGCGGTTTTGCGGTGACCCACGGCGCGCACGCGGGCATCGGCACCCTTCCGATCGTGTATTTCGGAACTGAGGAGCAAAAGAAAAAGTATTTGCCGAAGCTGGCGACTGGCGAACTGATCGGCGCGTACTGTTTGAGCGAGCCGCAGGCTGGCTCCGATGCGCAGAATTCGCTGACGCGTGCGGTACTGAACGCTGAGGGCACGCACTACGTCCTGAACGGCCAAAAGATGTGGATCACCAACGGCGGCTTCGCGGATTTGTACATTGTGTTTGCCAAAATAGACGGCGAAAAGTTTTCCGCGTTCATCGTGGAACGCGCTTTTGCAGGGTGCAAACCAGGCAACGAAGAACACAAGATGGGAATTCACGGCAGCTCGACGACTCCCGTGTTTTTGGAGAATTGCAAAGTCCCTAAAGAAAATCTGCTGCACGAAATCGGACGCGGACACATTGTGGCATTCAACATTTTGAATGCGGGACGCTTCACTCTTGGCGCGAGCTGCGTGGGCGGCGCGAAACACGTGCTGATGACCGCTTCCAAATATTCCAAGGAACGCAAAGCATTCGGAAAATCGATCGGCGATTTCGGTCTGATGAAAGAAAAACTAGCGGAGATGGCCATCCAGATTTTTGCCGTTGAGTCCATGGTGTACCGCAGTGCGGGGAACATTCAGGCCATGGTGGCGTCGGGGACCGGGGACAAAACAGCGCACCTGATGAGAGTGCTGGAGGAGTACGCGATTGAAAGTTCAATCGCCAAAGTTTATGGCAGCGAGATGCTGGACTTTGTGGTGGACGAAGGTGTGCAGATTTTTGGCGGCTACGGTTTCCATGAGGAATATCCAGTCTGCCGTGCGTATCGCGATTCGCGCATCAACCGCATTTTCGAGGGCACCAACGAAATCAACCGCATGCTGATCGTGCAGATGTTAATGAAGCGCGCGATGGGCGGGCAGTTGGCGCTGATTCCGGCGGCCATGAAATTGGGGGACGAACTTCTGGCCGGCCCTTCGTTTGAAGAAATGCCGGAAGGGGTGCTGGCCGAAGAAACGCGCGTGGTAGCCAACGCGAAAAAAATGTTTCTGCAGGTGGCGGGCGGCGCAGTGCAGAAGCTCCGCGAGAAGCTGGCCGACGAACAGGAACTGGTGGCGGCGCTGGCCAACATCGTGATGGAAGTGTACGCCATGGAGTCCTGCCTGCTGCGCGCGCAGAAAGCCGTGGAGAGCAGAGGGGAGTGCGCGAACGCGTTAATGATCGCGGCAGCGCGGGTGTTTATCGCCGACGCAATGGACCGCGCGGAACACGAAGCCAAGCGCGCGTTGGCGTCGGTTCACGAAGGCGACATGCTGACGACGCAGATGGCGGTGCTGAAGCGCTTCGGGAAACGCGGTGCGGTGGATACGATCACTCTGCGGCGGCAGGTAGCTGCGGCGGTGCAGGGCCAGGACCGGTATCCGTTCGAGTCACGATAGCGCGGAGTGCATTGGTCGTTTTGCTGTTTACCGTCGCCGGTTTTGCGTTTGGACTTCACTCAGGCGCCAGACGAGAATCGTGCAGCCGCCGCTAGTGAGTTACATCCCGACCTTCTTACCTTTGTGTACCTAAGCCCATGAAAACAAAGGGTGCAGAAAACATGATCGGGTCGACTGGGTTTCGCGAGCGTGGTTTTGCGAGCGTTTTGGCGGCGGGGCGAGGTTCCATGATCTCAATCTGCAAACCCCATCGGAAAATCGAAAAGTTGAGGTGGAAGATGCGAGCGCGAAACGGGGGCCCTGTGAAACATCCTCAAGATGGCCGTGGAGCAGCTCCGGCATTTTACCGTGGAAAAGGCGCAGCGTTGATTCGGATGGACGCAAAATAGGACTGCAAAGAAAGAAAATTCCGAGACCCCGGCTGCTGAACCGAACCAGGCTGAACCGAACCAGGGCACCCGCCGAGAAAAACAACCTCAGGCGGGCCACGTCGTTGCCTGATAGGAACAGCGGCGGCGACGCCGCACGCCGGACGCTCCGGCAGCGCATAGACTAAGGCGAGAGCAGTCTGTGGCTTCCTTCTTCGTAGGTCAGGGTTGTAAGTACATACCCTGAGACCCAGGCGAGAAGCCTTGTCCGGATGACGCGCAAAATTACCATTCTGGCTTTGGCGATCGTGGGGCTGCACATCGTCGAGGCAACGGTGTTGGGCAAGTCCGCGAGCGGTGCTCTGCTCGGAAACCTGCTGCAAATTCTTTCCAGTTTTGTTGCCACCTACGCTTGCTTTGACGCGTCGCGGCGATCCGCGAGGCTAGGGCAGGCCTTCTGGATTCTGGTGGGAGTGGGAATCAGCTTCTGGGGCCTGGCGAATATTGGATGGACGTACTACGAAGTGGCCCTGCGGACAGCGCCGCCGGAACTTTCCTTTATCCGGTTCTTGTTCGACATGCAGGAAGCGTTTTTTGCCATGGCCATCCTGCTGGACCGCGACGAGCAATCGAAACACGTCGACGTGGGGTTTGTGCTGGACGCGGTGCAGATCGCGCTGATTTTTCTGTTCATTTACGCGGGGCTTTATTACATCCCGTCGCTGACGCTGGACCCGCACAGCGCCATGCTGCGGGAGTATGCAATCTCGACGGCGGAAGTGACGGCGGTACTGCTGCTGGCGGTGCTGCGGTCAATTTTTGCGAGCTCAATGTACTCGAAGCGCCTGTATAGCGGGCTGGCGGTGTACCTGTTTATTTATGCAGTGGGCTCGGGCGTGGCAAATTTCGCGCAGATGCGGCAGCAGACACAGACGGGGACGTTGCTAGATCTGGCTTGGACCGTGCCGCTGCTGTGGGGAGCGTGGTGGGCAGCGAAGTGGAAAGACGAACCGGAAGGAGCCGGGAAAGAACGTCTGGGCGCAAAGACCAAAACTGTCGGCGAGACCATCCTGACCAACACGCTGTTTGGCGCGGCACCGGTGCTGGTGTTTTTGCTGTCGTCGGGCCTGGGCGAAGCATGGAACCCGGTGCGCTACACGCTGCTGGCGGTTTCGGTGGCGTGCTACGTGGCGCGCATGGCGATTACCGATTACCGGCAGACGCGAACGGCAGACATGGTGCGCAGGCAGG
>DATMZI010000041.1:0-14986 GCA_035607085.1 Candidatus Eiseniibacteriota bacterium | reverse complement strand
TACAGTCTGCGGCACACGTTCTTGACCCGGCTGGGCGAGTCTGGTTGCGATACTTGGACGTTGGCGCGGATAGCAGGACACAGCTCCATTTCGATTTCAGCTCGCTACGTTCACCCCTCCCACGATGCTGTTCTCTCTGCCATTGATAAGCTAGGTGGGCACAGAATTGGGCACAGCGAAGATCAGCAGTATTTTCCAGACGTGGTGAATAAGGCTCTACTCGCTTGAAATCTGGACGGTTAAATGGTCGGGGCGCCCGGATTTGAACCGGGGGCCTCCTGCGCCCAAGGCAGGCGCGCTACCAGGCTGCGCTACGCCCCGACATGACGTCCACTCCAATTATAAGGTAGTTTCCGGGAGTTTGTGGTGGCTTGCGAAGGTGGTTCCCTAAACGGTCTTGTCCTTTGAATTGCAGATTCGTTCCAGATTGCAAATCGAGCATTTTGGCTTGCGCGCGACGCACACACGCCGGCCGTGCCAGATCAGTTGGTGCGAGAACTGAATCCACTTGTTCTGCGGTATTACCTTCATCAAGTCCTGCTCGATTTTCTTCGGTTCCTGATTTTTGGTCAGCTCCAGTCGGTTCGCAAGCCGCAGTACGTGGGTGTCCACAACGAGACCACTGGCGATTCCGTATGCGGTTCCTAAAACAACGTTGCCGGTTTTTCGCGCGACTCCCGGCAAAGTGAGGATTTCCTCCATGGTGCGCGGTACTTCACCGCCGAATTTTTCCACCACCGCCCTGCTGGCACCCATCACGGATTTCGTTTTGTTCCGGAAAAATCCCGTGGGCCGGATTTCCTGCTCCAGTTCAGACGGGTTCCCATAGGCGAACGACTGCGGATTCGGATACTTCTTGTAGAGCGATTCGGTCACCTGGTTGACGCGCACATCCGTACACTGCGCGGAGAGAATCGTGGATATGAGAAGCTGGAACGGGTTGGCGTGTTTTAGTTCGCAGGTCGCGTCTGGATAGGCTTCATCCAGCTTTTGCAGAATTGCGGCGACTCGCTTGGGATTGGTCGGATCAGGCTTCCCTCCCCGCGGGCTGCCGGATTTTGCTGGGGCCTTTGCGGTCGGTTTCGCTGCACTCTTCTTGCTTGCGGTTTTCTTCCCCTTCATTTTGGCCATGTGCAAAAAGCTACAGCATTCCCGGCAGAACGTCCAACAGGCGGCGAAACGCCTTGCCGCGATGGCTGTGAAGATTTTTTTGGTCTCCGGAAAGTTCGGCAAAGCTTTTCCCGAGGGGAGGAAAGTAGAAGACGGGATCGTAGCCGAAGCCGCCCGAGCCATGCGGCTCCGGCAAAATTTCTCCCTCCACGAGGTTGGTGAGCACTGCCAGCATTCGTCCTTTGCGCGCAACCGCTAACGCACAGACGAAATAGGCGGCGCGGTCACTGCTGCTGTTGCCACGTAAGGCGTTTAACAGCTTGGCGATGTTTTCACTGCCTGTGGCGCGTTGGCCGGCATAGCGGGCGGAGTGCACGCCGGGCAGACCGCCCAAGGCTGGAACTACCAGCCCGGAATCATCCGAGCAGATGGCCTCTTCGGTAAGACCTGACGCGTAGAGTGCTTTGCCTGCGGCATTCTCGGCAAAAGTCGGTGCGTTTTCCGGGAAGGCTTTGGCCTCCGCAAAACCGGGAAGCAGCTGCAGGGCAATTCCGGCAGCAGCGACATTCGCAATCGCCAGGAATTCTTGCAGCTTCCCGGGGTTGGAGGATGCAAGGTACAGCTTTTTCGGAAGTTTCATTGTATTAGCGGGGTCTCTACGGCGCTGCCGGTCAACGTCCGCGGGCAATGAATTTCGCCGGCAAGATCGCTCGCTGCGCCTCGGAAAGCCGGCGAATTCCTGCGGCCGCCAGCGCTAGCAAGTCCTGCATTTCGCTTCCTGAGAATGGCCGGCCTTCGGCCGTCGCCTGAATCTCGACAAAATGACCGTCGCCGGTCATGACTACGTTCATATCTACTTCGGCGCGCGAATCTTCCTCGTAGGCCAGATCGAGAAGTGCGCGATCCTCCACGATTCCTACGCTGGTCGCCGCCACGGTATCAATCAGCGGCGAGCTCTTTAGAATTCCAGCCACTACCAGGCGTTCCATCGCCAGCGCAAGTGCGACAAAAGCACCGGTGATGGATGCGGTTCGGGTTCCTCCGTCGGCTTCGATCACGTCGCAATCCAGCCACACGGTCCGCTCGCCAAGTGCTTCCTGATCCGTGATGGCGCGCAGCGAACGTCCAATCAGTCTTTGAATTTCCTGCGTTCGCCCGGATTGCTTTCCGCGCGCCGCTTCGCGTGCAGTGCGTACTTCCGTCGCGCGTGGAAGCATGCCGTATTCGCTGGTGACCCAGCCCTTGCCGGCGCCTTTCAGGAATCCCGGCACGCCGTCATCCACAGTGGCGGTGCAGATCACACGCGTCTTGCCCAATTCGATCAGCACACTGCCTTCGGCGGTCGAAATGAAATCCGGAGTGATCTTTAGCGGCCGGATCTGGTCTACGCCGCGCCCGTCTGCTCGCACTTGGTCCCCTGCCGTTCCCGGCCGTAGGCCTGTTCAGCAAATTAGAAAAGCAGCGCCAGTGTGACCCGCGTCGCGCCGAGTGTCAACGCCGCGGTCCTTTGCCCCTGGCTGCCGGAGTCGGAGGCAGCGAAGTGGGTGAAGCGCTTCTTGTGGCAGCCGGTCTCATAGGTACCCTCACCGAAAGTGAAGACGGTTGCGCCGCCTTGGTGTTCACGATGAACATCTGCGTCAGGTCCAGATGCCCTGCGAGTGTGTCCACTTCCTGCCCGTGAATCAAAATTTTCAGACGCTTCACCTGTGGCACATTTGCTTCCAGCGTGCGGGCGATCGAGTCCACCGCAAGTTGCTCGCTCTCAATCCCCGACGGCGTCGATGTTGCCAGCGCTTCAGAAAAATCCGCCAAGCCAGTTCCGTCCGGCAGCAGATAGAACGCCAGCAGCGCCGCATCCGGCGGCAGCGTACGCAAATCGGAACTCACCGGCCCGGCCAGCAACGTGTTCAACACCTGCTTGGCGCGCAAAACAGGATCTGGCGAAAGCGCCAAATCAACCGTGATGGGAGCGAGCGCGCTCTCGTCCTCATCGGAAGCCCAGAACATTTTCGCTTTGACCAGTGGGTCGAAAGTATTGGTGGGCGTCGTCGTCAGCTCACGGCGCGCTTGTTCTTCGGAAGGCTGCGTGATTTTTGCCGCGGTTTTTACGCGGCGCTTCAGCATAGGAAAATAAATCGCGGCGATTGCGACCGCAACTCCCAGGCCGACCAAGAGCCGTGTGCGCCAGCGGCCGTTCAAGGCTGCGCTCCTGTTTCACCGGGTACGACGTATGAAGGCCGGAACGCCGCGAGTCCGCGGGCAATCGCATCCGCTACGCCCGGCATCATTTTGTTGAGGTCGCCACGGTCTTGCACGCTGACGCTGGAAAGTTCCACGGCGATCGCGGGAGCCGCAGTAGTGCGCAGTTGCCGCACACTGGCGTTCTGCACATTACTCGGCGATCCCTTGAAGCGTTGCGCCAGTTGGCCTTGCACGGCATCGCCAAATTTGCGGCTCAATGTTACGTAGGAAGCTTGCGCAAAATCCCAACTCAAAATTCCGCCCGCGGACGCGCGGCTCGGCATATCCGGTAGGGTGTAGACGCGCACTGTGCCGGGCAATCCGGTGGAGGAAATGTGCAACGTCACAAACACTGCGCCACGCTGCGCGTTGGCCATCGCGGACCGGTCGTCGAACGACGGGTTCTCATTGCCGCTGCGCGTTTGCAGCACTTGAAATCCTTGTGCCTCCAATGCTCGCCGAACCTGAAACGTCAAGTCCAACACCAGATCGCCTTCGCGAATGCCCTGCGCGCCGCGCGCTCCCGGATCGGTTCCACCATGCGCGGGGTCCAGCACGACAATATTCAAACTAGTCCGCGGCACAGGAGGGGGAGCAACGGTCGGATATGGCGGCGTTTGAATCGGAGCTGCTGCTCGCGGTGGAGACTGGGCCCAGGCTGACGGAGCAGAGAGTCCGGCACCGAAACAGGCCGCCGCCATCAGAAATTTCCAGTCAAAACGAAAAAGGCCGTTCGGGAATCGCACGAAAAGCAGAATAGCAAATCTTGGTTCCGCTTCGGGAATCCGAACGGCCCTTCGCTGCTTAAGAGGGACGTCCTGCTGAACTCTGCGCAGCGCTGCAACGCCACCGTCGCGCGGGGCTTAGATCAGGAAGGAGTGCTCTGCGACTTGGCGGCGCGGCGCTCCTTCATCTTTTCTTTGAGCTGCGCGCGCTGCTCGGCGGTCAGCACTTTCCTCGATTCCATCATCGCGGACTTGCGGATCTCCCGCACCTTGGTCTTCTTGTCCGGGTCCGAAAGCGAGCTGTCGCTCCTCACGGCGTCGGCTTTGGATTGAGCGTCCTGATGGATTTTCTTGATTTGCGCTTTCTGGTCGTCGGTCAGGTTCAGATCAGCGAAGAGCCTCTCCCCATGGCCGCGCATGCCAGGCCTTGGCTCTGAAGGCGGCTGCGTTGCTGCCGGAGGAGCGGCTTGCTCCTGAGTTGACTGCGCGAACGCACGAGGAGCAAATGTCCCCAGCGCGAGCAGCCCCGCCACGGTAAGTACGGTCTTCGTGAAGCTATGTGTCTTCATTGGATTTGCCTTTCTTCCAGCGGCCGGGCGCTGGGCACCTGCATAGTGAACCCGGTCCGAGGAAAAAAGTCGCTCCATGGGAAGACGGCGGAAAGAGAATGCACTAGATTTCGGAAACTTTAGTGTGCCTGGGAAAAGCTCTTGGTGTCAGAGTAAGCCTAGGTCGGTTCGACCAACTCCACGGTCGCCCGAATTGACGCGCGCAGACGCCGCGTCGCCGCGTATACCGCAAAGCCGGCCGCGATCATCAACGCACCGAACAGCAGGCCGTTCATCCCTAGAACAGTTTCCGACCCGCTCTTGATCAAGGCCAACAAGAGCAACCCCAGGGGAAAGAGGCCGGCCAAAATCGCGCCGGGCAAACCGCCGGGCACGCGAAATTCGCGCTTGAGTTCCGGTTCACGGATCCGCAGCACCACCAAGGTCACGAATTCCAGCATTAGGCTGGCGCCATAGAGCATGATGTCCAGGGTGATCAGGCGCTGAAAACCCAGGCCGAGGCAGAGTGCCCAGCCCGTGGCGCACAGCAAAATCGCCACCCACGGTGCGTTGCGCCGGTTGGTCTTGGCAAAAACTTTCGGCAGCATTCCGTCACGAGCCATGGCCAGCGGCAGCCGCGAATAGCTCATCACCAGCGCGTTGAACATGCCGAACGCGCTCATCATGCCGCCTAGCACGATCAGAAAGCGCAGCCACTCGATGCCAAAGAGCTTGCCGCCAATTAAGCCGCCGATGGCGGCCCAGGAGCCGTCTTCACCGAATGTCGCAGCAGGCACGCCCGTGAAATAAACCGCGACGAAAGGAAGTACGTAGGTTGCGGAGACCAGTACGACAGCAGCGATCATCGCTCGCGGATAGGTCCGCTGCGGGCGCTCCACTTCCTGTGCGATAGTCGAAGCGTTATCCCAGCCCATATAGTTCCACATGGCGACCAAGACGCCGCCCAGCAAGCCCAGGCTGGTTCCTGCCGCTGCCGTGTGTGGTTCAGCAAATGAGCTAAGTTTGAAAGGCGTCATTACAACGACCAGTGCGAAGGGAAGCGAAAGCAGAAAGAAAAGCCACAGCGACGTGACGCCGACCACGCGGATTCCCGCGAGATTCAATGCCGCACACGCCAGCACCACGAAGAGTCCGGCCAGGATCCCGTGTTTGCCCTCGCCGAACCACGGCGCGATTTGCTTCAGGTAAAAAACGAACAGCGTCGGATAGATCGCCATGTCGAAGACACTGGCGACCATTGAGAGCCATGCTTCCTGAAAACCCCAGAAACTTCCTAGGCCGCGGCGCACCCAAGCGTAGTAGCCGCCTTCCTGCGGCAGCGCGCTGGAAAGTTCGCCGATCATGAACGCTGTCGGCAGGCTCCAGAACAAAGGCAAGAACAGCAGGATCAGGATTCCTTGGCTGTAGCCGGCGCCATGAATAATCTCTTCCGTCCCGTAAGCGCCGCCCGACACCATAAAGAATGTTGCAGCCACAAGCGGCCACAAGGTCAGCTTGGCGGCGTTCTTTCTGATAGGGGAGATAACCCGGGAAGGAAATTGCGCGGGAACCGATATGCTGCTCAATTTTTACTCTCATCCTCCAAGCGACGCTCGCCGTCGCGGTGCGACCTTCTGCTAGCGCAAAAGGAAGCGAGCTGGCTTTTGCAGAATACAAGGTCTGCAACTGCATGCAATAAGAAAATGCATCGCGGCGAATATTTCTTCAGGTGACCGGCCGAGAAGCGTACAGCGGAGAAGCCGCGCTGGGCGCGGCTGTGCTACACTTCGCCAGTTTGTTGCACTCATTTTTTCTTGCTGGAGACTCTTGCATGCGTTTGTTCCGCTGCGCGGCCCTGTTTGCGTCGCTTGCTGTGATATCCGCTGGCATGTCGGTGTACGCTCAACAGCCCGCTGCGACGCGGCCTGTGGCGATCTCCGACCTCTTTGCGCTTCGCGATGTGCATGACCCGCAAATGTCGCCCGATGGCCAGTGGGTCGCCTACTCGGTCGGTTCGGCCAACCTCGACGAAGACAAATTTGAAGAACGCATCTGGATGACCCCGGCTGCCGGCGGGGACGCGATTGCCCTCACGGCAGAAGGCGTTTCCTCTTCACACCCCCGCTGGAGCGCCAACGGCAAATATCTTGCGTTTCTCTCGGCGCGCAACGACGGCAAGAAGCAAGTCTGGATGTTGAACCGGCAGGGCGGCGAAGCGCAGAAACTTACCAACACGGCGCAGGACGTGGGCGACTTTGCGTGGGCGCCCGACGGCAAACGCCTGGTGCTGGTGCTCCGCGATCCCACGCCCGACGAACTTGAAGCCGCGAAGTCCAAGGACAAGTCCGACGATGGCGCCAAGGACAAAAAGCCCAAGACGCCGAAGCCTTGGGTCGTGGATCGGCTGCAATTCAAGCGCGACACCATCGGCTATCTCGACCATCGCCGCACGCATCTCTACGTTTTCGACGTAGCTGGCAAATCGCTGGCGCAAATCACTTCGGGCGATTTTGACGACGACGAACCGACGTGGTCACCCGACGGCGCGCGCATTGCGTTTACCAGCAATCGTTCGCAGCCGGACCCGGACCGCAGCTACAACTCGGACATCTGGGTGGTGGCCGCCGACAATAAGGACAAAGGCGCGCACCTGACGCAGGCTACGTCAAATCCAGGTGAAGATCGCCAAGCGGCGTGGTCGCCGGACGGCAAATGGATCGCCTACTCCTCGCAGCTCGAACCGAAGTTATTTCAGTACGCCACAAAGCACATCGCCATTGTGCCAATGCCCGATGCTGGCGGCAAACCCGGGGAAGCCAAAGTCCTGACCATGGCCATGGACCGCATGGCGACGCAGCCGATCTTTGCTCCTGACGGCAAGTCCATTTATTTCATCGCCGACGATGACGGCACCCAGAATCTTTGCCTGGTGGAGATTGCCACGCAGAAGGTGACGCGGCCCATCGGTGGCCGGGTGATGCTGTACGACTATTCGCTTTCGAAGTCTGGGGAGATTGCCGCGCAGATCACGACACTCGATCGGCCGGACGAAATCTTTACGCTGTCCAGCGGCAAGCTGACCCGCATTACACGTGCGAACGACGAAGGTCTCGCGAAAGTGAAGCTGGCGCAAGGCGAATACGTTCACTTCAAGAGCAAGGACGGCACGACCGTTTCCGGTTATCTGTACAAGCCGTTGGACTACACGCCGGGCAAAAGATATCCGGCGATTCTGCGGCCGCATGGCGGCCCGGTTTGGGCTTACTACGCTGAATTCGAGCATCTGGCACAACTCCTAGCGGCGAACGGATATGTTGTGCTGTTTCCGAATCCGCGCGGTTCAACCGGCTACGGTCAGGACTACTGCCAAGCCATCTGGGCCGACTGGGGTAATAGGGACTATCAGGACGACATGGCAATGGTGGACTACGCCATTGCACAGGGAATTGCCGATCCCGACAAACTAGGCGTTGGCGGGTGGTCCTACGGTGGCATCTCGACCGACTTCATCATCGGCCAGACCAATCGCTTCAAAGCGGCGATCTCTGGAGCGGGCGCGGCAGAGTTCACCAGCCTCTACGGTCATGACCAGTATCAAAAGGACTACTTCACCGAGCTCGGCTCTCCGTGGGAACACACCGACGTTTGGAACAAGGTGGCTCCATTTTATCGCGTGAAAAATATCCTGACGCCTTCGCTTTTCATGGGCGGTGCCATTGACTGGAATGTTCCAATCCTGGGCGGCGAGCAGATGTACCAAGCTTTGAAGGCGCTCGGACGCGATACGCAGCTGGTGGTCTATCCCGGCGAATATCACGAATTCACCATTCCTTCACACATGGAAGACCGGCTCAAGCGATACCTTGCATGGTATGGCCACTATGTGAAAGGCGATGCGGGGCCGGCGGCGTTGGGGCAGGACACCACTGCGCCTGCTGCGAAAACGGGCGACAAATAGAGAGATGGGAAACCGGCGCGCTGCCCAGAAGCGGCAATTAGCCGGCCTTTGAAAAAATACAGCTGCGATTCCTCTTCGCTTTTGCTTTGCACAGGTGTATAAAGTTCGGCCATCGGCTTCATTCCAGGTTTGGTGGAGGACCCATGGAACGTTTGTCCTCACGAGTGTCGGTTGCCGGAGTGTTGGTTTTGACCCTCTGCTTTCCCGCGACTTTGGTAGTGAAGGCATGGCAGACGCGCGCGCCGCAGCTTCCCGGGTTCGCCGCCAATCAGACTCTGTTGAACGGGCCTCCGGTTGTCTACAAGAGCGATAAAATAGCGAGAGAGGAGAGCAACCAGGTGCAGATGCGCATGGACGTGCAGCGTCTTTATGCGCTTTCCGCTGAATTGAAGGACGAAGTGGATCGCACGTCTCCCGATACTGTGCTGAGCTTTTCGGTTCTGAAACGAACGCAAGACATCGAAAAACTGGCGAAGCAAATCAGAGATCGAGCGAGAAAATAGATGTCCCCGCGGTGCGCGAGAAAGCCTTAACCCCTCATATCCGAAATCCTTTTCTCCAAATCCTTTTCTCCAAATTGCTCGGCGGTACTATGCGCGTTATCCTAGTGCGCTTTGGGGGGTACGAATGAAATTCTCTTCGGCGACGCGTTGGTGTGTGGCGGTGCTGGTGGTTACAGCATCGGCCGGGTCAGCCACGGCGCAAACGTACGACCAAAGCTTTTTTCAGGAGATGCGGTGGCGCTGCATTGGGCCGTTCCGCGCGGGGAGGACTGTGGCCATTGCCGGTGTGCCTGGCCAGCCCAGTCTCTTCTATATGGCTGCGGTAAACGGTGGTGTGTGGAAGACGAGCGACGCTGGAAATACCTGGACGCCGATTTTTGATGAAGCCGGCGGGAGTGGTTCGGTCGGAGCGATTGCGATCGCCCCATCAAATCCGAACGTAATTTATGTTGGCAGCGGCGAAGGTTTG
Organism: Candidatus Eiseniibacteriota bacterium; assembly: GCA_035607085.1. GTDB lineage: Bacteria > Acidobacteriota > Terriglobia > Acidiferrales > UBA7541 > Acidiferrum. The sequence goes on along the minus strand of DATMZI010000041.1, from coordinate 5,432 downwards.
CAGCGGCCCGATCTGGCCGTCGGGGATGGAATTTACAAATCCACCGACGCAGGGAAAAGCTGGACCCATCTGGGATTGCGGGACGCGCAGCAGATCACAGCCATGGTGATTGACCCGAAGGATTCAGAGCGTGTGTACGTTGCGGCGCAGGGACATCCATACGGGCCAAACGCGGAACGCGGTGTGTTCCGCTCGACCGACGGCGGCAAATCGTTTGAAAAAGTGCTCTATAAGGATGAGGACGTGGGCGCGGCGGAACTGGTGATGGATCCCGCCAATCCGCAAATTCTCTACGCGGCTTTGTGGGCAGCGCGCGTGGCCCCGTGGGAAGTGCGCAGCGGTAGTTCGATTTACATAGCGGGAAGCGGCTTGTACAAATCCACGGACGGTGGCAGCAGCTGGAAGCCGTTAACGAAAGGCTTGCCAACTGGCGAAGAAAAACTCGGCCGGATCGGCCTGGCGATTGCGCCGAGCGATCCGAATCGCCTCTATGCTTCGGTCGAGGCCGACAAGGGTGCCGGGGTTTACCGCTCGAATGACGCCGGCGAATCGTGGACGCTGGTCAACGGCGATCATCGCATTGGCGGGCGCGGACCCGGAGCCATGGGCATTGGGATTGCGCCGGATAATCCCGACGTGCTGTACGTGCTGAACACTGCATCGTGGAAATCCACCGACGGCGGAAAAACTTTTGTGGGGTGGAAAGGCGCCCCGGGCGGCGACGACTACCAGCGCATCTGGATCAATCCGGGCAACCGACAAATCATTGCGCTTTCGGCCGATCAAGGCGCCGTCGTCAGTTTGAATGGCGGTGAGACCTGGAGCAGTTGGTACAACCAGGCAACCGCGCAGTTTTACCACGTCACCACCGATAACCGTTTTCCTTATTGGGTGTATGGCGCGCAGCAGGAGAGTGGTTCGGCGGCGACGCAGAGCCGCAGCGACTACGGCGAAATCACCTTCCGCGACTGGCGGCTGCTCGGCGTCGAAGAGTACGGCACGATTGCCGTCGATCCGTTGGACAACAACATTGTCTATGGCGGACGAGTTTCGCGTACCAACCTGGCATTGGGAGAAGTACAGGATGTTTCGCCCGAACCAGTGCGCCGCGGAGAATTTCGTTACAACCGCACGCTGCCGCTGGTTTTTTCGCCGACTGATCCGCACAAACTATATTTCGCAGCCAACGTGGTGTTTGAAACGAGCGACGGAGGGAAGAACTGGAAGGCGATCAGCCCAGATTTGACACGCCCTTCGTATGAGAATCCGCCAAGCATAGGCGTGTTCGCCGCAGGTGATCCGGAAAAAGGCAAGCATCGGGGCGTGGTCTACGCGCTGGCACCTTCGTATGTCGAAAAGGGAGCGATTTGGGCCGGGACCGACGACGGCTTGATTCAGCTGACGCGCGACGGCGGCAAGAGTTGGAGCAACGTGACGCCTCCGGCGCTGACGCCGTGGAGCAAGGTTTCCATTATTGAGGCGTCACGCACTGCTGCTGGAACGGCATATGCAGCAGTGAATCGTTTCCGGCTGGATGATTTGCACCCGCACATTTACCGCACGCGCGACTTCGGCAAAAGCTGGCAGGAAATTGTCGCCGGCCTTCCCGACAACGCGCCGGTGAATGTAGTTCGCGAAGATCCGGTGCGTAAAGGCTTGCTGTTCGCCGGAACAGAAACCAGCGTGTTCGCTTCCCTCGACGGCGGCGATCACTGGCAACCGCTGCAATTGAACCTGCCGCACACCTCTATGCGCGATCTAACCATTCACGGCGATGACCTCGTGGTCGGCACGCACGGCCGCTCGTTCTGGATACTGGACGACATCACTCCGCTGCGGCAGCTGAATGAGACGGTTTCCGCTTCGGCGCCCTATCTCTTTGCGCCGCAAGAAGCAGTCCGCATGCACTGGAATCGCAATCCGGATACGCCGCTGCCGCCCGAGGAGCCAGGAGGCACGAATCCGCCAGACGGCGCGATCGTTGACTACTTTCTTCCCAGCCGTTCGAGTACGCCGGTGACGCTCGAAATTTTGGACAGCGCGGGCAAATCGGTGCGTAAGTATTCGAGCGCAGACCGGGCAGAACCACTTTCGGAGATTGCGCCGAAGCACCCCATTCCTATGTACTGGGTACGCGAAGACAAAATTTTGTCCGCGGGGGCGGGCATGCACCGCTTTGTCTGGGACGTTCGTTACGCCGCGCCCAAATCGCTAAACCACGGCTATCCTATTTCAGCGATTCCGCACGACACGCCGCTCGAACCACGGGGGCCATGGGCCTTGTCCGGCCGGTACACGGTAAAACTCACCGTCGACGGCAAGACATTGACCCAACCTTTGACACTGAAAATGGATCCGCGCGTAAAGAGCACGCCCGCGGAGCTGTCTCGGCAATCTGTCCTACAGCAGTCGGCCGCTGCCGGCATGACGGAGAGTTTTGAAATTCTGGAAGCGCTGCACTCGGTGCGCGCGCAAGTTGCGGACCGGATTGGCAAAAGCAGCGGGGAACTGAAGGCCAAGTTGGCGGATTTCGACCAGCAGGCGGCCGCATTGGAAGGCGCAGCAGTGCCGGGATTTTTCGGAACTCCGCTGACCGGAAGACAACCAGAGAATTTCTCGACGCTCAATCAGCGTTTCGGGCGCATCCTGGCCATCGCCGACAGCGCGGACGTTGCGCCAACTCCGACTGTCGAGGCTGTGGCTCGAGAATTGGAAAGTGCACTAAAGGAGTCCAGCCGCCGTTGGAACGAGCTGAAGACGGCACCGATCAACGCACTCAATCAACTGCTGAACCAGGAAAAGCTCGCCAAAATTGACGCTAGCGAACGAGGCGGAGAACTGCCATTGTCCGACGACGATGGTGATGACGAGCCCTGATCCGTGCTGGATGTGGATTTTGGCGAAAGATGCAAGAAATCCGTTCAGGAGCTGGTGCTGAGGGAAGGGCCCTGGACATGGGATATTGTGGCGGAATGCCGTTTACGCGGTTTGTGCACTGGGATCCTGGAGACCGCTTTCTGGTAACGACGGCGAAGGTATTTGATTTGACGCTGGTCACTGGGGTGAGCGACTGATCCAAGCATCCGGTGTGAAAGTGCTTCCGAATACGCAACGGAACTACAGCTAGGCGAATGCTGCGCTCAGCTTCCGGTCAGGGATTTGTACTGTTCGGCGGTGAGAGGAACCACGGAAAGCCTGCCCATCTTCACCAGCGGCGAAGTGGAAAAGAGTTTGTTGGCCTTGATTTCGGCGAGAGCGACCGGTTTGGCGAGCGGCTTTCCCGCTCCGATTTCGATCTGCGGATTTTTGGGGTTGGGATCCTTGACAGCCACCACGCAAGCATTCCCTACCGCTGACTTGTTGTCGCCGGTTTCATAGATAATCAATTTGTCGCCAGGTTTCATGGCTGCAAGATTTCTGAGGGCCACGGGATTGTGGACGCCATCCCATACGGTTTTTTTGTCCTTCTGCAGATCGGCGAAGGAATATTCGGTGGGTTCGGTCTTGAGCAAGTAGGAGTTTGGCATGGAACAAGTGTGAAGACACAACGCCGGTTTCGTCAACGGTCTGTACGTCGGCGGCCGAGGTACGGCCTGAGCGCGGGGTACAAAAGAGCTGCCGGATTTCGGGCGGAGTGAGTAAGGCGGTTATTTAGCGGGCTTGAAACCGTCCGGCACGGCGCTAACGTCTCTTACCGTGCAGGTGGCTTCTTCGCCAGTGGTCATGTTCTTGATCGATAGGACCTGTCTTTGGTGAACCGATTCGTGCAGCTTCAAGAGCGCGCCGTGGCCTTGACCACCAGCGTCGAAGTCTCTTCTTCGGCACGGCGACCATTTGGAGCTCGCCGGAAATGCGCACAGCAATGGGCAGCAGGACGCGCTGACTGCGACCGCGATCGGCAGGGTTATGCCGGGTACCAGGTGTGCTCACGAGCGGCGTCCTTTCCGCGGATCACGTCAAAAAATGGTGCAAGGGAACGGCCAAGCACGCGCGCCGAGGGGAGACTTAACGGTTGAGCCGGCGGGCTTTGCGCCCGAAGTGATTGGGCTGCTGTTTAAAAACGGGATAGATTGAACGGATTTGAAAGTTCTTGCGGTGGCTGGGTGGTTGCTCGAATCAGTCCAAGCCCAAGGAACTTGACTTGGGTTAGCTAAAAAGGCTGTAATGCTGCCTACCAGCCGCATGCAACCCTAAACTCCGGAATGCTGACGGGCATTCCAGTCCTTCGTACCGCGTCAGAAACAACACGGCGTTTTACGTTTCGGATGTATCGATTAGGAGAGGTACGGGCGAAGGAAGTGACAGGAACGGGCGACACAGCCCGGCACACGTATCGGAAGAAATTACTGAGGAGGCGTTATGGGAACGTTTGGAGAGAGAACGCTGGCGGCATTGCTGTTTGGCGGGGTTTTGGCGATTGCCGGAGGGTGCTCCGCAAAAGTAAGTGACGACGCGATTGCGAAAGATGTGCAGGACAAAGTGGCGATGGATCCGACGACTAAGGATTCCCCGGTGAGCGTGACCGCGAAGGACGGAAAGGTGGTTTTGCGAGGGACGGTAAAGGACGCGGCGACGCAAAAGAGAATGGAGGAAATCGCGAAGGCAACTCCCGGCGCGGCCGGCGTGGACGATCAGACGGCCGTGCTAGGAGCGACTGGTCCCGATTCCCCGAGCGGCGCGCCAAGTGGCGGCGATTCTCCCGCGAGTTCGGCTCCATCTTCGGCCGCTGCGCCAGCATCGGAGGAAATCGTTGTGCCAGCTGGCACCGAGATGACAGTGACTGTGGACCAGAAACTTAGCTCCAAGACGAGCCAGGCGGGGCAGGCGTTCATGGCAACGGTGGCGCAGCCGGTGACCGTGGATGGAAGAACCGCGATCCCGAAAGGATCGAGTGTGAGTGGAAAGGTGCTGCGCGCGAAGGAGAAGGGGAAGATCAAGGGAGAGGGTGAACTGGCGATCGTTCTAACAAGCGTGACGATTCGCGGAAGAAACCACGCGCTGGCGACCGGTTCGCTGGACAGCACAGTCAAGGGCAAGGGCAAGAGAACGGCGGTGACTACGGGTGGAGGCGCTGCAGGAGGCGCGCTGATAGGCGGCTTGGCAGGGGGAGGCAAGGGCGCCGGAATTGGAGCGTTAGTCGGAGCTGCCGGAGGTTTTGTGGGCGGCGCATTGACCGGAAACAAACAGATTGAGATTGCACCGGAAACACCGCTAACGTTTACGCTGTCGAAGCCGCTCACGCTGTCTGCGCGCGGAGAATAGCGCGGGAGAGTGTTAGAATAAACGCAGGGGGCGACACGGTTTCGACGGAAGTTGTCGCGTCCCGGAGGCATGCCGGGGGCCAACCACCCGCAATCGGCTGGAAACTAGAACTGCCAACAACAACTTGGCACTTGCTGCTTAATTAATTAAGCGCACGCTTCCCCGGGCTT
>DATMZI010000185.1:0-53413 GCA_035607085.1 Candidatus Eiseniibacteriota bacterium | reverse complement strand
GCCGCCATGCGCGAACGGAGCAGGTTCGGGATGGCAATCGCCGCGATGATCAAAATGATCGCCACGACGATCAACAGTTCGATAAGCGAGAAACCCTTTTGATTCTTCTTCACTTTTTCTAATCTCCTAATTGTGTGTTTTCCGAGCTACGTCTTGAGCTTCTTACATGCAGGGGAAAGGCCACATTCGGGAGCACAGGTTGTCCGTTTGGACACCAACAGAAAGTTCACTGAAATCAGCTACTTAACCGGCATATTTCCTTAAAAACACCCAAGAGAGCACCCGTCTCTTCTTAGCGTGGTTGAGAATGCCTGTTTCTGCCGTCGCAGACCGCCCTTTTCGGTCAGGCACCAGCTCGACACTTACCGCGCGGTAAAAAGTCGAGCCAGCGGACGCCAAAACGGACACTGAACGTTTGCGGCCGTCATTCCGGCGTGCTACAAGCACAACCAGCGGTACCTGCGTGCGAATGAACACTACCAGTCTGCTACACTAATCAAGACTAAAATACGGGTCCGATTCCCGTCCGCGGTATCAGAATCTTTTCCAAGTGGTGCGGCAAGAATAGCTAACGAGCGTGCGGCTGCGATAAACTCTCGATTCCGGGTTCTTCGGACTGGACAATATGAAATACACTCCGCCACCTCCGCCAAAGCAAAACGACCAGTGCACCTGCGGGCACGCCTACTACGAGCACGTACAGGCCGGCGCGTCGCATGGTTGCCAGCACGGTTCGACCCCGCCTTACACCGACGAATGTTCCTGCAAGAGTTTCAAGCAGAAGAAGGCTCAGTAGGCGCCGCATTGGATATTGCACTGCTTTTGACGGCACTCTGATCGGGAGGTTCCAGCATGGCTCGATTGCTCGGCAATTCGAATCCGGTGTTGAAAGAAAAGACTTTCGAAGGACAAATACCGCACATCGCCGCGGGCGAGGCGATGACAGTGCAGGGGACCGTCAACAAGACCGGAGTCCTGTTGTTGTGCGTGGTGGCGACCGCGGCATGGACCTGGGGATTGGCGCACTCGGAACAGCCGGAAGCGGCGTTTCCGTGGATGATAGGCGGACTGATCGGTGGGCTGATTACGTGCCTGGTGACCGTGTTTAAGAAAGAGTGGTCGGCGCTGACGGCTCCGTTGTATGCGTTATTCGAGGGCTTGGTGTTGGGCGGGCTTTCCGCGATATTTGAGCAGAGGTATCCGGGGATCGCAGTGCAATCGGTGGCGCTGACGTTTGGCGTGCTGTTTGTGCTGCTGCTGGCATACAAGACCGGTTTGATTCGCGCGACGCGCGGCTTCACGCTGGGAATTGTCTGCGCCACGGGCGCGATCGCGCTGGTCTACATCGCGAACCTGCTCATGACCATGTTCGGGTCGTCCGGAATGTCGTTTCTCAATGCGAGCACGCCATTGGGAATCGGCATCAGCGTGGTGATCGTGATCGTAGCCGCGCTGAACCTGATTCTGGATTTCGACCTAATCGAGCGCGGCGCGGCCATGGGAGCGCCGAAGTATATGGAGTGGTACGGCGCCTTCGCGCTGATGGTCACGCTGATCTGGTTGTACATGGAGATTCTGCGGCTGCTCGGTAAAATGCGCAGGCGCTAAAGAATGCAGTGCGGCCGCTAGTCCCTCCGGGCTGCGCTCGCTAAGAGAACATTCAAGACTCCCTCGCCTGTGCTTGTCTGAAGCCGAAGTGCGTGCCGATTTCCGGTTCCAACAGAAATTGGATACTCTGCATACGTGATGAGATCGCTTTTCGAGCCGGCGCGGGCTCCGGACTCCGCGCAATTAGGACTGAACGCTGCGCAGCAACGCGCCATCGAGCACGGCGACGGGCCATTGCTGGTGATTGCCGGCGCGGGCACCGGCAAAACGCGCGTGATCACGGAGCGAATCCGCAGCCTGTTCGAACGCGACGAGGGGCTGCGGGGCGAAAATGTTCTGGCGCTGACCTACACCATCAAGGCTGCGGGCGAAATGCTGCGCCGCATCAGGAAATCCTGTGGCGAACGCGCGGATGGCATTACGGTCAATACCTTTCATGGATTTTGTGAAGCGCTTTTGAAAGAAGGCGCGCCGCACCGCAAACCGATCGCGCCAGTGGACCACTGGATTCTGCTGCGAAGGAACATGCGGCGGCTGCAGTTGGAAAAATACCGACGACTGGCGGAGCCAGGACAGTTCCTGAACGATTTTCTGCAATTTTTTTCCCGCTGCCAGGATGAGCTGGTTACCTCGGAACAATATCAGCACTACGCCGATGCCGGCGCAGCGAAGCTGGAGGGCGAACGGCTGCAGATTGATGAGGAAACCTATCGCGAGCGGCTGGAGGAAATGCAGAAGCAGCAGGAGATTGCGCGGGCATACCAGGCGAGTGAAGAGTTGCTGAACGAAAAAAACATGGTGGCGCTGAACGGGCTGATCAGCGAGGCCGTGAAGCTGCTGGAAGGCGATGCGGCGTTGCGCGAGCGTATGCAAAAGCGATTCCGGCACGTGCTGGTGGACGAGTTTCAAGATACGAACATTGCGCAGCTGCGCTTGCTGGAATTGTTGACCGCTTGGCCCCGCAACATCGTGGCGGTAGGAGACAACGATCAGGCGATTTACCGGTTTCGAGGGGCCTCGTTCGGGAGTTTCAAATTATTCCTGGAAAGATTCGCCGGATGGAAACAAGGCCAGGATTCGACGAAGTTTCGTGTGCTGCTCAAGGAAAACTATCGCTCGACGCCCAACATTTTGCGGGTGGCCACGCAGGTGATCGCGCAGAACGAGACCAGCGCGGATTTTCCGAACAAAGTACTGGAACCGAACAAACCGGAAGGCGAACGGGTGCGTATCGCGGAGCTGGCGACGGCGGAAGAAGAGGCGCTGTGGGTGGCGAGCCAGATCGAGCGTGCTCACAAGGCAGGCAAGCGCTGGGGGGATTTTGCGGTGCTGTACCGGCAACACACGCATCGCGACTTGCTGGTGCCTGAGCTGGCGCGGCGGAAGATTCCATTTGTGATCAATAGGCTTTCGATTTTGGATCATCCGCTGGTGCGCGATGTGCTGGCATATTTGCGATTGATTGCCCGGCCGTACGACAACGTGTCTGCCGCACGAGCGCTGGCTGCTCCGGCTTGGGGACTGGAGCCGGCGGACCTGCAGCGGCTCGCGGAACGCGCGCGAAAAGAGCGTAAGGCAATTTACGACGTCTTGCAATCGCCGCAAGCTCCGTTGCCATTCGACGCGCGCCACGCGGCACTGGCTGATCTGACGGAGCACCTAAACGAGCAGCGGAAAGCCATGCGGCGGAGAACGGCGCAGGAAATTCTGAGCGATTTGCTCGAGTGGCTGGAGCTTCTGGCGCGGGCCAGCACGCAGGACCAGAAATATGTGAAGAGACTGACGGAGTTTGCCAAGGAGTGGGAAGCGAAGAGCGAAACCCGAAGGCTGCCGGAGTTTCTGGAGTACCTGGATTATTTTCAGCAGGCCAACGAAACCATCGCGCTCGAGGATGAAGCTCCCGGCGACGCGGTGCAGTTGATGACCGTGCACGGCGCGAAGGGGCTGGAGTTCTTGCAGGTATACGTGCTGCGTGTGAATAGCCGGGCCTTCCCGGTGGGCGAGCGTTCGTCACTGTTCGCGTTCCCGGTGGAATTGATGAAAGAAGAATTGCCGCAGGGCGATTTTCATACGCAAGAAGAGCGGCGTCTCTTTTATGTGGCGCTGACGCGTGCGCAAGACAAGCTGACGCTGACCACGCTGACGGAAAAGCGCGGCAAGGTGCCGACTTTTATCGAAGACATTCTGATGGCGCCGGCCGTAAAACAACGGGATGTCTTGCAAATTGCGCCGAAGGTTTTGACGCCGGTGGAAAACATCAGGACCACAAACAGGGAAGAGCCGCAAAGATTGCTGTTTGCCGCGCAGGGCCCGGCCCGGATTTTCTCGCGAATTGCTGGATGGGCGGAGAGCTATCATCCGCCGGTGCCGGAACCGCTAACGCTGAGCCCCTCAGCGGTTATGGGTTACCGGGCGTGCCCGCAACTGTATTTGTTCGAGACGCTGTGGTCCATTGCAGGCGAAGCGAAGGCGACATGGACATTTGGAAGGGTGATTCACGCGACGATTCGCCGCGCGCTCGCGGAACTGAAGAAGGGGCGCAAGCTGCCCTTTGAGGAGGTGCAACGAATTTACGAAACGGAATGGTCAGTGATCGGTTACGAAGACGATTATCAGGAAGAAGAGTACAGGAAGGACGGGCTCGAACAGCTGAAGGCGTTTTACCAAGCCATGTGCGAGACGTTGCCGGAAATCCTGGAGCAGGAGAAGACGTTCGAATTGGATCTGGAGAACAACGTCATTGTGAAAGGGCGAATCGACCAGCTCAATTCCCTGGGACGGAAGGATGTAGAGATTGTTGACTACAAGACCGGCAAAGCAAAAAAAGACTCCGAAGCGAACAAGGATTTGCAGCTGAGCATTTATGCGATTGCCGCAAAAGAGATTTTTGAGCTGAATCCGGTGCGGCTGGTCTTTCACTATCTGCAGGACAACAAACGGCAGACGACTACACGCAATGCCAAACAACTAGCAGAGGCGCAGAAAATCGTGCAGGAAGTTGCAGCGGAGATTCGCGCGGGTGAGTTTGCCGCAAAACCTGGCTTTCAGTGCCGAAGCTGCGCATACCGGCCTATCTGCCCGGCTCATGAAGAGGCACTGGCCGAACGCGGATGATAAATAAAGGCGGCGATGGCCGGGAGCCACGCCGCCCTTATTTTCAATCTCGCGAGTTTCAAATTCAGTGCTGCGACTTACTTGGCCTTCTTGGGGGCCTTTTTGTCTTCCTTCTTAGCCTTTTTCTTCATTCCTTGACTCCTTTATGGCTTCAGTTTCCACGCTCACCGCGTGGTTCCAGTGCGCGGGCTGGCGGCGCCGGCCACGTGCTCCTCTGCACGATATAAGTGCTGCAAGCAGGAGAGTCAAGAAAAATCATGTGCAGCCAGCAAAAAAGTCTGCTGCAGCAACGTACTGCCGGGGTCAGCGGGGCGCGGCGGAGTAATAGCCTTCGCGGGTGCGGACGTCGAGTCCCTCGCGGCGGACCCGAACCTCCACGGCGTGATAGTCCTTGCCGCGGTCGTTGCCACGCGGGTTGTAGCCGAGCGTGTACTGATTGCGAGCCTGTTCGGTGACGCGAGAGTAGAGTTCCTCGAGCGATTTGCGCTTGGCGGCGTAATAGACGTCACCACCGGAATCGTGCGCGTAGGACTGCAGACGAGAGAATTTGCGCTCGTAAAAACCGCTGCCGACGCCGATGCTGTAGACGGAGATTCCGTAGCGGAGGAGCTCTTTGACGGTGTTGCCGTAGGTGTTGACGTTGGTTTTGCCGTTGTCGCCGTCGGAGATGAGAAAAATGATCTTGCGGCGGTCGCGGCCTCGGTCTTTCAGCAGTTGGGACGCCTCGAAAACCGCGTCATCTAGCGCTTTCGTGGTCCTATCACCAAGGATGGCCGTGGAGGGCAGGGTGGCCGGCGCGCCAGGGCTGGCGGCGGACTGCCCGTTAATCGTGGGGCCAGTGCTAAACGACCCGCCGGGCGCCGAACCAGGCGCCGACGCACGGTCGGTATCCAGGCGGGTGCGGTGGAGTTCCGTAAGCAGTTTGTCCTGATCGTGGGTGAAGCCTTTCCCGGGATGAAAATTGGTATCGAAGCGGCAGACGAAGGCTTCATCGTTGGCGCTGAGGCCGGCGACGATGGCGGAGAGGCTGGACGCAACCTGTTGCGCATCCTTGGATTTGAGATCGTTGTCCAGGAGCACTACGGCCGAAAGAGGAAAGGCTTCCGCGGAAAAGTATTCCAGGCGCTGCTCGACACTGTCGTCCAGAATGCGGAAGTCGGTGCGAGTAAGATCCGGCACCAGGCGGCCTGCGCCGTCTTTCACGGTGACCGGCAGAATAACGAGATTAACGTTAACCCTTAAGGTCGCCTGGCTGTCAGAGGGCGCGGCATTCGCGGGTGGGGCTGTTTGTTGCTGTGCCGAGGCAGGCGCTTGTGAAACCGGAGGCGGACTGACCTTGGGAACAGGCGCCGGCGGCGGATCCTGCGCAAAGACCCACGCAGCGCCTATGAAAAGGAGTGCGGACGCGGTCAGCGCGGGCAGGGACCTGAGAGATCGTGTTTTTCGTGGACTTTTCATGTTCACCCAGCCAAACTTTTGCTCGTTCTTTGCTGGTCAGGGAGCGTTTTAGCGGCCACGCGGGGCTTACGCATCCCTACCGGTGCTCCGTCGCATCTTACGTAGCTCAGGGTAAGTACAACTGTCTGGCAAGGGTTTTTGAGAGCACCCTTAAGCCCTGAACCCTATGGATGCAGAAACAACCCAGCCCGGTTGCGAGCGATCTTACAGTCCCGCAGCCCCTGGTCGGCTGGCAGCGATCACAAGGAAAGTATACATGCCTTCTCTGAGGAATTTGTGGAAGCCGGCGGTGGTGACAGCGCTCTGTGCGAGCCTGGCGTTTCCGGCCGTGCCGCAGGAGCCATCACAGGAACCGTCGCAAGGGCCGGCGTTAAAGAGAACCGTAAATCTTGTCAACTTGTTCGCAACCGTGCGCGATAAAAGCAAACGCATTGTGGGCGATTTGAAGCAGGAAGACTTCAAAGTGTTTGAAGACAATGGGGAGCAGAAGATTGCCTTCTTCTCGAAAGAAGTAACCCTGCCGATCACTTTGGGTCTGCTGATTGATACCAGCGGCAGTGAACAGTACCGCTTGGGCGCCGAGCAAGAGGCGGCGTCGCGGTTTGTGGAACGCGTTATGAAAAAGGGCGATATGGCGATGGTGATCAGCTTCGACCTGGACGTGGACCTGCTGGCGGATTTTACAGATGACCGCGCTCAGATTGAACGTTCGATCAATAAGGCGCGGATTAGCGCAGTGAGCGGCGGCGTGGTGACACCGGGCACGATTCCTTCCAACACCGGTGGGACACACTTTTACGATGCGGTGTTTTTGGCGTGCAATGACAAGCTGGCGACGGAAGCGGGGCGTAAGGCGCTGGTGATCATTACAGACGCGCAGGATGAAGGAAGCCGGCTGCGGCTTGAGGAAGCGATCGAATCGGCGCAGCGGACCGATACCGTGGTGCATGTGCTGTTGGTGCACGATCCGGGCTATTCCTGGCGGCCCGACGTTGCAAAAAAGCTGAGTGACGAAACCGGTGGACGCACAATCGAGGTTTCATCCGAAAAAAAGTTGAACGAAGCGTTCGACCAGATTTCCGAAGAGCTGCGCAGCCAGTACACCGTAGGCTACTATCCGACAAATACTGCGAAAGACGGAAGGTTCCGCAAGGTACGCGTCGAGACCCCGGGCAAGGAGTACAAGATATTGACCCGGAAAGGGTATTACGCGCCGAAAAACTAAAGCACCGTCTTTTATTTTGCGCAAAACGGCTGCAGAAATTCTTGGCGTAATTTCTTGTCGCGCTATAATCGAATGCGCGGTCGAATCTCCGAAGAGACAAATTCAAAGCCCCCAGGCCGGAAAGCGAAGCAGGAGTGTTTTCAGTTTCCCAAGCCACCACCATCAAAAAGATAGTCATGGTCAGTCTGCTGGCGGCCCTTTTCGCGGCAGGCACGACGAAGCCCGCTCGCGGCCAAGCCGCCGCGTTCGATTTGATCGGGCCGCGCGTGGAAATGAAAGTTTCGCGCGACGGGAAGTCGTTGCCGATTTCGGAAGTGGCGAATTTTAAGCCGGGCGATCGGATCTGGCTCCATCCCGATTTCCCGGAGTCGCAGTCGGTGCACTATCAGTTGATTGTTGCGTTTTTGCGCGGCTCGACCAACCCGCCGCCGGAAAAATGGATCACCCAGGCGGAAACCTGGAACAAGAAGGTGAAGCAGGAAGGAATTTTGGTTACGGTGCCGCAGGACGCGCAGCAAGTGCTGGTGTTTCTCGCTCCTGAGACCGGCGGAGGGTTTTCGACCCTGAGCCGGGCGGTGCGCGCGGTGCCAGGCGTGTTTGTGCGTGCTTCGCAGGACTTGAACCAGGCGGGCTTGTACCGCTCACGGCTGGAGAAATATTTGAGCGTGGTCAAGGATACTTCGGATGCCGATCCGAAAGCGCTGCACGATGTTTCGGTGAAAATGGCCAAGACGCTCGGTATCAAAATTGACCAGCAATGTTTTGATCGACCGGTGGAGCAGCAAGGGAGTTGCTTGACGCAAAATACCGACCGTTTGGTGCTGGACGATGGGCATAGCCAATCGGTGGTGTCCGCTCTGACGACCGGCCCTTCCGCTGACCTGGTCGGCGCCATCAGCACGACGCCCGTGGCGGGCGGGGGATTTTACAGCGCGTATGTGGGCGCGGTGGTGGATCTGGCGCGGTTGCTCGGAAACATTCACTCGGCAGAGTTTCAATACATCCCCGCGCTGGCTCTTCCGAAGGGCGAGCAGTTGAATCTGCACTTGAACAATCCGCCGTCGTTTCGCAATCCGAAGTCGGTGATCGTGGTGGGACTGCCCGCGGTCGAGGCGGCACAGCTGCCACCGCTGCGGAATCCGGGCGTGGACCAAGTGCTGTGCCTGCAGAATCCATCGTTGGTCTTACCGGTAGAGGGAGCGCCGCTGGTTTTCTCGACCGACCTGGGGCACGACTTTGTGTTGAGCATGCCGACGAAAAAAGGCGCGGCCGCGGATTTGCCTGTGAAGGCAGACGCGGCACGCGGCGGATTCGTGATCGACGCGAAGAATTTGGCGGCGGCCGATCTGGACACGCAGCTGGTGGCAACGTTGCGCGGGAAGTGGGGATTCGATACGTTCGCGGGGCCAACTTTCCATTTGCGCAACGTGCGGCCGGGTGGGTGGACGATCGCCGCGGCGGATCAGGACGCGCTGATCGTCGGACGCGACGACACGCTGCACCTGCAGTCCGTCTGCGCGGTGTGCGCGGAAAAGATTTCGCTGACCCTGCCGGATGGCAATGAACTGAGGCCGGCGTGGAAATTCAGCGGAACGAACGAAGTAGAAGTGCACGTGCCTCTCAGGGATGCGAGTACGGGACCGGTCACGCTTTCCGTAAAACAGTTCGGTCAAGAACGCCCCGACGAGCTGAAGCTACATGCGTATTCCGAAGCGGCGAAGCTGGACGACTTCAGCATCAGCGCAGGCGACAAACAAGGCGTGCTCGAAGGCACGCGACTGGATCAGGTGAACGGTTTTGAGCTCAACGGGATTCATTTTGCTCCCGCGAAACTCTCACGAGCGGAGCGCAAGGACGTGCTGTACCTGGCCGCCCCCGACGCGAATGCGACCACGAAATTGCAGACGGACGAACCATTGGTGGCACGCGTGGCACTGAAGGACGGGCGCGTGCTGGATTTGCAGACCAAGGTGCAGCCGCCGCGACCGCGAGTGACGCTGGTGAGCAAGTCCATCCAGCCGGGGCCGAACGCCGCGGGAATCCGGCTGGGCGACCAGGATTTGCTGCCACAGGCCGGCAAGATCACTTTCTTTGTGAAGTCCGAGCTGCCGGAAAAGTTTTCGCGCGACGGCAAAATTGAAGTAGCCACCGAAGATGAATCGTTCCGCGCGACGCTCGGCATCAGCGAAGGAAATCTGGTGATGCAGGACGCCGAGACTGTGATGGCCACGTTTGAGCCATTGAAAGGGTTCGGAGCTTCGGCGTTCGGGCCGCTGCGCTTCCGGGCCGTTTCCGAAGATGGGCGCCGGGGGGACTGGATTCCCTTGGCAAAGCTGGTGCGGTTGCCATCGTTGAAGGAAGTCCGGTGTCCGGACAGCCCGGACAAACAGTGCCGGTTGAGTGGTACAAGCTTGTTCCTGGCCGAATCGGTCGCATCGGACGCGCAGTTTACGCGATACGTCCCGGTGCCGGCGGGATTCGCGGATTCCTCGCTGGACGTCCCGCGGCCAAACGGTACGCTGCTGTATTTGAAGTTGCGCGACGATCCTACGACAGCGGTGATGGCCGTGTTGCCGGTGTTGCCCGACGAGCACTGAAAACTCACGTTGTAGAACAGCGCCTGCGAAATGTTCCTTGAATGGATGGGTGCCCGCTTTGACGCTTGCGCCCATTGTGGCGAAAAGAACCCCGACCGCTCCATTTTGCCCAAAAGTGGCAAATTGGGAGGTTATAACCGGCCATTAAGACCGCCACCGCGGCAGTCATACGGACAGTCAAGGGCGACGAAGGTGGAAGAACTGAAGGTTCGACATACGGACCTCTTCCGCGCAGCGCAGAATCTTTCACTCCGTTCGGGTTGACAATGATTGCGACGGGATGAAAGGGCGAATTGACCGGTGAGGGGCCAGCGGCTACCATGCTTTCAAATATTTTTCCAAAACTATGGACGGGCAAACGATTGGACATTACCGGATTCTTCGCAAGCTGGGCGGCGGAGGTATGGGCGTCGTGTATGAGGCGGAGGACACCAAGCTCGGCCGGCGCGTCGCACTGAAGTTTCTTCCCGAAGACAAGCATCGCGATTCGCAGACGCTGGAGCGCTTTCTGCGCGAAGCTCGGTCGGCGTCATCACTGAACCATCCGGGGATTTGCACGGTCCACGCCATCGAAGAAGATAGCGGCAAGACCTTCCTGTCGATGGAACTGCTAGAGGGGCGTTCACTGGACGCGATGCTGTTGAATGCGCCGGTGGCGTTTGGGCGGACGCTGGAGCTGGGGATCCAGCTGGCGGATGCCCTGGATGCGGCGCACAAGAAGGGAATCGTGCACCGGGATATCAAGCCCGCAAACGTCTTCATCACCGAACGCGGCCCGGCGAAGATTCTGGATTTTGGGTTGGCGAAGCTGGTGGCAGCTGCGGGAACGGCGACCGAAGGGACGACGATTGATCCGGATGAAACGCATTTGACGTCCCCGGGCATGGCAGTGGGTACGATCGCCTATATGTCGCCGGAGCAGGCGCGCGGGGAAGAGCTGGACGCGCGGACGGATCTGTTTTCGCTGGGCGCAGTGCTCTATGAAATGGTGACCGGGCAGCACGCGTTTCCTGGTTCGACGAGCGCGATTATTTTTGACGGGATTTTGCACAACACGCCGGCTTCTCCGGTGACGTTAAATCCGAGCCTGCCCGCCGAGTTCGAGCGGATTTTGAACAAAGCGTTGGAGAAGGATAGAGACATTCGTTATCAGGTGGCTGCGGAGTTGCGCGCAGACTTGAAGCGTCTGCAGCGCGAGAGCGACTCGGGACGCACCGCAGCAGCGGCACCATCTTCGGGAACGCGCCTAGCCGGCGCATCGGTATCGCCGATTGCGGCAACCTCGAATGTGACAGAATCGCTGGCGTCGTCCGGAACCGTTGCCCAGCCGGCAAAATCCAGCGGATCGGTGATCGTGGCCGCGGCTAGGGAGAACAAACTCGGCAGCGGGCTGGTATTAGCTGTTTTGGCGGTGTTGCTCGCAGCGGCCGGCTATGGCGGCTATTCGTATCTGCAGCGCTCCAGGCATTTGCCGTTTGAGAACTTTGAGATTTCGAACCTGACGAACAGCGGGCATGTGTCGAGAGCGGCGATTTCGCCCGATGGAAAGTACCTCCTGCAGGTGCACTCTGAAGGTGGCTTGCAATCGCTGTGGCTGCGGCATATCGCCACGGGAAGCAACGCGCAAGTGGTTGCGCCGGCAGCAACGCGTTATCAGGCACTGACATTTTCACGCGACGGTAGCTATTTGTACTTTTTGCGCAGGGACGAAGAAGAACACATTATCGGCATCCTGTATGCGGCGCCGGTACTGGGTGGAACGCCGCAGGTGGTGGCGAGGGACGTGGACAGTTCGATTACCTTCTCACCGGACGGACAGCGTTTCGTGTTTTTGCGCGAAAAACACGATTCGCCGTATTGGGATCTGATCGTGATGAAGAGCGACGGGAGCGACGAGCGTCAGATTTTCAAGGACCAGAATCTGCTGAGCGACAGCTTCACGCCAGCATGGTCGCCGGACGGAAAGACCATCATGATTCCGATTGTGCAGCCAAACAAGGACGCGCTGGGCGGGCTGATACAAGTGGACGCGGCAACCGGAAAGATCGCGAACTTTGTGGCTGCGAGCAGGATCTTCTACGAACCGGTGTGGATGCCGGATGGTCAAGGATTGATTATTCCCTCGCTCGATTTAGGCTCCGGTTCGCAGCAAGCGCAACTGGGGTACATGGCGTATCCGGGAGGCGAATACCGCCTGCTGACGCACGACACGAATAATTACCGGAATCCGAGCCTGGCCGGGGATGGCAAGACGCTGGTGGCAAGTCAGACGAAGCTGGCATTTGACTTGGGAATTGCGCCAGCAGGTGATCCTGCGCAATTGAAGCCAGTGCCACTCGGGTCGCACGAAGACTTGTGGCTATGGAACTGGGACGCCAACGGCAAACTAATCCTACCGCAAGCGGGTCAGATCAAATCGGTTGGAGCGAATGGCGAAGAGGCGATGTTGCTGAATGACAGCAGCTATATTTCCGACCAGACCAGCGCTTGCGGGGACGGGCGATACGTTGTGTTCCGCCGGGTGAGCCGAGCGGGAAGCGCGGCCGTCCATCTGTGGCGGATGGATGCGAACGGCAGCCACGTGACGCAATTGACAGCCGGGCAGAACGACCGGGCGCCGATATGCACGAGAGATGGGAAGTGGGTGTATTACACCGACCAGACCGATCATCAGACGGTGAAGCGGGTGTCGATCGATGGGGGTACGCCAGAAACGATCGTCGATGAGCCGGTAGGCCAGTTCGATTTGTCGGCCGACGGAAAGTGGATCGCTTCTATAGAAGTGGGCGAAGCGGATCACAAACTGAAGATACGGCTGGATCCGACGGCAGGCGGAAAGGGCTCTTACGTGGATGCGGACCCGCGAATGAGTTCGCCGCCCTTGTTTGGGCCGGACGGTAAGTCCATTGTGTACGTTGCGCGGGAAAAGGGCGTGGACAATCTGTGGTCACAAGGAATCGACGGCACAAACCGAAAGCAACTGACGT
Source organism: Candidatus Eiseniibacteriota bacterium (assembly GCA_035607085.1). GTDB lineage: Bacteria > Acidobacteriota > Terriglobia > Acidiferrales > UBA7541 > Acidiferrum. The sequence continues at coordinate 40,424 of DATMZI010000185.1, read as the reverse complement.
CGTTTGATAAGGATTTGATTTTCCGCTACGCGTATTCGCAGGACGGCAAACGAATTGCGATCGAGCGCGGGAATATTGATGCGGATGCCTTTCTGCTTCGCGATACTTCCAAGTGAGAGATCGTCAGCAATACCAGACGCTACGGTTTTCCGGGTGTGGTGTGTGTGGGCGGAGATGAAGTCGAGGGATTCGGTGCAGGCGCCTGAGACGGGTTGGCCGATCCGGTACGAGACCGCGCGAAGTAGCCGCGGCGCGCGCGAACCTGATAGCCATTGTGATTGGGAACTTCGATCTTGATGCGGTGGTATTTGCCGTTGGCGGTGAAGTTCGACGGACTGTAGGTGATGGTGTACTGATTGCGGAGCTCGTCGCCGATATCCTGGAAGGACTGGTTTAAATCATCCACGTGGTATGGAAAGAATGCGCGGCCACCGGTTTCTTCCGCCAGGTTCTTCAGGATTTCATCGCCTTCGGTCAGGTGCATTTTGCGATTGGCGGCCTTGCTGGGGTCGGTCTGCGAAAGCTGAATCCACTGCGTGCTGGTGCTGATGGCGTAGATAACGACATTGGTGCGCTGGGCCATTTCGATGGCTTCGGCGCGGGTGTGATTGGAAAGATTGTCTTCGCCGTCGCTGATCAGGACCATCACGCGGCGGACGATGTCGGGCTGGTCGCCTGGCGGGCGCGGAGGATTGCTGAGCTGTTTCGCGCATGCTTCGTAGACCGCGTCGTAGACCGCCGTGCCGCCGCCGGCACGGGTTTTGTTGATTTCATCGCGCAGCATGCCGCCATCGCCGGTGAAAGCCTGAATCACCTGCGGCTCATCATCGAAGGTCATGGCGAAAGCCTGGTCTTTGCCACGGCGCAAAACACTGTATAGAAAGTCCACCGCGGCTTCCTGCTCGAATTTGATGCGATCGCGGACGCTGTTGGAAGTGTCGAGCAGCATGCCGATGCGTAGGGGCAGATCGGACTGCTTGCTGAAAAAGCGAATCTCTTGCTGCGCATTATCGTCCGTAATCTTGAAGTCGCCCTTGTCCAATTCCGGAACCAGTTTGTTGCGGCGGTCGAGCACTGTCGCTAAGACGTCCACCAGGTTGACTTCGCGTATGAAAGTCGGAGGCTGCTGAGGATTCGCGGGAACGACGCCCGGAGTTTGCGCTGGCGGCGGCGTGGGCTGTTGCGCCCCGCCTTGCCGGGCATAATCCGCCAATGGCAAGGCCAGCAGCGTAAACGCGGCGATCAATCCGAAAGACGGGCGATCGAGTGGGCGATTCATGATGAGAAAGTATAGGGAGCTTGCGACCGCAGCGTCAATTTTGCTCCGTCGGCGGTGGCGATTGCCGAGCGCGCGCGGTTACAGATGGCCGCTTGCCGCAGCAAGGCTTTTCCCTTCCAAGGCTGCCAGGCGGTCGAGGTAATCACGCAGGTCTGGCGCAAGTGGCGCGTGGGTTTCGATCCAGACCCCGGTACGCGGGTGGGGAAACGCGAGCCTGGCCGCATGCAGAAACTGACGACCAAGCGCAGGCGTGACGGCGTTGCCGGCCTGAAGGTGCGATGCTGCTCCATACAAAGTGTCTCCAACCAATGGGTGTTTGACCGCGGAGAGATGCACCCGGATTTGATGCGTCCTTCCGGTGTGCAGTTGGATTTCGAGCAAAGTCACAGACCCCAGTTCGATAAGTCTCTTCCATTCCGTCATCGCCTCGCGCGCGCGGCCCGCGAGGCCCTTGCGACCTTGCTTGGAAGCCGCAGGCAAGACTTTCATGCGTGTGCGGCGAACGGGGTCTCGCCCGATGGGCAAGTCGATCTTTCCGCCAGGTTTTTCAAATTTGCCCTCAGCCAGGGCGATGTAAGTCTTTTTGACCTTCCGCGAGCTGAAGGCTTCTGCCAGCTTGACGTGAGCGTAATCATTTTTGGCGATCACGATGGCGCCGGAAGTTTCCTTATCTAGCCTATGAACAATGCCCGGACGCAGGTAGTCGGTTGCGGCTCCACCGTGCGAAAGCGTCTGGCCGCGCCCAAGCAGGGCGTTGACGAGCGTGCCGCTGAAATTTCCGGCTCCGGCGTGAACGCTCATGCCCGGTGGTTTGTCGACCACCAGAACATCTTCGTCCTCATAAAGAATTTGTAGCGGGATGGATTCGGGCTCGGCAGTAAGCGGGGGGCGTTCCTGCGCGTCCACAAACACTTTGTCGCCGGCGCGCAGCTTGTACGCCGCTTTGGCAGGCGCGCCGTTGACCAGTACCAGTTTCTCTGCGATCAACTCTTGCACACGCGCGCGCGAAAGATTTGGGCGGCGCTCTACAATCCAGCGGTCGAGCCGTTCGTCGCGGTGCGCTTCCGCCACGACGAATTCACTTCGTTTAGAAATCGGGTTCATTGATGCGATGCGCCGGGCGCACATTTGGCCAGTACATTTTCAAACACCGCAAAGCCTCAATGGTCCGGGGCCTTGGCGTGGGAATGCTAGCATCAAAAAGTTCAGTACGCTCTTGCGTCTGCATGGAGCCATCCGTCGCTTTGCAAAGCAAAACCTCAGGTAAGTCGTCTCAGCCGCTTACACAGGCCAAATGGAAACGCCGTTTTTTGCCGGGTTGGGAATCCATTGCGATTTTTCTGGTCATTTTACTGGTTGCCGGGATTCGTTTTCGATTACTAGAGATGCCGCTTGAACGCGACGAGGGCGAATACGCCTATGCCGGTCAGCTGATTCTGCAGGGAATCCCGCCCTATGAGCTTGCGTACAACATGAAGCTGCCGGGCACGTACGCGGCCTACGCCCTGATTATGGCAGTATTCGGCCAGACCGCTGCGGGCATTCATGTTGGCGTGATTCTGGTGAATGCCGCCTGTATTCTGCTGCTGTTTCTCATTACGCGAAGGCTTTTCGATCCCGTTGCGGCCGTCATCGCGGGATCCAGCTTCGCGCTATTTTCAATTCGCCCGCAACTTCTCGGGCTCGCCGGGCACGCTACGCATTTTGTGGCGCTGGCGGCGCTGCTTTCGATCTATCTCTTGTTGCGGGCGTGCGACGGTCAAACCCGTTCACTGTTCTTGTGGAGCGGTATCTTTTCCGGCTTGGCATTTGTAATGAAGCAGCCGGGCGTCTTCTTCGGCATTTTTGCAATGTTCTATCTAATCTGGCGCGAACGGCAGGCGTCCGCGCCCCGCGCCAAGTTATTTCGCAACTTGGCGGCATTTTCCATCGGAGCAATTCTCCCGTATGCCTTGACTTGTCTGCTGCTCTTACGCGCCGGCGTTTTTCAGAAATTCTGGTTCTGGACGGTCTCCTATGCACGTGCGTACGGCTCGGAGCTGACCGCGGGGGAAGGCCTGCACCAGCTTGCCAATCGCATGGAGCTGCAGAAAGAACACATCGGCGTCATCTGCTTTCTGATTGTCTTTGGCATGGCGGCGTTTCTTTGGGACTGCAAGCTGCGCCCTCATTCCATTTTTGTGCTTGGCCTTCTGGGATTTTCATTTCTCGCGGCCAGCGTCGGTTGGTATTACCGCGGCCACTATTTCATCGTCCTGTATCCGGGGTTGGCGATTCTGGCAGGCGCTGGTGTGAGTTCCGGCTCCCGGCTGCTGCGCCGGGTTAACGCGGCGAGGAAACTGGCTTTTGCACCGGCAATCATTTTCGCGCTGGCGTTCGCTTATGCGCTCTATGCAGACCACGCCGTCTATTTTGTGGAATCAGCTCAGGAAGCGTGCCGCGAGGTCTACGGCGTAAACCCTTTTCCCGAAGCAGTAGCGATCGCAGATTACATTCGAGCAAATTCGGACAAGGATGCACGAGTGGCGGTACTCGGCTCAGAGCCGGAAACCTATTTTTATGCACGGCGTCACTCGGCAACGGGTTACATCTATACGTACCCTCTGACCGAGGAGCAGGCCTACGCCTCCGCCATGCAATTGGAATTTATCCGCGAAGTTGAAGCCGCGGCGCCGGAATTTGTGGTTTACGTTCTGATCGGGCGCTCGTGGCTGCGTCACGCCCATTCGGACGATGGCATTTTTCGGTGGGCGGATGCATATACGCGTGACCATTATGCGCTGGTGGGGGTAGCTGACGGAGGCGGAGACCACGACGTTTACCGCTGGGGGGCGGACGCGCAGACCTATCGCCCTCGTCGTCCAGAAGTCGTTCTAGTCTATAAACGCAACCGGTAAAAATAAGCGACTTGTTATTGCTTGATAAGCTCCATCGTCCACTTCGTCCAAGTCGGATTGGTGGGAATGGTGACTTTGGTTCCGGGTGCGGCTCGTTCGAAGACTTCGACGTAGTCCGGGAAGCGAAAATCGGCGAAGGCTTTGTACTTCCAGTCGCGACAAACACCAATCGGCAGGAGCACAAGAATACTAAGCGCGACGGTTCGCGGTAGCTTTGAGGCATTTGCGGGCTGTGCAAGCATCCAAACGATAGACGCGAAGAACGCGAGCATCGGGAAGAAGTAATAGCGGTTTCCAAAGCCGGGAATCCGCAAAAGTTCCCATTGGCCTGGGGCAGCTTCCATCGTTGCGAGCGGATGGTGCAACGCCATTGCGAGGACAGCCGCGGCAAAAAGGATAAACAGTTTCAGTTCAACAGGGGCGAAACGCAGCGCGTAAACGGTAATCGCGAGTCCAATCACAGCCACAAGAAGTTCAACCGTCAACAGAAAACTCGCGTGGCCATAGTGCCATTGTATAAAAGTTCGCACTCCGAGGACGGCAGAAAGAAAGACCTGGCCGCCCAAAATACTTCCCAGGCGCAGTAAGGTTGCCCCATTCGCGGCAGCGCGGCGCGTTTGGGACAGCAGCAGAAAACCGACTTCTATCGCGGTTCCGGGAAGCAACGCTCCCAGTTGCCATTTTGCGTGAGGTGCCTGCCGAATCCACCACATCGCGGCCGCTAGTGCGCCCAGTGGAATACCCAGAGGACTATCGATCGACGCCAGGGCCAACACCACGAAATCAAAAGTACGCCACCCGACATGCGTCGGAGCCTTTGCCAAAATGACCATCGCCGCCAGCAATGCCAAGTGCCATTGAATGTTGGTAGCATTCGCGTGAATTTCAAACGAATTTGGCACGGCTACGTACAGCAAGCAGCCAAGCGCTCTGATACGGAAAGGAATCATCTTGAAACGCGAGGATAGAAAGACATTTATCGGCAATATCTGGAAGAAAAACGCCAAGGCATTCATCACCGCCGGGGCAGCGGACAATGGAAAAAGCAGTGTGAATAGAGCTACCAAACGCGGAACAGTGTGAAGATAACCAGCTTCAGACATAAACAAGCAGCGCCAGCTATAGTTGTAGGCGTCCGCGTACCAGAATGTGCCATCTTCCGCGTAGAACTGCGGCATCAACACTGCATCGGGCCGGCGGGAAAACAGAATCAAGAAGGCCAGCAGGAAAATAGCGATGTGGCCGGCGATGATCTTGCTTCTACTGACCGACTCATTCTCGATCCATTCGAACGGGCGGGAAACCGACATACTCGTGGCCATCTTTTTAAATTATCTACGGCAACATATAGTGTCAACGCATGAGACGATTGCGGTTTCGGATTAACAAACTCATCTTATATTGTTCGAAATCCATCAGGAGGGAATTAAGTGCCAGCTATCCGAGATCTCGGAATATGGTCGATCCAGATTCTTTTTGTTGTGTTGCTCCAGGCCGCGGGCGGTCCTTCCATCGGTGCGCAGGAAGTCGCAATCACATTTGATGACTTGCCGGCGCACGGGCCGTTGCCGACGGGCGTTACGCGAGAAGACGTGACGCGAAAGATCCTGGCAGCGTTCAAAGATGCGAAAGTGCCGGAGGTGTACGGGTTCGTCAATGCCGGCAAATTGGATGCTCATCCGGAAGACCTCAAAGTCCTGCAACTCTGGCGTGAAGCCGGGCAGCCGCTGGGAAACCATACCCTTGACCACATGAGTTTGAACAACAGCACGGTGGAGGCGTTTGAACGGAACGTGTCGAAAAACGAAGCAATACTCGAAGAGCTGATGGACAAAAGGGACTGGCGCTGGTTTCGCTATCCGTATCTGGATGAAGGCGACACGCTGGAGAAGCGGCGCGCGGTCCGCGCCTACTTGAAGGACCATCACTACCGCATCGCGCAGGTTTCGCTGGACTTTGAAGACTACGCGTGGAACGGGCCGTACGCGCGCTGCTCGGAAAAGAAGGATGAGAAAGCCATAGCGTGGCTGAAAGAGAGCTATCTGAACACAGCAGCGGAGTACATGAAGCTGGGACAACAACTTTCGCAACAGCTATTTGGCCGCGACATCAAACACGTCCTGCTGATGCACGTCGGAGCATTCGATGCGGAGATGCTGCCGCAATTGTTAGCGCAATTGAAGCAGGAGGGATTCAAGTTCATAAAGCTCAACGATGCGGAGTCCGATCCGGCGTACAAAATTGATCCAGATATCGTACGGAAAGAAGGCTCGCCGATTCTCGAACAGATTATGGACGCCAGGCAGCTGCCGTTGCCTCCGCATGCGCAAAAGCCGATGCAGGAACTGCAAGAGATTTGCCGTCAATAGGTGAACCGGCTTTCGTTATTTTGCAGAGCTTTTCGTGAGGGCGCGTCGCGGAAAGAGTACATCCAGCAAGATCAGAGCAGCGCCGATGGTAATGGCCGAGTCGGCCACATTGAACGCCGGGTAGCGATAGGAACCAAACCAAACTTCGAAGAAATCCGTGACGCCGCCGCGCAGGATCCGGTCGGTCAGATTGCCGGTCGCTCCGCCCAGCAAAAGGGCCAATCCGGCCGCAGCGCGCGCAGAAATCGCAGAGCCCGCCACCAGATACCAGGCCAGAATGACGACTACTACCGACGAGCCGCCGATCAGAACGTATCGCGTCCATGGAGATGCGCTGTCCGCAAACATGCTGAACGCGATTCCGGTATTCTTGCTGTGAACTAGGTACACGAAGTTGTGAATGAGTTCGTGGCGCCAGCCTTCGATGGTTTCGGCTTCGATAGCAGCTTTGGAAAAGCGGTCGAAGAAGACAACCACGAAGGTCAGGATAAGCCAGCGGAGCCGTGACGGGTGGATCATCAGCGATCTCGAGCCATTTTGCGAACCCGGCTACGAATTCCCATTTTCGATTTCCGCCAGTGCAGCCGAGCAGCGTTCGCAGACCGTCGGATAGCGCGTATTTTCGCCTACGCGCGTGGAATAGTTCCAACAGCGTTCGCACTTGGTGCCTTCGGCTTTATGTACGCAGATTTCCAGCGATGGGACAGTTTCCGATTTGTAGTCTGGTGCGCCCGCGCTAAAAAAATCCACCTGCGAGACGATGAACAAGCCAGGCAAATACGCCAAGTGAGCCTTCAGTTTCGCCTTCAGCTCAGGGTTGCCGTTCAACAGAACTTTCGCTTCGAGCCCGGAGTTGATTTTTTTTTCATTGCGCGCTGTCTCGAGTGCTTTCAGGACTTCGCCGCGCACTTTGGCCAGCAGATCCCAGTTGGCCGCTTGCGCCGGTGCGATCCCCGACCGTAGCTCGCTCTGCTCGGGAAACAGCGCGATGTGGACACTAGCCACGTCACCTGCGGGTTTTGGCAGATGGTTCCAGATTTCTTCGGCAGTGAAAACCAAAATCGGCGCCATGATGCGCACCAGTGCGCTGGTGATCTTGTAGATCGCGGCCTGGGCGGACCGCCGCGCGGAACTGTTCGGGGCTTTGGTGTAAAGGCGGTCTTTGAGGACGTCGTAATAAAACGCGCTAAGGTCCACGATACAATAATCGTGAATCGCGTGGTAGACGCGGTGAAATTCATAGTTGGCATACCACTCGCGGCACCTTCTCGCCAGGTCCGCGGTTCGATCGAGCATCCATCGGTCCAGCTCTTCCATTTTCTCGGACGGCAGCAAATTCTTCGCTGGATCGAAGTCGTTCAGGTTGCCAAGTGCAAAACGGAAGGTGTTGCGAATCTTGCGATAGGCTTCGCTGAGCTGGGTCATCACCCGTTCGCTCATCTTCACGTCGGCCTGATACTCGACGGAAGTTACCCACAAGCGCAGCAGGTCCGCTCCCCACTTGTCGCAAATCTCTTTTGGCTCGATGGAATTGCCCAGCGACTTGGACATGGGTCGTCCCTGCTCATCGAGAGTCCAGCCGTGCGTCACCACACCGCGATAGGGAGCCGCGTGCTTCACGCCAGTCGCGACCAGTAATGAACTTTGGAACCACCCGCGATATTGGTCGGGCCCTTCCAGATAGACATCGGCCGGCCATTCTTCTCCGTGGAGGACGGCAAGGTTGGACGAGCCTGAATCGAACCAAACATCCAAAATGTCGTTTTCCTTGCGCCAATTCGAAGCGCCACACTCGCACATCGCACCAGCGGGCAGCAACTCTTCAGGGGAGTGTCTATACCAGGCGTCGGCGCCTTCCTTTTTGAACCACTCGACGACATTGCGCAGCGCCTTGTAGTCCTGCAATTGCTTGCCGCAGCCAGCGCAGAAAAACACGATAATCGGCACGCCCCAGAACCGCTGGCGCGAAACGCACCAGTCGGGGCGCTTTTCGATCATTTCGTAGATGCGATCTTCGCCCCAGGCCGGCATCCATTTCACTTTGTGGATTTCGTCCATTGCTTCCTGGCGCAAGGATTTTGGGCTGTGAATGGAATGGCTTCCCTGGTCGGGAAGCGGAACTCGATCCATGCCGATGAACCACTGCTCTGTGGCGCGGAAAATTACCGGGTTGTGGCAGCGCCAGCAGTGTGGATAACTGTGCTTGTAGGGATGGTTGCCAAGCAGCGCACCGCGATCAGAAAGCAGTTTCACGATGATCGGGTTCGCGCTGAAAACGTCCTGGCCCTTGTATTCGGGCAGTCCTTCGGTGTAAACGCCTTTATCGTCGAGAGGCGCATAGATTTCAAGTCCGTATTTTTGGCCGGAGTTGAAATCGTCCACCCCGTGGCCGGGCGCGGTGTGCACAATACCGCTGCCTTGATCGAGCGTTACGTAATCTGCCAGCAGTCCCGGCACCTGAATCGGCAGAAACGGATGTTGAAACTTCATGCCCTCAAAATCGCGGCCTTTGTACTTCCCTAGTACGTCGGCCTGCTTGATTTCGCATTCGGCCTGCAAAGCCGCCACGCGATCGCCGGCCAGCAGCAGCTTACCTTTTTCCGTCTGCACCACCGTGTATTCAAAGTCGCGATGAAACGCCAACGCGCGGTTATGCGGAATGGTCCAGGGCGTGGTCGTCCAGATTACTGCCGAAACATCACTGGCAATCTTGGCGGCTTCCCCCTGGCCCCCGCCGACAACACCGAACTTCACCCAAATGGACGGGCTGACGTGATCTTCGTATTCGACTTCCGCTTCCGCCAGTGCCGTCGAATCGTATAAACACCAATACACGGGCTTGCGTCCCCGATAGACGTAACCTTTCTCCATGAACTCCAGAAACGCGGCAGCGATGGTGGCTTCGTAATCAAAGCTCATCGTCAGGTACGGATCGTTCCACTGTCCGAACACGCCGAGCCTCTTGAAATCTTTCTTGTGCTGCTCGACATAACGCGCGGCGAATTCCCGGCACATTTTGCGGAATTCCGCCGGCGCAACCTTGCCCTTGCCGCCCAGCTCTTTTTCTACCTGCGTTTCAATCGGCAGACCGTGGCAATCCCATCCCGGAACATACGGCGCGTAATGCCCGGCCATGCTCTTGGTTTTGACGATCAAATCTTTCAAAATTTTGTTCAGCCCAGTGCCGAGGTGGATCGTTCCGGTTGGATATGGCGGCCCATCGTGCAGTACAAAAAGCGGCCTCCCCTGGCGGGCGTCTAGAATCTGCTGATAGAGATTCGCCTGCTGCCATAGTTCGAGCTGTTTCGGCTCGTTCTGCGGCAGCCCTGCCTTCATCGGGAAATCAGTCTTCGGCAGGTTCAGCGTGGTCTTCAGTGTGAGTGGTTCGGACATGGATGCCGCGTCGCAATCCCTTCTCAGCCCTGGTTTTTCGCCTGAAGCACGGCGGGAAAACTTGGGGAAGTTGTAACCGAAGATTTTACAACGGAACGCCGAACCGGCAAATTCCGTATGGCCGAATTCGGCCGGCAAAATCACAGAGCTCCGGCTGCCCGGCCGCAGCGAGAGGTGTCGCAGGCGAAGCGGGAGCCGAAGTCTAGCACGTTGCGCCTTTCGCTTCTGGCGTGGATTCTTGCCCAAGCGGTTGTTACAATAAGTACAGGCGGGGACGGGGTCGGGATTGATGGTAGCAACCTTTCCCAGCTGCCGTGAATCGTACCGAAAGGTGCACCCGAAAGGGTCGAATTGCGTCTAACGAGATAGGGCCCAACAGACAGGTCGGACACACGTGCCAGGAACACTTCTCAACTTGGGACCGCCGCGGAACCCGGAAAACAGTACGCCCGGGAAGAGCTCTTCCGCCTCTTCGCATGGAGTACCAAGGTTTGGCCGACCTCCGATGCTCATGCCGGACAATTTCTGGTCAAATCTAAAACAGTTTCTATTCGAGCGACCGGTCAAGATTCGCGGCGACGTGAAATCCACCTTGATGCCCGCGCAATACGGCGACGGATTTTGGAACAATGTCAGCGAATTCTTCAGCAGCCGCCCGGTGCCCAAGGGCAGTTCTGACAGCAGGCTGTCCACCGGCTGGGTGGAGGGTTTTGGCGGTTTCGGTTCCCGCATCAAGGAATTTTTCTCGCCCAGTAAGCAGGCGCCACTACCGTTTGAAGTAAAGCCCGTTCGCGTCAAGGAAATTTGGACCAAAGACGAGAATTTCGGCTGGACGCAGATCATTTCCATCAGCCTGCACGTGCTGGTGATCGGCATGATCGTGGTACCCCTGTTCACTCACGTCCTGCCGCCTCCCACCGAGGCGATGAACAAGACCGACGTGCTCCCGCTCGACATTTCGCCGTATACGGCGAAGCTTCCCTCGGGCGCCAAGCCCGCCGGAGGTGGCGGCGGTGCGAACGACCATACCACCGCTCCGGTAAACCGCGGCAAGCTGCCCAAGTTCAAGTGGACGCAGTTCACGCCGCCGCAGGTGCACATTCAAAACCCCGCACCCAAGCTGCCGATGGATCCGTCGTTGCTTGGACCGCCGGATTTGCGCGTCTCGAATATTCAGGCACCGACCTTCGGGGATCCTCTGGCTAACGGCGTGAGCGACTCCCTTGGCCATGGCAATGGCACTGGCATTGGCAGCGGCTCCGGAGGCGGGCTCGGCCCGGGCGAAGGCGGTGGCACCGGGGGCGGAGCATTCCGCGCCGGCGTCAATGGCGTCGGCATGCCGAGCTGCATCTATTGCCCCGACCCGCAATACTCCGATGAAGCACGCAAGGCCAAGTATCAGGGCGTGGTTGTGTTGATGGTAATCATCACGCTCGACGGTCGCGCTACGAACATCCAGGTGGTCAAGAGCCCCGGACTCGGCCTCGACGAAAAAGCCATCGAAGCCGTGCGCCAGTGGAAATTCCATCCGGCGGTCGGTCCTGGCGGCAAGTCCGTTCCGTCGCAGGTTCCGATCGAAGTGACCTTCCGCCTCTTTTAGTCCGGCGCAAAGCAACCTTTTCTACCTTGGCAGCTCCCACTCTGCGTTCATGCTCCGCTTTGCCTGTTGTGAGGAAAAGCGGGGCCGGAGGTCGCGATGCGCGAGCCAGCCCTGGGCTTGAAGACTTCGCTCTTGAACAGTAGTTCCTTCCTCAAACGGATCCACGAAAATCTGTTGAGCGTGTGGCGGTTGCCGTGGGTACGCTTGCCTGTTGTTCATGCGCCCATACTGCTGCTCGACGAACAGTGCGCCCACACGGCCCCTGCCGCGCAGTTCGGCTCGACGCTGGTGCACATGCTTCTATGTGCCGGGTTACTTTGGTCCGTTGCACAGCCTTCACTGAAGACGACGCGCGACTCGGCTGGACCGCAACCTCACTTGCCTCCTGTTCCGAAATGGCTGGTTACGTCGGATGCTGGCGCGCTCGGTTTACGCGGCGACAGCGGTGGCCACAGCCCGTTGCCGCCGACGACCGGAAATCTCGCTCCGATGTCTCGCGCGGCTTTCATTCCGCCGCATCTTGCTGATTCGCGTCCTCGCGCTCTTGCAGTGCAGGTAATGATTGCCAATCCCGATGCGCCCGAATTGGCGCGATCCGTCAATGATCTTGGCCTGCCGTGGCTGAACGAGAAAAATAACTCCGAAGGACGCGGCGAAAACGGAATCGGTGACGGAAAGAACCGCGGTATGGGAGATGGTCCCGGAAATGGTTCGGGCGTAGGTTACGACGGCCGCGCTTATGCACCGGTGGCCTCCCAGGTGATTTGCCGTGTCTGCCCCGATCCGTCGTATTCTGAGGAAGCACGCAAAACCAAGCTCCAGGGTACGGTCATCCTCAGCGTACTCGTCGGCGCGGACGGCCGCGTCGAGGATGTTCGCGTCATTCGCGGCCTCGGCTTAGGCCTGGACGAGAACGCCATACAAACCGTGCGAAACTGGCAATTTCTGCCGGCCAAGGACGCGTCGCAGCATTCCGTCGCCTCCTGGATCAAAGTCGAAACCATGTTTCGTTTGTTCTAAGATCGTCGGTCAAGAAGCAAATGCCTGCTGACGACGGCTTTCTTCGCGTTGGCCTGCGCTATCACAGGTCTGACTCTGGCGGTGCCAGCACCTATATCTTCCGCGACGAACAGTGGAAGGCTTCCTGTGTGCGCACCGCAGCCCAGAAAAAAGAGCAGCCTCAAGCCTCGCGGAACTTTTTTCATTGGCCGAAACCACGTTTTGGACCGAAAAGTCCGGATGTCGCGCAGATGGTACCCGCAGAGCAATTTCTACCTGAGCCTTCACGTCGGTTATCCAAACGCCGCTGGCCGCATTTCGGGATCGAAGCAAAATCTGGGTGGCGATATTTTCCTGCAGGGAAATTGCGTCACCATCGGTTGCATTCCCATCACCAATGAAGGAATCAAGGAAGTGTACTGGCTGGCGGTGCTGGCGCGAACCGCGGGACAACAGCGCATACCTATTCAGATCTTCCCTACTAGGCTGACCGGTAGCGGATCGGACCAGCTGGCGACCATTCAGCGCAACGAACTGGATTTAATTTCCTTGTGGATGAATCTCAGGCAAGGTTTCGGCTATTTAGAACAACATCACCGGCCACCTGCAGTCCATGTCGACCGGGGTGGACGTTACGTATTCACGGGCGAATGAGGCCAGGAAGCGGAATAGAGTTCTGCTACGATGGCGGAATGAAAAGAATTCTCTTTGTGGGGCTGTTTTTTTTGTGCGCGTCGGCGCGGTATGTTGGCGCGCAAAGTGCCAACGGAGCGCTGGAACTCACGGCGCGCGTAACCCCTACGGCGGCCAAGCCGGAGCCGGTCCGCGACTTCACTTTCTATGTCTTGCTCAAGAGCTACGGCGACATCGTCAAGGAAATTGATGAGCGCGACGGCCCGCCCGCCCGCGAGAAATTCATCGACGAGCTGAAGATTTCTGCGGAGCTTCGCGCCTGGCTGCACAAGCACGACGTGATGGACATCACTTTGCCCGGCTTCGACAAGCTGCTGGCTCCGGACGACGTTATTCATGTGCCGGAATTCCTCCTCGCTTTCCAGCGCTCCAATAGCGGCGGCGTGACCAACGGCATACCGGTCCCAAAGTATCGGGAAGCCGACAAAACCGAAAATCCCGACCGTTACGAAAAGCAGAAGCAGGAATATCTGAACGGGCTTAAAAAGTTCATCGCGTCGCGCCCGGAAACCATGGCCGGAATGGAACTCGAACTCGACGGCGTCAACCCCGCGCGCAAATGGGCCGAGGTACAAAGCACTCACCGCCGGCGCGTGCTGCAACTGGCGCCCGCCGAGGCGCAGACCAAGTACCTGGCAGCGAAAGCGGATACCGACCTTGACGGCCATGCCTCCATCTCCGGTTTGGCTCCTGGAAACTACTGGATCAGCACCCTCGCTCTTACCGCTTCTGCTGGCGATGCCCGCCTGCGGTGGGATGTTCCCGTGAAAATCGTCGCGGGTCAGATACTTCGAATTGAGTTGACGAATCTGAACGCGACCGACAATCTATCCTCACCCTGATTTTGCGGCGGCCGACTTACCCGGGTCCTACGTCGAAAACCGGTCCAGTCTGCAAGAGCGAGCTCTTTGCGCAACTCGATGATCTGGCGGAACTGATAGGGAGATGGACACACCGTTTCACTGGATTGCCTTCATTTCGTTCGTGCTGGTCGCCATTGCTCTAGATTTAGGCGTCTTTCACCGCAAGGCTCACAAAATATCGATAAAAGAAGCGTTGGTCTGGAGCGTCGTATGGATCACGCTTGCCGTTGCCTTCGGTTTATGGATTCTCTTCGGCTACGGGCGGCAGCCTGCCCTTGAATTCTTTACCGGTTACATCATCGAAAAATCGCTGAGCGTGGATAACCTCTTTGTCTTTCTGGTGATATTTCGCGTTTTCTCCGTCAAGGAGGAATACCAGCACAGTATCCTAGCCTACGGGATCGTTGGCGCCCTGCTGATGCGCGGCGTGATGATCGCCGTCGGTGCGGCCTTGGTCTCGCGCTTCGAGTGGGTCATGTATCTCTTTGGCGCCTTCATCATTTACGCCGGCCTACACATGCTGCTGGCCGGCGATGCGGAAAGCCATCCCGAAAATAATTTTCTCGTGCGCTATGCCGGCAAGCATCTTCGACTCACCAAAGGGTATCGTGAAGGCCGTTTTTTCGTACGCGAAAATGGCAAACGTTGCGCCACACCGCTGCTTCTTGTGCTCCTGGTTGTGGAAATCACCGACGCCACTTTCGCGGTGGACTCCATCCCGGCCATTTTCGGGATCACGCGCGACCCCTTTGTCGTCTTCACATCGAATGTCTTCGCCATCCTTGGCTTGCGCGCCTTGTACTTTTTGCTAGCGGGCGTGCTAGACAAGTTCGTTTATCTGAAAGTCGCGCTGGCCCTGGTGTTGGTTTTCATTGGCGCCAAAATGATTGCCGAGCCCTGGCTGCACATTTCCGTGGCTGTTTCGCTCGGTGTTGTCATGGGCATGCTTGCCGTTGCGATGATTGCGTCGTTGCTGGTGAGACCAAGAAAGGCGGCCGAGGCGGAATAATTCACGGATGCTATCCGTTTCGAACTCATGCACGAAATGAAAGCAGAATGGATCGAACGGCTCGCAAGTCCCAAGGCCGAGGAGCGCGCCCTGGGGGCGGCAGAAATTTATCGAGCCGGGCGAGAACGCGCCGATTCGGCCGTACGTATTTGGTGGGAGAACGCTGATCTTGCTAGGCTCTGCGGGCATAAACGGACCGCGACGGTGGGACTGGCAGTGCAGCCGATGTCGTTCGCCAACATCCGCAAGGCCAACGGCTGGCCGCGCCTCGCCGAGGTGCCACCCGAGCAGGATGCCTGCGAGTTTGAACTGCATTTTGCCGGCGGAATTGCGCTGGATGTTTTGACTCCGCGGGAGGCCGGAGGCGCAGGAGCCATTGCGCGATTTCTGGCAAAACACGGTGAGGGCGTACAGCAGGTGGAATTTCGTTGTGACGACGTGGACCGTGCGGCCGCGATCCTGCTGGAAAAGTTCGGCGTGCTGTCCGTCTACCCGACCAAGCGCGCCGGCGCGGAGGGCAGCAGAGTTAACTTTTTCCTGGTGCCGGCGCCGGACGAGACAAAGGTTTTGATCGAGTTGTACGAAGCCGCAGCGCCTATTGCGACGCAAACCTGAAAAATCAGGGTTCCAAGTCAGGGTCGGCACCCGGCGCATTGGCTCGGCGGTTTTTCGGATCGTCCAAGTAGTCCTGCATTTCCAGACGGAAGTTGCCGGCGTTCGTGGCGAAGCCCATGGCAACCTCAAAGTCCACCAGTCCCTGGCGAACGTATTTGCTAAGCTCGGCGTCGAAGTGTTGCATGCCTTCGTTGGAGCCGTCGCGCATTGCGTCGAGGAGCGACTTGCCTTCGCTTTCGCCCTTTTCCACGTAATCGCGTGTGCGCATGGTAGATTTCAGGACTTCCACCGCAGCGATTCGTCCCTTGCCGTCTTTCTTGGGCAGCAGGCGTTGCGAAACAATGAACCGAAACGCTTTGCCGAGCCTCGTGCGAATCGCCTGCTGATCGGCTAGCGGGAACACGCCGACAATGCGCTCCACGGTTTTCGCGGCGTCAATGGTATGAAGCGTGGACATCACCAGGTGACCGGTTTCAGATGCCTCGAGAGCGATTTCGATGGTTTCCCGGTCGCGCATTTCGCCCACCAGGATGACTTTAGGGGCTTGACGCAACGCTGCGCGGAGCGCCAGCGCAAACGTCGGAGTATCGCTGTGCAATTCCCGCTGATGAATCGTGGCACGCTTGTGGCGGTGCAGAAACTCGATGGGATCTTCGATGGTCAGAATGTGGTACGCCTTATCGCGATTCATTTTGTCAAGAATAGCGGCGAGTGTAGAGGATTTGCCGGAACCAGTGGGCCCGGTTACCAACACGATGCCGTTGCGCAGTTCCACGATCTCTTGCAGTACCGCGGGCAATTTCAAGTCGTCGAAGCCCGGAATGCTGTCCGGAATGACGCGCATCACGATGGCGTGGCTGCCGCGCTGGCGAAAGATGTTTACGCGAAACCGCGCGACGCCATCAATGCCGTAGGAAAGGTCCGCCGAACCTTCCTGTTCCAGTTTGCGGATGGGCGTTTCGTTCTTGCCCATCAATTCGTAGGCGATGGCACGGGTGTCTTGCGGTTTCAGCGATTGCAGTCCCTTGAATTTCAGCTCGACCAGTTGGCCGCTTTTTTCCACTTGCGGCGCCCGGCCCGGCGAAAAAATCAAATCGCTGATGTGCTCGCCGCTTTTGAGCATCGCGGTGATCAGTTGCGGCAGGCCCGGCGTGCGCTGTTGTGATGCCATGGTGGGGGCCGATGATTCGGGAAGCGTTTGCGTTGGGGTACTCATGGACCTGTGCCTAAACTTCTTGGGAGTCTGGTTCGACCTGCGAAACAGAAATGCTGAAGAACTTAGTATGCGGCGTTCCGCCATGATCGGCGTGAAAATGTATCGCGGGATGGCGTTTCGAGTACCGGTCGCAACGGAAAAATCTGAATCGAAAGATAACGTAAGAGCTTTTACGCAAATACCCGAAGCCAGGAAGAGCCCAGTCCAGGTTAGGAGCCGTGCAAGAGGAGCGAGATTCCGCCATTGGTTGCCGCGACGCGCACGGCTGACGCATCTTTCACGATCCAGTCGGCGCCCGCCTGCCGCAGCAGTTCGTCACGCTCGGTAGTCTGGAAAGCGATGACCCGCGTGTTGGCCGCTTTGCCGGACCGTATGCCCGCCGGCGCATCTTCGAATACCACACATTCTTCCGGTCCGACGCGCAGAGCCTCCGCTCCTTTCAGGTACGGTTCCGGGTGTGGCTTGCCGTGGACGATGTCCGTGGACGTGACCATCGTTCCCGGAACCGGAAGTCCGGCGACTCGCAAGCGCACTAGCGCGAGTGTTCGGGTGCACGACGTTACGACCGTCCAGCGGTCCGCCGCCAAGGAGGCCAGAAGTTCTGCCGCCCCGGGCAAGGGAATGACGTCGGAAATGTCTTCAATTTCCATCCGTTCGACCAAGGCATTTTCCGCCTCGTGATCCGCTCCCGGCAGCAGTTCGCGAATCGTCGCAAGGCTGGGCCGGCCATGGGCCTTGCGAACCGTTTCGTCGGGATCGAAACCGTGCTTGTTCGCCCAAATCGTCCAGACGCGCGCGACGGCGGGTGTCGAGTCCACCAGGACTCCGTCAAGATCGAACAAGACCGCTTGGCAATCAATTTTGGTCATGCGAAATGGTAGCAACGGAACGGAGATGCTCACGAGCTCAGGGCATTCGGACAAATCCGCCTCGGCGGTTGGCTACGTCTCCACCGCGACTTCGTCGACGAAACACCACAGCCAGCTCTCGCCAGGCTCGAGGGATTGCATGACCGGATGCTTGGTGGCCCGAAAATGCTTCGTGGCGTGCTTGTTCTTGGAAGAGTCGCAGCAGCCCACGTGGCCGCACTCGCGGCACAGGCGAAGGTGAACCCAGGTGTCTCCCGCCTTGAGGCACTCCTCACAACCCTTGGTGAGGGGGCGCACATCCTTAATGTGGCTCATGTGAGAACAGCCTTTGCTCATGATGGCGCCTCCTGCTCCTGCTTTGGCTGGCTGTTGGAATGAAATCTCGGTTGTTGCAAAGGGACGCGGACCAGAAAACGCGTTTCGCCGGGCTTGGATTTCACTTCTATAGTTCCGTGATGCTTTTGTACGATGCGCATCGCGGTGTCCAGGCCGAGGCCGGTGCCTTCGCCGACCGGTTTGGTGGTGAAGAACGGATCGAAGATGCGCGACTTGATTTCTGCCGGAATGCCCGGACCGGTGTCGCCAATTTCGATGCACACCGCGTCCAGATCGCGCCGCGCACGAATGCGCAATTCGCCCTGGCCGTTCATGGCGTCAATCGCGTTATCCATCAAATTGGTCCAGACCTGGTTGAGCTCGCTCCCATAGGCGCAGACTTTTGGCAGATCATGATCGTATTCGCGCTTGACGGTGATGCCTTTCTTCAGCCAGTGGCCGAAAATCTTGATCGTGTTGTCGAGGTCTTCGCGCAAATCCACCTCCTGCAAGGCAGCCTGATCCATGTAGGAATAGCGCTTGATGGCCGTGACCAGCTCGCTGATTCGCTTGGTGCTGTTATCAATTTCATGGATCAGCCGAAAAATCGTAATGACCGCAGCAACCCGGCGAAGAGCGTCGATCAATACATCATCGCCAACGTTGATTCTGAGAGCTTCCATTTTTTCCAAGTCCACGTTGGCTTCCGCCAGTGGACCAGCGATTTTCCAGGGTTCTTGCACTTTGTGCTCTTCGAGGCATTCGGTGAGTTCCGCTTCGAGATCACTCAGCTGAATGGGGTCGAGATGGGCATCGCTTTTTTCCGCAACCTGATCCGTAACCTCGCGCTCGAACTGGAACACCGCCATGCGCTGTTCGTTAGTAAGCGGGTGTTGTAACAATCGCAGACTGGCAATGCGCACATTGTCCATCGCCTCTTTCAGGCTTTTTGCGGCGCGTTGGGCGGCCGCTGCGGGATTGTTCAGTTCGTGCGCCAATCCAGCGGAGAGTTTCCCTAGCGCCATCAGTTTGTCGCGCTGGACTTCTTGCCGGGTGGTTTCACGGATGCGGTCGGACATGACGGCGACTAGCCGGTATCCGAGAACCGGAATGCGCTGCAGTAATTCGGGAAAGTACTGCATGTGCAGGCGCAGTGCGTGCAGGGGCAACGAAGCGCGGGCAGTACCCATATAACTTTTCAACCGGGAAAACGGCAGGGCGCCGGTGATTTGTCCCTTGCGAGCTATGAAGCGGGGAGTACCGGGCTCCTCAGGGAACTCGACCTGAATTTCCCCCTCGAGCAGAACGTTGAGGTGATCGATGGAGTCACCTTTGCGGCCGATCACTTCGCCGGCAGGGACGCGGAGGTCTTCCATCCGTTCCGCCAGCCAGGTCAGATCTTCCGGAGAGAGGTCGGCGAAGACGGAGTTGGTTTTAAGATTTGCGATGACGATTTCAAGCTGCGCGGCATTGGTGGAGCTGGTCATGTTCACACCGTTCCCAGGTATTGATGCACAAATTGGACGGCGTTGGCGCCTTCTCCCACACCGGAAGCGACTCGCTTGATCGAGCGGTAACGCACATCGCCGGCGACGAACACGCCGGGCACGCTGGCTTCGAGAAGCCAAGGTTCGCGTTCGAGCGGCCATCCGCGCGGCAATTTGTTGTCGCTCATCAGGTCGCGGCCGGTGAGGATAAAACCTTTTTCATCGCGCTCCAGGACATTGGCGAGCCAATCCGTAAGAGGCGCGGCACCTATGAAAATAAAAAGAGAAGCCGCGGGAGTCTTTTGTGTCTCGCCGCTGGTTGAGCACAAAATCGAGAGCGCTTCGAGCCTGTCGGTTCCGAAGGCTTCGGTGACCTGGGAGTTGTATTCCACGTGGATGTTCGGCATCTTCTTGATCTGCTCGATCAAGTATTGCGACATGCTGAGGGTCAGCGAGCCGCCACGAACCAGCATGACCACGCGGCGCGCGTATTTGGAGAAAAACATCGCGGCCTGCCCGGCGGAATTGGCCCCGCCCACGATGTACACATCCTCGTCCTTGCAGGAAGCGGCTTCGGTCATTGCGGCGCCGTAGTAGACGCCGGCGCCCTGCAACCGTTCAAGACCAGGCATATTAAGTTTGCGATAGGAAACCCCGGTGGCAATTACCAAAGCCTTCGCGCCGATTTCTTTTCCATCAGACAGCTTGACGAATTTGGAGCCGCCCTCCACGCGCAGACTGCAAACTTCAACCGGCGTCAGGATTTCGACACCGAATCGCCGAGCCTGAGTGACCGCGTTGCGAGTCAGATTCGCTCCGCTGATGCCGGAGGGAAATCCAAGGTAGTTTTCGATGCGTGAACTCATCCCGGCCTGGCCGCCCGGAGCTTCGCGTTCGATCATCACCGTGCTCAGCCCCTCGGATGCGCCATATACGGCGGCAGCGAGTCCCGCCGGACCGCCACCAACGATGAGCAGGTCGTAGAAAGAAGTGGTCGCATTGGTGCGGAGGCCGAGCCTCGCGGCCAGGTCGGACTGAGACGGGTCGGAGAGCGCCGAGCCGTCCTGAAAGATTGTAGCGGGAAGCAGCAGCGCATCGCGCTGGATGATGTCGAGCGCGGCGCGCACTTCTTTGTCGCGGTCCGCGGCTTCCACGTCGAGCCAGCGGTAGGGAAGCTGATTGCGTGCCAGAAAATCGCGAATGGCGTAGGAACGAGGAGACCAGCGATGGCCAAGAACGCGGACCCCGTCGAATATGGGGCGATGGTTGGCCTGCCAATCTTCCAGCAACTCGTCAATCACCGGATAGAGCTGTTCTTCGGGCGGATCCCACGGCTTGAGCAGATAATGATGAATTCGGGCGTGATTGATGGCTTGAATGGCGGCATCCGTATCCGCGTAGGCAGTAAGAAGGACGCGTTTGGCTTCAGGATAGATGTTGATCGCCTGGCCGATAAATTCGACCCCGCTCATCTCCGGCATTCGCTGATCGGCCAAAAAGAGAGCTACGGCTTCGCTCCGACGCTTCAGGGTTTCGATCGAGCGAAGCGCGGTGGCTCCGGATTCGGCGCGCAAAATGCGGTAGCGATCGGCGTAGCGTTTACGCAAATCGCGTTCGACGGCGCGCAGGACCTCGGGGTCATCATCAACGGTCAACAGGACAGGTTTCGCCATTTCATTCGTGCTCGATTACGCAGATGTTTCAATTGGATGCTTTACAGCACCCCGGGGACACATGCGTCAGGGAATGCGCGCGACTCTTTTTTATACTCCCTAGCCGCGGATTGGACAAATCCTGGACTGAGCAGTTGCGCCATCGCGCTGGCCGCGAGTGGGGTGCTGCCGCGCATGAAACACGCGGCCGAGAAAACGAGAGAGCCGCTGGCACTTGCGGTTATCATTTTTAGCTAAGTCGAAAATCGTATGACTCGAAAACTTCAAATAATGAAATTTGGGGGCACATCCGTGGGGGATGCGAAGTGCATCCGTCGCTCGGCCCAGATTGTAGCCAATGCTGCGAAGCAACATCCTGTGGCAGTAGTGGTTTCCGCGATGAGCGGTGTGACCAACCGCTTGATTGACGCGGCCCACCAAGCTAAGCGCAGCGACCGCGAAGCAGGGAAGGCGTTGACGGATTCCCTCCGCAAGCAGCATTTCGAAGCGCTATCCGCGCTGATCGAGTCTGAGCAAAATCGCTCCGCTGTACAGACTCGAATCGAAGAAATTCTGTGCGAAGCCGCGAGGCTCTATGAAGGAACGGCGCTACTGCGGGAGCTGACGCTGCGTACGCTCGACGCGATTTCCAGTATAGGTGAACGGCTTTGCGCGCCGATTTTTGCGGCCGCGCTTTCCGAACTAGGCTCGCCAGGCCGCGCAATTGAGGCCACGGAACTGATTGCGACCGATTCGTTTCATGGCGGCGCGGAACCGCTGCCTGACGCAACCCGCGAGAAGTCCCAGGCGCGTATGGGGCCCCTCCTGAGAGAGGGAATCGTTCCTGTGGTGACGGGATTTATCGGTGCGACCGCCGATGGAGCATTGACGACTCTGGGCCGCGGCGGTTCGGATTATTCTGCGACGATTCTGGGGGCTGCGCTGGATGCCGAAGAAATCATCATTTGGACCGACGTGGAAGGCGTACTAACCGCAGACCCGCGCCTGGTAGCCGACGCGCGCACGATCCCTGAAATTTCTTATCGCGAGGCCGCGGAGCTCGCGTATTTTGGAGCGAAGGTGTTGCATCCGAAAACGTTGCGTCCGGTCTTGCCCGCGAAAATTCCCGTTTGGATCCGCAATAGCTTCGCTCCGGAAAAGCCCGGCACAAAAATTACCGCCAAAGGCCGCAGTATAGGCGGTGGAGTCAAAGCGCTTACGGCAATTCGTGATGTTGCGTTGATCAGCGTCGGTGGGCCGGGAATTGTAGGCGTCCCCGACGTCGTGGGACGAACATTTTCAACTACCGCGCAGCTGAGAGCCGAAGTTCTGCTGATTTCGCAGTCGTCTTCACAAAACGACATCTGCTTCATTGTGGCCAAAGCGCACGCGCAGGCGACTCTCGAGGCGTTGCGCCGGGAATTTGCGCAGGACCTGACCCACGACGTGGTGGAGCACATCACCATGGACCCGGAAATCGCTATCGTCGCGGTGGTGGGAGAAAACATGCGCGGTACGCCGGGCGTGGCCGGCCGGACGTTTCATTGCCTGGGCCAGGAGGGCGTGAACATCATCGCAATCGCGCAGGGCTCTTCAGAAACCAACATTTCCTTTGTAGTCTCGGACAAATCGGTGAAGCAGGCACTGCTGGCCACTCATCGCGAATTTGGTCTGGCGAACGCCCTGCCCCGGACTTGAAAGAAAGCCAATCATTCCGGCCGGGTCGGAGTCTTCCCCGGCGCAAAGACTCATCTGTGAGTCTCCTAATTCAGTAAGAAGGGAACCCGGAATACAAGAAAAGAACGCGACGAGGAGGGAAGCGTGCGGCGGTTCAAAGCCAAGTTGGGGTGGGAGACGGGGATCGAACCCGCGACATTCGGTGCCACAGACCGACGCTCTACCAGCTGAGCTACTCCCACCACTCGACATCAGTTTAACATGAGAAGCCAGTGATGCGACCCCTCCAGCCTTTATCCACTTCGCAGTACTCCGTCCAATTTGCCGTGCAAGCCAACAACGCCGTTTAGGCGTCCAGCCACAAGATTTGTCCTTTTGTTAACTCTTGGCGGCTTGGAAACGGTGTGCACAGTCCCCGATTTGGGGCCCAAAAGGCGCTTGTTAGACTGGCATTAGCACGGTGCCCCGCGCATGAGCCTCCCATGAGTTCGCACGATACCGATCGCCGCCACTTCGAGCGGCAGATTCTCTATGCGCGGCCGATTACGATTCTTTTGTCCATTCTCGCCATCCTGGAATGGCCAACTACTGTCCAGTCCCACCGGTGCCTGTACTTCTTGTTCGGCTATCTGCTGCTCAGCTTGGCAATCATCGGGCTGGAGATATTACTGAGCGAACGCGAGTGGCATGCGCCCCTCATCTTTGATCTGATTTTGCTGGGAATTCTGATCTATCTGGCGCCGTTCACCGTGCCGGTTTGGTTTCCGTTTCTGTTTGTCTCCTATGCAGCGGGCAGCCGCTGGGGATTGAGCACTTCAGTACCGCTCACCGCCGTGCTGGCATTGACCATCACGTTGGTGGATGTGGTGGACCGCGATACCGGCGGGCTTCACCTCCTTACGTGGATTTCGATTGTGGGAGCGATGTTTGCATCAGGCGCGGGCCTGGCATTTCTGGGCGATCGCAGTCAGAAGTTTGCCGCGCAAAATCATTTCCTATCTTCTATCACCGCAACGATGCAGGTGGAGCAAGGCCTTGCCGAGTCTTTACGGCTTTTTCTGGAGGAGCTGGCAACCTGGTTCCGAGCCGAGCAGGCGTTTTTGGTTTTTCGCGACATGGACTTGGAACGTATTTTTTTATGGCGGCTGAAGGCTGGCGAGAGCGAACGGTTGACTCCGGACAGCTTTGCGCTGGCGCGGGCGGACGGATTTTTGCTGGACGATCTAGACGCCACGATTTGTTGGAACGCTTTGCAGGGGGCGGGCTCCGGGTTCGGGTGGGACCGCCGTAATGGCGAGGTGATCAAAAGCCTTCCCCGGCTGCCCGGTCCGACGCTGACTGAGTTCGGTATCAAGTCCCTCATGACTGTGACGTTCGACCAGAACAATAAACCTGCGGGGCGCTTGTTCGTGGTCAACGGCAGACGAAGCAATGGCCCGTTCAGCAAAGCGGATCTGGATTGGCTGGAACGCGTGTCGCGGCATGTGGTTCCGTCGCTGGAAAATGTTTTCCTTCTACGTCACTTGAGAGCGCGTGCTATTGAGGCCGAGCGGTCGCGCATTTCGCGCGACCTGCACGACGGCATTTTGCAGACGCTGCTCAGCATCGAAATTCAGCTGGATGTGCTGCGCCGCCGCGTGGGAAGCTCCCCCGATCACGCCGAATCTTCGCTGGCCAGCCTGCAGCAAACCGTCAAGAACGAGTCGGCCGAATTGCGCCATTTCGTTACCGACTTAAAGCCGGTGCGGGTGCAGTCCGCCGACCTCGTCGACCTGATGCGCGGTTTCGCCGAGCGCTTCCGCAACGAGTCCAATCTGGCCCTCGATTTACTGGTGGATTCGGCGGAATTGCGCGCTCCGGACCGTGTCTGCCGCGAGCTTTTCCAGATTTACCGTGAAGCACTCAACAATATAAAAAAGCATGCTAAGGCTACCCATGTCGTGGTAAAACTTTCGCAGGATGACAGCCGCCTGCTTTTGGTGGTGGATGACAACGGCGAGGGCTTCAGCTTCGCCGGCACGTTCACCGGTGACGAACTGGACCGTCTGCGGCTGGGTCCCATCTCCATCAAGGAGCGAACGCGTACCGTCAACGGGGATTTGACCGTGGAGTCGAACCCGGGACATGGGGCACGTCTGACGATAGAGATTCCGTTGGGCTGACGGCTGGAACGAGTTGCAGGGCTGAGCGAGTGCCCTGAGTTAAATATGGCGAAGACAAAACAACAGATTCGGATATTGATGGCGGATGACCATGCAATCTTCCGCGACGGCTTGCGCAAGCTTTTGGACGGCGACGAGGAGATCGTAATCGTCGGCGAAGCGCAAAACGGCGCCGAATGCGTGAAGATGCTAGCGAAGCTCAAACCGGATATTTTGCTGCTCGATCTTCGCATGCCTGACAAAGACGGGCTGGCGGTATTGGAAGAGGTGAATTTCGATCAGTTGCCGACGCGCGTCATCGTATTGACCGCAGCGGAAGACGATCGGGACGTAGTGCGCGCGATGCGGCTGGGCGCGCGCGGCGTGGTGCTGAAGCAGTCGGCCACCGACCTTTTGGTAAAGAGCATTCAGCGCGTGCACGCCGGCGAAATCTGGCTGGACAACCGCATGACCGCCGAGGTCATGAAAGCATTTTCGAAATCGTCGGAGTCGGGTCCGCGACGCGAAAAACCACTGCTCTCTGATCGCGAAAAAGAGATTGTGCAGCTGGTCGCGCAGGGTTTCCGCAACAAGGAAATCGGCGAAAAACTGTTTATTTCCGAGCAGACTGTCAAGAACCACCTGCACAATATTTTCGACAAGCTCGGTGTTTCCGACCGCCTGGAGCTCGCCCTTTATGCAATTCATCACCGCCTAATAGAGCATACCTAAGCCGCAGCATGTTCACGCGGGAGCCGGCTTTTTATTGACTTACTGGGGGCGCCGTCTCCATGGGAGAAGAGCAAACCGGTAACGCGTTCGGGCGCCCGAGCGGTGGCGCGCAAACTTTCCTAGTACCTTCGTACCGCCTTCTTCCGAAACGATTTTGTACCTGTTGTCCTATTGTTCTGTAGTCGGGCTCCGGCTACACTCTCTCCAGATTTGAGGAGGTTCCGTCTTGTCGGCCACTGAACGCCGCAGCACCCAACGCTTTACCATGCGGCTGCCGCTTACCGTCCGCTGGACCACCGGAGCGGCTGTTGGGGAAACCAGCACGGAATCCCGCGACGTGAGTTCGCGCGGGGTTTACTTCTACCTGGGCAAAGACGTCAAGGAAGGCTCGCCTGTGGAAATCCTTCTGACGCTTCCCAACGAGATTACCCTTGCGGGACCGGTTCGCGTGCGCTGCCTCGGCCGCGTACAACGCACCGAAAGCCGCGATGAGACCTCTGTCGGAGTAGTTGCCGCGATCGAACGTTACGAATTTCTGCGTGGCGACGAAGAGCGGTAACTGGTTTCTCTGGAACGGTTTTTTGAGTTTCTTGCTCGCTCACTGCGGAGGCGGGCAGGATAAAGCCGGGGTGCCTTGGCCCCTCAGCGAAGCGCCCCGGCATTTTTTTCTCGCCCGGTAGCAATCCACGCACTCGAAAGACTTGAATTTGCTTTGATCGTTGTTGCGTCGCTGTGGATGTGCATCATTGGCTGCGCGATGCAAAGGAAAGAGCGTCAGCGAACACTTGTTGCCGCTCCGTGCGTGGGGAATTGGTCAGTAGGTCGTGCGGTTGAACCGCTTGGTGCGTTGGATCGGGGCGGTCATGGTAGCGGAATTCGAGCCGGTGCTCGTGATCGTGGTGGAGGGACGCCACGGCCGGAATCGCCGCTACGGGAGGATGAGCCCCCACCGCCAGTGTCATCGTGAGTTCCAGTAACGAAAAGCCGGCCGCTTCTGCAGGGGCGTTGTTTCTCGTTCCTGATTAGGAGTACGTCGATGGAATGGCATTTTCGTTTTCCATCGAAGCGTGCAATTTTCACCAGCCGCGACACCTGCATGCTTAACATCCGCAAAGTAACGATCCAAGTCAGTTCTCCGCAACTGACCTTGCGTCCAGTTTGCGCTCAGCCAAAATGGGCTTGTATCGGAGTCCTACCTGGACAGCAAACCAAGGTTCTACAAAAAGTTTTCTCGCTGTGCTGTCGTTGCTAACCATTCTTGTTTTCTTGCATTTGCCGGTTGACCCAAGCAGTTTCCTCTTCTCATTGCTGAGAAAACTGGCCCCTCTGAACCGCCTGTCACTCGGGCCAGTGTTGCTTTCTCGCCGCCTGACCTTTTGGGCAGGCGACTTTTTCCGCGCAATTCGGCAATGATGACCCTGCGGAGAGACTTGCGCCGGTTGCCATCGGCGCCTGCAAATTCTGGGGGGAACGTTCATGCCGGATTCACCGGCCCAACAGACTGTTGTATTGACCAAGGCCGAGTACGGCTCCACCACGGAGCGGATGGCCACGCCGGAAGAGTTGCTCGCCTTACAGCTCCTGGCGCAGGAAGAGGACGCAGTTATTCAGGCGATTGAGTTCGCCGCTCAGGTGCCGGATCCAACGACCGCTCTGCCAGCGGAAACTGCTCAAACGGCCGTGCTCCAGCCCGAGGTTTCGCAAATTGAAGCGATCCCTAGGGAGAAAGAACCGTTACTAGAAGAGATGGTGCCCAAATCGGTGGCTGCGCCCGATCCCGCGAACCTGCCCGACGGCGTGCTCGATTTCGCCGCCATCCTCGACCAGCACCGCATCTGGGTGGAAACAGGCGGAGAAGCGGGCGCCAAAGCCGATCTCTGCGGCGCCGATCTGGAAAACGCTGATCTGACGGGCGCCAATCTTCAGGGCGCATTCCTGCAGCGCGCCAATCTGCGCGGCGCCGATCTTTCCATGGCGAACCTGCGCCATGCTTCGTTGGTGCAAGCCGATCTCTGCAACGCCAATCTTCTCGGTACTGAGTTGCGCGGTGCGAACCTGATGGGCGCAACCTTGTACGGCGTTGAAGGCTTATGGCTGGGCCGCTTGGGTGGCGCGAATCTTTACGACGCCATGCTCCCCGAAACGATTTCTTCCATCGACGGGGCCAAAACCGTATGGGAAACCACCAAGAGCGCCCGCTGGTTCTATTTTCTGATGCTGACCGTGTGCGCACTTTGCGGGCTAGGCGTCGCCACTACCAGCGACGCCCGCCTCATCCTCGACGGCCAAACTATTCCGGTCGCGCGCCTCGGCAACATTCTTCCGATGAACGCGTTCTATCTCATCGCGCCGATCGCTCTCGTGGTTCTCTTTGTTCGCTTTCAATTTTTGCTTTTGCGTGTGTGGAGCAGCATGTCCGCCCTTCCGGCAGTCTTTCCTGATGGGCAAACGGTTGAGCGCGGAGGTCCTTGGTATCTGATGGGCTTGGTGCGCCGCCATTTCCGCTGGCTGCGTGAAACCAAAACGCCGGTCTCGTGGCTCGAAACGGCAATCGCTACAGCACTGGCCTACTGGGCGGTACCGGCGACGATTGCGCTGCTGTGGGTGCGCTATCTGGTTCGTCAGGATTTGCGAGGCACTTCGCTTCACGTGCTCTTTTTCGTTGTCAGTGTCAGCGTCGCCACCGGTTTGCCCGCCGTTGTCAGCCGCGTGATTCGCAGCGGTGAAGAAAAACGTCCCAGCACGCGCAATGTTTTCCGCTTGGCGCTACTCACGCTGCGCGCCCCGATAGCTGCTGGGCTTGTACTCCTGCTGCTTTCTTGTGGCGTGATCTGGGGAATTCCCGCGGACTCCGACGCATCGCGTCGTTACTTCAGCGCCAGCCCGCGCCGCTGGGCTGCCGAGGCGTTTCGCCTGGTTGGTTATCGCCCGTACGCCGATCTAGTGGAAGCGGCCCTCGTACCGCGCAGTGCCCGCCCGGCAACTCCTGCGATGGACGCGCCCAGCGATGGCGCTGGCGCCAAGCTCAACGAAAACAGTCTTCGCTATGCGCGTGCGTATCGCGCTACCCTCGGCGGCGCTCGGCTCTGGCGAGCCGATCTCGTTGGAGCCTATCTCACGGAAGCCGACTTGCGCAACGCCAACTTGCGTGAGGCCCGGATGCGCGATGCCGTTCTCGATCACGCCCGCGCCGACCATGCTCAATTTATTTCTGCCGACGGCAAATATGCCAACCTGACCGGGGCGGATCTGCGCTCGAGCGATATGACCTATGGCGTGTTCGAGGAAGCCAACTTCGCCGGCGCCAGGCTCGCCAGCGCTTCGCTGTATGGCGCAAACCTTCATCACACCAACTGGCTGCGCGCCGATCTGACGCACAGCGATATGCGCGACACTCAGGCACAGGTGTCCGATCTCTCGCTAGCCAATCTTGAGCAGACCGATTTTTCAGGCGCAAAACTGTCCGGAACAAAATTTGGCGGAGCTCAATTGAAGGGCACCATTCTGCTCGGCGCAGATCTGCGCAACACCGATCTACGCGGCGCCACTTTCCCGGGAGCCGTTCTTCGGGACACCCCGATGGATGGTGCCCGCGTCGATGGCGCCGATTTTCGCGGCGCATTGGGTCTCACCGCCAACGAAGTTTGCTCCACCACCGGCTGGCAAAGTGCTCAATTCGACCCGGACGTCCTCGCCGCGATACAGACACGATGTGGCGCCGCGCAATGACGCTTCTTTATTGTTCAATTTGAGCAGAGCTTGCGGGATTTTGCCGAGAAATTGTCCGGCGGTGGTATGATTCCGGCACTTTAGGCGGAGGTAATCGATGGGGTCGGTCTATCGATTTGCTTTCTTGTTGGTAGTTTGTCCAGCCGTTATTCGAGGACAGAATTTTTCGGACCCTGTGCAACAGGCGCTTTCGCAAGGCGACCTGTACCAGTCAAAACATAAATACGAACTGGCGCAGGATGCTTACAAGAAAGCGGACAAGGCCTCTCATCACACCTCGGCTGAAGCCTACCTCAAGCTCGCCGCCGTAGATCGAAAGCTGGGCGACTTTTCGTCCTCTCTCGACGACACCAAAAAAGCGTTGAAGGCCGCCGGAGACAACAAAGTTTTGGCAACTCGGGCTCACCTGGCCCACGCCAATTTATTGGTCCAGACTTCGTCAAAACCAGGCGACAAGAGGCTGAAGGAAGCCGAAGCCGATGTTCGCCAGGCAATTGTTCTCGATCCATCCAATGCAGTTGCGCATTACAACCTTGGCTTCATTCTTCTCAAGCAGGAAAGAGACCAAGAGGGGATCGCCGAGCTGAAAGAGTTTAGTGGTCATCCTGGAGTCAACGAAAGCGACTTCGCCGAGGCGCAGCGTATGATCGCCAATCCGATCCGCGCCCGCGAGCCTTTTGCCCCGGACTTTTCCTTTACGTCTCACGAGCGCAAATTGATTTCCAATGCTTCGCTGCGCGGCAAGGTCGTGCTGCTGGATTTTTGGGGCACCTGGTGCCCACCCTGCCGCGAATCCGTCCCCACACTGCAAAACCTTCAGAAGAAATACGCCGGCAAGGGCCTTGAACTAGTGGGCGTCAGCTCCGACGATGATGAAGACGTGTGGCGCACCTTCATCGAAGCGCAAAAAATGAATTGGACGGAATACATTGACCTGTCAGGCGGGATTCTGCAGAGCTTCAAGATCGAATCGTTTCCTACGTACATTGTTCTCGACAAGGATGGCGTTATGCGTTTTCGCCAATCCGGCTTCGGCGAAACCACGCAGCAGGAACTCGAGGACGCCATCAACAAAGCCCTGAAACGCCCGTCTGACCCGAGTCTGGCGGCCGCGGCCACTGCGAGTGCCAAGGATCAGCAAGTGCAACGGGCCGAGCAAAGTCCGCAGAACGAATCCCGCAATGCTGATGCTCCCGCCGACGGTTCAAGCAGCACGAGGAACAATGATTCCGATTCCGACGCTGCAACCCTCTCCGGCATTGAGACCGGCAAAGTCTCCGGCAATATCTTCAAGAATGAAGCTCTGAGCCTTACCTACGAGTTCCCGCACAACTGGGTCGCAGCGAGGCCGGAAGCGCTACACCGGTTGAACGAAAAAACGGAAGCTGCGGCCAGGGCGTCGATCCTCCAACAGCACCCCGAAATGGCGGGAAATCTCAACGTCATGAGCTCGAAAGTCATTTTCTACTCTTCGCGCAGGGGTGACGGAGACGGTCAGCGTCTTTCCTTTCCATGTATCCGCATCGCCGCTACCCCTTCACGCGCCAGTTCTCTGCGGCTGGACACTTTTGCCGAGATGAGTGCTGCCATGGCCACAGGTTCCGGAGCCGAGATCACCGGAATGCCCCAAGAATATCGGGTGAAGGATCATTCATTCCTGCGCGCAGACTTCGAGCGCAGCCTGGGCGGTCAGCGCATCCTGCAAACCTACATACAGACGCTTTCCGAAAACTATCTTCTGACGATTGAAATTTATGCGCTTTCGGGTGATGACAAACAATCCGCCGTTGATTCTCTACAAGGATTGGTCATCGAAGATGAAAATTGAAAAGGAATTTCTCGATGCGGGCATCAGCCCTCTTCGCCGAACAACTTGATATCCGCCGGCCCTTCCTGCAGCGGTGTTGCCGCGCGCCCCTGCACCAGTTCGCGAATCTGCTCCACAATGTCGGGATTCGCCAGCGTTGTAATGTCTCCCGTGTGCATTCGATTCGAAATGGCCGCCAGCACCCGCCGCATGATTTTCCCTGAGCGAGTCTTCGGCATGTCTGGCACTACGTGGATTCGCTTTGGTCGAGCAATCTTACCGATCATCGTTTCGATGACTTGAGTGACGTTATCAATTACCTGCTTGTTCGGCTTCATGCCCGGCTTGATCGAAATGTAGACTTCCGGTACGCGCCCCTTGATTTCGTCCACCACGGGGACCACCGCCGCTTCGGCAATTTCATTCACCGTCAAGCACGCCGACTCGATCTCCTTCGTCCCCAGGCGGTGGCCCGCGACGTTGATCACATCATCCACTCGCCCCAAAATCCGGTAGTATCCATCCGCCGGGACCATTGCTCCATCGCCCGCAAAGTACGGCCAGTCCCGCCAGTTCGTACTGTTCACGTCTTTGCAGTACTTCGCGTAATACTGCTTTGTGAAGCGATCCGGGTCGCCCCAAACCGTCTGCATGATCCCTGGCCATGGATTGCGAATGCAAATGTTCCCCGCTGCATTTTGTCCCGGCTTCACTTCCTTGCGGTTCTCATCCCAAATCACCGGATAAATTCCCAGTACCGCCGGCCCGGCGCTCCCGGGCTTCATCGGGTCCATCCCCGGCTTTGTTGAACACAAAACTCCTCCCGTCTCCGTCTGCCACCAGGTGTCCACGATCGCCGCGTGGCCTTTGCCGACTACATCAAAATACCAGCGCCACACTTCCGGCTCGATTGGCTCGCCCACCGTCGTCATGTGCTTGAATTTGTAGTTGTACTTCGCCGGCTCGCCCGGCCCGGCCTTGCGCAGCATGCGAATCGCTGTCGGCGACGTGTGGAAAATGTTTACGTCCAGCCGTTCCGCAATACGCCACGGACGCCCCGCATCGGGATACTGCGGCACTCCTTCATACAACACGCTCGTCGCCGCCAGCGCCAACGGCCCATACACAATGTACGAGTGCCCGGTAATCCATCCAATATCCGCCATGCACCAATACACGTCGCCCGGATGAATGTCCTGGTAATACTTTGAGGTTCCCGCAACGTACGCCAGATATCCGCCTGTCCGGTGCTGGCACCCTTTCGGCTTTCCCGTCGTGCCACTGGTGTACATCAAAAACAGTGGCGCTTCCGAATCCTGCGAAACCGGCTCAACAACCTTACCCGCGTAGTCCTGTAAAACTTCGTCCACAAAATAATCGCGCCCCATCACCATCGGCGCTTCCGAAGTCGCCTTGCGCGGATATCGCCGCCACACCATGACTTTATCAATCTGCTGGCCTTCCTTTTTCGCCGTCTCGATGGCAATGTCGGCATTCCCTTTGTGATCGATCCACTTTCCGTTTCGCCAGTACCCGTCGGCGTAAATCAGCACGCGGCTACCTGAGTCCGCCGCGCGAAGCCCGCAAGCCTCTCCGCTAAACCCGCCAAACACCACCGAATGCACCACACCCAGCCGCGCGCAGGCTAGCATTGTGATCGGCAGCTCCGGAATCATCGGCATGTGAATCGTCACGCGGTCGCCCGCCTGCAGCCCCGCAAAATCGCGTAGCATCGCCGCCGTTTCGTTCACTCGCACGTACAATTCGCGGTAGGTAAGCACTTGCGGCGCGTCGTTCTCCGGCTCCGGCACAAAGATAAACGCCGCCTTGTTCTTGTACTTTGCTAGATGCCGGTCCACGCAGTTGTAACAGGCGTTCAGCTTCCCACCGACAAACCATTTCCAGAACGGCGGCTTCGACGTGTCCAGCGTGGTATGCCAGTAATGCTCCCAGTCCAGCAAATCCGCGTACTGCCGGAAGCACTCCGGAAAATTTTCCTCGCGAAACGATTCCACAAATCCTGGATCAATCAAATTAGCCTGCGCCACAAAACTCGCTGGCGGAGGAATATGCTCCTCCTCCTTCCAATGCACCGCTATCTGTGCATTGAGATCCTCCAATTTCAGGGAAAAAGCTTTGTTCGGCTTCCCTCGAGATGACTCGTTCACCTTTGCCGCGGTCTGGCGCTTCGCCTTACTTCTCGCATCCGGCTTCCTTGATTTGTTCGAACGTGATTTTGCCAAGGCTTGCTGTTCCTTTCGATGAATGCAAGATGATGCTACCGACCGCGAGTGCCGTCAATCGCGCGGAATAAATCCCGCTGAGGTCGCTTGGATTTGCATTCGAGTCGAGCCTTCGGCTCTGAGACGCGCTCCAACCCACCTGCTTAAATAGTTTGTTCCGCGAAAACGTTAGCCGGCGACAACTAAATATATGAAAATTAGGATAACCCCTTCTTATTCGTCCCTTTTCTCGTAGGTCACACCCGTAAACCATTGGCGAATTTGGTTTCCGCTTCTCCTTCTAACTACTTCCAGGGCCTAACCGGCTCCGCTAAAACAAAACGGCTGGCGCCCATCCGTCAGCCCGTTTTGTTTTGGGCCGAGCATGTTTCGATACTTTGCTGGGGTGAAAGCCCCCTACCCAGCCTGATCCGAGGCGAAAGGTTAGCGGATCGCAAGGGCCGTCGAGCTGGCCTTCGCGTTCTCCGCTCACCCGTTCCGCCGCCAGTTCTTCCCCACCTGCACCTTTTCTGGACTATCCTCTTTTCCCCCTTGTAGTATCGACAGGGAATGCCACATCGTTCCTCATCCCACCAAAAGAAAAAACGCTCACGACGCCGCCATACCCGTGCGCTAGCGGCCGCGAACAGATCCGCCCCAAAATCCATGTCCGCCTACTTGCAGCAACTGGGAGTCCGTCTACGCGAGGCCCGCGCTCGCCGCGGCCTCACCCAGCAGCAACTCGCCAAACAAACTGAACTCTCCGTTCGTTTCCTCGCCAAAGTAGAGCTCGGCGGCGGCAACATCTCCGTCGTTCGTCTCCGCGCCCTTGCTCGCGTTCTCGATGTACCCATGGAAACGCTCGCCGCGGAAAATCTTCCCGCCTCCCCCGCCTTCGAGCAATCCACCAACTTCCTCAAGAAACTACCTCCCACCGATCTGGACCACGCCCACAAAATTCTTCTCGAAAAATTCGGAGGAGCATCCGCCGCCACGCGCCGCGCCCGCATCGCGCTCATTGGCCTTCGCGGCGCCGGTAAGTCCACTCTGGGTTCATTGCTTGCCCAGCGCCTGCAGTGCCCGTTCATCGAACTCGACGGCCAGATCGAACGCGACACCAGAGTCACGCTCGCCATCATCTTCGATCTCTACGGACAGGCCGGTTACCGCCGCCTTGAACGCATCGCCCTCGACCGCATCCTCGAGCGCTATCCCCGTTTTGTACTCGCCACCGGTGGCGGCATCGTCTCCGACCCCGCCAACTACAATCGCCTGCTAAGCACCTGTTTCACCGTTTGGCTACGCGCCAAGCCCGAAGAGCACATGGCTCGCGTGATCAAGCAAGGCGACCGGCGCCCCATCGCGCAAAGCCGTCAGGCCATGCGCGACCTCCGCCGCATCCTCTACAGTCGCGAAGTCCTCTATCGCCAAGCCGACGCGGTCCTCGACACCTCCGCCCAACCCCTCAAACACACTCTCTGCTCCCTCCTCAGCCTCGTATCGTAGTCTTTCCCGGGAACGCCATTCCGCTGGAAGCGCCGCGCCGGCCCTGAGGCAGCATGTTCCCGCTGTGGGTGTGAACAGGGATGGGACTGCAAAAACGGCAGCAGCGCTGCCGCATTCCTAAACACCCGAAATTCCTTCCTGAAGAAATCGGCACTATAGTTCCGGTCCGCATTTCCGCACGGCGTTATACTGCCCCCAGACGCTCCATTGAGGTCGCGAAACGCAATGCAAACCGCTGCCAGCAAAGAATTTGTTCTCTTCAACGCCGACTCCCGCGAACTCCGCCACTGGAAACTTTCCATTTCGGATCGCGTCGCCACGCTCGCCATGAACGTGGACGAAGAGAGCGGCCTTCGCCCCGGCTACAAACTCAAACTAAACTCTTACGATCTCGGCGTCGACATCGAACTCCACAACATTCTTCAGCGCATCCGCTTCGAGCATCCCGAAGTCGCCTGCGTCATCCTCACTAGCGCCAAAGATAGAATGTTCTGCGCCGGCGCCAATATCTATATGCTGGGCACCTCGTCCCACGCCTGGAAAGTGAATTTCTGCAAATTCACCAACGAAACCCGCAACGGCTTGGAAGACTCCAGTCGCCACGACGGCTTGAAATTTCTTGCCGCGCTCAACGGCACCACCGCTGGCGGCGGTTATGAACTCGCGCTCGCCTGCGACGAAATTGTTTTGATCGACGACCGCTCCAGCGCCGTCAGCCTGCCGGAAACGCCGCTCCTTGGCGTTCTGCCCGGCACCGGCGGCCTCACTCGCGTCGTGGAGAAACGCAAAGTCCGCCGCGACCTCGCCGATATGTTCTGCACCAATCCCGACGGCGTCAAAGGCGAACGAGCGAAGTCCTGGGGCCTGGTGGACGAAATCGCAGCGCCCGCCAATTTCGCCAAAACCGTTCAATCCTGCGCCGAAAAATTGGTTGCATCCTCAACACGTGCCGCCGCGGTGAAGGGAATTGAACTTCATCCGCTGCGACGACAAATCGACGACGTCGGTTATCACTACACATACGCTGACGTTGGCTTCGATCGCGAAGCCCGCACCGCAACGATCACCGTCCGCAGCCCCCAAGGTGCGCAGCCGCGAACCATCGCCGAAATTCACAGTGCCGGTGATTCATGGTGGCCGCTCGCCATGGCTCGCGAGCTGGACGACGCCATGTTGATGTTGCGCACCAACGAACCCGAACTCGGTTTGCTGCTGCTGAAAACCGAAGGCTCGATGGACGCGATTCTCGAACTCGACAAAATCCTCGCCGGCTCCCGCGAAGATTGGCTGGTCCGCGAAACGGTTGGCCTGCTACGCCGCACTTTCGCTCGTTTCGATGTTTCTTCACGCAGCATGTTCGCCATCATCGAGCCGAACTCTTGTTTTGCGGGAACACTGCTTGAACTCGCCCTTGCCGCGGACCGTTCCTACATGCTCGCGCAACCGGAAGCAGAAGCGACCACAAATCGAGCCGCTTCACAGATCGCGCTGACCGCCATGAATTTTGGCCTGCTGCCCATGGTCAACGGCCGCGGCCGCCTCGAAACTCGCTTCAGTGGCCACGCGGAGGCCCTCGCAAGACTTCAAGCCATTCAAAACGAACCATTAGGTTCCGAAGCTGCCATCGAACTTGGCCTTGTCACCGTCGCACCCGACGACCTCGACTGGGAAGACGAACTTCGCCTCGCCATCGAAGAGCGCACCAGCCTTTCTCCCGACGCGCTCACCGGCATGGAGGCCAGTCTCCGTTTTCCCGGCGCGGAAACCACGGAAACAAAAATCTTCGGCCGCCTTTCTGCCTGGCAGAACTGGATTTTCATCCGCCCCAACGCCACCGGCGAACAGGGCGCGCTAAAGCTTTTTGGCAAAGGGTCGAAACCAAAATTCGACCGGGAGCGTGTGTGATGGAATCGAATTATCAGGACCGTATCCCCAATAACGTTAGCCTCGGTTCGAACCGCACGTTGCAGCGCGCGCTTGAACACTGGCAACCGGAATTTCTGAACTGGTGGCATGGCCTCGGCCCCAGCGATTTCAATGCCTCAGATGTTTATCTCCGCACCGCAATCAGCGTGGACACCAAAGGCTGGGCCACCTTCGGCTACGTGCGCATGCCGGAATACCGCTGGGGAATTTTTCTTGCTGACCCGGAAGAAGATCGCCGCGTCGGATTCGGCGACAATTTCGGCCAGCCGGTCTGGCAGCAGGTTCCCGGTGAGCATCGTTCCACGCTGCGCCGTCTGATTGTCACGCAAGGCGATACCGAACCGGCTTCCGTTGAGCAACAACGTATGCTCGGCCACACCGCGCCGTCGCTTTACGATTTGCGCAATCTGTTTCAGGTGAACGTCGAAGAGGGCCGCCATCTGTGGGCGATGGTTTATCTTCTTCATGCCTACTTCGGGCGCGATGGCCGCGAGGAGGCCGAAGAGTTACTCGAGCGCCACTCCGGCGACGCCGACAAACCGCGCATTCTATCTACATTTAATGAGCCGATCAGTGACTGGCTCAGTTTTTATATGTTCACCTACTTCACCGATCGTGACGGAAAATTTCAGCTCAAATCGCTTGCCGAATCCAGTTTCGATCCGCTCTCCCGTACCTGCAAATTCATGCTGACGGAAGAAGCGCATCACATGTTCGTCGGCGACACCGGCATTGGCCGCGTCATCAAGCGCACGGTCGAAGTGATGAAAGAACTCGGCACCGATGATTCTGTATCGCTGCGCAAAGCGGGTGTCGTGGACCTGCCCACCATCCAGAAATACCTGAATTTCTGGTTCAGCTCGTCGCTTGATCTTTTTGGCGGGGACTCGTCCTCCAATGCCGCTTCCTATTTTGCGAATGGCCTGAAAGGCCGCCCGGACGAAATCAAATACGAAGACCACCTGGAAGCCGATTCCACGTTTACGCTGGAATTACCGGACGGAAAGGGCGGGGTTCGCCCCGAACAAATCCCTACGCGTAATGCGGTTAACGAAGTGGTCCGCGAAGCCTACGTCCGCGACTGCGAAAAAGGCTTGGCCCGCTGGAACCGTCATCTCGAAGAATCCGGCCACCCGCACCGTATGGAATTGCCGAGCACGCGCTTCCGCCGTACCGTCGGAAGTTGGGCCAACGTGGCGACAAGTCCTGCAGGCACGCCCATCAGCCACGAAGAATTCATCGCGCGTCAGGATCAATGGCTGCCAACTTCCGACGATCGTGCCTTCGTGCACAGCCTGATGCATGGCGTCTTCGAGCGCGGCAAAATGGCCAGCTGGATCGCGCCCCCCGAACGTGGCATCAATACTCAATCCATCGACTTTGAATATGTCCGCTTCAATTAGGCCTGATCGCGAACTGCGTTGCTCTGTTCGTGGGAGAATAGCGCGGCATGCTTCCGGCAGAGAAAATCAAAGAGGCGCTGAAGCGATACTGGGGATACGACGCGTTTCGGCCTAAGCAGGAAGCGATCGTGCGCGATATTCTGGCGGAGCGCGACGCTTGCGTGGTGATGCCAACGGGCGGCGGCAAGTCGTTGTGCTACCAGCTACCTGCGGCGCTGCAAAGCGAAAAAACGGCAATCGTAGTTTCGCCGTTGATTGCGCTGATGCAGGACCAGGTCGCGCAGCTGACGCAAATGGGAATTTCTGCCGCGGTGCTCAACAGCAGCCAGGGCTGGAACGAGCAACGCAAGACGGAACGACGCGCGGAGCGTGGCGAGCTTCGCCTGCTGTATTTGTCGCCGGAGCGGTTAGCCAAGCCCGAAATGATTGGCTGGTTGAAGAAAGTGCCGGTCTCCTTTTTTGTGATCGATGAAGCACATTGCATTTCCGAATGGGGCCATGAATTCCGTCCCGACTACCGCGAGCTGAAACTACTGAAGAAGGAATTCCCCGCTGCGCCCATCGCCGCGTTCACAGCCAGCGCAACGCATCGAGTGCGCCACGACATCATCGAGCAGTTGAAACTGAAAGATCCCGGAAAATTCATCGCCAGTTTCCACCGCCCGAATCTCAACTACCAGGTTTTGGAATCCGACAACTTCACACAAACCGACCGGCTGCTCGCCATCCTAAAAAAACATGAGGGTCATCCAGCGATTGTGTATTCTCCGACCATCAAGCGAGTAGGCAGCACCGTGGCGATGCTAGCAGAAGAAGGAATCGCTGCGATCGGTTATCACGCAAAAATGGACAGTGCCGAACGACAGAGGAATCAGGAGCGGTGGATGTCCGACGAGGTGAACGTGCTGGTAGGTACGATCGCCTTCGGCCTCGGCATTAACAAACCCAATGTGCGCGCGGTGGTGCACCTGGCGCTGCCGAAGTCGCTGGAACAGTATTACCAGGAAGCGGGCCGAGCCGGCCGCGATGGTATGCGCTCCGATTGTGTGATGCTCTGGCAGAAACGGGACACCGCGCTCTTGGCTTACTTCATCGAACAAGTCGCAGACGAGGCGGAGAAAGCGCGCGGCTGGCAGCGCTACCGCGATATTACCGGTTTTGCTTCTTCCCAACAGTGCCGCCACAAACGCATCTGCGCACATTTCGGCGAAACGGTAGCTTGGGGGAAATGCGGTGCCTGCGATTTTTGTCTGGGTGGTTTTGCCCTGGGCGACTTGTCGGATGTCGAGGTGATTCAACAGGTGGCGGTTGTTCCTTCGGCGCTGCGAGCAAGCAACCGGAAACGTGATCGAAGAGGGTTTCCAGCGGCGGCCGGAAGGGAATTTGCAGCCAAGACAATCAAATCCGCTCCGAAGCTAGATTCTCCGCTCCTGCAAATCTTAATGGATTGGCGGCGCGAACGTGCACGGCAGGATAAAGTCCCGGCCTTTGTGATCTTTCACGATTTGGTGCTGCTCGAGATCGCCTCGGCACGGCCGCGAACCCTGGCAGCCCTGTCGCGCATCAAAGGAATCGGCGAAAGCAAGCTGATGCGTTATGGCGAGGAAATTCTGAGGCTTGTTGGCAAAGGCTCGGCGGCCGGAAAATAGATCGAGTCACCGCCGCATTTCAAGAAATCGGGTATTTAGCCGGGATTTTGCCGCAGTTTGTTTTGCTTGGCGAATTGTCTTACACTTCGCCTAAACACCCAGGTCCGCGGGTAGTCCACCAGTCATCCAAACTGGATAGAAGACGATTGCAGGAGAAAAGGCATGTTGCGCATAAATGATGAAGCGCCGAATTTCACGGCGGAAACATCGCAGGGCAAAATCAACTTTCACGAATGGATCGGAGATGGCTGGGCCATCTTGTTTTCCCATCCGAAGGATTTCACGACGGTATGTACGACAGAATTGGGTTACATGGCGGGACTCAAGCCGCAATTCGACAAGCGTAACACCAAGATCATTGGCTTGAGCGTGGACC
>DATMZI010000183.1:0-12894 GCA_035607085.1 Candidatus Eiseniibacteriota bacterium | reverse complement strand
CGAAATGATCCAGAGCCCGCCCGGGCCGGAGGCATAGACGTTGCCGAGGCGATCGACTTTCAAACCATCCCAGGCGTCCTCACCCGGCTCGGTGGTTGCGTCGAGAAAGATGGATTTGTTGGTAAGCGATCCGTCCGGCTGGACGTCATAACGGAGAATGATTTTTTTCTTGTCGTCCCAATCGTCCACGTAGAGATATTTTTCGTCGGGAGAAAACGCGAGCCCATTCGGGCCCGTCAGGTCGGTGCTAACAAGTTTCAGTTCGCCGTGGATCAGACAATAGACACCGCTGAAGGGAAGTTCCTTACGCGGATCGTCGAAGAACTTCGGCAAGCCGAACGGAGGATCGGTGAAGTACAGCGCGCCGTCGGAGCGATACACAAGATCGTTCGGACTGTTGAGCCGCTTCCCTTGGTAGCGGTCGGCGAGGACGGTCAACACCCCATTCTTCTCAAGCCGTGTAACGCGGCGATTGCCGTGTTCGTTGATGGTGACGCGGCCTTGGGCGTCGAGGGTCAGTCCGTTCGAACCGGGTTGGCCATATTCACCGATATCAGTTCCGGAATATCCGCTGTGCGTGCGATAGATGGAAACGCCGTCGTCTTCCGACCAGCGGTAGATCAAATTGTTGTTGGGATCGCTGAAGAGAAGGTAACCGCCTTCGCGCACCCAGACAGGGCCTTCGGCGAACTGGAAGCCGCCGGCAAGTTTTTCAATCTTCGCATCTGGCGAGATGATGGTGTCGAGAGTTGGGTCCTTGCGAATGATTTTCGTGTCGACCGGCTGAATGCCGGAACCGTGGCCGGCTTTATAAAGGTCGAGTGTCGCCGATTTCACCCAGATAAAGTTTTCCGGGGCACGGGACACCGGGCCGTTGTATCCGAACACTGCAATTTCGAATTGCTCGCCGGGTTGCGCGTTGCCGGTCAGGATCACCTTGTTGGGGGCGTTCCATCCTTTGACGACGGATCCGCCGCTTTGACCGAGAACGGTTGTCAGCTTGCCGTTCACCCAAATCTCGGCGTAATCGTCGATAACGATTTCAAACGAAACTGTCGAGCCTGCCACAGAAAGAGCGCCGACGGTTTGCGGCAAGGTAACGCGAAGGCGGTACCAGTTGAAACTGACTTTTCCGTTGCCACGCCGTGCGTCGAGCGTTACTGGATCGAGCACGGTCCACTTAGAGTCGTCGAATCCGGCAATACCAGCGTGCGGCGAGTAGTCGTACGTCCTGACGGGTGCTCCGGAGGGTCTCAGATCGGCCCCTGGGCCCTTTGCATCTACCTCGAGAATCTGCACATCGCTGTAGCGCCAGTCACCCTTAATCAGCTGCACGCCTTCCCTGGTCCGCAGGTCGATCGTTGCGTCCGGGCGGCCGTAGGGCGGAGCTTGCGCCGCCCAGTTCTGAGCTGTGACGGGTTGAACGGAGAAGGCGAAGCTCGCGCAGAGAGAGAAAAAGAACAGACGAGTTTTCATTGGAATCTCTCCGGCTTAGCGAACTTTAACGACGTAGTAAAGAAACGGAGCCTGAACTTCCTTGAACCAATGAGGAACTCCGTTCGGGATGATCATGGCGTCGCCGGGAATAAGCTTTCTGGTTTCGCCACCGGTAATTTCGCGACCGCGAATCTCGTCGGGCGCAATGTTCTTTCCATCGACCATCGTTCCGCCGGTAACGACGGTAGCCGTACCTTTGAGGACGTAGAGGATGTCGGTGTCCTTCGTGTGCACTTCGACCATGCCAGGAGTCTCGCGGCGGCTCGCATGAACCATGTAGTTGCGTCCGCCAGCACCGTCGAACAGCACGGAGCCTTTCGCAAAGCCTTCATCGACATTTTTCTTGGCAAAGTACGTCACGGGAAGGAGGCTGGCCGCAGCTCCTTCGGAACCGAACGCCTTCGCGACTTCGGAGCCGGCGATGGCGAGCTCTTCATCCTGTGCAGCGCTGGACGCGCCACTTACTCCGACACCGCCAATGATTTGCCCGTCAAGAACCACGGGAATTCCGCCTTGCAGCGGCGTAAAAAAGGAGTCGGGCAGCGCTGCCATGGCCGTGCGCCCTTTGTTGATGATGTCTTCGAATACTTTGGTCGGTTTCTGAAACAGGACCGCCGTGCGCGCCTTGCCGATGGAGATGTTTGCGCCCGCGGCGAAGGTGCCGTCCAGTCGCGCCAGCGCCATCAGGTTGCCGCCTGCATCCACGACAGCGATCACGCCGCCTGGAGATTTCAGTTCCTGCGCTTTTGCCTTTGCTGCGGCGATGACACGTTCCGCGCCATCGAGCGTCAGGGTCTTTTTGTCGGAGGTTTGGCCGAAACTAACCGAGCCCGTGAGAAGCCATATTGCGAGAAACACGATCTTACGAAAAGTCATAACGATTCTCTTTCCTTACGAGATTTGGATGGCGGGTCGCCGGTTCCACCTGGAACGACGGCCCGCCCCTGGGACTGTGGCCCGAACTACATCACCGGGGAGCTGAAGCTGGCTTCCCCGAGATTTACTTCCGCGAAGGCGCACCAGATCACGACCTTCTTGACGTTCTTCACATAACTCGGCACTACGATTTCCTTCTTGTAATTAGTGCCGACGAACGCCTTGGTCTTGAGCTTGTCGAGCTGATAGACGTTTCCGTCGGAATCGACAACCTGCCAGTGCGGGTCGGGCGTATCGGGAACCA
This sequence comes from Candidatus Eiseniibacteriota bacterium, assembly GCA_035607085.1. Classification (GTDB taxonomy): domain Bacteria; phylum Acidobacteriota; class Terriglobia; order Acidiferrales; family UBA7541; genus Acidiferrum. The sequence goes on along the minus strand of DATMZI010000183.1, from coordinate 10,217 downwards.
CAAAGTCGTCCGACAGCGTCAGGACGCTTTTGCCGTCCTTTGTGCTGTGCGTAACGGTGCCTTTGTTGGCTTTGGGGCCTTGGAATGGCGATGAAGTATGCGAGCCGCTCTGCGCGAACGAGCCAGAAGCCGCGATACCCAACGCCGTGACTACGAGAGCGACAGCGATTACTTTCAAGATGCGAGACATTTTCATGAACCTTCCTCTTTTTGTTTTCGACGTGGACTCTCGAGACTCGTTCTGAATCGCAAACGATTCACGGATGCTTTTTCTCGCATCCAGTTGTGAGTCCCTGTAGTTCGCCGTGCAGTGGTGGGATACGAAGGTTCGCGGAATGTTTCACATTTTGCCGCAAAAACAATCACACAAAAAAAGCGCGACTTTTTGGACTCTGGTGAATCTGATGAGGATTCGCTTCGTCGATCTGCACGTTTCAAGGCGCGGCAGAAAGAGACTCGATATGGAAATCAGCTGCCGGGAAGTACGCCAGGAACTTGCCAACTACATGGAAGATGACATCACCGTGGATCTGCGGTTGCGGATCGAAAGACACTTCTTGCGGTGCGATGGCTGCAGCGCGTTGTACGACGGGCTTCGTCAGATCATTTATCTAGTGAACGAGAGCGATTTGATCGAGTTGCCAGTTGGATTGAGTCAACGTCTGTTTCAACGCTTGAAGATGAAGCCTGCAAACCCTGCCTGCTGAATGAACCGGGTGGGCCGCATTTTCAGAAGAGAAAACGCGAGCTCGCGCAGCTGGACATCGATTCCAGATCCAGCAGCGTCAGGAAATCGATGGTCTTGAACTCGCGGTCGAGCGCTGGCCTCCCGCAAATATTTGCTCCGATCGAAAGGTAGGCGCGAAGTAGTTTGGGCGGCTGTATCTTTGCATCAGTCGAATCGACTGGAAGCATTGGCATGTCGTAATCGGGAAGGGGCGTAGTTCTGAACTTGGGGTCCGCCAGATGGCGTTGGAGCGAGCCATACATTGCGGAGCCGACTTGGGGATCTTGCGAAGTCAGCGAGGAACAACCAATGAGGTAGCGCGCCTGGCGTCCTTTGGCATAGGCGGCGATGCCTCTCCAGAGAAGCGAAAGCACCTGAAACGACCGATGCTCGCGATGTATGGACGCGCGGCCGAGTTCCACGATAAAACTGCGCAGGGATTCATACGGCGTGAAGTCAAACTCGCGCGCGCTGTAGTAACCCAAGTTTCTCGCGGCGGAAGTTCCGGTCTGCAGGCGATATGTCCCCACGACTTGATGGGTCCGGCCATGCTCGACGATGAGGTGGTCGCAAACGGCATCGAATTCGTCGGTGTCGTAGCCGCGTTCATAGGCCGTTTCGAGGCCCTCCCCCAGTTCAAGGTTAAATACGAGAAAGCGCAGCCGGTAAGCCGCTTCGAGGTCCTCGAGGGATTCGGCAAAGCGCAGCCGGTAGGCACCAGCGGTCAGATTAAGACCATTCTTGTCGAGCGGCTTCGCGATGCCCGACGCTTGCAGCTCTCTGAGAAGGAATGTATTGGGCATCTGCGCGACCGGTACTCCCAAAAGGTTGTTAAGCGGTTAAGGCTGCCCTTCCGCCATTACATCTGATCGGCGGAAACGGTTAAAGTTTCAAGAAAAGCTCGGCCTCTATCCCCTGCAAAAAGTGAAACTTTTGTCCTGGCACCGACTCCCAGTAAGCAACGGCACAGCTATACGCCACATTCAGAAGGGGAACGACGGACATGAGCGAGATGAGAACGCCACTGGGCCTCAACATTCTGAGCTGGGTGCTCAGAGCTACCGCGGCGGTGATACTGCTGCAAACCCTATTCTTCAAATTTACCGCCGCGCCGGAGTCGGTCTATATCTTTACCAAGGTCGGCGCGGAGCCCTGGGGCCGTATCGGGTCGGGAGTCGCCGAGCTCATCGCAGCCGTGCTGATTCTCACACCGCGGTTCACCTGGCTGGGTTCGGTTCTTGCGCTCGGCGTAATGGCCGGCGCAATTCTGAGTCACCTGACGATTCTAGGAATCGAGATACAGGGCGATAAGGGATTGTTGTTCGCCTTGGCGGTCATCGTGTTTGTTGCCTCAGCGGTCAATCTTGTATTGCACCGGAACGCCATTCCTGTAATTGGAAGGAGGCTCGCATGAGCGCCGTACTGCAGATGGAAGTACTCCAGAGTTCGCCGAAAGCCGTGGAGCCAGCGATGAAGACATCGACCCTGATGACCGACGCTCGAGAGGTACTGCTTCAGGGGCTTACTTTGTTATTTGACCTGAATGATCACAGGTACTCACAAATTGCGGGCGCTCCATTCAACGCCTCGATCGGTCAGCACTACCGCCACGTCATTGAGCACTTCCAGAGCCTTACGCTGGGATTACAAGGCCGCGAAATAAATTACGATGCGCGCGAAAGAAATGTCCGGCTGCAGAGTGAAGTCACCTACGGCAGCATCGCGACCTGCGACATTTTGAGGGTTCTGAAGCGTTACACGGACGAAACTCTCGCACGCGAGTGCACAGTGATCAACAGCGTCGGCTACGGCAACGCCGGAGCGTCCACGTTCCAATCGAACATCAGCCGGGAACTCGCTTACTGCGCCGGCCATGCGATTCATCACTACGCCATCATTCGTCTGCTCTGCCACCAGATCGGAGTCAGCGTTCCGGCGGAATTCGGATTCGCACCGTCCACGCTGAAGCACATGTCTTCCTTGGCGGCGGTCTAGGAGCCCCGTGACCTCGATCCCTTCCATGAACGAATATGGCGCGCTGTTTCTGATGGCTGCGATTATTTTCGGCGCGTTCCTTTCGGAAGACGGCGCCACCATCACGGCGGCAACACTCGCGGCTTCGAAGTTGCTCGATCCGCGCCTAGCATTTGTAAGTGCTTTCGCAGGCTTGTGGGCAGGGGATCTCGGCATGTACGCCCTAGCGCGCAGCATGGGTCCTGCGCTGGTTCGCCATCCTTGGTTCGCACGTTGGTTTTCGAAACATAATTCGGACGAAGGTGTGCGAGCGCAGGGCGAAGGCCAGTTGGCATTAGCCGTGAGTCGATTTTTCCCGGGGACTCGTTTACCGGCCTACCTTTCTGCGGGCTTTCGTCGCATGCCGCTTCCCAGCTTTTTGGCCATCACGGCGCTTACGGCCGCAGCTTGGGTGTTCCTGGCGTTCTTGGTGATACGTTTGGCGCCTTCGCACGCCGGTAGTCTTGCGCATGAGCTGGAAATATCGAGCCTGGTTGGACTATCGCTCTACGCGTCTCTGACGTTGCTTCGAAAACTGGGTCCGGCAGTCTCCGCTCGTTTTTCCCTTCTTTCGGGGAGAATGCGCCGTTGGGAGTTTTGGCCAGCTTGGCTTTTCTACATCCCCGTGGCGGGTTTCTGCGCCTGGCTGGGAATCCGATTCCGTGGCTTGGCATTGCCGACTGTCGCGAATCCAAGCCAGAAGAACGGCGGCGTTGTCGGCGAATCCAAAATTGAAATCCTTCGCACCTTGATGGAAACTTCACCAGAACTTACCGCGGACGCATTTTTGATTCCCGCGGGGAGCGAATGGCAGAGGTACTGCAGGCTCCGGGAAGTCTGCGATGAGAATGAGATCGCGTTTCCGTTCGTTCTGAAGCCCGATACCGGGCAACGAGGAGCAGGCTTCAAGAAAATCAAGTCGTTCGAGGAAGCTCTCGGATATCTGGCAAAGGTTTCCGCCCCGCTCGTCGTCCAACGATACGTGCCTGGCCCCAAAGAGGCTGGAATTTTCTACTATCGTTTCCCTGGCGAGGAACGCGGCCATATTTTTGGCATTACGAGGAAGGAATTCCCATCGGTAGTGGGAGACGGTGTGCGAACGGTGCGGGAGCTGGTCGAAGCGGATTCTAGAGCACGCCTGATTTCGCAAACCTATCTAAGGCGGTTCGAAGCAGCCGCGGATGAAGTCCTGGAAGCGGGAAGGAGCCTCACGCTGGTTGAGGCGGGAAACCATTGTCAGGGGTGCGTCTTCCTCGATGGCGCAGATCTTCTGAAGGAAGAGCTGCGAGAAGCCTTTGATGCCGTCAGCCGAAAGCTGCCCGGTTTTTTCGTCGGGCGCTATGACATTCGCTATGAAAGCGACAGCGAGTTGCGTGCAGGGCGAAATTTCAAAATCATCGAACTCAACGGCGCAGCCTCCGAAGCGACCAACATTTATGACTCTTCGAATTCGATCTGGTCGGCCTATGCCACACTTTACCGGCAATGGGAGATCGTCTACCGAATCGGCGCAGAAAATCGCCGCCGGGGAAGCCGTCCGGTGGGATTGCGAGCAGTTTTCAAAGACTGGCTGGCATTTTCCCGTGAGGCCGTGGAATTCCCGGTGGCGGATTGAGCATGTGTACGTTGACCTTCGTCCCCACGGAAGACGGGTACGTCGCCGGCATGAATCGCGACGAAAAACTGACACGTGCTCGGGCCATTCCGCCAAAGTGTTTTGATTTCCCGGGCGCTACTGCGCTTTTTCCACGCGAAAGTTCGGGCGGGACATGGATTGGCTGCAACAGCCATGGAAACCTTTTGGCTCTTCTCAACTGGAACGACGTCGCGCCGCCCTTTGGTAGCGCCGCCGTACGGAGCCGGGGAGTGCTGATTCCGGGGTTGATTGGTGCGGACGATGTGGGGGATACGCATGCCCGCTATTCGCAGCTCGATCTGAACGGAGTTTTGCCGTTCCGGCTGATCGGCGCGTTTCTTAAAGAATCGGTCATCGTCGAGTGGCGCTGGGACGGTCTGCAACGGCAAGAATTTGAATTTGCGTGGCGGAAAGGGCACTGGTTTTCGTCGAGCGTGTCCGATGCCCGGGCGCAGCGAGAGCGAGGAAGGGCCTGCGAGAAGGCTGAAGGGTACGGTTCGCTGGAACCGGTTTCCTGGGTCCGAAATCTGCACCAGTCCCACGACCCTGTGCCGGGTCCCTTCTCCATCTGCGTTCACCGCAAAGATGCGGCAACGGTCAGTTATACGGAGGTGCGTTGCGGCGGGGAGGGCGTCTCCATGGGTTATCGCACCGGCAGCCCCTGCCTCACCGATCGGTTCTATTCCGAGACATCTCTTGACGTTGGCGCAGCCCGTAACTGTAACCCCGTCAACGGAAGCCGCCCGGAAACCTCGATTTGAAACTTTTCGGGCGGACCATGCTCTCACCTCCCAGAGGAAGCATCCCGCCATGAAACCCAACGAATCGTCGAAGAAGAGGATAGTTCTGATCACTGGCGCCAAAGGGGGGCTGGGGTCCTTCATCACGCAGGCATTTCTTGGTACGGGCGCAACGGTCGTCGGTGCCTCAAGGTCCATTGCTAGTGCGGATTTCTCAGAAGCGAACTTCGTTCCGCTTTCGGCAGATTTCACGAAAGCCACGAGCGCCAATGACGCCATCCAGTCGGTGGCAACGCGCTTCGGTGGGCTCGATGTTCTTGTTCATGTCATGGGTGGATTCGCCGGGGGCAGAACAGTCGCTGAAACCGATGATGCCACGTGGGAACAGATGCGCGATTTGAATCTGTCGTCGGCCTTTTACACCTTCCGCGCCGCGATTCCCTATTTGCGTAAATCGGCCAGCGGGCGAATCGTGGCCATCGGAAGCCTGACCGCGGTTGAACCGCATGCCGGGCTGGGAGCGTACGTGACCTTCAAGTCGGCTCTTACGATGCTCGTCCGTACGGTCGCCCTTGAAAATAAGGACACGGGATTGATGGCAAACGTGGTTCTGCCGGGAACGATGGACACGCCGGCAAATCGCAAGTCCATGCCGAACGCGGATTTCTCCAAATGGGTTCAACCGAAGGATGTGGCTGAACTGGTGCTGTCGCTTTCTGACGTGCAGACCCGCCATATCACGGGCGTCGCCGTACCGATCGGGGGTGAAGGTGTTTGAACGAATTGCCGTTCTGTTCGTCGACGCGCTGTCGTTGTATGTAGCGCTCGGAGTCGTCTTCGCCGTTGCGTTTGTATGCGTGGGAGTGAAGCGGATCGACTCGCAAGCCGTCGGTACCGGAGTCGGTTTTCGGATTTTGATTTTTCCCGGGTCCGTCGCGTTTTGGCCGCTACTGCTGCACCGCTGGGCCAGAGGAATTGTAGAGCCGCCACTGGAGAGGAATCCGCATCGATGATTCAACCTCTTCGAAAAATGCACCGGACTATTTTCTTCGCGCTCGGTATTGCGCTGCCAGTTCTGTTCATTGCCGGCCTAGCGTCGCGACATGCTCCGCTCCCCGCCGTCGGAACAGTAGAGAACAAGCCCGCGCAAAGGAATAGGGGAACGGAGTTTGTATTGAATCGCGGCTCATCGAAATTCACGGTGCGTCTCGTCGAAAACAAAAAAGGTGGACAGGAGCGAGAGTTTCTGGCGATTCCGGACTCCGGATTTCTGGCTCCGGACGTTTTCGTTTACTGGTCGGAGACTCAACCGGGGGCGTCCCTCAGTCCGAATGCAAAGCTCTTGGGCAAGTTCGGACCTGGCGAGCTCTACAGAATTCCAGCTGCGTCCGGCGGCTACTTCGTTTTATACAGCGTCGCGCAAAACGAAGTCCTGGGTTCGGTTCCCGTCGGAGCCGCGACATGAGCCACCAATACGCGGCCATCGGCTGGAATCGACAGAAGCGAGTGTATGACCTGGTTTTGCTCGCCGGCATTGTTTCCTATCTGGGAATCTTCATCACGCTCGGGAACTTGTGGTTTCCGTTTGTTACCGCGGAAACGCTGATCATTCGTGCCGCTGGTTCTGCGGCATTTCTCCTGCTTCATATCGTTCTGTGCATTGGGCCGCTCTGCCGGCTGGATTCGCGATTCTTGCCGCTTCTTTACAACCGGCGGCATTCGGGTGTGGCGACTTTCCTTTTGGCGGCCGTTCACGGCGTTTTTGGCATCATCCAGTTTCATAGTCTGGGCGACAAGAGTCCTCTCGTCAGTCTTCTGACGGCCAACCGGAATTTCACGAGCCTCGCGGAGTTCCCCTTTCAGCAGCTCGGGTTCTTCGCGCTCGTTATCCTGTTTCTGATGGCTGCCACCAGTCACGATTTCTGGCTGCGAAACCTGACTCCGCCGGTCTGGAAGTTTCTTCACATGATGGTGTATGTGGCGTACGCATCCTTGGTCGGTCACGTCACTCTAGGACTCTTGCAGTCGGAAACGAGTCCGTTGCTCGCGATCGCAACGGGCCTCGGATTGATCATCGTTATCGGGCTGCACATCGCGGCGGCATCGCGAGAGAACAAGGTGGATTCCGCAGGCTCTACGCCGTCCACGGAATTCGTGGATGCGTGTGCGGTCGAGAGCATTCCTGAAAAGTGCGCGAGAGTTGTTTCGATTCGGGGTGAGCGCGTCGCGATTTTCAAATACGACGGGAAAGTATCCGCGATTTCAAATGTCTGCCGTCACCAGAACGGACCTTTGGGAGAAGGCAAGATCATCGATGGATGTGTGACCTGCCCGTGGCATGGCTATCAGTATCTTCCGGAAACCGGAGCGTCTCCGCCGCCCTTCACCGAGAAAGTTGCGACCTTTAAGACCCGGATTGTCGAGGGCCGCGTGTTGATCGATCCCAACCCGCTTGCGCCAGGAACGCGCGTGGAGCCGTCGGCGATTTCGCAAGAAAGTAGAACGGCATGAACGAATTCTACGTAGGATACGTATCCAAAGCGCCTGCCGGGATTTCACGCAGAATCCGAGCCGTTGTGATTGCTCTCATGGCGATTGCGGTCATGGGCGCGTTCACGTTCGCGTCCGTGCAGCGGACGTTCGCTCCCGCAATTTTCGAATACGGGAAGCAGCGAAGCTTCGAAGGCATCATCGAGCGAAAGCCTTTTCCCACTCTGTTAGTCAAGAGGCCTGGTTCCCCGGACTCCGGCTCATCGCACTACTTGCTGGTCGCCGAGGGGAAACATGGAGCCGACGACGAAGTGTTTGAATTTGAGGGCAAGTCCGTTCGCCTCAAGGGCACGCTGATATATCGAGGCAGCCAGACGATGATCGAAGTGGTCAAGGGCTCGATTTCGGTGGCCGGGTCAGCGGAGGCGCTTCCTGCGGCCGCAAAGACCCTTGGAGTCTTTGAGTTGGACGGGGAAATCGTGGACGGCAAATGCTACCTCGGCGTTATGAACCCGGGCAGCGGCAAAGTACACCGCGACTGCGCTGCGCGTTGTCTCAGCGGAGGCGTTCCCATTCTGTTTGCCACGAACAATTTCCGTGGCGAGCCTGGGGTGCTTCAATTGACCGACTCGGACCAGAAACCGCTTGCGAAGGCGGCGTTTCTCGATCATGTGGGGCAGCCGCTGCGGCTCAAGGGCACTGTCGTGAAAAACGGCGATACCCTGATTTTCAAAATTGATCCTTCCGGCATCAGCGAGTTGCGGTAGCGTTTGTCGAAGCGGAAACCAGTAACTTTCTGAATCCGATGGCTGGCGGTCTGCATCTGATGCTGCGTTATTTTGCCCTGTCTGCGGAATCCCAGAATTTGACGTTCAGTGGTTCCACGAGGTGCGACTCGATGGACGACACATACAAGATCAACGCGGCAAGAACCGAAATGCGCGAGGCGTATCTCTCCGGAGACACTGCCCGGCTGCTCGCCGTTTTTCATCCTGATGGGTTCACGGACATGTCAGAAGGCAGTCCAAGCCGATACGGGAGTGACGCCCGAATGAGCCTGGCAGAGGAAGCGACGAAGCTGTTTGCGTCCTATTCCGTCAAATTCGTTCCGATCATCATTGAGATTTCGGTGATGGACGCCGTGGCATTTGACCGCGGCTGGCACGAATTCATCCTGGCGCCGAAGGCGGGCGGGGAAATGATTCGCAAGCGCTACCGGTACTTCAATACGTGGAAGAAGGTGGCTAACGGCGAGTGGAAGATCACTTTGCACGTGAACAATACGGATGTGCCCGAGCAGGTCGGAGGGGTTCAGAGTACGTGGTTCTTGAGTGAAAAAGAGCGGGCCGCTGCGCGATAGTGTTCGTCAAACAGACAAAGTTCCTGTGGGCTAGAGAGCTTACTTGTTTCTGATTTTTTCTTGCAGCCGGGAGCTGAAGCCAGGCGGCATTTCGTACTCCACGCCGTCTCCCACGAGTTTCACAACGTTCCGCGTTCCATCCAGGATGGCTTTGCAATGCGCACAACCCTTAAAGTGGGCTTCCATACGCGCGCGCAACTCCGCATCGACTTCTCCATCGATGAAGTTCGAGACCTCGCGCCATACCTCTAAGCAGCTAATTTCAATCACTCTCATTCGATTCGGACCCGCCTGATAAGTTTCAATCTCCCATAACCCCAATCTTACCAGGGCCTTACCTTCTCATATTCCGTCTTGCCGGACGCCCAACTTCCGTCGATGCCTGGAGCGAGAGCATCCCTCATTTGGAACCTCGCCCGCAACAATCGCGTCTTCACATTCCCCTCACTGACATTCAAGACCTGGGCTGTTTCTTGAATACTGAGGTGTTGGATGTCCCGCAGTATAAGCACCTCGCGATATTTCGGAGCGAGCGAATCGAGGGCACGCTTCAGGGCCTCCCGTAACTCCTTCCTTTGCAATTCCTCGGAAGGGATTTCCCGCCAATCGGCAAAGTCCTTGGGGAAAGCGTCCCCTTGGTCATCGGTCTGCTGCTCGTCAATGGAATCGTAGAGGTGCCTGCGGTCCTTGCGGCGTTTCAGTCGCGCTTCATTGATGGTGATTTGGATGAGCCAAGTACTGAACTTGGCTTCACCGCGAAAACGGGGGAGGGCCGCCAGCGCTTTCATGACCGCTTCCTGCACAACTTCTTCCGCGTCGGCGGCGTTATTCAGGATGGACATTGCGGCGGTAAAAACGCCGCGTTCGCACGGCTGGACCAGGCAGTAGAAGGCGTCGCGGTCGCCGGCGCAACTCATGGCGATTAATTCGACTTCGCTCTTCTCCAGATGCATTTTTGGTGCACTCATCGCGTCTGAATCCACTCAACCTTAACAAACCATGAACCTTACGGCCCGCTCTCCGGCTTCCTTATTGGAGTCAGAAACCGGTTCAGAGTTGCGACTGGATTGTCGCCTAAGTTTTGATACTGCGGTGAAACCGTGGCCCACAGACCTGCTTCGAGATGGCTATCAGATGCGATTCGCGGGGTTTGGTCGCAAATATTTTCGGTTTCGTTGAGGCATGCGCCTCCAGGTTCCTTTGCGTATTTCTGTCACTTCCTGTCGCTGTCGGTATCCCATCCCGCATGAC
>DATMZI010000178.1:0-58797 GCA_035607085.1 Candidatus Eiseniibacteriota bacterium | reverse complement strand
TCGTGAAAAGAAACCTCCCAGGGCTCGCGGACGCCCATTGGGTTATTCGGGAGCGCGCGCTGGTGTTTGTGCGTGCTCCCGAATTTCTTCTGTGAATAGAACCAGAATGACCGAGGGGATGGGGCCGCGATTTACAGTCGGGCGATGTTTGACAATTAGAGAGTGGGACTTTTTACGTTCCGCGCCACCATCCATTCTTCCCTATGCTAAGGGGAGAGTCGCGGAGGAACGGGGATTTGATTATAGCGTGGCGCGGGTACTGAGGGACGGCTACGGCTGGTCGCTCTGAAGTCGGGGGCGTGTGCTCTGGTCGCCTTCGATGGTGACGGTCACCCTTGCGCCTACGGCCAACTTTGCCGGTTTCCCGTGTTGATCCACGAAAACATTTTCGATGTGCAGTTTTCTTCAGACGCAAATGCAGTTACCAGCAGTTCTAGCCAGACAGTATCATTGCCGTCTAGCCCAATCGAAAGTATTCTTCCTATCGCAACGCCGTCAATCGCGGGCACGAAAAGAGGTCCAGTGCCCAAGAGACGGTTTCAGAAAGGAACGTTTGTAAAGCGACGTGGGAATTGGGTGGGAATGTGGCGGGTTGGCACGATGCAACCCGACGGCACGATCAAGTCCAGCATGCTGTCATCGCCGCGGAAGACGCTCGCTTCTACCAGCATCATGGATTCGATTGGCACGCGATGCAAATCGCTGCTGAAGACGATATGGAAGGCGGTCGCATTCGCGGAGGCTCCACCCTTACGCAACAACTGGTAAAAAACCTGTTCTTCGGAACCGGCCGCTCCGTCCTTCGCAAAGGCGCCAAGTTCACGCTTGTCCCGGTGGCCGAATTAGTCCTCGGCAAGCACCGCATTCCGGAGCTCTATCTCAACCTGGTCGAATGGGGCCCTGTTGTTTATGGTGCGGAGTCGGCGTGCCGTTATTACTACAGAACTTCAGCCCGAACTACCGACCGGGAGTAAGCGGCCAAACTTGCCGCAATTCTTCCGTCGCCCTTGAAGCGACGGCCCGATCACATGAGTCACTATAGCGGGCTCATCCTGGAGCGGATGCCCAAATGGGTTGGTAATCGCACATCACATTGTCGAAACCTTGGAAGACTCTCGCCAATGGAACGCACATCTCCGGCTAGTGACAATCTGCGTCAGTGGGATTTGTCCCGGAACGGGAAACAAGGCGGCGGAGCACAAATTTCAAAGCCGGCGCACGCGAAGACTGGGCTCAGGACTACGCGAACGGCACTAGCGAGCGTCTGCGAGCGGACTGCATCAGCCTGATGAGCGAAGCACGTCCTTCGCCCAGGTTGTCGTAGCGGAAAAGGCGCGCCGTTCCCTCCTAGAACGAAAGGCGCAATGCAAACTGGATCCAGCGGGAACCAGAGAGGCGGTCCGCCGGAATGAGCTGGGTGTTGATCACGCCGAAGGTGCTGGGGTTGGTGACGTCGAACGACGGGTCGAGAAAATTGGTGTGATTGAAGATGTTGAAGCAGTTGAATGAGAACTCGGCTTTTACTCTCTCGGCGATTGTCGTGGATTTGCCAAAGCCGAGGTCGAGGTTCCAGAAACCAAGGCCTTGTACAGGATTGTTGCGGCCATCATTGGTATCAGTGGCAAGCAAAGCCGGCCGAAACTTCGAAATGGCTGTGGCGGGATCACCGAAATAGTTCAGCCCGGTTCCAGTGCCTGGGCTTGAGCAATCCGGCGCATTGCCGGAGGAGCCTGCGCCGGAGCTGCAAATACCGGCGTGCACCGAGCCACCGCCCAGAGAGCCTACTGGAACAGTGGCGATTTCACCGGAAAGAGTGCCGAAGATCAGGCCGCCACCGAAGGGCTGGCCGCTAACCGTGACGAGCTCGGGTACGCCGCTGCTGGCGCGGAAGATGCCGGAAGTGTACCAACCACCAATGAGCTTGTTCACGAACCCGTGATGGCTTTTGAAGGGCAGCTCGTAATTGAAGATGGCGTTAAAAATGTGCGGCCGATTGAAGAAGGACGGCCCGTAGTCGAGATGCGGGTTGAAGCTGGAGGAGTAGTAGCGCGCATCGTTTTGAACTGCGCCAACGGTGTCGAGTGATTTGGAGAAGGTGTAGTTGAGATCGAACAGCAAACCGTGCCAAGCGTTGTTGCGCAGATCAACGACCAAGGCGTTGTAATTGGAGTTGTCGCGGCTGGTGCGGGTGAAGAGGTCAACGACCTGGGTGTTGTCAAAAGAAGGCAGTCCCAACTGGAAAGCGCGATAGACATCCATATTGAGAAACAAGCTGGAGAGGTTGAGGTTGGCGAAGGCGGAGGAGTTTTGCGAGGCAAAGCAAGCGGTTGCCGAGAGCGCCGGCGCGCACTGACCGCCGAAGCCCGGGAGCAAATTTTCGAACCAGGGCTGCGCGGCGACCAACGACGAATCGGTGCCGGCACGGATCTCGGTGGCGACAGCGTCGAAGGCTTGAGCGAAAGTCTGGCCGGAAACTTTGTCCTTGAACATGTACGGAACGGAATTGAAGTTGACGCTGGCGGGCAAATGACGGGCAAACCTGCCGACGTAGCCGACTTCCAGGAGCAGGCCGGAGGGGAGGCTGCGCTGGATGGTGAAGTCCACCATGTGACTGCGGCCGACTTTGAAATCGGGATCGTTCTGGAAACTCAATGTTTCAGAATAGCCCTGATCCGGCACGATGGGTGAGGTCAAAGCGGAGGGCTCCGGAGGAGTGGGAATCTGCCCGTCAACCCCCACGCGGAAAACGGAACCGGCTGCGCCCGCTGCGATGTTGCAATTGGCGCCGGGTGTTGCGGACGCCGAGCAGGAAGGCTGCTTCAAATTGATGGTTTGCGCGAAACCGACGCCCAGCATAGGAATAATAACGCTCTGGACCGTGTTGACGCGGTCGTAGGCGATGCCGTAGCCAGCGCGCAGAACAGTCTTGCGGTCACCGAACAGATGACCGAGAAAACCATTGTGAAAGGCGGGATTCCAAGCGGCAGAGACGCGCGGAGCGACGTTGCCGTAATCCGGATTGAAGACGTCGGCGCGACCGCTATCCCTGAGCGGAATATAGGAGAGAGTCGGGTTGTAGAATTCACCGTTTTCGGCGGCAGCGCGCTTTGCATTGATGTAGTCGAAGGCATTGAGAATCTTGTCGCCCGCGTCGTGATCGGCGATCAGAGTCTGCTGATTAGCCGCCTCATGCGGTGTCGTCTGCCAACCGTAGGCGAGCCCATAGGTCAAAGTGAACGAAGGAGTAAGGCGCCAAGTGTCCTGCGCGAAGAAATAGTGCGAGCGCAGGGTGGTACGGGCGATCAAAGTGGCACCGAGTGGCTTGGGTTGCAGGTTGCCGTCGCGAACAGCAAGAATCCCGACGTTATCGATAAGTCCAAGGGAAGCGGCATAGAGACGATCCCAGCGTTGTGCGTCGCCGGAGCTCAGTCCAGCGGGGCGGTTGGCATCGCCAATGGCCAAGCCCCCCGGGCCGACGTCGGCGTCGAGAGCAGCCACCAGGGAGTTCAGGGAACCGATGACTTTATCGTCGCGGTCGTGAATTGTGGGGAGCCAGCGAAAATCCAGGCCGGTTACGAGGGTGTGCTTCCCTTTGATCCAGCTAAGGTTGTAAACGTACTGCTTATTGCTGTCGTAGATGGCTTGATGGCGAGCGCGCTGGGTATCTACGTCTACGACGGTGTCAATCAAGCCGGTCTGAGCGAGACCGGGAGCAAGGGCGACAGGACCGAGAGCGGAATCGGTGCCGGGAAGCGCGAGTTGTTCCGCCGAAGTGCTAGGGCGAATGACCACAAAATCCTGGCGGCTGCGAATCCAGCCAACGCGAAAATCGTGAGTGAGATGACTGTTGGGAGCATAGGTGAGGCCAGTGATAAAACCGTCGCCGCGAATATTAGAAGCGCTCGGAGCTACCGGAACACCGCCGCGAAGATCGACCTGTCCGGCAAATTCACCGCTGGCGTTGGGGGCAAGATTCCGATGATAGAGATACCGGCCAAAAAATTTTATGTGCTGGCTGAAATTGTGGTCCAGCCGGAAGCTGACCGTGTCATCGCGGAGCGGTTCGGCGACGCTGGCGCGGAAGCCGATGGTATTTACGCCGTCACCTTGGGTGGGATCGTTCCCTTCGGGCATCATGCCCCAGAGTTGCTGGATGGTGGGACTAATGCCGACACCGCGGGGATCGCATGGCAAATTTCCCGAGGGACCACAGGCGGTTGAGGTTGCCAGATTGTAGGCATTGCCGTTGAAAGTCAGGATGCCCTGCCGCAAAGAGTCGGTGGGAACGATGCGAACAATTTCCGCCGACTGAGGAAAGCGCCGGACTTCGTAGTCTCCAAAAAAGAAGGTTTTGTCCTTCCACAGCGGGCCACCGAAGCTGAACCCGCCGCGGTTGTCATGCTCGGCGGGCTTCTTGGTGAAGGGGTTGCCATTGCCGTCGGGTGTGTGATTCAAATCCCACTTGTTGGCATTCAGCGCAGAGTTCTGGTGAAGCCAGTAAACGGCGCCATGAAACGCGTTGGTGCCGCTCTTGCTAATTACGTTGATTTGACCACCGGAGGCGCGGCCGAAGCTGGCGTTATTGTTGGTGATACCAACGCGAAACTCGTCAGTGCTTTCGACTCCGATGGGAACGATGGGAACCTGGTTACCGCCTCCGGCGATGACGTTATCGGTGATGTCGATGCCGTCGAGATTGAAGGCGTTCTGGTCGCTGCGGGCGCCGGCAACGGTGCCCCCCGAGTCGCCGAACCCGCCGCCGTTGTTAGTTTCGTAGGGTGTCGAGCCGGGCTGAAGCGTGAGAAGTTCGCGGGTATCGCGCTGCAGAGTCGGTAGGTGCATGAGCATGGGACCGCCAACCACGCTGCCGACAACAGCATCGGTAGTCTGAAGTTCCGCAGTAGAGGCGGCGGTCACTTCGATAACCTCGATGCCCGTCTTGATTTCCAGCGTTACATCGTAGGTGTAGCTCTTCGCGACGCTAACGGTGATGTTGGCAAAGTTGACCACCGCGAAACTCTGCTTGGTGATTTTGAGCGTGTACTTGCCGGGAACGACGCTGGGAAAGACGTACTGACCGGCCTCATTGGTCGGAGTGGTTCTGGACTCATTCGTGGCGGTGTTGATGAGCTCGACCTGCGCGCCCGGAACAGCGCCGCCCTTGATATCGGTTACGGTTCCGAGGACAACTGCCGTGTTCGCAGTTTGTGCGAGTCCCGGACGGAAAGGGTCGGACAATAGGACCAAAAGCGAGAGACTGACGAGGATTCGGGAGACCAGCCGCATGTTCCCTCCTGCAAGCATCCAGAGGGAGCGAGGATCGAGTGAATCGGCAATCCTGCCTGAGTGCTGCGGTTTCGCCGCGCAAGCAGGCGCTATGCAAAAGCGGAATTCACATCGCGTTCGAACGATACCAAGCCCTAACAACGCCCGTACGCGGATGCAGGTGTGGCTCTACAGCTTGAGCAACTGCAAAGAAACACCACTCGAGAGACCCCACTCGCCCAGATTTATGTGGGCATAGCTACACCCACCCCGGAATCGTGTCAACACTTAATTCAGCTGATGCAAAGAATGACACGTTTGTTACTTATAGCTGACAGGTACGGTGCTATTACCGGTATTCCAGCCGGCGTCGGTTTGTGTATCCGGGGACAGGCACTCTGCCTGCTCAACTGAACGTCCAGACAGTTCAACACAAATTAATCACGGATGAGCCCCAGGCATCGAACTGAGGGACCAACAAGTTAGGGAGGGGCAGCTTGACCTATGACCCAAAGCCGACCCCACTTGTGGTAACTTCGCTTGCGCCGAAGCTAAGGTCTGGTGATCACAGCTGAGCTTGAAGAAAAATCCTACGAATTCCCGCTTTGTCTCCGCAACGCCGAAAGCGTTTAGGCTCGGTGAGGTGCTCGAAAATACGCGCTGGTACAATTTTCCACTTACAGGAGCGTGCATCGCATGAGACTCATTCGATGGGGAGCACCTGGCGCAGAGAAACCGGGAATTCTTACCAACGAAGGCGCTCGACTGGATGCTTCGGCCTTCGACTCTGACTTTGACGAAGATTTTTTCGCATCCGGCGGCCTGCCGAAGTTGCGCGCATGGGTGGCCTCGAACGCCTCCACGGCACCTCGCGTTCCCGACTCGGCACGCCTGGGGCCGCCGATTTGCCGTCCCAGCAAGATCGTTTGCATCGGTTTGAACTTTCGCGATCATGCCGCAGAAACCAAGGCCGAGCCACCCAAGGAGCCGGTCCTCTTTTTCAAATCCACCACGTCATTGGTTGGCCCGAACGACGCCTTGAAAATTCCGCGAAATGCCCAAAAAGTCGACTGGGAAGTTGAACTCGCGGTGGTCATCGAGGAAAAAGCGTCCTACGTTTGCGAAGCCGATGCACTCAACTATGTCGCCGGCTTCGCTTTGCACAACGATTATTCCGAGCGCAGCTTTCAGTTGGAACGCGGCGGTCAGTGGGTCAAAGGAAAAAGCGCCGACACGTTTGCGCCGCTCGGTCCGTTTTTGGCCACACGCGACGAACTTCCGAATTTTGCCAGGCTTAAAATGTGGCTCACGGTTAACGGCGAGATTCGCCAACGCAGTTCCACCGCTGAAATGATTTTTGGCGTCCCGTTTCTCGTTTCCTATATAAGCCAGTTTATGACGCTTCTCCCAGGCGACGTCATCAGCACCGGTACTCCGGCCGGCGTCGGTCTCGGCATGAAGCCTCCGCAGTATCTCAAATCTGGTGACGTAGTCGAACTCGGCATAGAAGGTCTCGGCGAATCCAGGCAACTGGTGGTCGACTAGGCCGACGTACAATCTCGCGCTCTTGTAGTCCACCCCTATACTACAATTGACCGCGGCCATGAATCGGAAAGTCCTCCAACTCAACTCGCGAGACAATGTCTTGGTCGCGCTGCAAAATCTGTCCGTAGGCGAAACCATAACGTTCGCTGGAGATTCGTATTCGATCCGCGCCGCGGTTTCTTCAAAGCATAAGTTTGCCATCCGCGATCTTGCCGCCGGTGAGCCCATCATTATGTACGGCGTACTGGTCGGGAAGGCGGTTGAGGCGATTGCCAAAGGCCACGCGCTCACCACGCGCAACGTTCGCCACGATGCTTCCACCTTCCGGGAAAAATCAGAAGACTATCGCTGGTCGCCGCCCGATGTCTCCCCTTGGGCCGCCAAGACCTTTCGCGGCTATCTCCGCAACGATGGCCAGGTAGGCACTCGCAATTACTGGCTCGTCGTTCCGCTGGTTTTCTGCGAAAACCGCAATATCGCCGTACTCAAGCAAGCCTTTGAAGAAGAACTGGGCTTCGCCCAGCCGCAAGTCTATCGCCGGCAAGTCGCTGAGCTGGCCCGCCTATATAAGGAAGGAAAGTCCGCTGAAATCGGGAGCGCGCCCCTTTCCAATACTGGGGCTGCGCCTGCGCGATCCAGGCTTTTCGAAAATATGGACGGCATCCGCTTTCTGATGCACGAAGGTGGCTGCGGCGGCACTCGCGAAGACTCCAACAATCTCTGCGGTCTGATCGCGGGTTACATCCACCATCCCAATGTAGCCGGCGCCACCATTCTCAGCCTCGGCTGCCAGCACGCGCAGATTCCCATCCTTCGCGAAGAGATCCGCAAGCGCAACGCAAACTTCGACAAACCGCTCGTGGTCTTCGAGCAGCAGCAAACCGGCTCCGAAGAAACCATGCTCACCGAAGCCATTCGCAAAACGTTTCTTGGCTTGATGCAGGCGAACGAAGCTCGCCGCCGTGAGGCGCCGCTTTCACAACTATGCGTTGGGTTGAAGTGCGGCGGCTCCGACGGCTTCTCCGGTCTTTCCGCCAATCCCGCCATCGGCCACACTTCCGATCTGCTCGCCTCGCTCGGCGCACGTACTATCCTCTCTGAATTTCCCGAGTTGTGCGGCGTCGAGCAGGAACTCATCAATCGCTGCACCAGCAAAGAAATCGCTGACCGTTTCATCGAACTGATGCGCAGCTATGGCGCGCGCGCCAAAGCTGTCGGCTCCGGCTTCGAGATGAATCCGAGTCCGGGCAACATTCGTGACGGCCTGCTCACCGACGCCATGAAGTCCGCAGGCGCCGCAAGAAAGGGCGGCACCTCGCCCGTCACCGGCGTTCTCGACTACCCGGAATATTCCTCCGGCGCCGGACTCAAGCTCCAGTGCACGCCCGGCAATGACGTCGAATGTGTTACCGCCCAAGTTGGGGCAGGAGCCAGCGTCGTTCTTTTTACCACTGGCCTCGGCACTCCCACTGGCAATCCCATCGCTCCCGTCGTCAAGCTCTCCACCAATTCCGATCTCGCAAAACGCATGGCCGACAGCATTGACATGGATACCGGCGCGATCGTCTCCGGCGAATCCACCATCGAAAAAATGGGCGAAGATATCCTGGACCTGGTCATTCGTACCGCCAGCGGCGAATTCTTCACCCGTGCCGAATCCAAAGGCCAGTCAGATTTCATTCCTTGGAAGCGCGGAGTCTCTCTGTGACCACCAATTCAAAATCTGTAAACTGCAATTTTTCTCTCTCCGGCAAGGTCTCCGTGGTCACTGGCGGAGGCAGCGGCATCGGCCGCGCCATCGCCTTGCGTTTTGCGGCGGCCGCTTCAACCGTTTGCGTCCTCGACCTCAATCTTTCCGTGGCCGAAAAGGTGGTTCAGGAAATCGCGCAAGCCGGCGGCCAGGCCTCCGCCTTCGCCTGCGACGTCACTGACCAGTCTGCGGTCCGTCAAACCTTCAATCAGATTTTCCAGAATGAGCGCGTGCACATCCTCGTCAACAATGCCGGCGTCTCTCACATCGGCAACGTCGAAACCACCACTGAAGCGGACTTCGACCGCATCATGCGCGTTAACGTCAAGGGCTACTACAATTGCATCCAGTCTTGCGCGGGCCATATGAAAACCAGCGGCGGCGGCGTCATCCTCAATATCGCTTCCATTGCTGGCACTGCTGGACTCGGTGACCGCTTCGCCTACTGTGCCAGCAAAGGCGCCGTAATCGCCATGTCTCTTTCCGTAGCCAAAGACTACGTCCTTCACAACATTCGCTGCAACTGCATTTCGCCCGCTCGCGTGCACACACCCTTCGTGGACAACTATCTCGCCAAAAATTATCCCGGTCGCGAAGCCGAAATGTACGACAAGCTCGCCAAAACCCAGCCTATCGGACGCATGGGCGAACCTCACGAAGTCGCCGCTCTCGCCCACTTCCTGTGCTCCGACGAGGCCGCCTTCATCACCGGTTCTGACTATCCGATCGACGGCGGCTTCCTCCGCCTCCACGGCTGAGTCCACTTCGTTTTTCTCTTCATGTAACGGCACCTTTTGGTGGCAGTGTTCGGCTTGCCCGGACCCGGTCGCGCAGCGCCGCCTCTTTTCCCCCAATTTGCTCTACAATCGTCACGCCCCCAAAACGCGAATGGACCTCCGCCTGCAAAACAAAATTATCCTAATCACCGGTGGCGCCAAAGGCATCGGTGCCGCGATCGTTCGCCATTGCGCTGGCGAGGGCGCCATCCCTGTAATTGCCGACAAAGACGCCGCCGCCGCCGCGCTACTCCAACACGAACTCCGCCAATCTTCCGCCCAATCTGAGTTCACCCCCACCGAACTTACCCACCCGCAAGCCTGCAAAGCAGCAATAGACTTCACGCTGCAAAAATTCAATCGCCTCGACGCTCTCGTCAACAACGCTGGCATCAACGACGGCATCGGCCTTGCCTCCGGCTCTCCTGAGAGATTCGTAGCCTCCTTGGAGCGCAATCTCCTGCACATCTACAACATCACCCACTACGCTCTTCCCGCCCTCAAACAGTCCCGCGGCTCCATCGTCAATATCAGCTCCAAAACCGCGGTCACTGGACAGGGCAACACGTCCGGTTACGTGGCGGCCAAAGCGGCTATCCTCGGTCTCACCCGCGAATGGGCCGTAGAACTCCTCCCTGACGGCATCCGAGTCAACGCTGTTCTTCCGGCCGAAGTCATGACCCCGCTCTACGAATCGTGGCTCGCCAAATTTCCGTCGCCGCAAGAAGCCAAAGCCCGCATCGAGTCCAAAATACCGCTCGGCCATCGCATGACCACTACTGAAGAAATCGCCGCTACGGTGGTCTTCCTGCTTTCCGAAAAATCCAGCCACACCACCGGCCAACACCTGTTCGTAGACGGCGGCTACGTCCACCTCGACCGCTGCCTCACCTGATTTTGGAGAGCGGGAGCTCTGCTCCCGCTTTTACCGCTTCAACCATATCCCCATTGACCCGGCTCGTTTTCGCGCCTCCGCGCGAGCAAGCTCTTTCCTCTTTAAACTTTTGACTCTGAACCGTAGACTTCCGCCATGCCCCAACGCCATTGCCTTACCCTCGATCTCAAAAACGATCCTGCCCTCATCGCCGAATATAAGCGCTACCACGAAAACGTCTGGCCCGAAATCAAACAAAGCCTCCGCGACGCCGGCGTCCTCGACATGGAAATCTATCTCCTCGACGCGCGAATGTTCATGATCATCGAAACCACGGACTCTTTTTCCTTCGCCAAAAAGGCCGAGCTCGACCGCAACAATTCCAAAGTCATGGAATGGGAAGCGCTCATGGGCAAGTTCCAACAACCTTTCAGCGTCGACGCACGTCCCGAAGCCCGCTGGCTCCCCATGCATCGAGTCTTCAAATTCTCCGCCTGAAATTGAGAGTAAGAATCATTAGCTGTTAAGACTTCGTCCCGCGCCGAATGGCAACCGGCGCATTCAGGCGGCCTGCTGGCTTTGATTCTTTTTGGGTTGCCGCCCCGGCCGAAAAAGGCCCATTTCTTCGTCGCTCGCGCGGCGAGGGACCCGGCGCGACGATTCCGTTTTCGCAACCCAGTCGCGACCGGCCCCATCCGTTTTTGACTTTCAACTTTAAAGTTTCAACTTTAAACTTTCCATCATGCCAACCAAAGTAGACCGCCGCACCGTTGACCTCTCCGCCTATCCCGACCTCGTCGTCATCTATCTCGGCATGCGCGTCAACCGCCTTGCCGGGATCAAAATGCTTCTGGGCATTGGCCCGCAGATCTCTGGTTCCGCCGCTGCCCAACCCGACGGGCTGCTCCGTCATGAAATGCTCCTCTATTCGCTCCTTCCCGTGCATCTGGGCATGCGCCAGTACTGGCGCGATCGCGACTCCCTCATGAAGTGGACTCGCTCGGACCCGCACCGTGAGTGGTGGAAGAGTTTCCTCAGAGACTCCGGCGGCACCGGCTTCTGGCACGAATCCTACTTCCGCACAGGCGGCATGGAAGCCATCTACGACGACATCCCCAAACCCACCGGCTTCGCTGCCTTCGCCCCGCTGGTCCCAGCCCGCGGCCCCATGTTTACTGCCGCTTCCCGCTCCGGCTCTGCGTCTCCGCCCCACCCGCCCGTCCTCTCCGAGTCCGACTTGTACGACTGAAACATCCCGTGCCCTGGCTCCCCTCTTGGAGGCCCATCCTCAGTTTTTGAGGGCGCGTCTTCAGGCTAGCTAATCCGGCAAGTTAATTAACCTGTCGGGGTGAAAGCGGAAGTCATTAAGAATGGGTTCAAGAATGAGACTGTTTTGATGGACCTACGCTATTTTGAACACGTGCGGCGTAAGTATATGGCTACCGGTTTGCTTCCGCTTGCACCGCGGCAACTAGCGGAAAACTGTTGTCGGCATTCTTCCACAAGGAGAGAAAGGTACCGTAGGACGCTTTCGCTTCGGCCGCCTGCCCGGTCGTCTTCCGCGCCCGTGCCAGCTGCAAATGCGCCAGCGCTCCAATCGGTTCGTTGGCCACCACTCCCGGCCAATTCAGGATCTTCTCAAACTCCGTGGCCGCCGCATCCCCCTGCTTTGCCGCCAAGTAGGCCAACCCGCGCACGTACACCGGATACATGTAAGTGGAGTAGCTCGTACCGCCGGCTAATCCCAGCTCATCCGGTGTAGCCACCTTCAGGAACTCGATCGCCCGCGCTGGGTCATTGTCATCCAGGGCGATCGCCGCATAGATGGTCGGCAAATAATTAAACTTCGCGACCGTATCTTCCGGATAGCGGCTTTTCAACAAATCCGCTGTTTCGACCGCTTTTTCCTTTTCGCCTACCAGAGCGAACGACAGCGCCGCGACGAACTCCACATCGCGGGCATTCGAGTGCGTCCGCGCGCTTGCCGCGTATTTTCTGGCTTCCGCGCCATTTCCGAACAGCGCCTCGCGCAGTGCTTCCGCGCCCTCGCATCCCGCCGCGCGTTCCTTGCGGCCCGCAATCTCCGCCGCGGCAATACATTGGTGCGAAAACTCTCGCGCTTTCGTCAATTGCCCGGAGTACGCCGCGGTGTCCGCCTGGTAGTACAGCATCAGACTTTGGTCTTCGGGGCGTTCCGCCGCCCAAGCCACGGTTTTCTGCATGGTCTCATCGTCACTTTGCAGAAACGCCAGCAGGTACATGGCGATGCGCAGGTCCGTGGAATCCAGCTTTTTCGCCAGGGCCTCTTCCGACGCGGATCTTGCTTCTTTTACGCGGTTCAAATTCACCAGCACGCTGGCCAGGTTCCCATAAGACAACACATCATTGGGATTCAGTTTCAGCGCCTGCTTGAATTGCGCCAAAGCCTTTTCATATTGTCCGAGGTTTTGATACAACACGCCGAGATTCAACGGCGGAATTTGCTCGCGCGGATACATCTGCGCCCAGGTCTCATATACCTGCCGCGACTTTTCCAGGTCTCCGGTCACAAAGTCAAAATAGTGCGATTCGATGTAGAACTTCTCCCGTTCGCTGACCTTGGCACGCAATTCGTAAGCGCGCCGCGTGTTCTGCGAAGCCAGCTCCTTTTCGCCCAGATTGTGATAGACCGTGCCGAGCGACGCGTACGCGATGGCAAGATTGGGGTCAAGCTTGATCGCCTGTTGAAACAAAGGAACCGCGCCGGCATTGTCGCCATGTACCACCAGGGTGTTGCGTCCCATCGAATACGCCTGCAACGCTTCCAGCGACGGCGTTGTGGCCTGGTCGATCGGCGTCGAAAAACTGTTTACCGTCTTCAGAGATTCGCCCAGCCGTTCGCGCAGCTTGCCGGACGCTTGTCCCAGCGCGCCGAGCACATGCTCCTTGCTGTCAGCGGTTACTTGCTCTTGCGTCAGCGATTCGCCGGTCTGGCAATTGATGGCACTCAGGCCAATTACGTACTGGCTGCCAAGATTGGAGATGGTTCCCGTCAGATAGGCTTTGCTGCCGAGCCGCTGACACACATCGCGCGCCAACTCGGGCGTCAATTTTTCGTTCACCGGCTTGCCCATCAGTTGCAGCGTCTGGCGCATGCGCTGATCGGAAATCAAGCTCAAGAAAGGGGACTGCTCGAGCTGCACGGTCAGCCCCTGGCGCAGCGTGTCATCAAAAACGGCGTCCCCGGTCTTGTTTGTAAAGTCCGCCAGCACGACGGTGTCGGTTTCGTTCAACGCGTGTGTCTTGTTCGTGTGGTAGAGCCAGCCGCCTACTGCGATCGCAGCCACTGCGGCAACGCCAATCACCGGAATTGCCCATTTCTTTCGCTTGGTTAACGACGGCTGGTGCATTCCGGCCGTGGCCAGCAGCTGCGTCGCGGTGTGCCCGGATTCAAATCCGCGCCGCAGCACCTGCAAATCCGCCCGGAGTTCTGCCGCACTCTGGTATCTCTTCTCCTTGTCCTTCTCTATGGCCTTGTTAATGATGGCTTCCAGCTCGACCGGTAATTCCGGATTCAAAATGCGGACCGGTTCTGGTGCACGGCTCAAAATCGCCTCGATGATTACGCCGCCTGTGCCTCCGCTAAACGCTTTTTTCCCGGTGGACATTTCATACAGCAACAAGCCCAGAGAAAACACGTCGGCGCGAACGTCCAGATCGTCGCCGCGGATCTGTTCCGGAGACATGTAGGATGGCGTGCCGCTGATAATTCCCACAATCGAAACCGGCTCTTCCGACACCTGCGAGACTTCCGTGGCGTCGCGGGCCGCGGCTCCCCGCGCAATCAACTTGGCCAAGCCGAAATCCAGCACCTTGGCTTGTCCACGCTTGGTGACGAATATGTTGCCCGGTTTGATGTCGCGGTGAATGATCCCCTGGCTGTGCGCCGCGTCCAGCGCGTCCGCGATCTGAATCCCGAGAATGAGGATTTCTTCAATCGCCAGAGGTTTGCCGCCGATGTGCTGCCGCAGCGTCTCGCCGTCCACAAACTCCATGGCCAGAAACGGGCGGCCGTCCTGTTCGCCGATATCATGTACCGTGCAGATGTTGGCGTGATTCAACGCGGAGGTGGCCAGCGCCTCGCGCCGGAAGCGCTCCAAAGCCTGCGGATTGTGCGCGAGATCGTCGGGAAGGAACTTCAGGGCCACCGGGCGTTCCAGGCGCAGGTCGTGGGCCTTGTAGACCACACCCATCCCGCCAGCGCCCAGCTTTTCAACAATTCGGTAGTGCGAGATGGTCTGGCCGATCATCGCTTCGCAGCACTCTCAAAAAGCCAAACCCTAAAGTGTCTGATCCTCGGAGCCCGGACCGCTCAGCACATCGCTGGCCTTCCGCCGGTCGGTCTTGGGCGGCTTCGGCGTGCCCACCACCGTCAGCATGCGCGTTCCTTCGCCATAGGCGTCCTCAGCCGGGGTCGCTTCCTGCTCCAGGATAATGTTCTTATTGCAGATGGTACAGACCATCGATCCAAACGCTTCGCCATCCGCCTTTAAAAAGCGATTGAAGCGCATGACGCGTCCGCAACAGATCGGAATCCATACTTTCGGGGAATTGTCTGCGCCCATAGAGGCTGTCACCGCCTGAGTGGGCAAAGTATATACCGGAAGTGCGTCCATCGCGAATTGCGTTTTCGCTTGAAAGAGGGCGCCTGAAGGCAAGGCACCGATTCCTTCAGGCCCGAGGGCGGCAGCAAGCTTCGTGGATGAGGTTGCAACGGTTTACCGTACGCGGTGGGTGAACTTTTTGCCGGACTTGTAGTCGGCCACGGTGTGGCCGGAGCCGCGCAGCTTGTATTTGTAGGTGGTAAGGCCGTCCATGCCCATGGGGCCGCGGGCGTGCAGCTTGCCGTTGGAAATACCTACTTCCGCGCCCAAACCATAACGGTAGCCGTCGGCGAAACGTGTGGATGCGTTGTGATAGACACCGGCTGCGTCCACTTCGCTTAGGAAACGCTCCGCGGCGGCGGAATCTTCGGTGACGATCGCTTCCGTGTGGTTACTGCCGTACGCGTGAATGTGCGTGATCGCCTGGTCCAACCCGTCCACCACTTTCACCGACAAGATCAAGTCGCTGTATTCCGTGGCCCAGTCTCGTTCCGAAGCTGCATCCACTCCCGACGAGACGATTGCTCCCGTGCGTTCGCAACCCCGCACCTCTACTCCCGCGGCTCGCAGTTTCTCGATCATGCGCGGCAGGAATCGCGCCGCTATCTCGGTATCCACCAGCAAAGTTTCCGCAGCATTACACGCCGCCGGGTAGTCCGTCTTTGCATCCAGCACGATTCGCTCCGCCTTTTGCAAGTCCGCACCCGAGTGAACGTAGACGTGGCAAATCCCTGCGCCGTGGCCGAGCACCGGAATGCGGCTTTGCCGCGAAATTGATTCGACAAAATCCTTTCCGCCGCGCGGAATTAGCAAATCCACGTCGCGCTCCAGATGCAGCAACTCCATCACATCCGCGCGGGAGTGCAACAGTTGCGCCGCGCCGCGAGGTATCCCGCTTTCCTCTAGCGCCGAGTTCCAGGTCGCCATCAACACTTCATTGGTGCGGGCCGCTTCGCTGCCGCCCTTGAGCAAAATCGCGTTGCCGGACTTCAGCGCCAGCGAGGCCACCTGCGGAACGACGTCCGGGCGCGACTCGAACACCACTGCCACAACGCCGAGTGGGCATGTTTCTTTGGTTAGAACCAGGCCGGTATCGAGTTCCGTCACACTCAGTTTGCGCCCCAGCGGGTCGGGCAGCTGCACCACGCTGCGGACTTTTTCCGCCATATCTGCCACCGACTTCTCGGTTACGCGCAACCGCGTTAACATGGCCGGCGACATTTTTTCCGTGCGCGCCAGGACTTCCGCCGCGCGAACGTCTTCCGCATTGGCGGCTACAATTTGTCCTTCGCCCTCTTCCAGGCGTTCCGCGGCCAGCAGCAAGGCGGAGTTTCGCTGCTGTTCGGAAACTGCAGCCAACTTACGTGAGGCCACGCGCGCCAGCCGAGCCGCTTCTGGCGCCGTAGCCGGTCCCGTTCCCGGCACTTCAGCCGAGCCTGCGTTCATGTGCGCGCCTCCGGCCGCTCTTCCTGTATTGGTCGTCCTTCCAGCAGAACAATGTTTTCACGAGAGAAAATCACGCGGGTGGCTTTCTTCCCATCGGAGTTTCGCTCTCCGCTGCTGCACGCAGCGATGCCGCGCGCAAATTCACGCCCGTCAAGGTCCAGGATACTCACCACATCCATCGGCCCGAATTCCCGCTCAACCCGCACTACGCCCGAATTCAGGAGGCTGGCCTTGCCTGCGGTGATTGCTCGCTGCGCTCCAGCGTCAACCACCACGCGCCCGCGCACGCCCGCGGCGTAAGCCAGCCAGCGGCGCTTGCCACGCATCCTCGTCGCCGGTGCAAACACGGTACCTACCCGTTCGCCAACGAATACACGTTCCAGCGACTCTTTAGCCCTGCCATTAACGATCACTGCGACACCTCCACAATTCATGGCAATTTCCGCCGCCTCGATTTTCGTGGTCATGCCGCCCCGCCCGCTTTGCGAAGGACCTGAAGCCTCCACCTTGATCTGCGGGGTGACTCGCTCGACGAACGGCACCAGCTCTGTCTGTTTAGCTCCCGCGCGCTTCTGCAAAAAACCGTCCACGTTGGTCACCAGCACCAGGGCGTCCGCTTCCAGGCCGCTCATCACCAGCGCGGCCAGACGATCGTTGTCGCTGAAAGCAGCCTGCCGCCCCACACTTTCCAACTCTGCCGTGGAGACGGTATCGTTTTCATTCACGATCGGCAAAACGCCGAACCCCAGCAGTTTTTCCATGGTGCGACGTAGGTTGGAGTAGCGATTCCAGTTGCTGAAGTCCTCTTCAGTCAAGAGGACCTGCGCAACTTTCTGCTCCAGCGCATCAAAGCGCCGTTGGTACGATTCCATCAGCAAACTTTGCCCTGCGGCCGCGCAAGCCTGCTTTACCGCCATATCTTTCAATCGCGATGGATGCAGGCCGAGCAGACTCCTGCCGAGGCCCACTGCGCCGGAAGATACCAAAACGACCTGTCGCTCTTCCCGCATCAGCGCGGCGATAAAACGAACAATCGGATCCACACGCTCCGCGCAGATCCCGCCCTGCGCGTCGGTCACGGTGCTGGTACCCAGTTTGATGACCACCCGCCGCGCGCTGCTCAGTTTCTGGCGGGTATCCCTTTCGGTGTGGTCATCGCTGGTGTCGTCGTTGCGTGTTTCTCGCATTGCCTCTGCTCGGGGAGTCATTCTGCTGTGCTTCCAGCCTACGCCACTTTCCGCTCCGCGCCGAATGTCTGCGGCGTTAAGGGACAGCCGCGATTTGTAGGCAATATCTTACCGTGTCGCTCCGCCAACCATCTTTAATCTCAGGTAACGCCGCCTCGATTTTTTGCCCTGATTTCCCCGCGTCGTCATATTGTATGGTTAATGGCCGTGGGGCCTTTCACCATGAAAAGGCTGCGATTCCTAGTTTCGCTGACCACCAACGACAACGATTACCAGATCGAGCAGGCCAAGTCTGCCGAAGAGGCGGCGCGGCGGCTGAATGTAGATGTTCAAGTCATCTACTCCGGAAACGATTCCGTAACGCAAAGCACACAATTGCTCAGTGCGGTGCAAGCGGCGCCACAGCTGCGGCCCGATGCAATTATTTTTGAGCCGGTTGGCGCAACCGCCCTGCCGCAAGTAGCTCGTGCGGCGGCGGCGGCCAACGTGGGCTGGGTCGTGCTGAACCGCGAAGCCAGTTATATTTCCGATTTGCGGCGACAGTACAAGGTTCCGATTTTCTGCGTCAGCAACGATCACACCGAGATCGGCCGCATTCAGGGACGGCAGTTTGCCGCGCTGCTGCCGCGAGGCGGCAGCACCCTCTACATACAAGGTCCGTCGGAAAATTCCGCGGCGAAAGAGCGGGCAGCCGGAATGATGTCCACCAAACCCGCAAATGTTCAGGTGACGACGTTGAAAGGGCAGTGGACAGAAGAGAGCGCGATGCGTTCGGTGCGTTCTTGGCTGCAACTTTCCACCTCAAAAAAGGCGGTGATTGATCTGATCGCTGCTCAGGACGACTCTATGGCCATGGGCGCGCGCAAGGCATTTCAGGAGTTGACGAATGCTTCCGAACGCGACCGCTGGCTGAAGCTGCCGTTTACCGGATGTGACGGCTTGCCCAAGACGGGGCAGGCCTGGGTGCGCAGCGGCGCGCTGGCCGCCACGGTCTTCGCTCCGCCCAATGTCGGGCAGGCCATGGACATGCTGGTGCAGGCGCTCGCGCAGAACAAAGAGCAGCCGGAACTTGCCCTGACGGCGCCGTCATCAGTCCCGCCGCTGGCGGAACTGAAACCCAAGCCCGCCTAAGCTCATCTGGCCCGCCCGCGTTCGCTCTAGTAAAAGGATTTTCTACTGCGATTTCACGGCTTGCTCCTTTTTTTAAGAAGGGTATAATTCGACCGGATTGTAAACGTTAACGCTAACCTCCGCGGGGGTACTCTGGATGGATGCCCGTTCGAGAAAGAACGCGGTCAATCGTCGTGAATTTCTTTCACAAACCGGTACCGGACTCCTCGCTGCTACCCTGCCCGCGTCGGTCTCGCTGACTTCTGCCGCAGTTTTGGAAGCTTCCCGCAAACGTGCTCCTTACGCCGCGGCTCCCGCGGGCGCTAAGAAGAAAATTCCCATTGGCGTGTTCGATCCTGTTTACGACCATTTGTCGCTCGACGAAATGCTGGACAAGGTCAGCGTGCTCGGCTTGGAAGCCATGGAGATCGGGACGGGCGGTTACCCGAACAACAAGCACTGCGCACTCGACGATTTGATCGCGGACAAGAGCAAAGCCCGCGCCTGGCAAAAGAAATTTGAAGGCAAAGGAATTCGCGTGGCGACGCTGAGTTGCCATGGCAATCCAGTGCACCCGAACGCGCAGCATGCGCAAAAGGATGTGGAGACGTTTCGCAAAACGGTGCTGCTGGCGGAGATTCTGGACATAAAAGTGATTGTCGGTTTTTCCGGATGTCCCGGCGGAACTCCGACCGATACGCAGCCCAATTGGATTACCTATCGCTGGCCACCCGAATACAACCAGATGCTGCAGTGGCAGTGGAAAGAAAAGGTAGTTCCGTACTGGAAAGAAGCGGCTGCTTATGCCCGCTCGCACGGCATCAAGCAGCTGGCGTTTGAAATGCACCCTAATTTCGTGGTCTATAACCCGCGCACGCTGCTGAAGCTGCGCGAAGCGGTGGGCGAAGAGATCGGTGCGAATTGCGACCTGAGCCATCTGTTCTGGCAAGGCTGCGATCCGGTCGAAGTTATTCATTTTCTCGGCAAGCAAGGGGCGATTTTTCACGCGCACATGAAGGACACCGTGATTTACCCGGAGAACGCTGCGAAGTACGGAGTGCTGAATTTCGCTTCCGAAGCCAGCGACCTCGCCGAGGCTTCCGATACGTTTCGGGCCGTCGGCTACGGGCATAGTGCCACGTTGTGGAAGTCGGTGGTGCAGGCTTACATGGATATCGGCTACGAAGGGATTCTTTCGATTGAAAATGAAGATCCCATTTTGCCGGGCGAGGTTGGCGTCGAACGTGCCGCTTACGTGCTGAAAAACGTGCGCAAGGAAATTTTGGGTGAATAGGATCAATCGCACGTCGTCTTATTCAACGGTTTTGGTTTTTCTCAGGAGGGTCCATGCAACGGCGTGAAGCGCTGCGCGTTTTCGCCGCGGGCGCGGTTTTGCCTGCGTTATCTCCGGAACTGTTCGCGATGTTCCGTCAGGCGCAGCCGCCGCCCGGCTATACATTGCGCACGCTCACGGGCCATTGGAACGACACGGTGGTGGCCATGATCGACCAGATCATTCCGGCGACCGACACGCCAGGAGCAAAGGGCGCGCGCGTGAACGAATTCATCGACTTGATTCTGACCGAATGGGCCGCTCCGGAAGAGCGCAAGAATTTTCTGGATGGCCTGGCGGGAATCGACAAGCAGAGCCAGGCACTCTATGGAAAGAATTTCTCCGACGCGACCGCCGAACAACAAGTGGTGCAGCTGCGCGCGATTGATGGTGCGGTGATGACCAATCGCAGCGTGCGGCCGCGGCACGGCAACACGGTTCCCAAGCCCGACAGCCAGCTGGAAGGCAACTTCTGGGAAGTGTTCAAGAGAATTACCATCCATGGTTACTACACATCGGAAGTTGGCTTTACGCAGGAGTTGAAACTGGAAATCATTCCCGGCGCACAGCACGGATGCAATCCCTTGCCCGCCGGCCTTGGCGAAGCCTGATCTCCCGGAGAAAAAATGCCTACACCTACGTATGACGCAATCGTTGTCGGATCGGGAATCACCGGCGGATGGGCGGCCAAGGAGCTGACAGAAAAGGGCCTGAACACGCTGATTCTGGAAGCTGGCCGGCCGATCACACCGGAAAAAGATTATGTCGAACACATCCCAGTATGGGAATTGAAATATCGCAGCTGGGACATTCGTCCGGAGCGGGCCAAAACACAGTTCGTGCAGCGCGAGTGCTATTACGCGTGCGACGAGTACTCCAATAAATTCTTCGTAAGCGACGTGGATAATCCTTACACCAGCGATCCCGGCAAACATTTTTCCTGGATCCGCGGCCGGCAGGTGGGCGGCAAGTCGCTGACCTGGGGACGGCAAAGCTATCGCTGGAGCGATCTCGATTTCGAAGCTAATTTGAAAGATGGCGTCGCCATTGACTGGCCGATCCGTTATGCGGACATCGCGCCGTGGTACGACTACGTGGAGGAGTTCGCGGGCATCAGCGGCCAGGCCGAAGGTTTGCCGCAATTGCCCGACGGAAAATTTCTGCCGCCGATGGAGATGACCTGCGCGGAGCAGGATGTTCGCGACGCCATCGCCAAACATTTTGACGATCGCATCATGACCATTGGGCGCTCGGCTGTGTTAACGCGCGTGCATAAAGGCCGCGCGGCTTGCCACTACTGCGGCGTGTGTCATCGTGGTTGCATTACCGGTTCGTATTTCAGTAGCCAGAGTTCCACGCTGCCGGCTGCGATGAAAACTGGCAAGCTGACGATTCGTCCTTACAGCGTGGTGCACAGCCTGATTTTTGATCCGGCGACGCGCAAAGTAACCGGAATACGCGTCATTGATGGACAAAGCAAGAAGGCTATGGAGTTCAAGAGCCGCATCGTTTTCCTGAATGCGGCGACGCTGGAGTCGACGCGTATCCTGCTCAATTCGGCTACGGCGGAATTTCCCGACGGCCTGGCCAACAGCAGCGGCGAACTCGGTCACAACCTGATGGATCATCACATGGGCGCGGGTGCTTCAGGAATCATTCCGGGGCATGAAGACAAGATGCCGTTCGGCAACCGGCCCAATGGAATTTATGTGCCGCGTTTCCGCAACGTAAGAACCAAGCAGAAAGATTTCCAGCGAGGCTATGGTTATCAGGGGGGCGGAAGCCGTGAAGGCTGGAGCCGTGGCACCAACATGGCCGGCATCGGCGTGGACTTCAAGCACATGCTGCGCAAGCCGGGCCCGTGGCGCATGACGTTTGCCGGATTCGGCGAGTGCCTGCCATACCACACCAATTGGGTGGAAGTGGACAAGGAAAAGCTGGACGCGTGGGGAATCCCGACGCTGAAGATTCATTGCGATTGGGGCGACAACGAGCACGCTATGTCGCGCGACATCGCCGTTCAGGCCGGAGAAATGCTCGCAGCCGCGGGCGCGCGGGAGGTCAACACATTTCAGGAGATTTCGCGGCCTGGTTTGGGTATTCACGAAATGGGAACGGCGCGCATGGGGCGCGATCCCAAGACCAGCGTACTGAACGAACACAATCAAGCGCACGACGTGAAAAATCTTTTTATGACCGACGGTGCGTGTATGGCTTCCGCAGCTTGCGTGAATCCCTCGCTCACGTACATGGCGTTGACCGCTCGCGCGTGCGACTATGCCGTCTCGCAAATGAAGAAGAACGAACTATAATCTTCTGCGGAACGAATAACGGCTGATATCCTTCGGTTTCGGCGCAGGAGCGCCGACGTCGCTGGATGACTAGCCCGGGAAATTCCTGAAAATCCAAGAAGGACGGCGCATGGCTCAAATTACTCGTTCGCCCACAACCTACGATGTCTGCGTGATCGGATCCGGCGCGGGCGGCGGCATGGCGGCAAAAGTTTTGACCGAAGGTGGACTGAACGTAGTGATGCTGGAAGCCGGTCCGCAGATCTATCCCGAAAAAGATTACAAGATGCTGATGTGGCCGTATGAACTGCCGCACCGCGGTGCGGGTGTCGGCGGGCGAGCCAGCGAAAATTTCAGCGAATTTCTGGCGCCGAATGGAGCATGGGAGATCGAAGGCGAGCCGTACACGTCCGCTCCGGGTGCGAATTTTCAGTGGTTTCGCTCGCGCATCGTAGGCGGCCGTACCAACCACTGGGGCCGCATCGCCTTGCGGTTCGCCCCGGTGGATTTTCAATCGAAGACCCGCGATGGTCTGGGCGACGACTGGCCGATTACCTACGAAGACCTCGCGCCCTACTACGACAAAGTTGAGTCGTACATCGGAGTCTTTGGCACCAAGGAGAACGTTTCGAGTGCGCCGGACGGCGTGTTTCTGCCGCCGCCCAAGCCGCGGTGCACGGAAATTCTGATCAAGAAGGCGTGCGACAAATTAAATATTACCTGCATTCCTGCGCGTTTGGCGATTCTCACCAAAGCGCATAACGGCCGTTTAGGTTGCCACTACTGCGGGCAGTGCGGCCGCGGCTGCGTCACTGCGTCCAACTTTAGCTCGAGCCAGGTGCTGATT
Organism: Candidatus Eiseniibacteriota bacterium; assembly: GCA_035607085.1. Taxonomy (GTDB): domain Bacteria; phylum Acidobacteriota; class Terriglobia; order Acidiferrales; family UBA7541; genus Acidiferrum. Next base: position 35,730 of record DATMZI010000178.1, on the reverse strand, counting down.
CCGCCGGCCCTGGCCACGGGCAAGCTAACCCTCGTTACCGGAGCAATGGCGCGCGAAATTGTCGTGGGTAAAGATGGGAAGGCCGAAGCAGTTTCTTATATTGATAAGGCCGGCAGGACGGAGAAGCGCGCGTACGCGAGGGCCATTGTCGTGGCCGCTAGCGCCTGCGAATCCGCGCGGCTACTCCTCAATTCCAAGTCAGCCCTGTTTCCCGATGGGTTGGGAAATGCTACCGGCAATGTCGGAAAATATTTGACCGACTCGGTCGGCAGCGACGGGTGGGGCGAGGTCCCTGCTTTGGAGAAAATGCCACCGCACAACCACGACGGGGTAGGCGGCATGCATTACTACGTTCCCTGGTGGAAGTTCGACCGCAAGAACGATTTTCCGCGGGGCTATCACATCGAATTGTGGGGCGGTCGCGATATGCCCGGCGTAGGCATGTTCGATTCGCTTTGCCGCGATGAAGAAGGTTACGGTGCGCAACTGAAGCGTCGTGCGCGCCAAGTGTATGGGACGACGGTCGGATTCTCTGGCCGCGGTGAGATGATTCCGAATGCCGACACGTATTGCGAGCTGGATCCTGACCGAGTCGACCAATGGGGTATTCCCATTCTCCGATTTCATTTCAAGTGGAGCGAATACGAACTGCGCCAGGCCAAGGATATGCAGGAAACTTTCAAGTCCATCATCGAAATGATGGGTGGAACATATAAGACACGAACCAGGATCGACGGGCAGTATCCATTCGGGATTCTAGCCGGAGGAAAGATCATCCACGAAGTCGGCACAGCTCGCATGGGCGCCGACGCAAAAACCAGCGTGCTCAACGGATATTGTCAGACGCACGATGTGAAAAACGTCTTTGTCACCGACGGCGCGCCGCTGGTGACGAATCCGGATAAAAATCCGACGTTGACGATCATGGCGCTGGCATGGCGTGCTTCGGAATACCTTTTGGACGAAGCAAAAAAGGGAAACATCTAGCGGCGCGATTGGATTTTAGGTTAGGAGAGCCAATGAGCACTCAGGGAATTTCGCGGCGCGATGTTTTGAAGACGTTGGCGACGGGCGCAGCCGCCGGATCCGTGTTGCAAGTAATTCCACTACAAGCCGCCGAACTGGCCCACCAGATGGTGCACAAGGAAAAGGCCGCGGCGCCGGCGGGAAAGTACACGCCCAAGTATTTCACCGCGAAACAGTACGAGACTCTGACTTCGCTGTGCGACACCATTATTCCCAAAGACGAAACCTCCGGCGGCGCGGTGGAAGCCGGCGCGCCGGAATTTATCGACCTGCTCACGAGCGAAAACGTGGAATTCCAAAACAGACTCGGCGGCGGCTTGATGTGGCTGGACGCCCATTGTATTGACCACTACGGGAAAACATACCTGGAATGCATCCCTGAAGAGCGCAAGCAGGTGGTCGAATTGATGGCCTACCGAAAAAATGCCAAAGCCACTCCGGAATTGCACCAGGGCGTGGCGTTCTTCGCGTTCCTCCGCAACATGGCCTGCGACGGTTTTTATACCAGCAAAATCGGAATTGAGGATCTGCAATACATCGGCAACGTGACTCGCAGCGAATGGCCCGGCTGCCCGGCGCTTCCCGAGTAAGGGATGCACCGGTAGCGCCAAGAGAAATCTTCGGCTTTGTCGCGTCTAATCTGGTACTTATTCCCCTGCTGCATTGGTTTCAGGAGGCGGCGCGGTGATGGCAAATGTGCACCGGACCGCGGCATTCGCAACCGCTCTGTGGGCCGCCACTCTGCTTTTCGTTTGCGGACTGACTTGCGGACAAGGCCGGCCAAAACCCACCCACGACAAGGCTTTCTGGCAAGCCGTCACAGCCAATAAATATCAGGTACCCGCCGGCGAAACGCCATTTGCGCTGGCGCAGGAACTCAGCGGCTACTTGGCCTCGCCGGATCCGGAACTGCGCGACGACCTGGCTTATTCCGTTTTGACCGTGTGGATCGTGAGGCAGCGGCGGTTCTCGCCAGAGCAGCTGGTCCAGCTGAGCGATGAATGGAGCGCAAATTTGCGGGAAGGGATCGGCCAGAGCGGAACAGACGGCGTATTCAAACGGTCATTCTCTGCTTTGTGCCTGTCTTCTCTGGCCGAAAGGGAATTAAGGTCTCCTTTCCTCGGCCAGGCTCGCTATCGCAAATTACTTGCCGCCACACTGGAGTACCTGCGTGACGAAAAAGACCTGCGCGGATTCGACGGTGCAAAGGGTTGGATTCACGCGACGGCCCATGCCGCGGACCTGCTGGCAGCGTTGGCCAGCAACTCTTTGTTTACCAAGCAGGATCAGCCGGCTGCCCTGCAGGCAATTGCGCAGCGGTTGGCCACGGCAAATGAAGTCTTCACCTATGGGGAGCAGGATCGCCTGGCGAACGTGGTAGCTGTCATCGCCAGCCGCCAGGATTTTGACCTGGACGGATTTCAATCCTGGCTGGCCAACCTGGACGCCGCCGAGCAGTCCGTCTGGAAGGACTCGCCGCCAAAATTGCCGGCCCTGGCGCGGTTTGAAAATGGCACCTACATGCTGCGAGCGATCGTCCCGCAACTGCTGCAAAAGCAATCCAGCCCGGCCGCTCTGGAAGCACAACGGCTGGTACTTCAGTCGCTGCAGCGCCGATAGGGCGTCCAAAAAGCATTTCGCGCCGGGCGGGCCGCGTGCCCTAGCCGGCGACTATCGAGGTTTTCATGCGGTCGTTCGACGCCAGCTCTAGTAGCTCGCGGACTTTTGGTTCGATCTGATTGCGCACCCGCCGAAATGCCGCGAGGCGCGTTTCCGTAGATCCGTGCTCCGCACGCGGGTCTTCCACACTCCATCGGAACAGGCGAAAGGCAAACGGGAACACCGGACAGCGCTCCTTTGATTGATCGCCAACGCCGACCACATACGCGAAACTCTCCCGAAGAGCGGCTGGGACGTCTTTGACTACTTGATGGGAAATGTCGATACCAACTTCTTTCATGGCATCGACGGCAAGCGGATCGAGAGGAGCCGGCTCTACCGCCGCGCTAACCGGACAAAGGGCTTCATGCGCGAGGGTGCGCAAAAAGCCTTCCGCCATTTCGCTTCGCTCGGGATGGCCGGTGCAAAGAAACAGAACTTTTGGTTTATCCCACATGGTTCCTTCAGTTGCGAGGCGGCGGGCGGATTCCAGCGGCTCAGCGTCTCAAACTACGGACACGCACGCACAGGGCAAATACGCAGAATACTGTATGGCCTCTTGGCAGGCCGATGTTCGCTAGGACTTGATCGTTCCAGAGGCCGCATCCCACGTGACCGATGCTTTGCGGAAGTACGATTCATTCGCCATATGGCAGGCCAGCGCGGCATTGTGGCCGAATACCGCATCTTCGACCACGGGCGTGTGCGACTTCGAATGCTGGAAGAAGTTCCACAGGTGCGGCCGCACGTCGTCCCAGGAATTGCCTTTGTAGGTGTAGGTTTCAGCCAATGGCTCTTTGCCCGGAGCGGGATCATGTTCCGTGTGCCACTGCTTCATATACTCCGCGCGCATCGCACCTGGATAGCTTCCAGTGTAGTAGCACGGATATTCGTCCTTGCCTGATTGTGGCGAATAAGTGATACCGAACTCCGTCACCTCTAAAGCTCCCTTGGAGCCCTGGAAACGATAAATCTCGGGCGATTCGCAGCCGGCGTTCAGGCGCAAGTAAACCGGATACTTCCCATATTCGAACAGCGTAGCGTGCACATCCGGCATGTTCCGACCATCCGGCCAGCGCAGGATTCCGCCAACCGACATTACCCGCGACGGCGGCTCGTTCCAGCCGAGGATGAAATTCATGCCGCTCACGAGATGCACGAGCAAATCGCCTGCCAGGCCGGTGCCGTATTCTTTCCAGCAGCGCCAGCGCGCAAAAATTTTCGCGTCGAATGCACGCCTGGGCACCGTCCCTTGCCAGGTGTCCCAGTCGATTGTCGAGGGGCTCGCGTCGGGCGGCGGAGGATATTCCCAGGCGCCGCAGGGATCGTTGCGCCCCAGCGAGCCTTCGACCAGATTCAAATCGCCGATGATCCCTTGCGCGATCAACTCCTTGGCCTTCGCGCACACGACCGAGCTGACTCGTTGCGAGCCGATTTGCACCACCCGGCCCGTTTTCTTGTAGGCGCTGACCATGGCAATTCCGTCCGCGGGCGAATGCGACATGGGCTTCTCGCAATAAATGTCCTTGCCGGCGTTCACCGCGTCCACGACCACTTGCTTGTGCCAGTGGTCGGGAACGGCCGCAATGATGCAATCAATCTCCTTGTTATCGAGCAATTCCTGGTATTTGCGCGTCGTGTAAATCTTTTTGCCGACGATTTCCGTCGCCAGCGTGTGCCGCCCATCGTACAAATCCGCGGCGGCTACGCATTCGACTCCTGGCAAGGAGATGGCGTTGGCCAGCAGGCCCGAACCTTGCATGCCCACGCCGATAATCCCGAAGTTCAAGCGGTCGCTCGCCGGCACCGCTGCTTCCAGCGCCGATGGGATGTACTCCGGCTGGAGCATGACGTTACGCGAAACGGCCAGCGCTCCCGCCGTGCCGGCGGTTTTCTGCAGAAATTGACGACGAGTGGTTTTCATGAAGCCTCCGCAAAATTCTAAGAGTGAACGAATCTTTCAGCCGCCCTACCGCGCGAACCAGTGGCTACTTCAGTGACTGCATGCTGACGTCCTTGAAGAAAACGATGTCGTTGTCGCTGTGATTCTGCAATCCGAACCAGCCTTCGTCCGGTCTCCGTCCGCGTTGTGGTTCAAAATCAAACTTGCGCTCGGGCACCGGCTGGCCCTCGGTGTAGTCAGTCACTTTCATGCCGTTGAGTTCCACGATGGTGTGCGGCCCGTCCAAAGTAATGATCATGGTGTTCCACTCGGGGCCGGGTTTGCCGGGCTTGGCCAGTGGCTTGGTCAACGAATAGAGCGTGCCCGTCACGTGGTAATCGTCTTCGTTAGACGTTTCCGGATGATTGTCAATTTGCACTTCGTATCCATAGTGCACCGGCATCCACTCTTCGCGCGGCTCGACGGGAATCCGAATGAACACGCCGGAGTTGTCGTTGGTGTCGCGCATCTTGAAGACGACGCGAATGCGGCAGTTGCTGACCTTTCCGCCGGTCCAATAAAGCAGGCCCATTCCGCCGTGCGTTTTGATCAGGCCGTCTTCGACGGTGTCGCCCCCCGGCCCAACATGTTTCCAACCATTCAGGTCTTTGCCGTTGAACAGCGGCTTCCACTCTTTCGCCTGCGGCCGAGCAACCATCGCCAGACAGCACAAACCCGCGCAAATCACAGCCATCAGCAACTTGCGAATCATGCAGCCCTCCTGAAATGTGTTTTCGCTTCCTGCGACCGGTACGTGCGCAGGGACGCCGCTCGGTCAACGAAACAGCTGTGTCAAAAGGTCAGACTGTGCAGGTAGTCATAGCTCTTCTTGATACTCTCAAACGCATCTTTGGGAAAATCATGCTCTACAAAATAGTGCTGGATGCCCGCTTTCCCGGAATTGGCAAAAATGTGCTTCCAGTCAATCACTCCGCCGCCCACTTCCGTCATGTCTTTCATTTCTTTATCAGGGTCGGCAGTCGGGCCTTCCGCGCCCTTGGGCAGCACCTTCATGTCCTTCACATGTACCAGCGGGAATCGTCCGGGATACTGGTTGAAGTACGCGATCGGATCCTTGCCTGCCACGCTGATCCAGCAGAGATCCATTTCCATTTTTACATTGTCGGCTTTGGTGGATTCGAGCAGGTAGTCGTAAGGCAGCTTTCCGCCCAGCGCCTCCGACGGCTGAAACTCAAACGTGTGGTTGTGATACCCAAACTGAATGCCGGCTTTGCGCGCTTGTTCGCCTGCTCTATCAAACAACTCGGCAGCGCGCTTGTAGCCGTCCGCTTCTTGGCGCTGCTTCGGCTCAATCCATGGGCACACGATAAACTTGTGCCCGATTATGTGCGCCGCGTCCAACTGTTCGCTCCACTTGTTCTGCACAATGTCGTACCCAACGTGGCACGACGGAGAAGTCAAACCGGTCTGGTCCAGCAGCGCGCGAATGTCCTTCGGCGAATGATCGAAGTAGCCCGCGAACTCCACTTCTTTGTAGCCAGTCTGCGCCACCTTCGCCACGGTGCCGCTAAAATCAGACTTCATCGCATCGCGCACCGTATACAGTTGCACGCCCACTGCCTTCAGTTTGTGCTCCGCGGGCAACGCCCAGCCAAGCTCCGCGGCCACCAGACTTGCCGCGCTCGTGCCGATAAATTCGCGACGTTTCATGAAGCAAGTTCTCCTTGGACGGACCCTGGAAAATCGTTTTACAACAGCCGCGGGGAGTATACACCCGCTCTCATCTTTGTGACTACAAACTCCCGACTCTGGTCACAAAAAACGGGGCGGCGCGTGAAACAATTTGCGCCGCCCCGCGGGGTGTAGGGGGTGAAGAATCGTCTAGAACTGGAACCGCAATCCGAACTGCATCCGGCGGGCCAAGTGCGCTCCGCTGGCGTGCAAGAAGCTCGAAGAGCTGAGGCAGCTCGCGTCTCCGGCGGTCGATCCCACCGGAGCGCAATCCATGCCGTTACTAATCCCATTGTATTGGGTATGGTTAAAGAGGTTGAAATTCTCCCAGCGGAAGTCCAGGGCATATTTCTCGCCGAAGGCAAACCGCTTGAAGAGGCCGAAATCGAAGTTGATTCTGCCAGGGTTGGTCAAGGTGTTGCGGCCGACGTCGCCAAATGTCAGGCCGGTTGGCGCTGTATACGCCGCGGGATCGTAGAGCAGCGGCCCGCGTACGTTCGGCACATTCGACTGTACGGAAGCATGTGGGTCGCCCACCAGATCCGGCCGGGATCCAGTGCCGACGCCATTCGCCACCCCCGCTGCATCGCCGAAGTCCGTGCCATTCGTCACGCTGAAGTGAGTGCCGGTCTGGGCGATCGTTATGCCGGACACTTGCCATCCACCAAGCAGAGCGCGCGTAAAGCCGGAGCTTTTATTGAAGAACGGCAGACCATACACGTAACTGATCGCCAGATTATGCCGAACGTCAAAATCCGAGTTGCCCCGGTTCGCCGCGAGGTCGTAGGAGTTCACAAACGCTCCGTCGAATCGATCGGACGAATTGTCAATGGAATGAGCGTAAGTATAAGCGGCGCTTACCGTGAAGTCGCCGACCGTACGCCGCGCTGTCGCCTGCAGTGCGTTATAGCTAGAGTTCGCCTGATTTTCCAGGCGCGTGATATCTCCAAATCCCAATTGCGGACGAGATGGGTTGGGATCGTCACCGCAGGCAACCCCCAGATTGATCCCGGCTTGTGCGCCGTAGGGAGTTCCGTTGGCCAAAGCCCCAGTGCCTAACGCGTCGCAATCGTCCGAAGTGATAGGCTGCCCCAGCGCAAAAGGATTGTCGGAAGCGGCCACCGGTAGGAGTTGGTTGAAATTTCGTTGTTGCGTCAGGTGCGTGCCCTTGCTGCCCACATACGAGACAGTCGCCACTATATGGCTCGGCAGCTCCTTTTGGATGTCGAGATGCCACTGTTGTACGTAGGGCCAAATAGCCTTGTCGGGGATTGAAGTCACCGAAAGCGGGAATAATAAGCCGCCGCCTCCGCCGATATTGCCGTAACCGTTGATGTTGAATTGCGACGCGTTCATCGAAAAAGGCGCGGAGCCTTCGAGCGACTCCGTATTGCCTTCATTGCCGTTTGTATGCTCGAAGAAAACGCCGTAGCCGCCGCGAATCGCCATCTTGCCGTCGCCCTTTGGATCCCACGCGAATCCGATCCGTGGGGCCGGGTTGAACAAATGGCCCTTCAAGCAACCGTCGTTCGAGTTGCCGCCCACGGTCGCATCAGGAAAGCTCGACGTGACCAGACTTGGAATCGCCGACGTTCCGCCGGAACCTCCGCACTGCACGATGCCATTGAAAGGATTCCCTGCTCCCGGTAGAAATGCACCTTCTTGCACGACACCAGAACCGTCAGAAATCACGGGCGAGGCGCCTGCTGCAAATGCGTTCGGATCGAAGTTGTACGCATTGCGGTAGCGCTCATGATAGGTGCCAAATAGGCTCAATCGCACGCCAAGGTTTAGGGTGAAGTTCTTGGTCACGCGCCAGTCGTCCTGGAAATAAGGTTCCACCAGCCGATAGCGGTTGTAATATTTGGCCTGCAGATTCACTTGCGAGAACTGCGAAATCCTGCCGGTCAACAAATCCGCAAACGCATTCCCAGTGCTCCCGCCGCCGGGAATGGACGAGTTGCTGGAATCAAAAGTGAGAATGCCTTGAATGTAGGGCGAGTTCTGTTCGTTCTTTTGTGCGAAGGCGGTATACACGCCGAATTGCAAGGTGTGTGTGCCGACAATCTTTGTTACGTTATCCCGATAGGTGTATACCGGGTTCGCGTTGTTCCAGGGGAAATACCCTGTATCGGCCGTCATGCTTCCGTCCGTCCCGTACTCCGGGTTGTTGCCTAGCGAGATGGCAGGGAGCTTTCCGCCCTGGCCGTTGGCAAACAGCACGCCCATCGGAAAGTTCGCGGGAAGCGGCGGATTGTTCAGAGCCGTCAGGAAAATGTGGTCAGCCGTATAGCTGGCCACAAATTCATTGAGCAACGTCGGCGTGATGTTGGCATTTAACCGAGCTACGAAGCTGGTTCCTGGGCCAACGAACTCGGTGTTGATGTCCTCAAAACTGGTACCGTTACCCCACAATGGGTTCTGAGTTTGTGTTTGCCAGGAGTCGTGGATATACCGGAAGGTCAGACGGTAGTTGTCCGTGATGTTGTGATCTACGCGGATTAATTCCTCGCGCCAGGTTTCCGGCAGCGAAACAGTTTGCAGCACGGCCGGGAAGCCGTTGTGCGTCGTATTTGCACTGGGAATCAGCGACAACAGCGCTTGGCCAACAGGGTCGATCGGAACGATATTACCGGGGAACGGATTGCCGGTGCTCGGGTCCTTGGGGCAATCGGCTCCGGGACAAATGTCAGAAAAATTTCCGGCCCTTTGCGCATCAGAGGGCACGTTGGGTGGTGGAGAAGTCGTAAACGGGTTCTTTTCCCGGCGCCATTCCTGCGACCAGAAAAAGAACGTCTTCTTTTTGTTCGAGTTGTAGTGGTTTGGGATAAAGATTGGTCCACCGAAGGTGTAGCCAAAATCATGCTTCTTGTACGGCGCTTTGGGTTGCGAGGGATCTGCGCCTTCTTCCCAGGACTTCGCGTTGAAGAACTCATTGCGCAGGTATTCGAACGCGCTCCCATGGAATGATGAGGTGCCGGATTTGGTTTCAACTTCGACCGTTCCGGACCCATTGCGGCCGTACTGCGCGCCATAGTTGGACGTCAAAACCTTAAATTCCGCAATGGCTTCCGGGTTTGGATAGACGTTCAACGTGGCGTTCGAGCCGTTATCCATATTGTCGCCGCCGTCCAATTCCCAGTTGTTGTACTCGGTTCGGCCCCCGTTCATGCTGTAGGCCACGTTGCCGTACACGCCTACTTTGGCATCGTCTTGGCCCGTTTGGCTCACCACGCCCGGCGCCAGATTCACCAGTTGGGTGAAGTTGCGTCCATTCAGCACCAGGTTGTCGATCTGCTTGCCGGTGATTGTGCTGGTCAGGTCCGAAGAGGTGGTTTCCACTTGCGCCACACTCTCGCCTGTTACCACCACTTCTTCGGTGATCGTGCCGACCGTTAACTGCACGTCGATGCGATCTTTTTCCGCAACGTTCAGCACGACGCGCTGCGCTGTGAACTTCTGGAATCCCTTTGCCGTTACAATAAGGTCATACGTATCGCCGGGAAGTCCTGGGACCACGTACGCTCCGTCGCTATTGGTTGTCGTGGTGCGCGTCAGGCTGCCGGCCGTATTCTTCACGACCACCTCGGCTCCGGCAACGGCCGCGCCGGATTTGTCCGTCACGGTACCGCTGATGTAGCCCGTATCCTGTGCCGACACCACGAACGACACGCTCAAAAACACCAAGACCACGGCAGCCAACCTTAAGAACAAATTTCCGAGTGCGATGTCTCGATGAGACGAAAACCTCGAGGTTTTCACGGTTTGTACCTCCGACAGAATTTCGATCTTGAACCAACGGAGAGATTACGCTGTGGAGACCGCGAACACTTGATGATGCCCGCGAGACGACAAACACCCACGACGCCACCCCTGCCACTCGACCTAACCACACCCTTGTGATCTATTAAAACGAGTTAATATTGCAATTGTGCGTATTTGTCAAGTCCCAATTATGGACCATTCCATCCTCCGCAAGTGCGTGAACGTTCACGCGGCCGCATCTTGTCATCTTCCCGCTTCTTTCGCGTCAAAAATCCGTTACGATCAACTGGGGATGCGAGACTTCGTGCTGCCTATCCGGACTTTCCGCGCCGTGCCGCTGTCCTCTTTTGCGCTAATCCTGGCCCTTGCTTTTTCCGGCGCGACGCTTACCCGGGCAGCTCACGCGCAGCAGCCCGCGAACCAACCCGTAAACCGACCCGTCGACCCCGCCGCAGTCTTCCAGCAGGGCCAACAGGCTCTCGCCTCGGGCAACCTCGACTCCGCCGAATCGGCGTTCCGCCGGGTATTGAAGATCGATCCGCAATCGGCCGCGGCTCGCGCCAATCTTGGCGTCGTTTACATGCGGCGCAAAAGCTGGGAGCCGGCGCTGGTGCAACTGCGAAAAGCGGAACAACTCGCGCCGAACATGTCCGGCGTCCGCCTAAACATTGGCCTAGTGGAATACAACCGTGGCAATTACGCGGAGGCCATCGCGCCCCTGGCTTCCGTTCTGCGCGATCAGGCCGATTCCGTGCAGGCTCGGTATCTGTTGGGACTTTGCTACTCGTTTCTGGACCGGCCCGGCCAGGCTACAACCACCCTTGAACCACTATGGCCAAAAATGTCCGACCAGTTCGTCTATCTATATGTGCTGGGCATCTCCGCGTTTCACTCTGGCAATAAGGACCTGGACGAAAAGGCGACGCGGCGTTTGATCGAAGTCGGCGGGGACACGCCTCTTTTTCACCTTTTGATGGCCAAAGCGCTGCTAAACCATAGCGATGACGAGCGCGCTCTCGCAGAACTCAAGAAAGCGCAAACGGCCGATCCCAACCTGCCCTTCCTTCATTTCAATCTTGGCCTCGCTTACGAACATTTACAGGATCATGAAAAAGCCGAAGCGGAGTTTCGCGAGGGGATCGCGGTCGAACCTGATCTCGCTTATAACTATGAACAGTTGGCGCGGCTCCTGTTACGGGAAGGCAAAGAACAGGAAGCCCTCGAAAAATTTCGTGCTGCGCTGGCCCGCGATGCACGCCAACCGCAATCGCACCTCGAGGTGGCCCGCATTCTGATTCGCCAAGGCAAAGATAAGGAAGCGCTCACCGAGCTCAACGCGGCTGAAAAATACGCTCCCAAAGATCACAGCGTTCGCACCGTCCGTGGACAGCTGCTCATCCGTATGGGCCGCAAGGAAGAAGGACAAGCCGAACTAACGGAAGCAAAAAAACTCTTCTCTTCGGGCCTGGCCCAGGAACAGGAAAAAATGAAAGAGCGTCTTGTCCCCAACCCCGAACTCGCCCAGCAGCCCTGACCCCATCGGCTTAGCGCAATCGGCACTCAAGCGGTGGCAACCGTCAAGTCGGGGAAGGATAAATCGGTTTTCCGCTGCTAAGGTTTCTTTCACTCCGCGATCCTGGGCCCCTGCCACGGCCCGCGCGCTTGCTCCAGCCGTTCCGCCACGTCCAATAGCAACTCATCCTCGTACGGCCGTCCAATCACCTGTACGCCGATCGGCATACCCTCTTCTGATACTCCCATCGGCACACTCACGCCCGGGAATCCCACCAGGTTCAACCACTGCGAATGCCGCATGGATTCCCGGTATCCGCCGTCAATCCGGTATCCGCCTTTGCCATGACGAAAGGCGGGGCCGGCGCTCACCGGCGACAACAGAATTGGAACTTCACGCACCGCTTCCAAAATTCGCGCCCGCTCGCGATCCCGCGCCGCGCACTTGTCGACAAACTGCTGCATGGACATCGGCGCCCATCCTGCCGGCGACGCCGCTTCCAGATAATCGCAAAAGATGGGACTCAACAACTCTTCCCGCCCGCGAATCTCGCCTTGCAACAGTTCGCCGATCACCGTCCCGAAGAAAACCCACCAAAGCTCCAGCACTCGCTCCAGATTGTTCAATCGCAACGGTTCCAGCTCGAAACCCGCATAGGCAAGCAACTGCGCCGCCCGCCGAACCGCCAGTTGTGTTTCTGGCGTCACCCGCCCCAATGCTCCGTCCTCCAAGATGCCGATACGCAATTTGTCGCCGCCATTTTTTATTTGGATATGCCGCACCGGAACCGTCAGCGCATCGCCCGGTTCCGGTCCCTGCAGAACGTTAAACAGAATCTTCAGGTCACCGACCGTGCGCGCCATCGGCCCGACCACACCCAGCCAGCCAAACGCGCTGTTACCGGCGGGATAGTGTCCACTTAATGGAATTCGCCCCGGCGTCGGTTTCAGTCCGCAGATTCCACAAAAATGCGCCGGCTCGCGAATCGAGCCACCGCCGTCACTGCCCACGCCCCCCGCGGAGCACCCGCTTGCGATCGCCGCTGCCTCGCCTCCGCTCGATCCACCCGCAGAAAATTCCACGTTCCACGGATTGCTGGTCCTGCCCGTCAGCCGATTGTCCGTTTCATACGACATTAGAAATTCGGGTGTCGTCGTGTTGCCAAGCAACACTGCTCCCGCCGCGCGCAATCTTTGCGCCAATACCGCGTCGCTGCTCGGCCGATAATCCTTTCGGAGCAGCGAACCCGCCGCGCAGGGCCAGCCCGCCACATCAATGCAACTCTTCACGGTAATGGGCAGTCCATGCAACGGGCCGAGCGGCTCCCGGCCGAGAACCGCTTCTCCTGCGACCTGCGCCTCGCGTGCCGCGCTCTCTGCGTCCACGTGCGCAAAGGCCTTCAGCCGCGGCTGCAGTTTCTTGATTCTCCGCAGATAGTCCTGCGCTACCTCCTGCGGGGTGATCTCTTGTTCCCTAATTTTGTGCGAAAGCTGCGCCAGCGATAGAAAGTGCAGTTCCGTCATAATTTCCTTGTGAGCCGCCTTTCGAGGCTAAGAGCCGCCCTGGCAAGCGTCAAGTACCCAGAGGCTCAGTATCCAGAGGCTCAGTCTATGCATCATTGCCTAGCGCGGAATCTTGTCGCATTCCTGCCGGAGTGGGAATGCCAAAAGCCATTTGACGTGCCGGAGGAACCCCACCAGAATTGTGGTCGGCTGCGGGAGCATAGCGCGCTGCCGATTTCCGCCCGAGACGGGACCTTTCTTGCCCATGCGAATCGTCTTTCGCCGTGCCTATCGGTTTGCTCTTGTTCTGGCAGCGCTTACCTCGGCCCTTCCTTTAATGAAGGTTTTTGCGGCGAAGAACTTCCATTCCATCATGGCGGCGCCATTGGCCGATCCCGACTCCGCAAGCGCGGAAGCTGCCCGCTTCAACAGCATCGGCGTGGCCTACATGGGCCAGCAGCGATTTGGCGAAGCGCAAAAGCAATTTGAAGCAGCGCTCAAAGTGCGGCTGGATTACGCGCTTGCGAAACTCAATCTCGGCATTGCCTTGCTGGCTCAGCAGAAATCCGACGAAGCCAAAAAAGCGTTGCTCGAAGCGACGGCCAAACTTCCCGACGATCCCTACGGCTGGTACAACCTCGGCCTGGTTTACAAAGACACGGCCGAACACGAGAAGGCTATCGAAGCGTTTCAGCGTGTCATGCAAATTGCGCCGAACGAACCTGACGCGTTTTATTTCATTGGATATCTAAACACGCAATTACAGAAATATGACGAAGCCATCGCCGCCTACAAATCTGCGCTCGCTGTTTTTCCCTACCACGCTTCCGCGGAGTTCGGTTTGGCAAAAGCGTATCAGCGCAAAGGCGACGCGGAAAACGCCAAAGAACATCTGCAGAAATTTCAGAAAATGACCGCGGCGAAAATTGGGACGCCGTTCGGCGCCGGCTATGGCGACCAGGGGAGATTCTCGCTCGCCGAATATTCTAAAAACGGCTTGCCGGCGGCGCCTGCACCGATCCCTGTGAAGTTTACTGCGCAGCCTCTCGGTGTTGGAGCGAGTGCCGGCGCATGTTTTTTTGATTATGACGGCGACGGCAGGCCCGATCTGCTCCTTGTCAGCTTGGGAAGTGGTTCAGTGCATCTGCTGCACGACTCCGCCGGCGGAAAATTCGCCGATGTTACCGATGCATCCGGAATCAAACTCAGCGGCGGCGGACTCGGCTGCGCCGCCGGCGATTACGACAACGACGGCAAGACCGATTTCGCGGTCTGCATGCGCAACGGTGCGCATCTGTTCCACAACGACGGCGGCGGAAAATTTACCGACGTGACTAACGCCGTTGGCATTAAGCGAGACGGAAGCTGCACGAGTGTCACGTTTGTGGATTACGACCACGACGGTGACCTCGACCTCTACGTGACTGGTGGACCTCGCTCGTCTCCTGAGTTTGTTTCTCCGGGCCAGATGTGGCGAAACAATGGCAATAGCACGTTCACCGACGTCTCCAAAGAAACTGCCCTGGGATTCGAGGGGGCGAGCGGCAGCACCGTCACCGATTTCAACAACGACCGCGCGATTGACTTCGTTCTCGCGGGTGGATGGAAGGGCGCGGCAATTCTGCTCAATCCTCGCGAAGGAGCGTTTAAAGCGCTCGAAGGAATCGACTTCAAGAAGGAGGGTTTGCCGCCGGCGGTTGGCGTGGTGGCATTGGACTTCGACAAAGACGGTTGGATGGATTTGGCCTTTACCCATGCGGGCGCGCCGGGAATTTCTCTTTGGCGCAACAATGAAGGCAAAGGGCTCGAACGCGTCGCGCTGCCTGATTTTGGATGGAAGAGCGGAGCAGGGATAGCCGCTGTTGATTACGACAACGACGGCTGGATTGACCTGGTTGCCGTTGGCGAGAGCGCCAGCGGCGGCGAAGTTCGCCTGTTGCGAAATTTGGGCGCTGGCAAGTTTGCGGACGTGACGAAGGACACCAAGCTTGACGCCGTGAAACTCACCAAGCCCATGGCCATCGCTGCCGCCGATACTTCAGGAAACGGCGCAATGGATCTGGTGGTCACGCAAGGGGAAGGCCCTCCAGTGCTGCTGAAAAACGAAGGTGCGGAAAAAAATGGCTGGCTCGAAATTGATTTGAAAGCGCTGAACGACAACAAGAGCGCGATCGGAACGAAGGTCGAAGTGTTTGCGGGCGAGCTTACACAGAAATTTGAGGTGCAAAGCGCCTCCGGCTATCTCGGACAAAACGCGCTGCCGGTCCATGTTGGGCTGGGCAGCGAGAAAGGCGCGGACGTCGTACGCCTCCTGTGGCCAACCGGGGTGCCGCAGGACGAAATCAAACTGGACGGCAGAAAATCGCAGCAAGTCGCGGAACTTGATCGCCGCGGCAGTTCGTGCCCGATTCTTTTCGCGTGGAACGGGAAAGAATACGAATTTATCGCGGACATGATTGGCCCCGGCGTCGTCGGCCATTGGGTCGCACCAGGGGAACGCGACGTGCCCGATCCGACCGAATACCTGAAAGTCTCTGGCAAGAGCGCGCAGGCCCGTGACGGAATGCTCAGTTTCCGTTTCCTCGAGCCCATGGAAGAAACGGTATACCTCGATCAGGTGAAGCTGCTGGCGATTGATCATCCGCCGAGCTACGACGTTTTTCCGAATGAACGATTTGCGGCGAGTCCTCCTTTTCCGGAATTTGGGGTCGTCCCTACGCACAACGCGCATCTTCCGGCGGGCGCTTGGGACGATCGGGGCCACGACGTGTTGCCACTGCTGGCCAAGCGTGATCGCAAATACGTGAGCGACTTTGATGGGCTGCCTTTTGTCGGATTCGCCAGGCTGCATTGGGTACAGCTTGATCTCGGCGAATGGAATCCGCGGTTGCCGCTGCGACTGATCCTGGACGGCTACACGGATTATTTCACCGCGACGTCGATGTATGCAGCGGACCAAGCCGGCGTGAAAGTGATTCCGCCCTACGTGGAAGCACAGGACACAAATGGAAAATGGATGCGCGTGGTGGAAGACATGGGTTTTCCCGCCGGACTCGAACGCACGATGGTGGCGGATCTGACGGGCAAAATACCGGCGGGCACGCGTCGGATCCGCATCGTCAATAATTTGAAGATCTATTGGGACGCGATCCGAATTGACCAGACACCCGAGCAGCAGAGTTTTCGCCTGACCGAAGTACCCCTGGCGCACGCTGCGCTGGATTTTCTCGGCTTCCCGAAAGAAATCCGGCTGACTCCCGTGAGCGACACGCTGTATTCCTACGCGAAACGGAGCCGGACCGGGCCGTACGCGCGGGCAGCCGGGAACTATACGCGCTATGGCGATGTGAAATCCCTGTTGAGTGGCGCGGATGACCGCTTCGCGATTTTCAGCTCGGGCGAGGGAGTAAAGCTGGACTTCGATGTGCGCTCGTTGCCGAAGCTTCCTACTGGCTGGGTCCGCGACTACTTTTTCATGGCCGACGGCTTCGAGAAGGACCTCGATTTTTACGCCGCGCACGCGTTTACGGTGGAACCGCTGCCCAAGCACGGAATGAAGCCGTATCCCTATGCGGCCGGCGAGGAGTATCCTACCGACGTCGAGCATGTGGGTTACGAGTTGGAGTTCAACACGCGATCGCGCTCCGGCAAATTGCCGAGCGACCTCAGATATAACTTCAAAAACCACTAAACGACCGGTCGTTGGAACACCTTGCGCGCAACTAAGAAGCACAAAGAAGTTCCCAGGCGCGAAGCACTTCCGCGACCGTCCACGCCTGTGCGATACAGCCTCGTGGATGGTGCGGCGGATCGCCATCAAAAATTTCGCCGAGAGTTCCCACTCCATAGCGGTCCAGCGCGCTGGTGAGCGGTTTGAGGAAAGCCAGCGCGGCGGCCCGGTCTTTATAGACCCGATAGTGCGCCAGGGCGAACGGGCCGAGCAGCCAGCCCCAAACTGTTCCCTGATGGTAGGCAGCGTCGCGTTCGCGCGGTCCACCAGAATATGCACCGGTGTAGCCTGGTTCGCCGGAAGCCAAGCTCCGGAGCCCGAAGGGTGTGAGTAACGCGACGGCGCAGACATCCACGACGGATTTTTGTTGTTCGGGCGACAAAGGACTCACGCCAAGGGACACTGCGAAAATCTGGTTGGGACGCAATTTGGTGTCTGTTCCAATTCCCGGAGCATCGAGCACATCAAAACAACAATTTCGTTGGGAATTCCAGAACCTTGCGAAGCCGGATCGAGCCCGCGCAGAACGCTGCGCGTAATCGGTCGAAGGCTTTCCCAGCGCGCCCGCCAGGCCAATCATGGTTTCGAGGGCATTGATCCAAAGAGCGTTGATCTCGACCGGCTTGCCGGTGCGCGGAGTCACCACCCAGTCGCCGATCTTGGCATCCATCCACGTGAGTTGCGCACCAGGACCTCCGCCATACAGGAGACCGTCGGCGGGGTCGACGTAGATGTTGTAACGCGTGCCGGCAAGGTGAGCTTCGATGATGTCCGCCAGAACGGGGAAGAGTTTCTTGAGCGCAGGCAGGTCTCCGGTTGCGGCGAAATATTGGCGCACCGCTTCGAAATACCAGAGCGTCGCGTCAAAGGTGTTGTACTCGGGCGCGCCTCCCGCGTCCGGAAAATTGTTGGGCAGCATACCGCGGTCAACGAAACGCGAAAACGCCAAAAGAACCTTCGCCGCGATTTCAGGCCGCCCGGTGGACAGCGCGAGCCCGGGCAGCCCAATCATGGTGTCGCGGCCCCAGTCGGCGAACCAGTGGTATCCCGCGATGATGGTTTTGCCCCCTGCCTGACCGGGGAGTGGGCGAGCGGCGACAAACTGGTCGGCTGCCAAGAAAAGTTGCGATAAGCGCGAACGCGACGCATTTTCTTGCGTAGGATCCCGCAACAGCGCCGCGCCATCGGCCAAAATCTGCGCCTGACGGTCTTGCTCTTGTTGCAGTGCGCGATCAGCATCGAGCACCGCATCAGGGTTCGTGGAGAGGACCATCACGAGACTCCGTCCCTTCTTCAGGGTCGAGCGCAAGCGTGCAGCAAAAAGCTGGTCTTCGTAATCATCAAGGCCCCGTTCCCGTTCCCGTGGATAGAAAAAATCGCGGTACCAGATATGCTGTGGTTCGCAAATTGCGCCCGGCGACTTCAGGTAGAACGGCGCTGCGCCATCGAACGCAACCACCTGAACGCCCTGCTCCACTGGATTGATGCGCATCCGCCATTCGTTGGCAGAATCGCCAGCGCGAGTGGTGGAGTGAAAGTTGCGGTAGTTTACGAGGACTTTCAATTCCAGATCTACCGCGGGCGCCGGCTCCAGCAGCGTATAGCGAACGAGCGTGGTGTTTTCGCCGTAATGCATCCAGATGCGCTTCTCGATGCGCGCCGGGCCCACCCGATACGTCCACACCGGAATTGCGCCTTCCAGGCGAAGGCTTTCGATGTGCCTGTACCCATCGGGCGCGACAGCGCCACTCACCCAGCGATGCGTGGCCAGTTCGAAACTTTGATCGCCAATGTGAACGATCTCGTCCAACCCGCCGACCAGAAGGGTCCGTCCCGCGGGCGGATTGAGCGCGGCGAAAAGCAAGCCGTGATAGCGTCGTGTCGCGGATCCAGCGATCGTCCCCGAGGCGAAGCCACCGATGCCATTGGTAACCAGCCACTCGCGCTGCTCCGCGGCGGCGAAATCCGCACAAATCTCGCGCCCGAAGAAAAGGGTCGCCTCGGCAGGGTCCGCTTGAGCGTGTTTGCTGGCCCGGTTTAGTTTTTTCGTCCCAGCCGAAGCCTGAGGTTTACGGGGAGCAACCATCCTGCAAGCTCATTCGCCGCTTTGTTCAAGCAGCTTGGCGACCAGCCCGGTCCAGCCCGTCTGATGGTTTGCGCCAATTCCGGCTCCGTTGTCGCCGTGGAAATATTCGTGGAACAGTATCAGATCCCGCCAATGCGGATCATTTTGGAAAAAATCCAACCCTCCGGCTACCGGACGTCGTCCATCCTTGCCGCGAACGAAAATTCGACAAAGACGCCGCGAGAGTTCGCTGGCAACCTGCCATAGATCCACATCCGCCTTCGAGCGCGACGGGCAAGGTACTTTGAAATCTTCTCCATAGTAGTGATGAAACTTCTGCAACGATTCGATGAGCAGGTAGTTCACGGGCATCCAGATCGGCCCGCGCCAGTTCGAATTGCCTCCAAAAAGTCCCGTGGTGGATTCGGCGGGCTCATAGTCCACGCGATTCGTCGTGCCGTTCACATACACCTCGTAAGGATGATCCAGGTGATAACGAGACAATGCGCGAATTCCGTAAGGCGAAAGAAATTCCGTTTCATCCAGCATTCGAGCCAGGACTCGTTTGAGCTGCTTCCGATTCACCAGCGAAAGCAGCCGCCGCACACCCCGCGCGGAGCGTTGGGTCATTTCGATATGCTCCGGTACTTCTGGGTGGTTGTCCATAAACCACTGCATCCTTCGTTTGAAGCCGGGCAGCCGTTCGATAATTTCGGGCTCCAGCGTTTCCACAGCGAACAGCGGTATCAGGCCCACCATCGACCGTATTTTCAGAAAATGCTCTTCGCCGTTGGGCAAGTGCAGCACGTCGTAGTAAAAGCCATCCGCCTCGTCCCACAGAGAAACGCCGCCCGACCCAAAATCATTCATGGCGCGGGCGATATAAACGAAGTGCTCAAAAAATTTGCTGGCCACATCTTCGTACGCCGGGTCATCTTTGGCCAGTTCCAGCGCCATTGCCAGCATGTTCAAGCAATACATTCCCATCCAGCTCGTGCCGTCGGATTGCTCGAGGTGTCCGCCGGTCGGAAGCGGCGCCGAGCGGTCAAACACTCCGATGTTGTCCAGTCCCAGAAAGCCGCCCTGAAAGATATTGGCGCCATCGGGGTCTTTGCGATTCACCCACCAGGTAAAGTTCAGCAGCAGCTTGTGAAACACTTTTTCCAGAAACCCGCGATCGGCTACGCCGCGAATGCGCCGCTCAATCTTGTAAACGCGCCACGCGGCCCATGCATGCACCGGCGGATTCACGTCGCCAAGCGCCCATTCATATGCAGGCAGCTGGCCATTGGGATGCATGTACCATTCGCGCAGCAGCAGAATGAGCTGCTCTTTCGCAAAGTCGGGATCCACAATCGCCAGCGGGATCGTATGAAATGCCAGGTCCCACGCCGCATACCAGGGATATTCCCATTTGTCCGGCATCGAAACGATGTCGTCGTTGTAGAGATGCGCCCAATCCTTGTTGCGGCCGTGTAGACGCTGTTCTGGCGGTGGGGGGCCGGCGGGATCGCCTTCCAGCCACGCTTTCACGTCGTAGTGATAAAACTGTTTCGACCACAGCATGCCCGCGTACGCCTGCCGCATCACATTCTTCGCGTCTTCGCCAAGGTGTTCGGGAATGCGCGAAGCGAAAAATTCATCCGCTTCTGTTTTGCGGGTTTCGAAAAGCCGATCGAAGCCATCGGCAAAGTCGTTCGTTCCGGGCACTTCTTTACCGCGTTCCTGATGCCCCGGCGAAGTGATTGCACCCGCCTGTCCCAGGTCCGGATCCATGCCGCCAAGTGGCTCGATATCGGTAAGCCGCAACTTCAGAGTGCAGGATTGCCCGGACGGAATAGCGAAACGATAGTGCGCGGCCATCTTGGTGCCGCAGTGATCCGGATTCACCGCCGACTTGTTTGGACGGATCAGATATTCATGAAAAGCATCCTTCACATACGGCGAACGATTCCGCGTACCAAAGAGCCGTGCATTGTTGGTTTCGTTCTCGGTGAATAGAAATTCCGGCTGGCCGTGCGCGAGCAGCCAGCGTTTTCCGTACTGCCAGTGCTGCAATTCCGCGGTAAGGATGTCGTCCAGCGGAGTCGCGCGGCGGATCGTTGGGCGGCGGAGGTCTTTGCCCCACGACCAGGTATTGCGAAACCATAGCGTGGGCAGCAGGTGCAGCGGCGCGGCCTCCGGCCCACGATTCCAAGCCGTTATCCGAACAAAAATGTCCTCGTCGCTGCCCTTCGCGTACTCCGCAATAACATCGAAGTACCGGTTCCCGGCAAAGACTCCCGTGTCATGAAGCTCGAATTCCGGCTGGCTTCGGCCGCGCCGGCGGTTTTCGTCTATCAGTTGTTGGTACGGAAATTCCGCTTGCGGATATTTGTACTGCATCCGCATGTAGCTGTGCGTCGGCGTTGAGTCCAGGTAAAAATAATATTCCTTGGCATCCTCGCCGTGGTTTCCTTCATTGCCGGTCAAGCCGAACAGCCGTTCCTTCAAAATGGGATCGCGCCCATTCCACAGCGCCAGCGCGAAACAGATGATTTGATGCCGGTCGCTGATGCCGGCGATGCCGTCTTCACCCCACCGGTAAGCCCGCGAACGCGCGTGGTCGTGCGGAAAAAACTCCCAAGCCGTGCCATTCGCGCTGTAGTCTTCGCGCACCGTTCCCCACTGCCGTTCGGAAAGATACGGGCCCCAGCGCTTCCAATAATCTTTGCGAGTGCGATTGTCTTCCAGTCGAATGTCTTCAGTGGTTTGCAGTCTCGGCATGGGGCAGCGGCCTCGCTCAAAAGGGTCGTCCTATCGTCGCACCAATGCAAGCCGAGTAGCGCCGCTGGACGCGAAACGGAAACCAACCGCGCA
Organism: Candidatus Eiseniibacteriota bacterium; assembly: GCA_035607085.1. Classification (GTDB taxonomy): domain Bacteria; phylum Acidobacteriota; class Terriglobia; order Acidiferrales; family UBA7541; genus Acidiferrum. The sequence continues at coordinate 13,977 of DATMZI010000178.1, read as the reverse complement.
TTGAATGCTCCAGGCCAAAAGCCCAGGACCTTGTCGGGAAGGATGCCCGGGTCGCAAAGAAGTGACAGCGCTTGATTCCACCCGCGGCCAGACCCTCCGAGCCGCGCAGTTCAACTGGAGAACAACTCGCCGACCGCGCGGTGCGCTTGATCGATTGCAACGTCGGTATAAGCAGTAGCGGCGGAGTCGGAGTTGGCTATGGCGATCTGGCCGAAGCGCTTGCGTCCAACCATGTGCGGCGCCTCTCCCTCCGCCCAATCCGGATCGAACAGCGGATTGTATTCGTAGCCGTAACCATGCGGCCAGCGATTAACGGTAATTGCTTCGACGTCGCGCGCCGCGTCGAAGCCTCCCTCAATCAGCATGTGAACAAGTTGGTCGCGGATCTTGCGCTCGAAAATCTCAAAAGGTGTGACCAGCAGCTCCATGCGCCCGGCTTTATGCTGCTCGCGCGCCGGCAATCCGGGCTTGCAAGGCGTGCGGCTCAGGTGTACCAGGATCGGTTCTTCGGGAGAACGCGGGCTCCGGTACTCGCCAATGTTGACCGCCCAGTTCAGATTGACGGCGTTCCAGTAAGCGCCGGGGCAATAAATGTTCGAGATGCCCAGCTTCCGGAAAGCTTTCCAGTTCCGCAAGCCGACGCTCGCATACACAAGCGGAACCTTCACCAGATAATGCAGCGCCTCTTTTTGCTTTTCCGGCAAATCCGGGCACAGATAGGGAATCGCCATGTTCCAGCAGGCCAGAACACAGGCACTGCCGCGTACTTGGAAAACGTCTTTGCCCGTTGCATAGGCGACTTCCACTTCGCCAACGCCGTTCGTGGCGTCAAGCGCGACATTGCGAACCCTCACCACGCTGCAATTTAGACGAATCCGAATCGCCGATCCCGGAGTGTCAAGGCGCGCGTAATTCGCCGAAGCAGTGACTACGTCTTCGACCGAATTGCCGGGCACCGCGCCGGGAATTAGATCGCGTACCAGCAGTCGCGCGATCGAAGCGTTGCCATCCGGAAAATGAAAGCGATCGGAGCCCCCGCGCGCATATCCCGCGGCGGTATAACTCATGTGCGGCGCCGAACCCGGATCGAGCTTGAGTCCCTGAAATCCGGGCAGCCCGAGTGCCCAGCAATCCAGTGCCGGCTCGCCGTCAATTCCCACGCCCCACTCGCCGTTGGTCCGCGTTTGATAAAACGTGGCCACGCCCGGATCCACTTTCGCGATCTGGAGCAAGAAATCTTTGTAGCTGATGCGGCACAGGCGGGCTTTCTTTTCGGCGGACGACAGTCCGGGCAAATAATCAACGTTTTGTGTTTCGATGCGCAGAATGTCGCGGCGGACAGCATCTGTAAGCGGCGCTTGCGCAAGAAACTCTTTCCAGCGCGATTCTGTTTCTGGGCTTTCCGCGGATCCCTCTTCCAACCCGCGCGGACTCCGCAGCAACCGTTCAACCCCAAATGTCTCGCGATCGAAAAACACGCCGGAACCCAGTCCCAGCGAACGATACAATGCGTGATCGGTGCACTTCTTATCGAGTGCGACGGGGTCAATGCCGAGTCTCTTCATCAGTCCCGCGGCCACCGCGCTGTACGGCGTGGGACTGTCAATCAACATCGTCCCGCCGTTCAGGAGCTGCAGCTTGCCACCCAGATGAAATTCATTGCGCTTGGCATGTCCGCCAAAATCGTCATGATTTTCTAGGATCAGGATGCTTGCCTTAGCGCCGGCCCTTTCCCGATAGAAGTGAGCAGCAGCCAGGCCGCTGATGCCTCCGCCTACCACGATGAGGTCGTACTTTTCCGCTAGCGCACGCGGCGCAGGCGCGTTCTTCCAGAACGTTCCATCGCGCAAACCGTGCGCAATCTCAAATGAACCCGCATGGCTGCCGCGCAAGCCGCTGGTAACCGGCGGGTTGTAGCCTGCATGATTTTGCGGTTCGTCGCTCCTATTGTTGGTCCCTATGGAGTTTGCCAGCAGGGCCGAACCAATCGTCATGGCCGCACCGTTCAAGAAATCACGACGCGGAATCTCGCGGTCCATTCCCAGTTGCTGGTCGGACAGGGATCTGAGGTCTTTTGCGTTCATTGGTTGGCAGTTACCATAGGGCGCCACAAGCGATTCTGCTCAGGCGCCATGCAGTTCTTCCACTGCGCGCCACGCCTGGTCCATGGCCCCGTCGGTATAAGCCGCAGCCCCGGCGTCCGCATTGGCAATCGCGATTCGTCCAAACCGTTTGCGCCCGACTTCGCAGGGGCTTTTACCGGCCGCCCATTCCGGATCGAACAGATAGTTGTACTCGTATGCGTAACCGTGCGGCCACCGGTTCACCGTAATCGCCGTGATGTCACGCGCCGGATCGAACCCACCCGCGCTCAGAACTCGCGCAAACTGATCGCGAATGCTCCGTTCAAACGTTTCGAACGGTGTCGCCAGCAAATCCCCGCGCCCCGCGCGATGCTGGTCCCGTTCCGGCAGGCCCGGCAAGCATGGCGTGCGTTCCATACGAACCAGAATCGGCTCGTCGGGCATCTTGGGCGATTCGTATCCGCCAATGTCCACGCATAAATCCAGGTTCATCTCGTAGTGATACAGCCCTGGGCAGGCAATATTGTGCACACCGAGCTTTTCAAACGCTCTCCAACTACGAATCGCCACCGAAGTGTAGACCAGCGGCACTTTTACGCCGTAGTGCAGGGCCTCCTTCTGCTTCTCCGGGAGTTCCGGACAAACATACGGAATCATCATGTTCCAGCAGGCCAGGATCACATTCTTGCCATGCACTCTCGAAAGTCTTCCGTCTCGCACGTATGTGACATCCACTTCCTCGGCTTGTCCGGGTGGTCCTGCGTGATTCACTCCCACCACGATGCTACTCAACCGGATACGCACTGGCGCATCTGCTTTGTCCAGCCGCGCGTAGTCAAATCGCGCCGTCACTATATCTTCCGCATCGTGCCCCGGCGCCGCGGGAGGGACCAGCTTCCTCACGAGCATGCGCGCAATGGTTGCGTTGCCGTCCGGATAATGAAATTCGTAGGGCTCTTTCGGTGACGCGAAGCCTTTCGGTGTGTAGCCCATGCGCGGATGCGGGCCTGGCTCCAGATTCAATCCCTTAAAACCCGGCTGCTGCAGCACCCAGCAATCCAGTGCCGGCACCGCATCAATGCCCACGCCGAACAGCCCGTGCGTCCGCGTCTGGTAAAAGGGGATGGCCTCTTTGTGAACTTTCACTTCGTTGAGAAGGAAATTCTTGTAGCTGATCCGCGACAGTTTGTCTTTCTTTTGTGCCGGCGTCAGGCCGGGGAGGTAATCCGTTGCTTCGGTTTCCAGTCGCAGAATATCCTTTCGGACTTCTGCCGAGAGCGGCGATTTTTCAAGAAACGTTTGCCATGCTTCGGCGCTGCCACCGTCCCTCCGCCCTCCGGGAGCCGGAGCGACCAGCCGGTCGGCGCCGAATGTTTGTTGGTCAAAAAAGACTGCGCTAGACAAGTGTCTGTAAGCATTTTTGCGATAACCCTTGGCCTCTAACAGGGCAGGATAAATTCCTAGCTCATCCATCAATCCTCGCGCAACTTTGCTGTACGGAAAAGGCGACTCGATGGCCCAGGTACCGCCATTGGCCAGCAGCACCCGGCCGTTGGCGTGGAATTCATTTCGCTTCGCGTGCCCTCCGAAGTCGTCGTGGTTATCCAGAATCAGAATGTGCGCGTTCGGGTTTTTGGAGCGCCAGAAATGTGCGGCTGCCAGCCCGCTGATCCCTCCGCCGACAATCACCAGATCGTACGTTTCTTTGGAATCGGTCTCCTTTGCATTTTTTGCAGGGAATTTGCCGTCGCGAGCGGCGTGTGCCGCTTCGAATGAACCGGCATGGCTGCCGCGCAGGCCGGTGAGCGCGGGCGGATAATAGCCCGGTTGATCCTGCGCAGCCAAAGACGGCACGAGCGTGCCTAGCGCAAGGGCGGGAAGCACAGACTCAGCCACGGCTCCGCTGGCTCCCACTGCAACGCCGTTCAAAAAGTCGCGGCGCGTGATGGGCCGGTCCATGCCCAGTTTCTTATCGTCCACAGAGTCGCTCATGCGGTCCCCAAATCAGGCGCGAAGCCAAAGTTCTTCCTCCATCAGTCGGCTACTTTTTTGGAGCGGTTGAATAATGCAGGAACACGACTTTCCATCCTCCATTTCGTTTAAAAAGCACATCCGACTCCTGGTTGGCTTCGTTGGTGATCTTTCCGTCTTTCAGCCGGGTGCGAACGTGCAACACGTAGCTGGCGACGGCCGTGTCTTTATTCGGTCCCACCTGGATCTGTAAATCCGAAATCTCCACTTTCTGCACGCGGTTGCCCTCGCCGATGTAGGCAGTCCACTCTCTTTTGTAGGCGTCCAGGTCGCTGCGCCCTTCCGGAAGGAACTGCGAAAAATCCGCCGCGTAGAAGGAAAAATATTTGGGCAGATCGTTGGCCTCGTAAGCGGCATTGGCCCGCTGCTCAAAATCGCGTACCTCGTCCTCCACCGAGGCAGAGCGCGGCCTCGCTCCTAACGAGAGAAAGGTAACTGGAAGAAACAGAATCAGAGCGGTGACGGCTAGTCGGGCAGGCTTCATGGCGTTTCCTCTTGCCCGCTACCTTACTATAAATCAGCAAACTTACGAAAGTCCTGTGCTCGCGGCCATTCGCAACTCAGCTTCCGAGCCACTGTGGGTTGTGCGTAGTCCCGTCAAAATTCTGTGAAGTCTTGTACAGCTCAAACTTTCCTTGTGCCGCCGCCGATTCGGTCTTCGCCAGCAACGAGGCAATCTCTCCCTGGTTCATCGGTTTGAAATTTCGTGCGGTATTCAATGCTTGATTCACAATTTCCAGCGAGTCGCAGCCCGTAATCACCACGTCCGTCGGCTGGCTCATCGCAAACCGCAAGCAATCCGGCGCGGAAACCGTGTTGCTCTGCAAAATAATTCCGCCCCCTATCGGCTTCATGGTTTGTATCCCAACCTTGTCCGCCACCAGCGCCGGCATCACCTTGTGCACAAAGCTTTCAAAGTGTGCGTCCATCACGTTAACCGGCATTAACACCGCGTCGAACCGGAAGTCGTGCTCTTTTGCCACCTTCAACATGTGAAGGTGAATGTCCGGACTCTTGTGGCCCGTGAACCCGATGAACCGGATCTTCCCGGCTTTCTTTGCCTCGATCAGCGCTTCCATGCCGCCCCCAGGCGCGAAAACCCGGTCCGGATCATTCATGCGGATCACTTCGTGCATCTGCATCAAATCGATGTGATCGGTCTGCAGCCTCTTCAGCGATTCATCAATCTGTGCCGCCGCCGTCTTCTTTTCGCGGCCGTCAATCTTGCTCATCAGAAAAGCCCTTTGCCGGTAGCCATCGCGCAGCGCCTTGCCCATCTTCACCTCGCTCGCGCCATCGTTGTAGTCCCAGCAGTTGTCCATGAAATTGATGCCGCCATCAATCGCCGTGCGAATGATGCGGATGCTCTCCGCGTCTGCCGGCCGCCCGATGTGATATCCGCCCAGCCCAATCGCGGAAACCTTCTCTCTGGTGCTTCCCAACGCCTTATAGGGAATCCCGGCGCGTTCCTCCGCCGCCCACAACTCCGCCCGCGCCGCGCACATCGCCGTAATACTCGCCGCAATCTCCAGAAATCTCCGCCGCGTGACCCGCCCATGGTGCTCAAAATATTCAGGCGACATAACGTCCCTCCTCTTATTCCAATTCAATCAGACCAGGCAATCGCTCTTCGCGCTTGACCGCATTCGCCGCTCAATCATCATCGCTTGCCGTTGCACCTTATACTTTGTACTTCTTTCTCTTTTCTGCCCGCGTCTTTTGCGACTTCCCGCGAGATTACACTTTGCGTTTTTCAACGCTGCGACTTCTTGCCGGCTCCCACATCCCTATTGAACGCTGCCGACTGTTTCTTCGGGATCGTCAGCGCTTTCCAGTTCGCCCCCGCAAAATGCTTCGCCGTTAGCACAATCTGCCCAACGTGATACGAATAGTGAGCGATCTGGCGGTTGATGGCCTGCATCACTGAATGCTCTTCGCCGCGAATCGTTACCGTTTTCGTCATACTCTCGTCCGTCAGCGCCTCCAGCGCCGTAAACACGCACTTCCAGCCCGCGTCCCACAAATCCAGAAGTTCCGCACGCGTTTTCGGCGGCACCTCGAATTCCGAATCGCGGTTGCGATTTGCTTTCTCGCCGTCGGTTGTCAGAAAATCCGTCCACCGCGACAGCATGTTGCCCGTCATGTGCTTCACCACGATCGCGATGGAATTATTTTCTTCGTCCAGCGTTGCAAACAGCCCGGCGTCGGGGCATTGCGCAATCGCGTTCTCGCCGAGCTTCTTGTAATACTGAAAAAGCGAAATCGAGTCCTTCAGATACGAGTCGGTTCGTTCGTGTGCCATACGCGCATTCTACTTTGGAGCGGGGGCTCCGCTCCCGCTTTTTACATGTATGCCGCGCCGACCAATCCTTGGCTTGACAATTCGCCTTTTGTTCGCCTATAGTCTTTCTGCCGCGCAGTAAACACTCTTGGAGGCTCTATGTCCGTAGCGCAATCCTTGCTCCCTGAATTCGACCAGGAAATGGCCAACACCCGTAAGGTGCTGGAACGCGTTCCCAGCGAAAAGTGGAACTGGAAGCCGCACGAAAAATCCGGCACGCTCGGCTGGCTCGCCAGCCACGTTGGTACCGTCCCTGGCTGGTACACCATGACGCTGCAAACCGAAAATCTGGACTACGCTCCCGTGGACGGTCCGCAATACGAGCCGCCGAAAATTGAAAACTCGCAGCAGTTGCTGGCCGCCTTCGACAAGGAGTCGAAAGAAGCGCGCGCCGCGCTCAGCAAAGCGTCCGATGCCGATTTCAATGTAAATTGGACGCTGCTGGCGGGCGGCAAGGAAATCTTTTCCATGCCCCGCATCGCCTGTCTCCGCGGCATGGTGATGAACCACATGATTCATCATCGCGCGCAACTTACCGTGTATCTGCGCTTGCTCAACGTTCCGGTTCCCGGCTTGTACGGACCTTCCGCCGACGAAGGGTAAGTTCCTTCGCGATCGCGCGGGTTTCCGGTTGCCTGCGTTGCCTCCAGCGCCGCGCTATAATCAGAAGTTGGAGGCAGCACGATGGAAACTCCTGTGATTCTCTCCGCGGTGCGCACGCCCATTGGCAAATTTCAGGGCGGCCTCACGCCGTTTTCGGCTCCCGAACTCGGCGGTAAAGTGGTCGCCGAAGGGGCGCGTCGCGCCGGCCTCGATCCCAAACAAATTGACGAAGTGATTCTCGGCAATGTGGTGCAAGCCGGACTCGGGCAGAATCCCGCGCGGCAGGCTGCGCTAAAGGGCGGATGCGATCCCCGCGTTGCCGCGATGACCATCAACAAAGTGTGCGGCTCTGGCCTGAAAGCGGTGGCGCTTGCGGCGCAAGCGGTGGCACTCGGTGAGAGCGAAATCGTTGCCGCCGGCGGCATGGAGTCCATGTCGAATTGTCCGTATCTGTTGCCGCAGGCGCGAAGCGGCTACCGCATCGGCAACGGCGTCGTGGTGGACTCGATGGTGAACGACGGGTTGTGGGACGCGTACGAAAACTTCCACATGGGCATGACGGGCGAACTGGTCGCCGAAAAATACGGCATCACGCGCGAGGAGCAGGATAAATTTGCGTTCGAGAGCCACCAGAAGGCGGTGCGGGCGCGCAAATCCTGTTTTTTTGAACCACAGATCCTGCCCATCGAAGCGCCACAGAAAAAGGGCGATCCGCTGGTCATCAAGTACGACGAGTCGCCGCGCGAAGATACGACGCTCGAAGCGCTCTCAAAGCTCAAACCCGCTTTCAAAAAAGATGGAACGGTGACGGCAGGCAACGCCCCGGGAACGAATGACGGTGCGGCCGCGCTAATTGTTACGAGCGAACGCAACGCCGCAAATCTCGGGAAGCAGCCGATGGCGCGCATCGTGGCCCAAGCGGTGAGCGGCGTCGAACCGAAGTGGGTGATGATGGCTCCCGTCGAAGCTGTCGAAAAATTGCTGAAGAAAACCGGGTGGGACCGCGACAAAGATGTCGACCTCGTAGAACTGAACGAAGCGTTTTCGGCGGCCGCGATCGCCGTAACGCGGCAACTCAAACTCGACCCCCAGAAGGTAAACGTCAATGGCGGCGCGGTGGCGCTAGGCCATCCCATCGGCGCCAGCGGGGCGCGTATTCTAGTCACGCTGTTGTACGAGTTGCACCGCCGGAACCACCAACGTGGAATTGCCGCTCTCTGCCTCGGCGGCGGCAACGCGGTAGCTCTCGCTGTCGAACGTCTTTGATTCGCTCACAGCACGTTCACGGCATTTATTTTGGTTACGATTCGCGAGGCAGCTCCGGATCTTCGTCTCTCCAGTGGCGCCCACAGGCGCGACATTTCCAGTACTGCGCACCGTTTTTCCGAATTGTTGAAGCCGATGGGCCAAGAGATCGATTCGTACGGAGTTGCTGCTCCGCTCACCTGCCGAACGAAACATCGGTCGACTGACAGCCGGGGCAATGTGGCTGGACGAATTCCCTAACGCCTCCGACTTCAAATTTCTCGGGCGGCGTTTGTTCCAACATGCTTCTCGCTGCCTCGAAGTCATCCGATGGAACGAGCGGCTTCGCTCCCCCGAAAAGCCTTGGCAACCCATACATCCGAACGATATTGCTGTTAGCCAAGAAGCTCTCAATTCCGGCGGGACTCCAGAAGGCCTTTCGCAACCATCGCTTCAATCATATTCGAATATTCACCGGGGCAACGCAGACGCAGGCTTTCCGTTGCGCGTCACGTGAGTTCGCGCTCGCGCCGATTTGTATTCCGCGGGAATGGAGTTCGATGCGAAGCGCTTCCAGGGCCGTTGGGTGCAACGACGAAACCTCGCCAGCACCGGCATCAATCGCGGTAAGGGAATGCTGCGGCTATTGGAAGGAGAACCGGTCTCCGCAAGCGATACACGGTCGAGTTTGCAGCGAGGTTCAAGCGCTTTCCATGCCCTGACTAGGAAGGGCGGGAGCTTCCGCAGGTTTCAGTTCCTGGGCGCAGTACGGGCAGAACTTGTCAGTTTCAGCGATTTCGTGCTTGCAATTAGGGCAGCTCGGATGCAGATCGCATTTGCAGTTGGGGCAAAAATTGAAGCGCGGGCCAACCAGTTGGCTGCAGCGCGGGCAGGAGTAGGGCAGCGGCTCGCGAATCAGAAAATAGATGATGAAGCCGATGCCAACATAACCGGGCGAGAGGACCAGCACCAGCAAAGTCCAGAGCGTCGAGTTCATGCCACGGCGCTTGGCATCGCGATTGACGTAGCCGAGCATCAACAGGAAACAGGAGAACAGAAGAGCGATGCCGGTGATTATGCCGATCACCGCCACCGTGGCGGTTGCAACGTCGTCACGCAGATCGGCGGGTCGCGCTTCGGGCGAGGCGTGAACCACGATCACGCCGATGGCGACGGCCACAATATACAGAATGACGCAGAGAACCTTCAACCAACGCGGCACGATGCGGAATTCGTCGCGAAAGCGGAACGCTTCTTTCTTGCGGCGCAGGCGGATCATGCGCATGCGCTCGTTCCAGGAATCGCCGATGCTCTGCGCGGGCGTTGGTGAAGTGCTCATTGGATCTCCGTTTTATTCACTCGACTCACTCGGCCGACGTGCGTCCCTGGTGCCCAAACAACACGATTCCCGTAGCGACCAGCGCCGGCACAGCCCACCACAACACGACACCCGTCGCCCAGACCAACTTGGGCAAATGCAGTTCACCGCCAAGCCACTCGAATCCGCGCCACACCAACGGTGCGCTGGCCAAGCCAAAAATCCAGGACATGACAGCTACTGCCCAGACCAGCCGATTTGCCGGGGCGTGCTCACGCAATTCTTCGGCGCGCAAACGAACACGCAATTGCGTGCGGCCGGCCAAGTTGCGGGGAACGCTGATTTGCATCGCGCGCAGCGCGGACAGCGCCTCCGCCACGCGAACATCCTCGGCCGAGCAATCCGCGCAATCGGCAAGGTGCGTTGCAAGCCACTGTTCATCTTCGCGCGCAAGCGGAAGCACACGTCGCTCTGCCAGCAGCCGCGCAGCGCGCTCGTGTACATCGCTGTTCATGCTGCACCTCCCTGCATGGCAGACTTCAGCGCGTCCAGCCCGCGATAGAGTCGCGACTTCACCGTGGAAATCGGAGCGCCGGTGACACCGGCAATCTCGTCGAGCTGCATCTCTTCTTGAAAACGCAGCACTAGCACTTCGCGATAGATCGCCGGAACTCTTTGCAAAGAGAGTTGAACGCCGGTTCTGACTTCGGCGTGAAGAACTTGTTCCAGCGGTGATTCGGATCTTTCGTCGGCCACGTCAAATGGGGTTGCGTCTTCATCCGGACCGGCTAACGATTCCAGGCTCTGCGGTTTCCTGCGTCGATGCCAGTCCAGGACAAGATTGCGCGCAATGGCGAAGAGCCAGGCTTCAAATTTCCACCTGCCGTCGTACTGGTGGCCACGCTCGAGCACGCGGAGCCAAGTTTCCTGGAAGAAGTCTTCGGCACTTTGCGGATTGCCGGTCAGGTGGAGTAAATAGCGGAACAGGCGAAATTGATATTGCTCGATGAGCCGGTCGAGCAGATCGGGATCGCGCCGCTTGAGCGCACGGGCCAGGGACTGAGCGTCTTCGAGCATGAAGGTCGAGAAGCATACAGCGGAACCGGCGAGTGACGAACGGCGAGTGGCGAGCCGGAGTCCTTGGGTCCAGTTTGCTGTTTTGCGCGAATTTGCGGCCAATACTGAGTGTAGGAAGCTCATGTTAGCAGCGATAGCCCGCGGATTGCGGTGCTCCATTGGGTATACGGGCCAGGGCCTGAAAAAGACGCGGTGGCGAAAATAGTTCCGTTGGGGACGAACCAGTTCAAGTGACGGCTTAGGGCAGGAGGGATGTACGCCCAATGTCGCAGCATATCGTTGCAAACAGGCGAGTTGCTGGAAGTCAACCGTTGCGACACGGGCAAGTCAATGCATGTCTAGGGCAAAGCAGGGACTGGCCTAGCTACAACGCTCAAACGGGGCGGTCGGGATCGTGCGAAAACGGATGGGGTAAACTGGCAGCATGATTTGTCCGAAATGTGGGGCGGAATATCGGCAGGGGTATACGTCGTGCGCGGATTGCCAGGTGTTCCTGGTGAACGAGCAGGCGGGCGGGAGCCAACTAGGTGATCGAGAGCCGGAGGGAGGCGCCAGCTACCAATATCCCGGCGCGGGGCGCGTGCCGGCGGAACCGGGCGATCCGAACGAGGACCCGTTTTGTTCTTTTTGGAAGGGGAATGATGCGCGGGTTTGCGCGGAGCTATGCACAGTGTTGGATGAGGCGGGGATTCCGCACAAAACCATTCACCGCCAAGATCACTTATTTAACCTGAATAATCAGTCGCCGTACGAGTTGGGGGTTCCGGCCTCGCTTTATGAGAAGGCGGAGCTGGCGATCAAGGAAGCGTTCGGCACTGACGAGGACACAGGCGAGGATACGGTGCCGTTACTGCCCGCGCCGGATCGCGATTCTGAGGAGTACCGTAAGGGCCTGCGCGATGCAATCACCGATGCGAATGAATGGCTGGGGCCGCGCTATCCGGAAGATGCGACGGTAGAAGTTTGGTCGGGTGAGGATTTGTCGGTGAAAGAGATGATCGAGATGTCGCTGCGGGAAAATGACTTGATGTGCCGTAGCGAGGAAGTTGCGGAACTCCGGAAGGTGTTCGTGCTGGCAGAAGATGAGGCTCGGGCGAAGGAGATTGTGCGGGAGATTGTGGAGGGGGCGCCGCAGGAGTGAGGCGACAATTGCCCTACGACTGTTGTGGCATAGGGATGAGGGATGAGAGGAACGGGAGATCCTTCGGCGAACTTCGTCCGGCTCTGGACGACGAGTTCGAAACCTTCTCCGAAACCGGTCAAGCAGCGAGTGACCAGCCGAGGATGGTTAGCGTTAAGAGAACGAAGAGCGAGGCGACGCTGACAACACTGAGTACGCGCCCTGTGCCGAGCAAGGCGAGACGCGATTCGCTGTTGCAACAAAGGGCGACGATAACCAGGGAAATTGCCAGCCAGGCTAGCCCGGAGGGAAGGCCCGGGTATGTTTGGATCAAAGACATGAAATGTTGCGGAGGCTGCCCCGCGGGAACCCACCAAGGAAGGACCGGCGTTACGCCTGCCACTAAAACGAAACTGAGAAGTTTACGCGTAAGCCAGCTTTTTATTTTCTGGCGGGCTTTGCGGCGCACGAAATAGTCCCAGGCGAGAACGCCGGCGGCCAGGGGAGCCCAGCCGTAAATGGCGGCTTTGTCGGTAAACCACAGCCAGCTGCGAAAGTAGAAACTGGCGTAATGAGCGTGCGAAAAGCGTGGCAGCAGCAACGTAGCTACCAATCCATTGCAAAGAACCACCAGAAAGAGCGTGCCAAGGCTGGCGAGTTGCAGCAGTTGAAACGTAGGCGATTCGCCGCAGCGCGTACAGACGGGATGCTTGGGAAAGATTTGCAGGCCGCAGTGTTCGCAATACATCGAGACGCTCCTGAAGGGAGAGCTACCGGCTAGCGAGCTTGCGAGAGCAACGGGAGGGTAACGAGTCGCAACGCGCGGCGCTACTGGCCGGCGGTACGGTTGAAGGGAACTGTCCGCGAGCGCCAGGCGGTGCGCGGAGGACAGGCGAAAACGGAGACCATTCAAGCGCCGCCGGGCAATCGGCGGGCGACTTGTGCGGTATTGAGGGGCGCGAGTAGAATTAGCGGACTCAACGCAGCAAAACTTCGTGCGAAATCTTTTCTTGGATGGAGCCGGTCTCGATGGCGCAGCACTATGACGTGATTGTGATCGGCGGCGGGCACAATGGCCTGACCAACGCCGCCTACCTGGCGAAAGCCGGGAAGAAAGTGCTGGTGCTGGAGCGGCGGCACCTGTTGGGGGGAGCCGCGGTGACGGAAGAGATCATTCCTGGATTTCTATTCAGCGAGTGCTCGTACGTCGTATCGCTGCTGCGCCCGGAAATTATCCGCGACCTGGATTTGCCGCGGCACGGGCTGGAGATTCTTCCGCTGGACGGCACATTTACTCCGATGCCGAATGGCGACCACTTATGGCGAATGAACGATCACGGGCGGACGGTGCGGGAGATTCGCCGGCACTCGCGAATCGACGCGGAAGCGTATGAAGAATTCTCCAAGATGATGACGCCGATGTGCCGCTTCGTGAAGCCGATTTTGTCCATGATTCCGCCGGACCCGACTACGCTGAAGCCGAAGGATTTGATGCAGTTGAATTTTCTGATGCAGCGGTTCCGGTCGTTGTCGAGTGATGAGCGTTACACGCTGATTCAGCTGATGACCATGTCGGCGGCGGATTTTCTGGATCAGTGGTTCGAAACGGATGTACTGAAGGCGACGATGTCGGCTTCAGGGATCATCGGAACATTTTTGGGAATCCGGTCGCCGGGAACGGCATATGTGCTTCTGCATCACTATATGGGTGAAATTGACGGAGCATTTCGTTCGTGGGGATTTAGCCGGGGCGGAACGGGCGCGATCTCGAACGCGATCGCGTCGGCGGCACGGGAAGCGGGTGTCGAGATTCGCACCAAAGCCGGTGTGGCGAAGATTGTCGTGAAGGATGGGCGGGCGGTGGGAGTTGCACTGACCTCCGGTGAAGAAATCAGTGCGAGCGTGGTTTCGTCGAGTGTGGACCCGCACCTGACGTTTGAGAAATTTCTCGAGCCCGGGGAACTGCCGGGAGATTTTCTGGAAGAAGTTCGGCGGTACAAATTCCGCGGTTCGTCCGGAAAGGTAAATCTGGCGCTGGACGGGTTGCCGGAGTTCAAATGCATGCCGGGAGATGGAGCGCACCTGCGCGGGGCGTTGTCCATTTCGCCGAGCGTGGAGTACATGGAACGCGCCTACGACGATGCGAAATACGGGAATT
>DATMZI010000164.1:0-18483 GCA_035607085.1 Candidatus Eiseniibacteriota bacterium | reverse complement strand
ATACAGATGTTACGGCGGATGCAGCGGGTATTCAGCGTGTCAGCTGAAGTCAAAGAGTTAGGCTGCAATACCACACCTGTGCACGCGCTACACAGCGAAGGTCAGGATGGAGTAGGAGCGAGCAGGAAGTTGAAGGCGTGTCCGGTTGTTGGTTGTTGCGGGTTTGTCGAAGGGCTTGGGCGCAACGTTTTGCGGCGCGTCGAAACCGTTGTGAGCTTTCAGGTCGCTGCCGGTGAGCGTGAACGATTCGACCACCCGGGATGGCGCGGCATCTTCCCAGAGCAATTCCACTTCGCGCGCGTTCGAGAGATCGCGGTTAAAAAGAAAAACGCAATAGCGCCCAACTGTTTTGTCGAATGTTGCAGAGACGTCGACGTAAGGAACCGTCCCGCCGATGCCCAAAGTTGCGAAATCGGAACGTGAGTTCGAACCGGTAGCTGCAGGGATGCCATACGTGGGCGACTCGACGGTGAGATTCAGCGCGGCTCCGTGCGCGTACTGTAAGGCCCAAGCGTAGGGATAATAGATTGTCTGGCGATACATGCCGGTCGAATTGGTCATAATCGGTGCGATGACGTTGACGAGCTGGGCTAGGCAGGCGACGCGAACGCGATCTGAGTTTCGGAGTAGCGAATTCACAAGGCCGCCGACAAGCAAGGCATCCTCGAGGTTGTATATTTCTTCCAGCAAATGGGGAGCAACTTTTCCGCCGCCGTTTACGGCCGGACCGGAACGCTCGCGATACCAGACATTCCATTCGTCAAAGGATAGCCAGAGTTTTTTCGGCGAGTGCATGCGGCCCTGCACGTAGTCGCAGACTGCTTCAATCTGGGCAATCTGGCGATCCATGGAAAGATTCAATGCCATGTACTTGGTACTGTCCCCGCCGGTTTCCTCGGAGTTGCCGTAATAACGATGCAGCGAGATGCCGTCGACGTACGAATAGCACTGCTCAAGCACTTCGCGGTCCCATTCGAGGTAGGTCGGCATGAAGACGCTGCTGGAGCCGCAGGCGACGAGCTTCAGGGAAGAATCAACCGAGTGCATCTGGCGGCCGGCGTCAGCCGCAAGCATGCCGTATTGGGTGGCGGTCATGTGGCCGATCTGCCAAGGACCGTCCATTTCGTTGCCCAGGCACCAGTTTTCCACTCTGTGCGGTTCAGCGATGCCGTGAGAGCGCCGGAGCTCGCTCCACTTGGTGCCTTTTTCGATGTTGCAGTATTCGACCAGGGCCGCGGCCATTTCGGGAGTGCTGGTGCCGAGATTCAATCCCATCAGAGGCTTTGCGCCGACTAGCTTGCACCAGGCTACGAATTCGTTAGTGCCGAATTGATTGGTCTCGGTAGAATTCCACGCTTTTTCCAAGATGCGCGGGCGATCCTTCTTTGGACCGACGCCGTCGAGCCAGTGATATCCGGAAACGAAGTTGCCACCGGGATAGCGAACAATGGGGACGTTCAGTTGCTTGATGTCGTCGGCGACATCCTTGCGGAAGCCGTCGCCATCAGAAAGTTTCGAATCGGGGTCGTAGATGCCCTCGTAGATGGCGCGGCCGAGGTGTTCGAGAAAAGAGCCGAAGATGTTTCTATCGAGCGGAGCGAGCGAGCGGCGAGTGTCGAGATAAACCCGCGTCGCCGCGCTTGGTGCGGCTTGCGCGAAAAGGGAATTGCGCAGGAGGAATGTGGCCGAGCAGCCTGCAGCGACGTTGATGGAGTTCTGCAGAAAGCGACGACGGGGAATGTGAGCCATTTTGCGAACCTCCGTGATTTGACAGAATGAACCGCTAATGGGGACCGGAGCTGCCTGTGTTTACCGACTCCGCGATGCGAATCAAGTCCGGCAGGACTCTGCCGAGCGACGATTGCTGTGGTTGACCAAGCGCGAAATACAGCTCGTGAAACACACGATGAAGCCGATCGTAGGTCGCTTGCGAAGCCGGGTCAGGCCGGAAAACTTTGTAGGAAGGGCAAATTTTGTCTTGCGCTTCTTCCACGGTCTTGCATGCGCCTCCGGCCAAAAACGCAAAAATCGCCGAGCCGAGACTGGTTACGCTGGAAGACGGAACAAGAACCGGGCGGCCAAGAATGTTTGCATAGACCTGATTGAGGACGTCGTTTTTTTGCGGGATGCCGCCGGCATTAATTACGCGCTTTACCGAGACGCCGTGTTCGGCCATACGGTCAAAAATGACACGCGTATGGAAGGCCGTGCCTTCGATCGCGGCGAAGAGCTCATCCTGCGGGGTGGTTTGCAGGTTCCATCCGAGAGTGACGCCACGCAAATTGGGATTTACGAGAATAGTGCGGTCGCCGTTGTCCCAGGTCATGCGAAGAAGGCCCGTTTGTCCCGCGCGATAGGATTCCAGACCTTGCGATAGAGTCTGCACGTCAGATCCCGCGCGCGATGCGATGGCGTTAAAAATGTCGCCGACGGCGGAAAGTCCGGCCTCGATGCCGGTTTGCTGCGGATGTACGCTGCCAGGGACGACGCCGCAAACTCCGGGGACCAGGCTGATGGAGGGTGTAATCCCGATGATGCAGGTCGAAGTGCCAATCACATTGACCATGTCTTCGCTGCGACAGCCGGCGCCGATGGCGTCCCAATGCGCATCGAAAGCACCGACCGGAATTGAAATACCGGCGGTGAGGCCGAGTTTTTCCGCCCATTGTGGCGACAGCGTACCCGCAATGGCGTCAGAAGTGGCATAGGTGCCGCCAAGTTTTTGGCGAACGCCCGCGAAGAGCGGATCGACTTTGACCAGAAACTCTTCCGGAGGCAAGCCACCGAGAGAAGCATTCCACATCCATTTGTGACCCATGGCGCAAATGCTGCGCTTCACGCGGCTCGGATCGGTGATGCCGCATAAAGTCGCGGCCGTCATATCGCAGTGTTCGAAGGCGGAAGCGAAATCCCTACGTTTCGACGGATTATGGCGCAGCCAGTGCAAAAGTTTTGCGAAGCCCCACTCCGAGGAATAGACGCCGCCGCACCACTCTATGGCCGCCAGCTTTTCGCGATGCGCGGCTTCGGTAATTTCAGCCGCCTCGGATTTCGCCCGGTGATCGCACCACAGGTAGTAGTCGTCGAGCGGCTGTAGGTTTCTGTCAACCGGTACGACAGAAGAGCCAGTGGTGTCGAGTGCGATCGACTTTACGGCTTTGCCGGCAACGCCGGCTTTTTGCACCGCGGCACGAGTCGCTATGGCCAGCGCGGACATATGATCCGCGTGAGATTGTGTGGCGAATTCGGGATCCTCGCGCCGGCGGTGGAGAGGATAGTCGGCGGTCGCGGAGCTGAGAAGGCCGCGGTCGCTATCCACGATGGAAACGCGAACATTCAGCGTTCCAAAATCCACGCCGGCTACGACCGCCACTTGGTGTTTCCTCCGATGTGCGAATCGTTCATGGCTTATCTTTCGGCTGGCCGTAGTATGCGGAGCTGCCGTGCTTCCGCAGAAAGTGCTTATCGTGGAGGGCGCGGCCTGCGGGGGCCGCTTCGTTATGAATCTGAATCGAGAGATGAGCGAGTTTGGCTACGGCCTCGAGAATTACCGCATTTTGGGCGGCTTCGCCTACCGTTAGCCCCCAAGTGAACGGAGCGTGGTTCGCCACCAGCACGGCTGGAACCTCGATTGGGTCGATGTTCTTAAACGCTCGCGTGATCACGTGGCCCGTGTTCTCCTCGTAGGCCTGCGCGATTTCGTCCTCGGTCAATGGATCGGTGACCGGTACCGGGCCGCGGAAGTAGTCAGCGTGGGTGGTGCCGAGGCAGGGAACGGGTCGGCGCGCCTGCGCCCACGCGGTGGCATACTCGGAATGGGTGTGGGCCACACCGCCGATTTGTGGGAATGCCTTATAAAGGACGAGGTGCGTGGGCAGATCGGAAGAGGGACGCAACACGCCTTCGACAATTTTCCCGCTGACATCCGTGATCACCAGATCGGCCGGCTTCAAGCTCTCGTAAGGAATCCCGCTGGGTTTGATGACCACCAGGCCGTCGTGGCGCGAGATGGCGCTGGCATTGCCGAACGTATAGAGCACCAGGCCGCGTCGAACTAGTTCCAGATTCGCGTCGAGTACCTGTTCGCGTAAGTGTATGAGAAGCATGCGTCCTGTGAAAAAGCAGGAAAAAGTAGCAAAGTAAACGTTTACGGAACCTGCAAACCATAGAGGAATCAGCATATTTTGTCAATCCGCCCTTTGCCGGCTGCATTCGCTGACTGTGGTGGACGACATTTCCAATGGTTCGCAGTAGACTAGCGGCGCTCGGACCGAGCTACGGTGGCTCAAGGTGCTGATGAACGAAGTGCCGGTTTTTCCTGGCGTCAGAAGCGGAACGCAGCCCGCATATCTGCATCCACCCTATCGCTCTTCTTTGAAGCGAGCGCCAGCCAAGCCGCTGGTGCTCCTGCCTAACACACTTTCTGAAAGGACGGGACCGGTTTTTGGGCATCAGGCGGTGACCAGCACAGACAACGATTTGACCGGTCAGCACGGCGGCACTCCTGTTGGAGAAAGAATCGTGGTAAGCGGGCGCGTGGTAGATGAAGACGGGCGTCCCATTCGCGGCGCGTTAATGGAAGTGTGGCAAGCGAACGCCGCCGGTCGGTATAAGCACAAGCTGGACCAACACAATGCCCCGCTCGACCCGAACTTTGATGGCTGCGGACGTACGATCACGGACGCTGCCGGCTGTTACAAATTCATATCGGTCAAACCGGGAGCCTATCCGTGGGGCAATCATCACAACGCTTGGCGACCGGCGCACATTCACTTTTCGCTGTTCGGAGCCGGTTTGCTCAGCCGCTTGGTGACACAGATGTATTTCCCTGGTGATCCGCTTCTCGCATTTGACCCTATTTACAACTGCATCCCGGATGAGCAAGCCAAGCAGCGCCTGATTTCTACCTTCGATTGGGAACACACTGTCCCGGAGTTTGCCTTGGGATACCGTTTCGATATTGTTTTGCGCGGACGAAATGCCACGCCGATGGAGAAGTGATTTGAGCGACGCTGCGAAGATGGTACCGACAGCCTCGCAAACAGTTGGCCCCTTTTTTTCGATCGGATTGTGTCCGCACAATCCCAGCAACCTTATTCCGGAGCAGTCTGTGGCCAGCGCGCCCGTGATTACCCTTAAGGGGCGCGTTTTGGATGGTGACGGGCAAGGCGTGCCCGACGCGGTTTTGGAAGTCTGGCGGGCGGACCAGCTTGGCGTCTTTTCAGGACCAGACGATGTCGCTTCCCATAACGCGAGTGGCGTTCCAGCCGGATTCGCGAGGATTCCGACCAACGAACGAGGCGAATTCGAGATACAAACGATTAAACCGGGCGTTATAAGGAGCAACGACGAGGAAACCCACGCGCCTCACCTGTCTGTTGTGATTTTTATGCGCGGACTGCTGCGACAGCTTTTGACGCGGGTCTATTTCGCCCAGGGACCAGCTAACGAAAAAGATCCGGTGCTCAAGGTGGTGCCGGCTCAGCGGCGAAACACCCTGATCGCGCTGCAATCTGGCGAAAACGAGAACGAATTCTGTTGGAACATTTGCCTGCAGGGCGACGACGAAACAGTTTTTTTCGAGGCATGAAGACAACATGAGATGGCGGACGACGTCTGCGTTCATCATGGCGCTCTTGATGGCGAGTCGCGCTGCGTCGCAATCTTCAGCAGGCGCAGACGAACGATTGGCCGTGCGGCCGCCGATGGGATGGAACAGTTGGGACGGTTACGGGACCACCATCAATGAAGAACAGTTCAAGGCCAATGCAAAGTGGATGGCTGAAAACCTGAAAACGTCCGGCTGGGAATACGCCGTTATGGACATGGAATGGTTTGTGACCAATCCGACGCCGGCGGGGAATTCCAAGTCTTCTGTGTACGCGCTTGATGTGAATGGCAGATATATGCCGGCCGAAAACCGCTTTCCTTCCGCGGCGGGTGGAAAAGGATTCAAACCGCTGGGCGATTACGTTCACTCACTCGGACTCAAGTTCGGCATCCACATTTTGCGCGGCATTCCCAAGAAAGCGGTGGAAGGAAATTCGCCGATAGCCGGATCGACCTACCATGCCGGCGATGCCGCGGACACTAGCGAAACCTGTCCGTGGAATCCAGATAATTTTGGCGCGGATGCGGGTAAAGCTGCCGCACAGGCGTATTACGATTCGATCGCGTCCCTGTATGCAAGTTGGGGTGTGGATCTGATCAAGGTGGACTGCATCAGCAGCCACCCCTATCGCGGCGATGAAATTCGCATGCTGAGTGAGGCAATTCGCAAAACCGTCCGGCCGATTTTGCTTAGTTTGTCGCCGGGCGCGGCGCCTCTGGAAAAAATCGACGAGATGCGTGAATACGCCCAGATGTGGCGAATTTCCGACGACATCTGGGACATTTGGCACAGCGACATTCCATATCCGCAAGGATTGGGCGACCAGTTTGAAAACGTATTGAAGTGGGCGGGCAAGTCGCAGCCAGGTCATTGGCCGGACGCGGATATGCTGCCACTGGGCTATCTAGGGCCTGCGCCCGGGTGGGGCAAGCCGCGGCCAACACGGCTTTCGCATAACGAACAAGAAACACTGATGACGTTGTGGGCGATTTTTCCTTCTCCGTTGATGGTCGGCGGAGATCTTACCGCTGCGGACTTGTGGACCAAGTCGTTGCTGACCAATGCCGAAGTCATCGCCATGAATCAACACTCGACCGGCAGCCGTGCGGCAATTGTCACCGACAAACTGGTAGTGTGGGTGGCGGATTCCACCGACGACAAAGGAATGTACATAGCGGTCTTCAACCGCGGAAGCGAGTTGGCCGATGTTCACTACAGTTGGAAGGAATTCGGCCTCACCGGGCGCCAATACGCGCTGCGCAGTTTGTGGCAGCACGCTGATGCGGGCAAGGCGGACGCCCTGACGGCGAAGCTGCCGCCGCATTCCTGTCTTCTCTATCGAGCCACGAAAGTGAACTGAACCGCCGACCATGGTCGAACGAATCGACGCGCATCACCATTTGTGGCGTTACCGCAAAGAGGAGTACGGCTGGATCGGCGCGGGTATGGATGCGATTGCGCGCGATTTCACCGCAACAGATCTACGGGTGGAACTGGAGCCTCGCGGCATCAGCGGTAGCGTCGTCGTGCAAGCATGCCACACGCTTAGCGAAACAGAATGGCTGCTGGACGTGGCTGCAGGAAACCAGCTTATCCGCGGAGTTGTGGGCTGGGCGCCAATCGTTGATCCCGCGTTTCCGGAGATTCTTGAAAGGTTGCTCGGGAGCAAAAAACTGAAGGGCCTGCGCCATGTAGTTCAGGACGAGCCGGACGACGAGTTCATCTTGCGGTCGGATTTCAACGCCGGAATCGGCGAACTGGCCGGAAGGGGCCTGGTGTATGACATTCTGATCTACGAACGCCAGCTGCCAGCCACCATCAAGTTCCTCGACCGCCACCCCAACCAGGTTTTCGTGCTCGACCATCTGGCGAAACCGCGCATCAAGCAACAAGTGCTCGATCCGTGGCGCGCCAACCTATTCGAACTGGCGAAACGCGAGAATGTTTATTGCAAGCTATCCGGCATGGCGACTGAGGCGGACTGGAACAATTGGAGTGCTGCGGATCTGGGTCCCTATGCCGATGCCGCGCTCGAAGCATTCGGTCCCGCCCGATTGATGTTCGGTTCCGACTGGCCGGTATGTCTGCTCGCCTGCAGCTATCCAAGATGGCTTGAAACAGCCACGGACTTTCTGCGGGAGCTTTCCGGCCCGGAACAAAATCTTGTTTTTGGTGGAGTCGCATCCAAGGTTTATTCTCTCAGCGCGCCGGAAAAGGCATCTGGTTCTGCCAGGCGCAACTAAGGAACAGAATGCCACTTCAACCGTCGGCAGCGGTGTCTGTTAAATCGTCATCCCCATCCTCTTTCGCGCACGCGCTCTTTCCGGCGGGCCAGCTCGCCCCGTTCATTCTGGTAACTTTCCTGTTCTTTCTGTGGGGCATTCCCAACAACCTGAATGACGTCCTGATCCGGCAATTCATGAAGTCCTTTGAAATTTCGCGCTTTCAGGCTGGACTCGTGCAGAGCGCGTTCTACATGGGCTACTTTGTTCTCGCCATCCCTGCCGCACTGCTGATGAAGCGTGCCGGATACAAGGCTGGCTTGGTGACCGGATTGTTGCTGCTTTCGGCCGGGGCCTTCCTGTTCTGGCCGGCGGCGCTCGTGGGAAGTTACGGATTTTTTCTCTTCGCTCTGTTTGTGATGGCCAGCGGTTTGTCTTTCCTGGAGACGGCCTCCAATCCCTTCATTGCCCAACTGGGGGATCCGGACAGTTCTGAGCGCCGCTTGAATTTTTCACAGGCCTTCAATCCGCTAGGAGCCATCACGGCGGCGCTGGTCGGCACGGTCTTTATTCTTTCGGGTGTGGAACTGTCCAAGGAGGAAGTTGCCGCCCGCATCGTCAATCAAAGTTATGGAGCGTATCTGCAGTTTGAAACGCTACGTGTGGTGCGCCCTTACCTGGTCATCGCCGCTGTGGCTTTTGTCTGGGCTATCCTGATCTGGCGCACCCGCTTTCCCCACATTCAGAGTGAGGCTGGCGATCCTGGCGGCCACGGGCGTTTCTCCGACTTACTGTCTCACCGGCACTTTGTCCTGGCGGTCGTTGCTCAATTCTTCTACGTTGGCGCGCAAGTCGGCACGTGGAGTTATTTCATCAGTTACGCTCAGGAATACACTCGAGTGCCAGAAAAAACCGCCGGTTACTTGTTGACCGGCACGCTAGCCATGTTCGGCATAGGCCGCTTCACTTCAGCGTACTTGATGCGCTACCTGTCGCCCAGCAAGCTGATGGGAACCTACGGCGTGATCAACGTAGCGCTGCTTTCGATCGCGGTGTTTCGGCCGGGCTGGGCAGGAATGTGGTGTGTTTTTATCACCAGCCTCTTTATGTCGCTCATGTTCCCGACAATTTTCGCGCTGGGCCTGAAAGGGCTGGGGCCAAACACCAAGATCGGGGGTTCATTGCTGGTGATGGCAATCGTGGGAGGAGCGGTCCTGACGCCGATCATGGGGCTGATTTCGGAGCAACATCACAACGTTGCCCTGAGTTATACCGTGCCACTCATAGCCTATTTCGTGATCCTGCTCTATTCGTTCTGGGGAGCAAAGCCGCGCCTCGCTGCGTAAGCAGATTTCGTTGTCGCCAGGAAACAGTCTTGGTCGATCTCAGTCTCCGTGACTGTCTTCTGGACTGGTCAACCCTACCTTTCCTGCGAATGACCGATACACGAACACAAAATATCCAGTCGCCAGCACCATTCCGATCACCCACCAAATCAGTCCCATTTTAAGCCCGTAGGCTCCCGTCTTCGCCGTATCTATCGTCAACGAATACTCCCCATCCCGCGCCGGCAGCACCATCGGATAAACGCCAAACACCGCGCTGGTCAGCATCCCCGCCAGATAAACGCACGACGACAGGAACGCATTCCGCTCGTCCTTCTTCATGAACAATTTCACACCCGCAGCCCCCGCGATCGCCAGAACCGGAAAAACCAGTCCGAGCGGCCATCGCGCGAAATTCGTCTTGATTTGTGGCTGCACCGAAAAACTGACGATCGTGACCACCACGGTCAATGCGATGACTACCCAGAACGCCGCCCCGCCAAGATGTCCTGCTCGGTGGTTTACCGCTCCCGTTGTTTTCATCTGCACCCAAAGGCTTCCGTGCATCACCAGGGCGATCAGCGCGAGCACTCCCACCAAAATCGTGTACCAATCCAGGATCCCCGTTTCCGCACCCAGCCGAAAATTGGTCCAAAGCGGCTCAAAAAAATAACCGCTCCCATCCAGCGGCACCCCCCGCACCACGTTCGCTAGTGCCGCGCCATAAAACACCGCCAACAGCAGGCTCGACGCACAAAAAAGAAAATCCCAGACCGGCTCCCACACCAGACTATGGACATGGCTGCGAAATTCAATCGCAATCCCGCGCAGGATCAGCAACCACAGCACTATCATCAGCGGCAAATAAAATCCGCTGAAGGCGCTGGCATACAGTTGCGGAAACGCGAAATACAGTGTCCCGCCCGCTGCCAGAAGCCACACTTCATTTCCATCCCACACGGGCCCTATGCTCGCCAGCACCTGCCGCCGCTCCGCGTCGGTCTTCGCCACCAGCAGGTGAATCGCTCCCGCGCCCAAATCAAATCCATCCAGCAGCACGTAGATCGCAATCATCAGCGCAATCAGGCAAAACCAGACCGTGGCCATAATTTGTCCTCAATCTGCCGTAGCCGGCGCCGTACCGCCATGCGGATGCGCTACCGGTTCGGGTCCCAGATGAATCTCGCGTCCCATCAGAAAGCACCATAAAATCGCCAACACGCTGTACAGTCCCATAAATCCAATCAGCGTAAACCACGCATTTCCCGCTCCTACCCTCGGCGAAGCCCCGTGCGCCGTCCGCATCAATCCATATATTAGCCATGGCTGCCGTCCTACTTCCGCGGTAATCCATCCCGCCGTGTTCGCGATGTAAGGTAGCGGCACGCAAAGCATCAACACCCACAGCATCCAGCGCGATTCGTAAAGCCTTTTTCTCCAACAGAGCAGCGCCGCCATCAGTTGCACCGCAATGAAAATCGTTCCCAGTCCCACCATCACGTGATAGCTGTAGTACAGCAAGGGAATCCGGTCCGGCCACAAATCCTCCGGAAAGCTGTCCAGACCTTTCACGTGCGCTGTCCATTTCTTGTACGTAAGAAAACTCAGCATCCCGGGAATTTCCAGCGGATTGTCCAGCCGACGCTTTTCCATGTCGGGCTGCCCGAGAATCGCTACCGGTGCGTTTTGCTGGCTTTCAAACAGTCCTTCCATCGCCGCCAGCGTCGGCTGCTGATACTCCGCAAGTAGTTTTCCTTGTATGTCTCCGGTGGGGAAAAGCTGCAGCAGGGAAGCCACTACTCCCACCAGCACTCCCGCTTTGACAAACGTCCGCCCATACGCTTCATCACGCTTCGTTAGCAGATAAAACGCTCCAACCGCGGCCATCACAAAGCATCCCGTTTGCACCGCGCCGATCATGGTGTGCGCGTATTGCCACACCGCCCATTTGTTCAGCAGCAGACCCCAGAAACTCGTCAGCTCGATCGCTCCGTTCGCCGCAATCGAGTAGCCGGTCGGATGCTGCATCCACGCATCCGTGGCCACAATCAAATACCCTGACAGCCACGAACCTACAAATACTAGAACCGCCGCCCACCAATGTCCGATCCGCCCCAGCTTTTTCTCGCCGTACAAGAACAGTCCCAAGAAACTCGACTCCAGAAAAAACGAAAATACTCCCTCCATCGCCAACGTCTGACCAATCACTCCACCCGCAGCTTTAGAAAATTCCGCCCAGTTCGTTCCGAACTGGAATTCCATCGGTATCCCTGTCACTACTCCCACAGCAAAATTAATCCCAAAAATTCGCGCCCAGAATCTCGCTGCCCGGTTGTAATGTTCGTCTCCCGTTAGCAGAGCCTTGGTCTTCAGATACACCAGCAGCAATGCCAGCCCCATCGTCAGTTGCGGAAAAATGTAATGAAAGGTTATCGTGAACGCGAAATGCAACCGGTGCACGTCGAGAGCTGGGTTCATCGACTCTCCTGGTTGGTGTGACTGGTCGTTCTATCGTTGCTGCTGCCCACTTTGGCGATTCGCAGCCCCTGCGTTAACAGCCGTGATTCTAAGGAAGCATTATTCGTGGCCCGGTTTTCATGATCTTCCGTTTGACCTGGCCGCCCGAGCCGTCTAAGATGCCCGCGTCCAACTCCTTGCCTGGGAGAGTCCATGATCCTAACCATCCAGCGCAAACAGCTCGATCCTGATATTGACGTGCTCCAGATGGATGGCCGCATCGTTTTGGGCAATGATGCCAAGACGGTCGAATGGAAATGTGAAGAACTGGTGAAGGAAAACTGCAAAAAAGTGATCTTCGATTTGGCCAAGGTCACCGTCCTCGATAGCACCGGCGTCGGCATCGTCGTCATGTGCTACGCCCGAATCAAAAAGGCTGGAGGTGCGCTTCACATCGCCGGCGCTAACGGCATGGTCGAACAAACACTCCGTATGACCAACGTCGACCGCTTGATCGAGCTGTATCCCACCGTTTCCGACGCGGCCGCCGCATTCTCGGCCGCCAATTGACCGACTGCGTTCAATCTCGCCCAGCCCTGTTCCCCCAGTTTCCCTCTCTTGTTCTCTCTAACCTTGTTCGCTTTTGTGCTGGTTCCGCGAAATCGTTGAGTCAATCGAAGCCATCTTTTTGTGGGTATCGTTGCAGAAGATGAAATATGACCCCGGTCTGCTCGCGGCCAATTCTTTCATTCGTTCGTAAGCGCTGCCCAAGCCCTCAACCGACTCGATCCACAGCACTTCCGTGTATCCAAACTGGCCCGAAAATATCTCGTAGCTGGGAACCATGGGGCGGCCTCACCGTCAGATGGAATGGAATGCTAGTCCTCCGATTGTTTGCAGGTCAACCTGCTATTTCCATGTTGTGTGCCCCGAGGAGACGTAGGCCCCGCATACTAGTTCGGCCCCCATATTACTAATTTAGCCAGGCTCGAAAAGGCAGGGTGAGACCGATCCTTTCTGCCGTCTTGACGGAGTGCAAGGATGTTTGCCCTAGTGCCACGCGCATAGGCGTTGCGTTCGTCTCGGGCCGGCCGCAAAATTCCATCGACGCCACCTTTCCCGGGCGTAGTAACGTGAATAAATCGCATGCCAAGGATGTGCCCGTAGCTCAGCTGGATAGAGCATCTGCCTTCTAAGTCTTCCCGCACGAAGAATCAACAAGTTACACGCAAGGTCACGATTTGCTACTGAATGCTACAAGTGCAACATCCGCGAGGGCTTGAACGCGATCCCTCAAGCGCCGCTAGCACTCGGTAGGGATCGGTGGTGGCCACAAAATTGGGGAGTCCACGAGTTGTACGACAACGGGAGACAGACGATCGCGGACGCGTCCTCTGCTGGCCGCGATTTATTCCAATTTTTTCATTTTTCCACGCGAAGAGTTGGGCACTTCGACAGCGACAACCCGTTACATTGCCACCCAGGCGCACCGGGAGGGGTTCCTCAGGGCGGTGACACCGTATCCGGCGGTCACTTCGTCTTCATCAGCGCTCGTGCTTTCCTTGGTAACAGCAAAACGAGCGTCGCGGATATGAACAACGAGATCCCAACACCGGCCAAGCCTGAACGGATATTCCCCGTTCTCGCAGCGATTGCTCCGATCGCGTACGGACCGGCAAACGCGCCGAGGTTCCCCACGGAATTAATCAAGGCAATTCCTGCGGCCGCCGAAAATCCCGTTAGAAATTCGCTGGGTATTGACCAGAAGGGGCCGTAATAGCTGCAAACGCCAATCGCCAGGACTGACAACAGGACAATGGAGTAGAACGGTGCCGAAGCTGTGCTCAGCAGAAAAAGAGCGACTGCTCCCAGGACCGCAGGAATTGCCACATGGTACCGCCGCTCCATCATGCGGTCGGAGCTGCGGGCAACAAAAATCATTGCTACTAGCCCGGTCATGCTGGGGATCATAACCAATAGTCCGACGAAGCTATTGGAGTAGAGGCTCGATAATGATTTCACCAGCTGAGGCCCCCAGAGGGTCAGCGTGTACGAGCCGGCCGTCAGTCCCAAATAAATCAAAACCAGATGCCAGACTCGTGGGCTCGCTATCGCCTGCAGTACGGAGTAGTGGCGCTCTTTCAGCTTTTGCTGTTCTTCGCGTCCCAGTTCAGCCTGGATCGCCGCCCTTTCGTCCGTGCCTAGAAACTTGGCGTCTACGGGCCGGCTCGGCAGTACAAGATACGTAAGCAAACCTAAGACCATTGCGGGGAGACCTTCCAAGATCAGAAGCCATCGCCAGCTACTGAGTCCCAGCCAATGGACATGATCCAGGATGAGACCGGAAACCGGAGCCCCAAGGATCATCGTAACCGGGAAGCCTGTGAGGAGCAGCGCAATCGCCCGCGCCTGCTCGCGCCGGGGGAACCAGTAGGTCAGATATAAAACGATTCCAGGAAAATAACCGGCTTCCGCGAGCCCTAGCAGAAAACGCATGACGTAAAGCTGGTGTACCGTGTACACGAAGCCGGTCAGTGCGGCTACGGCTCCCCACGTAATCAGTATGCGGGCCACCCAGATTCGCGCCCCGATTCTGTGCAGCAGGAGATTGCTTGGGATCTCGAACAGGGCGTAGCCCAAAAAGAAAATGCCGCTGAGCAATCCGTACTGCTCGCTGGTGATGGCCAGCTCCTTGTTCATGGTCAGAGCAGCAAACCCGATATTGACCCGATCGAGATAGGCAGCGATATAGAGAAGAAAAGCAAATGGGAGAATCCGGACTCTCAGTTTCCGGATCGTCTTCTTTTCGATGAAGTCCCGAGCGATGGTGCAACCGGTTCCCACGCTCATCTCCATGAGACAGGCTGATAAACGAGTAGCACATTGGGAACAAACACTTGCGGAAAGGCTATACCTCGAAGCGCTACTGGGGTCAAGACTGTGACATCAAACAGGAATTCCTCAATGCTTTGCAGCGAGAGAGCCGGCTGTTCAGCGTCCAATCCTATCGGAGTGGATGAGTCTAAGGTGACATCGCAGTTTGCCCTAATTTTGGGCACACTCCGTATGCCTGCGCGCGCCGGAACAGGCGAGCAGTCCGGCCTAAGCGGCCGACCGGCCCGAGCGCGTTCTCCTCTTTCTCTGGGGCTGTTATAATCCACTCAGGCTGTTCGGAAGAGGTATTGTGTGGCCGCCGCACCCGTTAACGTTTTTAAGATTCCCCCGATTCCGAGGTTCGCAACCGTCGAAGAGGAACGACGGCATCGCAAAGAACGTCTGGCCGCGGCCTTCCGCCTTTTTGCCAAATTCGGTTTCGACGAAGGCGCGGCAGGACACATTACGGTGCGCGATCCGGAACGGCCGGATCACTTCTGGGTCAATCCCTTCGGCATGCATTTCCGGCGTATCCGGGTCTCCGACTTGATTCTGGTGAACGCGATCGGCCAAGTGGTTGAAGGCAAGCATCCAGTCAACATTGCAGCGTTCGCGATCCATTCGAGCATCCATCGCGCACGTCCCGATGTGGTCGCGGCGGCACATTCCCATTCGCTATACGGAAAGGCGTGGGCGTCGCTTGGACTACCGCTCGCTCCCATCACGCAAGACGCGTGTGCATTCTTCGAGGATCACGTGGTCTTCGCAGACTTCACGGGCGTCGTCTATGAAACGACTGAAGGGGAACGGATCGCGAAGGAGCTCAGGAATTGCAAGGCGGCCATCCTACAAAACCACGGACTCCTGACGGTGGGACAGACAGTGGATGAAGCAGCATGGTGGTTCATTACGATGGATCGTAGCTGCCATGCGCAAATGCTGGCACAAGCGGCGGGCAAACCGGTGCTGATCACGCGTGAGAGAGCATTGGCGACGAGGCAACTCGTAGGGACGCACGAAGCGGGGTGGTTTCAGTTCCAGCCCCTGTGGGAGATGATCACGCAGGAACAGAAAGATTTACTTGACTAGTCGAGATGTGCGCCAGTTCTAGAGGTCGGAGAGGCGATTCTCGCTGCTATCGGCCATTTGCGTCTGGTTTTGATGCGCGTGGGCGCGAAATCAAGCCCAGTGGTCTGGGTGTCCTGCAAGGGAGACCGAGTTGTCCGGCAGGCGAACCTTGAGTGCGCGGTGACGCCACGTCGGCCTGCGCGATGCATCTTCTCCTTTTCTCATTTTTTCGACAAGTATTGCCAACTGGCTTTCGCCCATCGCTGCGTTGGGGGGATAGGGGATAGGCTAGAGCGAAAGTGCCCTTTTTCGTGATATCAGGATCGCACGGGATGGGAGCCGCGCCTGCAGCTGTCCGAAGATAGCTTTTTACGCCGGACGAGCGAGCAGCGCATATGGCATATACGAGTAAGCTTTCACGTTGAACCCGTCACTCTTCAAGCGAAAGGCAAAGCTCAATCTCGTCTGGCAACCCGACTCATCGGTTCCTAGGAGCACTTCCTTGTCGCCAGCAACCGGAAGTAATCTCAAGAGGAATTTTGTTTACAGATGGCGAAGGATGGCTCGTTTTCACACTCAATAGTGCAATCCGAACCCGAAGGGAAACAGCGGGGATTGCGAATCGTGCGGCTGGTCGCTTTTCTGTTGTTTTACCGCCTCCGCCGAGGACGGTAACTCGAAGGGAAGATGCCCGTTGGGCGAAAACTTCCCCGCAACCAGACCGAACAGCGGTTCGTCTGAAATGCCGAAATCACCCAACAGAGCAGTTGCGTACTTGCGGACGTTGGTGAGGATCAAGGGCCGTTCAAGCGTGGTCAGGAATACAGTAGGAACCAATGGACCCACCCGCGCCAGTTCAACATAAGCTGCATCTTTTTCCGTGAACGTGAGCCTTCCCTCGTGCTGTCTTGAGCCAAAGAAAAAGTTTGGATGCTCACTCTCGAAGGGCGCTGGAGCACGAATGATGGCGATGTCCGCCTGTGCGGGATCCGTTACCACGACAAATCCGGCGTCCTCTGCGGCCTTGGCGGCTACGCCATACAGATAGACCTTCTTGTTCTTCGGAGCGACCGGCAGCAAAGGCTGGCCCGTTGAGACGACACGTTTATTCTCCAATAGAACAGCCGCGTGGGCCTGGGCAGCTTGTCCCAAATCTACAAAATCTTTTCTGCCAGCCATCACTGCAGCCTTTGCCTCATCTGCATAGGGCTGTTCGAAGAGACCAAGTTCGAATTTTTGCAAAAGAATACGGGCCGCCGCTTCACGAACTCGGTCTTCCGAGATCGATCCATTGTGAACATCCTCCGCGATCACATTTGATTGCTCTGTTCCGCCAATCTGATCCACGCCCGCATTGATGGCTTTTGCAAAGCGTTGCGCCTTTGTCAGTTCTTCCACCCCCCACGGCATCCCGATATCCCGTGGTGCAGGTTGATTCCCGGCGCTCGCGCCATTGCGGCACGCCTCTGGGCAGTCATTAGTAATTCCCCAGTCACTTAGAATGACGCCGCGAAATCTATATTGTCGTCGCAGCAAGACGCTGACCAATTGACGATTAAATCCGGCGCCCACCTGTTCTAAGGGTTTCCCGTCGATAGCCACGTTCTGCAAAACCGAGTAGGTCGGCATTACGGCGCCTACTTGTGCAGCGAAGGCGCCGGTGAACGGAATTAGATGTTGCTCGAAATTGTGTCCGGAAAACTCAGCATAGCGACCATAATAGTTATGACCGTCCCAACCATCTTTTGCCGCCCCATAGCCTGCCCAATGCTTCACGACTGCGATCACACTTCCTGAGTTCAAGCCATTCGCGCCATTTTGCACTCCAGCGACGTAGGCTTCGACCATGCGTTTCGCAATGTTGGAATCTTCACCGAAGGTTCCGTTAGCGCGCGCCCAACGCGGTTCCGTGGCCAGATCGGCTTGCGGCGCGAGCGACTCTCGAATGCCGACCGATTCATATTCTTGCCGGACGACATCTCCGAATCGGCGAGTGAGTTCAGGATCATTCAACGCCGCGAACCCAAGAGGCTCCGGCCAACTAGAGAATGTCCGGTCCTGCATAGTTGCGCCCAGCACTTGCTCAAAGTGATGTCGCGGATCGGAGGAAATAGTTACAGGAATGCCCCAGCGCAAAGACTCGGCAATTGCCTGTACTTCGTTGTTTTGTTTGGCAAGGACCTCAGCGCTTCCATTCAGCCGAGTGATGAAGCTATTAACGCGATCTTCATCGATGCTCCGTCGCAACTTCACCAGATCATATTCCTTGCCGGTACCGAGCGGAGCCATCGGACCACCGCTGATCAGCGTGCCGTGTACCATCAACCCCGCCAAATCTTCAATGCTCATGCGCTGGACTAGGTCGGTGGCTCGGACGTCTGCAGGTAACCTCCAGTCTTCATAGGGGTCAAGTTTGCCATTCCTATCAAGGTCTTTAAACGTCAGGCCATCGACCGTAATCAACGGCGCCGAACGATGACCGAGGATAGGTTGATCGGGCTTCGAGTGGTGGGCCTTCTCGAAGTCACTTCCGACGGCTACTACAAAGCAACTTAGCGCGAGTAACGCGGGCAGGGGTCTTATGTGCATACGTAACGGTCCTTTGTCTTGCTCATGCTCTAAACTCAGCCGATGTCCCTCGGGTCTTCAGAACTCGATACAGATTTTTCCAAAATGCCTGCCACCTTCCTGGAACTGGAAAGCCTCCACAATTCTTGTGAAAGGATACGTGGCGTCGATCACCGGGCGCAATTCATTGCATCCAAAGCTCGGATCATTTCAATCTGATGGCGTCTGTTTGCCTACAGTAATCGAAATACATTCGGTTGGTACCTCCCCATTCCCCCTGAGTGATTGCACAACAGAGAGCGTGCGATTTGGTCGGGTAATGACTGCGGCGGTTCTGCGGTAGCGAGGGCGTTCTTCA
>DATMZI010000163.1:0-26584 GCA_035607085.1 Candidatus Eiseniibacteriota bacterium | reverse complement strand
CTAGGCCTAAGTGACAACCGGAGAAAACCGGTTCTTCGGGGGCTGAAGCGCGAACAATAGCTCTAAGAAGCAGTAATTCACTTATGGGAGCAACCGAGTTGCAGGACAGTTTTTGGAGCATGCGGGCAAAACTGACAGAGGTGCAGTCCTTGGGACTGCGCGGTAGCTAAATCAGGATCTAAGTATGGCTCCAGCCAGCCCCAGGCAAGGTTCGCTTACATGATTTTGACGGGGCCCAGATCTTCCTTCATGGTCTGGAACGCGGGAGTGTTTTTCTTCGCCGTGTCCCAGCGGCCTTCGGGATATTCGCGCATCAGTTGCACGGTCAAAAAACTTCCTCGAATGACGCTGGAATCGTGATTGGACCAGAGCTTACTGGTGGTACGGTCCCCGTACCGGCCGATCATGATGCGGGAAAAGTTCGGAGCTTCCCGCGGATCGTAACCGTGCTCAATCACGTTCTGAAGGCCGAGGCGGTCGGCCTGGTTTTCGAGTTCGCGCTGGTGACCGTTCACGACGGAAGCAATTCCGATTTGCGACATGAATACTCCCGCGTTGCCGATGAAGGCTCCCGCGGCGAGCCCTGCAATGGTCAAGCCGATTCGTGAGCCGCGCGTTTCCTCGACCTCGCGACGATAGTGCACCTGGAGAACGTGCGCCATCTCATGGCTCAACACGAACGCAAGTTGCGCTTCGTTTTCGATAGCTCCGAGCAAACCGGTATTGATCAGGAGAGTTCCGTCGGGCAGCGAGGCGGCGTTGACTTCGGGATCTTCCACGACAAAGAAGCGGAATTCGATAGGTCGGCGAGTACCTTTAGCGCCCTCGGGAATCAAAGAGTCGCCCAGCTGCGCGACATATTCCTGGACAGTCCGCTCGGCCAGCAACTTCATCCGGCCCTGCACTTTGTTCCCCTGGCGGAATTCGAGAACGTCGATTCCGGTTTGCTGATCCTTTGCACGGACGACTTCCAGGTTATGCGGCATCTTGTAGTCGCCGGCTGGGGCGGGCGGTCCAAGCTCCACTTCCTCCGCCGCGATCATGCCGTCCTTGCCGCGTGTGCCGGAATATTTCACATGATAGCCCGCGAGCCCCGCACTTTCGCCTGATGTTCTAGCCGGGAGGCTTTGTGCCGCCTTAGCCGCATTCCACGCCCGCTTGGTGGCCACGTCCACATGTAACCAGTAGCCGTCTACCTTCAGTTCGCTGGCTTCTCCAGCCCCAATTTTTGCGGCGTCGGCAGGCTCTTCCTGCAAATAGGCGGAGCCGTGAAGCTTCTTGTCGTCTTCGGCAAGTTCGACGGTGAGTTTTTCGGCAAAAAACTTGTGTTTATCAAGCCACTGCCCTTCCACTTCGACCAGCATTCCGGGAGAAAGCTCCTGCGGACTGAAGGAACGTTCCCCCGAACTGTCTTTGCTCAGAACTCGGCTGGCGGAGGTCAACTCGATGCGGTCATCGAGGATCAGCATGGCATTGGCGTCAGCTCGAGCGGTGAGATAGCCGCGCAGCTTCAATTTTGTGACCGCAGTGTCGCCTGCAACGGGAAAAGAGGCAACACAAAATACCAGCGCAAGCGTAGAGCAGGCCCAGCGGAAAAAGATTGTTTTTACCATCGAGACCTCGGGCTTACGAGGCTTTCGTCGCTTCAGTTGATACCGTCTTTGATCCATCGGCGAGCGCTTTTTTCATCTCCTTAACCATTTCATGAGCGGCGCCCTTGGCCATGACCTTTTCATTCCAACGCGGGTCAATTTTGACGTGGACGTGGATGACGCATAGGTTCTGTTTGTCGCTGCGGCGAACTACGTCAGCATCTATCTTGAGGCTGCGGAAGCCGGCGCCGAAGCCGATGAGCGCGCTCTTTACCACGCTTCCTTTTTTGTATTCAACGACAGTCCCGCTGATCACCAAAGATTTGGGGGCCTCGGCATCTTCCACTGCTTCGCCTTCGCCGATGACTTCCTTCACGAGTTTGGCTTTGGTCAGTTCGTTGCGGAGCTCGGCATAAAAATAGTCCACGAAAGCGGGGCTCAGCTCTACGCCCTCGGCTGTGGTGAAGTGTTTGGCTTCGGCAGTCTTGTACTGTGGAGCTTCGTCCTTTGGCCTGGCTACCGCGCCCATCGCGAACATGAGGGCGACCAGTGCTACGGTTAAGATGCGCATGGCTTCTTCTCTCCTCTTCTGTGGAGTCCTGGCCCTTAATTCGTTGCTTCCTGCAAGGTCTGTCGTGGCGCTCTAATTTTCCCGAACGCCTACCGCGGCTGCGGTTTCGTTGGTTCGGCCGGGATGGGAGCGGCCGCCGGAACGACCTCTGATTTCGATAACGAGGCGACGGCTTCTTTCAGTTGCGTACCGCGCAGGAAATTTCGTGTGGCATCGCGCAGCGCGCCCTCGATGTTCTCTTCCACGTTCTTTTGCATGTTCTTCTTGCGCATCGCGCCATTGGCAATGGAAGTGCCGACCGCTTTTACTTCGAGGGATTCTCCGGTTTTCGGGTTTTTGACCATCGTGGAGAATTCGACTTTACCGAAGAAATCCAGGAAGGAGCCGGAAGCCAGGCCGAAGTGGAAAACGTAAACGCGCAAAACCAGGTCGGCGGAAGCAGCGTCAGAGGCAAGCAGGTTGGCTGCCCTGAGCGATTGCTCGAGCGCATCTTTGACGATAGCGGTGGGCTGCTTATCGAGGAAGACGCCTCCGCGCTCTTTCATAACCAGCAGCGGCTGGGGATTGCCGGAACGATCGGTGATGTCGGCAATCCAAAATTTTGGCGAACGCTCGAATTTTTGCGGAGCGACCGGTTCGCCCGGCAGGATGGTGATGGTGTTTTCCGGTTTGGGCTTTGGCTCGTCGGCTTGAGCCGATGGGATGGCCACGCCCGAAAACGCGCCGAGCGACAAGAAGGCAATGGACAAATGTTTGGTGCCACGAAGGGGCATGGGAATCTCCGCCGGGCAGAGATGGTAGTCAATCCGCTGCCAATTGTTTCCCTGAGCCGTTGGGCCTGATCGTGAGCCGTGAATCGCTTTCTGCAACGGTTACCGACGAGGCTATACGGACGCCTGCGCGGCCGCAAGGTGGAAGGGGTACCGGTGTGCCGAAGTAGAGATGGGGCAGTCGGCGGGAATGGCTTTGTGCGCGGCTCCGATTTGGCGCGGCTCCGCCCCGCAACAAACCGGTACGAGTTTTCTACTCGATGCGCAGGGCTCGCGCCGGATCGATGGAAGAGGCGCGGCGCGCCGGAATTAGACCGGCGAAGGTGGCCGCAAAGAGCAGCGTCAGGATGGAGACGATGAGCACGGGGGAGTCGAGGCCTTTGATTTCATAGAGCTGCGATTGAACGAATCGAACGCAAAGCAGCGCCACAGGGACCCCGATCGTCAATCCGAGAAGCGTCTGAAACAGAGCTGAACGAAGCACCGTGGCGACCACACCGTTGCGGTCCGCGCCGAGGGCCATACGGATGCCTATTTCGCTGGTGCGACGAGCGACAGTGTAGGCGGTGACACCGTAGAGGCCGACGGTGGCAAGGAGCAGAGCCAGAACGCCGAAGAGCATGGTCAAGCGCGCGACAAGTCGATCCTCGGTGAAACGGTCGGCAATCTGCTGATCAAAGGTCTGGAACTTGACGATGGTCAAGTTAGGGTTGATGGAAGAGAGAGTCTGGCGCGCAAGTGCTTCCATGTTGTTGACGGGACGGTCGGCCGCGAGAACCATAGCGCCGGCGTAGAGTGACTCGTCTTTCTCGACAGGTTCCGTGCTCCGAAGGCTAGCGGGACGCTGCAAGATCGGAACGAAATACATGCGGTGCTCTTTCCAGCGAACACTGGTGTATATAGTGTCTTCGACGACGCCGACGACTTCATAGTCGGCGACGGACGCCGGACCGCGAGCGCCAAAATGCTGACCGATCGGATTCATGCCCGCAAAATATTGCTTCACGAACTCCTGATTGACGACTGCGACGGTCGGGGCGGTCGCGGTGTCTTTAATGGTGATGCCACGGCCCGTGAGAACGTGCGTGCCGACGGAGTCAAAGTAGTCGGGGTTGGCTTTGACGATAGAGGCGTCGGCGCGTAGAAAGGGCTGACCCTGGACTTGAATGCCGTCGCTCCAATTGTCGTCTTCCATCGGAGTGTACAGAGCGAGACCTACTTTGGTGATGCCGGGAAGCGCATGAAAGCGGTCTTCGATCGTACGATACAGAGACTCGAGCTGAGTCTGCGAATAGCCGGCGGCTTGCGGATTGATGTGCACAATGTAGCGATTGCGGGAATCGAGTTTCAGGTCGGCGGACTGCAGCTTGTTGAGGCTGCGTGAAAAGAGCCCGGCGCCCACGAGCAGAATCAGAGACAAGGAAGCCTGAAGGATGACCAAACTGCGCTGCAGCCAGGACGCTCCGCCACCTTTGCTGCGCGAACCGCTTCGCAGGGCGTCGGCCGGCTGGGCCTGCGCGGAAATCCAAGCGGGCGCGACACCAAAAAGAACTCCCGTGAGAAGGGAAAGTCCGCAGGCAAAGGCCAAGACTGGCAGCGATGGACTAGATTTGATGGGAAGCTCCTCAGCGCCCGGGAAAGCGAGTGCGAGGAGCATACGTGTTCCGGCGTAGGCCACCATCAATCCGGCAAGACCACCCAGACCAGCCAACACGGTGCTCTCGGTAAGAAGCTGCCGGACGATGCGGAAGCGAGCGGCACCGAGCGCAGTACGCACGGACATTTCCGCCTTGCGCCCCATGCCGCGCACGAGAAGCAGA
This sequence comes from Candidatus Eiseniibacteriota bacterium, assembly GCA_035607085.1. GTDB lineage: Bacteria > Acidobacteriota > Terriglobia > Acidiferrales > UBA7541 > Acidiferrum. Next base: position 21,831 of record DATMZI010000163.1, on the reverse strand, counting down.
TTGGCGATATTGGCGCAGGCAATGAGGAGCACGATGCCTGAAATGATCATAAGGGTCCGCAAGTTGGCCGCGTAAGCATCCCGCAAATCCTGGATCCCCGCGCCACCAGGAGTGAGGATCACGTGGGCCTTGGCAAGTTGTTTCTTTCCGTCGTCGCTAGAGAAAATTTGTGTCTGCGCAAAGGCCTGACGGACAAGCGCGGTAATTTTGTCCTGAAGCGCAGGCAAGGAGGTACCGGGCTTAATGCGCCCGACAATATAGAGCCATCGAGCGTCCGGATTACGAACGTAAGGAGCGTTGGCGAGTCTGGGCATGCTTTCGATCGGGAGATAGAAATCAGGAGGCGTGGGCGAGAGGCGATCGCCGTAGAAGCCAGAGGGCGCAATACCTGCAATGGTGACCGGCTTGGTGTTGATCCAAAAGGTGCTGCCGACGATGTTGGCGGCGCCCGCGTAGTCCCGCCGCCAGGTTCGAAAACTGAGGACGGCCACGACCGGCGCGCCGGCAGCATCGTCAGAATCCGAGAGAAGGCGGCCGGCTTCCGGCCGGAGACCAAAGGTGCGGAAGTAGTTGCCAGATATGAACTCCCCGATCATGGACCTGGCGGTGTTGTCGCCGTCGCGACGCGCGGTTACAGGACGAAAACCAAAACCAGCTTGCATCGCCGCAAGGTCCTCGAATTCCGGAGTGTTCTTCTTGAGAAGTTCATAGGTCTCGGTGGCGAAAAGCGTGTAGTTGCCACTGTCTTGCGTGCCGGAGCTCACGCAGCAGTCATTGTTGTCGCCGATGCGGATGAGCGTCTGCGGATCGGTGACAGGCAAGTTCTTCATCAGGACGGCATGTACCAGGGTGAAGATGGCGGCATTGGCGCCGATGCCGAGGGCGAGCGTGAGCACGGCGGTCGCGGTGAAGCCGGGTGTCTTTATCAACTGACGGACAGCATAGCGAACGTCCTGAAGCAGCGTCGTTACCATTGTTCTTCCCTCAAGTTCAGGTGTCGCGGTGACCTGACAAAGTCCTCTGGCAAAGCAGTGCGAAGAATGAGAGGCACGTTTTTGTCCAAAAACGGGTTCCGGCCAGCGTTCACTCGCGCGTGCTACTCGCTTGCTTTCTTCAACTTAGTAAGACGAAGAAGCTGCTGGAAGGTTCCCTTGGAAGGGCTACTGTCCGCAGGCGGACAGGAACCGTCCGGAAGCGGACGCGCGTTTTGGTAGTCGCGTCGAATGACCGCGAGTTACGGATGGGTGTTAGCGGGGCGGCTCGACGACCGCGACTTTGTTCACGCCGGAGCAGGCGAGGTAGATGCGGCCGTCGGAGGTAGCGGCCATGTTGCGGACGGTGCCGCCTCCGGATGGAATGGTGGCGCGCGCGAATTGTTCGGATTTGGGATCAAAGCGGATGACGGTGTTTGGTTTCACGCCGGATTCGCTGTACCAAATCATTCCGTCCGGCGCGATCACCATGCCGTAGGGGTTGGAGCCGGCGCCTCCGGGAGAAGGCCACATCTTCACGGCGCGCGAAACGGGATCGAGACGGCCAAGGTTCCCGCTCTCATAATCGGTGAAATACACTTGGTCATCTGCGGAGATGGCCATGCGGCGAGGGCGGGCGTTTTGCGGAAGCGGATACTCGGTGATTTGCATGGTGTGGGGATCGATGCTGGCCATTTTATTGGTGCCAAATTCGCAGAAGAAGGGCACGCCTTTGCTGTTGATCTGGATGCCATAGGGCCGCGCGTCCTTGGTGGGAACATCCTTCAATTGGATATTTCCGGTTTTCGGGTCGAGGCGGCCGACCATGTTTCCGACTTGTACGGTGAACCAGAGAATTCCCTGCGAATCAAAAACCGGCGTGTGCGGGTCTTCCGCCTTTTCATTGGGCATTTTGTATTGCGTGACTTCGCCAGTGCGCGGATCGAGCTTGCCAATATGTGCGGCGAAATTTCCCGTGTACCAGATATTGCCGTCGCGGTCAGCGACAAGGCCGTGGGGGCCGTCGTTGGAGCCTTTGAGCGCGTACTCCTTGAAAGCCCCCGTTTTCGGGTCGAGGCGGCCGAGCTTGCTGACCATTTGCTCTGTGAACCAGAAAGAACCATCGGGCGCGACGGCAGGATCGTGAGGATGAGCGCCTTTGGTCGGAACGTCCCATTCGTGAATGCTGACATTGAGATGGGCGACAGGCGAGGCAGGCTTCGGCGGCGAAAAAACGAGTGCGACGGCGCACAGGCCGAGGACCAAGTTGGCGCACCGCTCGCTCGTGCTGATTTGCATAGGTGCCTCCCCGCTGGCGGCGGCCATGAGGATAGCGTAGTCCCGGAAGTCGGAGAGTTCAATGGGCGGCGCTACGCGCCTACTTTTTGGGTTGAGCAGGGCCTGGTAAAACGACAGGGCGGCTGGTGGATTGAACGACGGAAGAAAAACGGGGCGGCCATAAAAGCCGCCTCGTCAAGTAAGTCAAACAGGAACCTCTAGGCTGTGGCGGAGCGCTGCGCCTTCATCTGGGCCATGCGTTCCTGGCGCTGGCGAGTGAGGTGAGGAACGACGCCGACCTGGCGCTCGATGAGCATAAGCTGAGCTCGATGATGCATTTCATGTTCTTTGGCGCCGAGGATGCGTTCGAAACGAGTCTTGGTGGTTTGCCCGTCAGGTTCGGTCACGCGCTGAGCGAGAACTTCTGGTGTCAGCGTCTCCAACCATGCCGCAAATTTCTCGCCATTGGTTCGAAGCAACTGGACGATTTCGGCTTTGCTTCGCTGCTTGGCCTCGTCAGCCTGGTTTTTCTCCATCAGAGGCACGAAGTCGAAACCCTGCATGGTGGTGAGCCCCTTGCCGTCGATCTCCTCCCAAAAACGAGTGCTAAGAGCGACGTGAGCGAGCATTTTACCGACCGGGCGGACGTCGGGTGCAGCGACAAAATCATATTTGGATTCTGGAATATCCTCTGCAACCTGAATGGTATTTTTGCGGACGGTGCGAAAAGCATCGGCCAGTTCTTTGCCGCCATAACAGTCCATAGTTCACCTCATGCGCTTGATATTGAGCCCTGAAGACCGGGCCGGAGAGTTCGATGCGCGGGCGGGCACGACGGTCACCGCATTGTTTCAGGGCGAAGCGTAAATCGCAAGGAAGGAGGTCAGGCTTCTGGCGCAAGGGGCATGGCGCGGCGCCGGATGCCAGTGGCGTCAAAGAGCGCGTTACCGACGGCCGGGGCTACGGCCATGATGGGAGTTTCGCCGGCGCCCGCGGAAGGAATGTCTTTGCGATCGAGGAGGACCGCTTCGATCACCGGAAGGTCGCGGAAACGCGGGACGCGATAGTTTGCAAACAGCGGATTTTTGATGCGGCCGTTTTCGAATTGAATGGATTCGAACAGAGCGCCGCCGAGTCCCTGGATGTTGGCACCGACGACCTGATTTCGCAGGCCGTTGGGATTGATGATGGCGCCGCATTCGAATGCTGTGACGAGACGGAGTACCTGGAGTTTGGATGATTTAATGTCGCTGCTTACTTCCGCGCACGTGGCCACGTAACTTCCCTTTTCAAGTCCGGCGGCGATACCGAAGCCTTGGCCTTCTTTGGACTTCGTTCCCGGCCAGCCAAATTTTTGCGTAGCAGCTTGCAGAACGGCGCGAAGGCGCGGGTCAGATAAATTGCGAAGGCGAAATTCGAGAGGATCGAGGTTGGCGGCGCGAGCAAGTTCATCCATGTGCGTTTCGCGAGCGAAGTGGTTGGCGGTGGCGGCAAGTCCGCGATAGGAGCCGCACCGGAGGATGAGCGGGACGGAATGATATTGGACGAGTTGGTTGGGGACATCGTAGGGAGTTTCGATGCCGGATGATCCGGAATGATAGTTGTGAAATTCCCAAGCGGTGAGCTTGCCGTCGGCGTGGAGGCCGCTTTTGACCTCGACGAGACCGGCAGGTCGGAAATAGGCCCAGGTGAATTCTTCTTCGCGGGTCCAGACGAGTTTGACGGGGCGATTGGCGGACTTGGCGAGGCGCGCGGCTTCGACGGCGGCGTCGCCGGTGTGTTTGCCGCCATAAGCGGAGCCGGTGTCGGGAACGATGACGCGGACGTTGCTTTCGGGGATGTGGAGCGCGTTGGCGACTTCGGTGCGGACGGCGAAGGGGCGTTGCGTCCCAGTCCAGACCGTCATTTTGCCGTTGTTCCATTCGGCAACGGCGGCGCGGGGTTCGAGCGGTGCATGAGCGATGTAGGCGACAGTGTAGGCGGCTTCGAGTTTGTAAGCGGCGGCGGACAAGCCCTCGGCGACTGAGCCTTTTTGCTGCTTGTCGTTACGGCGATCAGAGTCGCTGGAGGCGTTGTGTTTGAGGTAGTCGAAGATTCCGCGGTCGGAGATTTTTTGCGGCGATTCGTTCCACTGTGCGCGGATGGAAGCGAGAGCGCGCTCGGACTGGGCGTCGGTAGGAGCAGCGGCGCCGACAAAGTTGCCGTCCACAACAACCACCACCTCAGGCATGGCGCTAGCGGTTTTGGCATCGCAGGAGGCGAGGGTGGCACCGAACGACGGCGGACGAAGAATTCTGGCGTAGAGCAGATTCTCGGGGCGGAGATCGGTAGTGTATTGATGCTTCCCGGTGACCAAATCGCGCGCGTTGACTTTGGGAAGCGGCTGGCCGGCGATGGTCCAGTCGGACGGCGGAGTGATGGGGTCAGCGTCGGGCAGGAGTGCAGCGAGAGTTTTGCCGCGGGCGAGTTCGGCATAGGTGAGCGATTTACCGGAGGCGGGATCGGTAACTTTGGCGTCGACGGCTTTGAGTTTGGCCGCCGGGACATTCCATTGCTTGGCAGCCGTCTCGACGAGAACAGTGCGGGCGGCTTCGGCTACACGGCGCAATTGCGGAGCCATGGTGGGAGTGGTGCGGCTGCCAAAGGTGCCCATGTCAAAAGGAGTGAGCTCTGTGTCGCCCATGACCATGCGGACGCTAGAGAATGGGACACGGAGCTCGTCAGCGACGCTTTGCGTGAGGGAAGTGCGAGCATTCTGGCCTACTTCGACTTTGCCGGTGAAGGCGGTGACGGTCCCGTCGTCGCCGATGTGCAGCCAGGAAGTGATCTCTTTCGGAAGTTGAGGCGACTGGATGCGCGGGCCGGGCGCGGTTTCTTGAAGCGCAGCAGCCTCTGTGCTCGCTGCAAAAACCGCGATGCCGCTTCCGAGAACCTTGAAAAAGTCGCGGCGGGCTAAGGCGAATTGATGAAGCGATGGAGAATGGAATTCGTAGCGCTCGGGCTCGATGGCGAATTTGTTCGCAGGAGGACTCATGAACGATGTTCCTGAGGGGCTTTGGCGACTTTTTGCACGGCTTCGATAATGCGCGGATATGTGCCGCAGCGGCAGATGTTGCCTTGCAGAGATTGTTCGATCTCCGCGGGCGAGGGATGGGGATTTTGGCGCAGCAGGGCGACACTGCTCATAATCATTCCCGACGTGCAGTAAGCACACTGGAAGGCTTCGGCGTCGAGGAAGGCTTGCTGGACGGGATGGAGGCGGCCGGATTGCTCTAGTCCCTCGATCGTAGTGATGGGTTTTCCAGCAGCCGCGGAAATCGGAGTGATGCAAGAGCGGCGGGCCACACCGCCGAGCAGGATGGTGCAGGCGCCACACTGGCCTTCTCCGCAGCCGTATTTCGAGCCGGTGAGGCCGAGGGTCTCGCGAAGGACGGTTAGCAGAGACGTGCCCGGATCGGCTTGAATCGCCTGAGATTGGCCATTAACGACTAAATTGAACTGCTGTTCCATGTCCAGCCGCCCAAAGGCGCCGCCTCAGAAGGCGGCCGCTACATGAATATCGTCGTACCGCGCGACGAGAGATGCAAATTATTTTTGCGGGAGCGCGAAGGCGTAGAGGACGTTGTCAACCGGAAGGATGACGTATTGCCGGCCATCGAGCTGGTAGGTCATGGGAGAGGCGAGGAGTTCGCCTCCCATGTTGAGATGCCACAGCGTTTCGCCGTTGGCCGGATTGAGAGCGAGCAGGTTGCCGGAATTGTCGGCGGTGAAAAGCAGCCGCCCGGCGGTGGTGAGAATGCCGGCGATACTTTCGCCGTCTCCGATTTCGTGATTCCAGACGACTTTTCCTGTGCGGTAATCGAGAGCGCGAATGGTGGAGTTAGCCCACAGGATGCGATCGCGACCACCCCAGCCTTCGGCCTTAGTGGTGACGGTGTTGTAGTAGACGCTGAAGAGGCGGCGCGCGTTGACGAAGAAGAGCCCGGTCTGCGGATCGAAGCTGGGAGCCATCCAGTTGGTGGAGCCGTCGGAGCCGGGAGAAACCAGAGCACCATCGGGAGTGGGAGTGGCTTCAGGCTTGGCAATAGGACGACCGCGCTTGTCCACGCCCGAGGCCCAAGTCTGTTCGATGAACGGCTCGGTGACGAGATGCTCGCCAGTGGCGCGATCGAGAACGAAAAAAAATCCGTTGCGGCTGGCCTGGGCGAGCAGCTTGCGGGGTTGGCCCTTGAAGTCGGCGTCGAAAAGGACCGGAGTTTGTACCGCGTCCCAATCATGGACGTCGTGCGGCGAGGGCTGGAAGTACCAGGCGAGTTTCCCGGTGTCGGGATTGAGCGCGACGATGGTGCAGGTGAAGAGGTTGTCGCCGGGGCGGCCTTCGCCAGCGAGAACGGGATTGGGGTTGCCCGTACCCCAATATAAAAGGTTAAGCGCGGGATCATAGGTGCCGGTCATCCAGGTCATCCCGCCGCCGTGGCGGATGGCGTCGGAATCTTTCGGCCAGGTTTCGGAACCGGGTTCGCCGGGTTTGGGTTGCGTGTTCCAGCGCCATTGGACAGTACCGGTTTCGGGGTCAACCGAGACGAGAAAGCCGGGCACATCAGTGACGTCGCCGGACACACCGGCAACGACGTGGTCACGAATGACCAACGGAGCCATGGTGGCGAAATAGCCGAGTTTGCCGTCGGCGAGGGGCACGTCCCAGCGAACAGTGCCGTCTTTGGCGTTAATTGAGATCAGATGTGCGTCGGGAGTTTCGAAAAAGAGATAGTCCTTATAAATCGCGACGCCACGCTGGCCGATGTGGTCGCCTTCGGAAGCGCGTTGGTAGTGCCAGATCTGACGGCCGTAGCGGGCATCAACGGCCCAGACGTTGTCGGGCACTGTGAAATACAGAATGCCGTTAACGACCAGCGGAGTGGACTTGATGACGCTGCCGCGAATGCGAAACGCCCAGGCAAGGCTGAGAGAGTTGACGTTCGAAGCGTTGATTTGGTCGAGCGTGCTGTGGCGACGGCCGGAATAATCTCCATTGTAGGTAGGCCAGGTGTCGGTGGGCGGCTTGAGAAGTGCCGCAGGATCGAGGCCCTGAGCCGCAACGCGGGATGGAAGCAGACTTGACGCGAGCAGGATCGGCATCAGCGTGGGCCGTAAAGATCTTACGAGCGAAAACTTCATGGTGAGAGCTCCACTTTCTCGCGAGCAGCTACTTCAAGCTGTAAAGATAGGCGAAGAGATCGTGCATTTGGGCTTGCGAGATCCTGGGAAGCAATTCCCGATGAGCTGCGAGCGGATCTTTGAGTTCGAGTTTCACCTTGCCGCGCGGAAAGGAACGGTACCAGCCAGTTTTGTCTCCGATGCGAATGCCAACGGTGAAGTCGTCGATGTGAGAAACGGTTCCGGAGAGCTGTTCACCGGTGGGCAAAGTGACCGTGGCTAGAAGCGGTTTGTCTTGGGGATAGAGCATATGTGCCTGGAGCTCGATGGAGTTGTATTTGTGCGCGATGCCGGCGAGATCGCCGGTCGGCGAGTGGCAGTTGCTACAACCGCCGGCGCCTTCAAAGTAGGTTTTGCCTTTGTCGGCGTTGCCGGTAAGGAGTTTTTCGAAGGGATAGTCGGAGGGAACGCCAGAGGATTCGACGGCTTCTTTCGAACGGGCGTGCAGGAACGCAGTGATGTCTGAGATTTGCGCAGGGGTGAGAGGCAGAGCGGGCATGCCCTTGTCCGGGCGGCCGCTGCGGATGACTTCACCGATGAGGTCGCCGTTGACGTCGTGAGCTACGAGCGTAGAGCGGACCAGATCGGGGCCGCGGGCGCCGGTGGCGTCCGGACCATGACAAAAGCCGCACGCCTGCTGGAATTGAGCGCGGCCGCGATCAACGGCTGCGCGTTGTTCGGGAGAAGGCTGCGGCGGACCCTGCGCTTGAGAGTGAACATCAAGAGACGCGAGAAAAAATGCCGCGCAAAGAATGAGGAGGACCGACAGGTTTCTCATAAGTTCAGATATGAGTCTAACCCAGGACGCAAGATACGCAACCCTGGCGCGAAAACGTTAAGCGAAAGCCGGAGCTAAAAGGATTGGCCGCTGCTTGAAGGAAATGAGCTAGCTCAATAGGCGTTTTGTTGACGATGCCTCTGAAGACGGTAAGAAGAATGATTTGCAGGTCGAAACCGATGCTCCAGTGACGGAGATAGTAAAGGTCATATTGAACGCGTTCGATGATGGACGTGTCTCCGCGTAGGCCGTTCGCTTGAGCCCAACCGGTGATTCCGGCTTTTACGTAGTGGCGGGAGTTATAACGCGCGAGTTCGGCGGAAAACTTACGGACAAAGAACAGCATTTCGGGCCGAGGGCCGACAACGCTCATATCGCCTTTCAACACGTTATAGAACTGCGGTAGCTCGTCGAGACCGGTGTGCCGCAGAAACGCACCGATCTTTGTGCGGCGGGGATCGTTAGGGACGGCCCGGGTCGCATCGGCGTCTGCCACACTTCCGATGCGCATGGTACGAAATTTGTACATTTTGAAGATCTGTCCCGTTAAGCCCACGCGCTCTTGCGTGAAGAAAATCGGACCGGCAGAGGTGAGCTTGATGGCCACAGCAATGGCTAACAAAAGCGGGAGGGCAAGCAATAGCACGAGGCTCGAAAAAACCAGATCAAAGATGCGCTTAGCGATAAAATAGGAAACGCCAACCCACACCTTCGGCGAGGGCTCAAAATCGTAGCGGCTGAATATTCGAATCGTGTCCAACGGCTCCAGCCTCGGAGACGATGCTGGATTTTCAAGAGCGGCCGCCAGGTCAAAGCTTTCCACCGTTAGCGCGCCCGCCTTGTTGCTGCGCTCCAGCAGGCCAGTGACACCATTGCCAGGCCGGCGACACAAATTGCATGGAGCGTCGAGAGGTTTGCGCGCGCCGGTTTTGCCTTATCGCTAGGAGCGTTCATTGCACTAGATCCTTCCCGCTTCGCGCCGCGCTTAGCAGTCCCTCTTCCGACGCTTCGATGTCGCTTGAATGAATATCCAGCGACGCCCAATAGAAGACGCTGTAGTTCTGCTTGGTGTCGACGCCGATGATTCTTATTTCGGGATGTTGCCTCAGGACGACGTCGCACACGCGCGGCCGCCTTCCCGGTTCATCCAGCGCCACTACCACCAAGTCGGCATCGTCCTTTCCACCGTGTTCGGAGTTTCATCGTCGGTCGCAACTTCGCCGACGATTTCAATGTCGGGCTGATCGGCGAATGTCGCCAGGATCAACTCACGCATCATTCGAGGTCGATTCGCTACCAGAACGCGAATAGCTTGTTCCATGACAAGCTCCGCGTTCGAGTATTCGCAGCGAACACTCTTTGGAGGAAGGCCCAATAGTGAACTGGGAGAATTTTTGGTAAGGGCGCGCGCAAACGGCTAAACCGGTGCCATCAGCACCGGACTACGACGTCCGTAGTCCGGAGAAATTTCACGAGTTCCGCTAATCGTCGTGCTTTCAGCAGCTTCTGGCACAAAAGAATTCTCAAATAAGGACTAAGCCGTACGCCCGAATTGCGCGCTAATGTGCCGATCCGATGCGCAGAGATAATCTATTTTCTGTAAAAATTTACGGTATTGGCGGATTTTGGCATTTTTCGGGCGATTAACTCTTGACAGCACAAAACGGTAAGCACTAACTTTGGACTACCGAGGGGTCGCTACCCTTAGCCTCGATCCTAGGTCGGGGCTTTTTGCTCTTCTCGTGTGTGTGGGGCCAGAAAGCGGTTTTCCGCGAGGAGGTAAGTTTGAATGGATCGGGCCAAAAGCGACACTGCCGCAAGGGCGGTGCGAATTTTCTTGCTTGTCGGCAATCGACTATTGCGCGATACCTTATTGCGCTTGTTCCGTAAGCCACCCGACGTTTCCATCGTCGGACAAGGTTCTCCATCCGCTACCCATTCCACGGATGTGCAAGACTCAAACTGCGACGTGATTCTGACGGACTCGATTCCCGGTCCTTTATCGTCGCCTGAGGATGCGCCGGCGCCAGTTCCCCCGAACGCTGAAATTCTTCTGGTAGGCATGGAAGACGACGAGGGCCAATTTCTTAGTGCGGTGCGCGCTGGATCCAGCGGTTACTTGCTAAAAGATGCGTCGGCGGCCGACGTCCTGAATGCCGTCCGCTCCGTCTCGCGGGGCGAGGCGGTATGCCCGCCACGCCTCTGCATGTCTCTTTTCAAATGGATTGCTGACGAAACCCGCGAACTCTCTCGCCGTGACTCTGACTCTCGCCCCAGCTTAACTATGCGCCAGCAGCAACTGGTTTCCTTGGTTGCGAGAGGCTTAACCAACAAGGAAATCGCCAGCGAACTGAACTTATCCGAATTCACCGTAAAGAATCATTTGCACCGCATCATGAAGCAGGTCGATGCAGATAGCCGCCACGAAGCCGTCGAATCCGCCCGCGCTCACGGTTATTTAATTCCCCAGTAATCGCAACCAGACCTCGGCCCGAGTCAGGCTTCGACCAATCCCGCATTGATGATACTGCTCTGGGGGTCTCGAAGCCGTTACTGGGCGCGTTCGATCGGTTACAGCAGGACATAGTTGTGAGGAGTGCGACCCGTGCTCAGTTTGCATAGCTCCGAAAAGTAATGCGGGCTGATGCCAGCAATCGCGGCAAATTGGGCCAGGGTTATGTTGTTGTCGTTCAAGCTAGCTTCGATGTAATCAAGCACGCGCTTCAATCGATTTCGGGCTAACCCTCCTTTGTAGATTACAGGTACGATACGCGCGGCGTAACGCGCGTCCGCGCGCGGTCGCGGCGTGCCGCCAGGCTGAGATTTTCGCGAATGCTGAGATTGGGAGAAGAGGTTCACGATGTTAAGGTTCATAAGAATCGTTTTGCCAACACACGTCGCAACGATCGCGCTCGCGCTGCTCTTGGCTACTCCTTGCTTTTTGCCGGCGCAGCAGCCGCCAATCAGTCCTGACATTTACGGCCAGCTAAAGTATCGGTACATAGGCCCAGAAGGCAATCGCGCCACTTCTGTCGCCGGAGTGCCGGGAATGCCGAACGTCTGGTACGTGGGCGCGGCCTCCGGCGGAATATTCAAGAGCACAGACGGCGGGATCCATTGGGATCCCATCTTCGACTCGGAGCCTGTCGCGTCCATCGGTTCCCTGGCAGTGGCAGGGAGTGATCCGAACATTGTGTGGGCGGGAACCGGTGAATCATTCATCCGCAGCCACATCTCAGTGGGACAAGGAATTTACAAGTCCATGGACGCGGGCAAGACCTGGTCGCTGATGGGATTGGAGAAGACAGGCCGCATCGGGCGCGTGGAGATTGACCCGCGTAATCCCGATGTAGTCCTGGCCTGCGCGCTGGGTCACGCCTACGGGCCGCAGCCGGAGCGCGGCGTTTTCCGCACGGCCGACGGCGGAAAGACCTGGAACAAAGTGCTCTTCGTAGACGAGAACACGGGCTGCTCCGACATGGCCATGGATCCCAACAATCCGCGAATTCTTTTTGCAGGGATGTGGCAGATCGAAATTCACACTTGGGGCCGCACCAGCGGCGGGCCGGGCAGTGCATTATTCAAGTCGACCGACAGCGGCGTCACTTGGAAGCGCTTGGAAGGTCATGGCTTGCCGTATTCTCCGGTGGGCAGGATTGCGGTGCGCGTGTCCAAGAAAGATTCCAACCGCGTGTACGCGGAGATCGAAACCGGAGACGGCGTATCGCAGGCGAACAGCCCGGGACAGCTTGGCCAGCTGTGGCGTTCCGACGACGGCGGAGAAAATTGGGAGATGGTCAACTCCGATCGACAGCTCCGCGGGCGCACCCACTACTACACGCGGACTGAGATTGCACCGGACAACGAGAACGAAGTGTTTTTCTTCTCTAGCTCGTTTTCGCGGTCGCTCGATGGCGGCCGCACGCTCACAAAGATGCCCTCCGATCCCGGCGGCGACAATCACGAGATGTGGATTGATCCAGCCAACGGGGATCGCATGGCTGTGGTCAACGATGGTGGCGTGAGTATTTCTGTAAATCGCGGGCACTCCTGGAACCACATTAACCTGCCCATCGCGCAGATGTATCACGTCACTGTGGATGACCAGATTCCCTACTTCGTTTACGGCAACCGCCAGGACGGTCCCTCGTGGCGCGGACCGAGCAACAGCCTTCAGTTCGGTGGCTTTCTCGGCAACAGCATCGCGCGCGGTGCGTGGCACCCGGTGGCTGGAGGCGAGAGCGGTTTCGCGGTTCCGGATCCGGTGGACAACAACATCATTTGGTCCACAGGCACTGGATCGGGCAGCATCGGCGGCACGGTGACGCGCTTCGACGAGCGCACGCACCAAGACCGAGAGGTGGAGGTGTGGCCCGATTATGTGGCCGGTGCGCCGGCAGCTGAAGTGAAGTACCGATTCAATTGGGAATTTCCCATCGCTATTTCTCCTCACGACCATAACAAGGTGTACGTGGGCAGCCAGTTTGTACATGTCACCACCGATGGCGGCAACAGCTGGCAGATCATCAGTCCCGACTTGACTCGCAACGACAAGACCCGCCAGCAGATTTCTGGAGGCCTCACTCCTGACAACATTGGAGTGGAATATGCCGGCGTGATTTTCGCGCTTACCGAGTCGCCGAAAGAGGCGGGTCTGATCTGGGCGGGCACCAACGACGGGCAGGTGCAAGTGACGCGTGATGGCGGAAAAAACTGGAGCAACGTCACGAAAAATCTTCCCAACTTCCCTGAGTGGGGCACGGTAGATAACATCGAGGCCTCGCGATACGAAGCGGGCACCGCGTACCTGACCGTTGACGGTCATCAGGTAAACTATCGCGATCCGTTTGTTTACAAGACCACGGACTACGGAAAAACCTGGACGTTGATCACTAGCGGAATTCCGCACACCATGCTGAGCTATGCCCACTGCGTGCGCGAAGATCCGGTGCGCAAGGGACTCCTCTATCTGGGCACGGAAGGCGGACTATACGTTTCCTTTGACGACGGAAAGAATTGGCAGCCGCTGCAGTCCGGGCTGCCGCACGCGCCGGTCTACTGGCTGGCCGTTCAGGAGAGGTTTCACGATCTGGCGGTGGCCACTTACGGCCGCGGCTTCTGGATTTTGGACGACATTACCCCGCTCGAACAGTTCATGCCGGAGCACAGCACGGCCAAAACTCATCTATTTGCGCCGCGCGATGCGTATAGATTTAGAGACGCGGCACAGCCCTCTGCCGTCGAATACGATCCCACGACCGGGAAAAATCCGCCTTATGGTGCGCCAATTAATTTCTATCTGAAGTCCAACTTGGGAGAGAAGGACGTAGCCAAGCTGACCATCACGGACGCGAGCGGCAAGAAAGTGCGCGAGATAGAATGCCACGCGCCGAAGCCGGGTGCGAGCGAAGTCAAAAAACCGCGTGAGGAAGAGGAATTTCCCGACGCCGAACCAGCGCTCTGCGAGACCAAGGCCGGGATCAACCGGGTCTGGTGGGACTTGCGCTCCGATCGCACTGCGGAAATTCAGCTGAGGACCAAGCCGCTCTACGCGCCGGATGTTCCGTTTGGACCTGAAGGCTGGCGCAAGGCTCCTGCCGTAGGGCGCATAGCGTTACTGTCTCCGCCAGGAACCTATAATGTTACGTTCACTCTGGGAGACGAAAAATTCGAACAGAAGCTGACAGTACTCAAGGATCCACACACTTCCGGGTCGGAGAGCGACATTCAGGCGCAAACGCGGGTGCAGACCGCGCTGTATGACGAGATGAACGCCATGGCTGCCAGGGTGAACCAGATCGAGTCACTCCGCTTACAGCTTGGTGCACTGGCTAAGGAGCTGGGCACCGACGACAACTCAAAACCGCTCCGAAAAGCCACCGACGACCTCGGCGAAAAGCTCGCCAGCATCGAAGGAACCCTGCTGCAACTCAGGCTCACCGGCCGTGGCCAAGACGATTGCCGCTGGTCGCCGATGTTGTTGCAGAAGGTCTATTATCTGTTCAGCCAGCTCGACGGCACTGCGGATTTTCCGCCCACCACGCAGCAGACGGCTGTGCAGCAAGAGCTTAAACAGCGGGGCGACAAAGCGGCGGCGGACTTTCAGCAATTCCTGGGGACAGATCTGCCCGCGTTCAACGTCATGCTCCGAGACCAGAACATTGGCAAAATCTATCTCAAGACTCCCTGACGCTGGGTCTTGTGTGCTCTTCACATGGTTCTGCTACTCAAGAGGCGTCGGCTCGTTCGTGAACCACCTGCTGCTTTCCTGACATCTTTTTCGGCGTTGACGTTGTTTAGGAACGCCGATTTACCTAAGGGCGCCCAGGTTGTATGTGAAATTGAGAGCAGCGGGAGCTCTGAATTTAGAGCGGCGCCTTAGAAGCTACGACGCCGAGATCGGCTATGTTATCGCCTTTTTTCAATGAGGGAACAGCGTTCACGTGAAGAACCACTCCGGCTTCGGGAGCGCGTGGTTCGAGGATGATTTTTCCGAAATAGTCGGTGACGTAACCAAGCTTCATGCCTGCCTGAACATATGAGCCGCGCTTAACCAGCGGATACCAGATGCCCGGGCCGTCTGAAATGATGTCAACGGTCTTCTCCAGCCAAACTGGATTTTCGATGTAATGCGGCGCGCCAGGGAGCATTTTCAAGGCGCGCATGGTGCTCAGCGTCCCGTTGATCAGGAGCGCCACATCATCGGTTTCGACGGTGCCGGCATACCCGGCTTCTACAACAATCGAAGGCTTTCCACGGAGAGAAGCCGTATTGTCAAGATACCGGCTGGCCCCAAGATCGGATGGGCGGTCGTGCCAAATAATGATGTGATCCAGGCCGAACGCCAGAACCATCTGCTTCGAGATCTGGTCCTGAGAGTCTTTGCCGGTGGCTCCCCAGTAAGCGTAGGGCCGGAGGCTCTCGTCGAGGTCGCCGCCGTGATAGTCGATCAAGTAGTCCGAGCGATCCACGACCTGTTTGGTGATGAGGAAGGAAGCGCGGTCCGTTTGCGTTCCATCGGCTCTGCCTGGGTAAAAGCGGTTCATGCTCTTGTTATCTACCGGATTGACGTGCGCGACCTTTTGTTCGAACGAAGCAATGTTAACCAGCGGAATCAGGATGACCGTGCCCGAAACCTGAGCGGGGTCGAGATCCACAATCAGTCTTTCGACGGCAATCACGGAAACGTATTCCGTCCCATGCGCACCGGTCACCAGTGCGAGGACCGGACCCGGCTTAGCGCCATTCACCACGACGACAGGAATGTTCGTTTCGGCGTCGACGCCAGCGGGCACTTTGAGATAACCGGTCGCTTTCTGGCCAGGCGCGGCAGAAGCGGTGCCGACGGCGAATGGCGATCGCTGAGCCGAGGCAAAGAATGCTAGTGACGATACGATGAGGGAAAGAAGGGATAGGCGAATTAAGTGAAGCATGAAACCTCCTCGGAGCGGGTGCCTGGCAAGCTCAAGGCGACCAGCGATTGGCATCGGGCCGCGATGCACCTCGCGATACACAATAACGATGTCTACGACCTAGTTCCAATGTCTTCGAGTGCCGTCTGTCTCTACCATGTCGTGATCAGTACTGATAACCTGCTAGCGGTCACGGCTGAAGTTGTTTTCCTCGATGGCATTTCCCGGTCATTATCGGAGTCCAGAGCCTGCGTAGGCCGCGCAACACATGAACTGGCCCCGGGAGGGAGATGGGTTGCGGCGGGGATTTACTGCCCGTGTGCGAGCCACTCAGACGTTGGTAGGCCCCGATTTTGGACTACAGTTGGACTGCGAATTTCATCGAGTTCGCGGCCGTAATCCAGGGCTAAGTTCGCGGACCTCGGACTGTAAGTCCACTCTGTAATGAGCTGGTCGTTCGCGTTGTGGTTGTAGGTCATCTGGCCATTCATCCCGTTCGGGTCGCCCGCAATCGTCTCGTTCGTCAGCCGGTACACATCGCCGTACCTGTAGTTCACCGTTCGGCTACTCTGCTTCGTCACCGACCTATGGTGCCCCGCCGCGTCTAACGTGTACGCGTAGCTAAGCAGATTACTCGAACCGGCACTGAGTTAGCGAGGCCGGGAGGGCGCGCCTGTGAGATGGAAGCGGCGCCCGCGATCAGACCAAGATGGAACTGAATTTCGTTTTCCTTCTTTTTATTTCTTTTCTTATCGTTTCGGAGTAGCCTCTTCCTGTCAAACCGCATTCCTACTCGGGAGCTGGTCTAATGTTCTCCTGCCGGCGCTTTTTCGTTGCGCATCTCGGATTTCTCGCGATCGCCACGCTGACAAGCGATGTTGTTGGGCAAGACACACAGTACGCGACGGACTCGAATGCCGCAAAAGATATGACTTTGCTCCTGAAGGACTGGGCGCCGGTTCCGATGCTTCACGCCGCCAAGCACGAAGTTGCAAAAGCGAAGTTTTATGTCATCGATGTGCACAATCACGTTAATGATGCGGCCGGCGGCCATGCTGAACCCATTCCACCGGCGGACGTCGTTAAAGCGATGGATGCAGCGAATGTGAAGACAATTGTGATTCTTACGGGCCGATGGGGAGACAAGCTGCAGGGCGTGCTGGACAAGATGGTGAAGCCCTATCCGGACCGCTTTGTCGTGTTTGCCCAGATGGACTGGAGCAAAATCGACGATCCGAATTTTAGTGAACTGATGGTTGCGCAACTAGACGATGCGGTGAAACGGGGCGCGCGCGGGTTAAAGATTCTGAAAGATTGGGGCCTCGGTGTTCGCGACAAAAGAGGCAAGCTCGTTCGTATCGACGATCCGCGAATGGAGCCTGTGTGGGAGGAGTGCGGCAAGCTGGGAATTCCAGTTGCGATTCACTCCACCGACCCTGAAGCATTCTTTTCGCCTGCCGACGCCAAGAATGAGCGTTATGAAGAATTGATGCACAATCCAAGCTGGAGTTTTTACGGTTCGGACGTTCCCGGGAAAGTTGAATTGCTTGAGCAGCGCAATCACGTTTTTGCGAAACACCCGCACACGACTTTCATTGCTTTGCATGTAGCGAACTGGCCGGAAAACCTGGATCAAGTATCCGAGTGGCTGAAACAGTACCCGAACATGTATGTCGAATTTGGGGCGCGGCAAGCAGAACTAGGACGACAGCCGCGCCGTGCCTCGAAGTTTTTCACGGAGTTTCAGGATCGTATTTTGTTTGGCACCGATGCTGAGCCGATTCCGGAAATGTACCGAAACTATTTTCGCTGGCTTGAAACTGAGGACGAGTACTTTCCGTATTGGAGTTATCCCGAACAGGGACGATGGGAAATCTACGGGCTCGGTTTCCCGGATAGCATTCTGGAAAAGGTCTATCACAAGAATGCTGAGAAGATCTTTGCGCAGTTTCGCGGAGGCCGCCTGTGAACGGGAGGGCGCGAAAGGCCGCGCTGGGTCTGAGCATAGCAGTAGTGCAGCTGGCGGGTTGCAACAAAAACGAAGAACCCAAATCGCAAGCGCGCACTGTTTCATCGATTACTGTCCAAGCTGACGGCAATTCAGTTCGCCTTAAAACGCCCATTGCAGAATTCGTTCTGGAGCCCCCGGGAAATTTACGAGGCTCGATTCAGGATGGCTCGTCCAATCTGACGCTCGCGGAAAACGGTCCTGGCATCGAGCTGAAGACGACAGATGGCCCTGTAACGGACATTACGCGAGATCTTGCGAACGGGAAAGTCGAGAACGCGACGGGAAAGTTGGGCGAGTTAGGGAAACGAGTCACGATTCAAGGCAAGAGCGCAAGCACGGGCCTACAAGAAACGCTGACACTGGAGGCGTATGACGACTTCCCTTCCCTGGTCCTGATTTCAGCGAGTTACAGGAATTCCAGCAACAAGCCTCGAAAGATAGAAAGCGTTTCGCTTGCGGGCCAGAGACTGAACGCGAATCTGAGTGACGCCAAGGCCAAGCCGAACGAAATGTACGCGTTCTTCGGCTCCAGCCTAAAATGGGGAAAAGATGACGTTGTCGCGATTCCGGCGAAGTTCAAACAGGAAAATCCTTTCGGAGTGCCGGTCGAAACCGGAGATGATCTCGGCCGAGTTGGCGGTGGCATTCCGGTCGTGGCCTTCTGGAACCGGACCACAGGCCTTGCGATTGGTCATATCGAGACGGTTCCACTGCCGGTTTCGATTCCGGTAAATACGACGGTGGAGGGACGCGTGGAGACGAGCGTGCGCGTTCCCGCCGAAACGTCGCTGCAACCGGGCGAGACTTTTTCCACACCGCGAGCCTTTGTAATCGTCTATCGAGGAGATTATTACGAGCCACTGCATATTTGGTCCGCTGCCGTCGAACGCGAAGGTCTGACGCGCCCGAAAAACAACGACGAAAACTACGCCGTGAGCTGGTGCGGCTGGGGATATGAATCGGATGTCACGCCGAAGCAGATGGTGGACACCATTCCCAAGCTGAAAGAGCTGGGAATTCATTGGGCAACGCTCGACGACCGCTGGTTCAACAACTATGGCGACTGGGAGCCGCGCAGTGACACGTTTCCTGCGGATTCTATGCGGAAGCTAGTGAAAGAGTTTCACGATAAAGGCGTAAAAGTGCAATTGTGGTGGTTGCCGCTTGCGGTTGAAGACGGCTCACACAGCTATGGCAACCACAAGTATGTGACCTCAAAGGTGCTGAAGAATCATCCAGACTGGCTGATTCTGGACCAATACGGAAAACCGGCACGAATGACGAGGAATCTCGCAACGCTCTGCCCAGCCGTCCCCGAAGTTCGGGAATATTACAAGCAGCTGACGGAAAAGTTCATCAAGACATGGGATTTCGATGGCCACAAGCTGGACAATATCTACTCGACGCCGAAATGCTACAACCCAAAGCATCATCATAAATCGCCCTATGATTCGGTCAACGCCATGGGCGACGTTTACAAAACAATCTTTGAGACTACGCGCGCGCTGAAAGCCGACAGCGTTACGCAAAGTTGTCCGTGCGGGACACCGCCGAGTCTTGCGTGGTTCCGGTACATGGATCAGGCCGTGACCGCTGATCCCGTAGGATCGGTACAGGTGCGGCGACGGATGAAGATGTACAAGGCGCTGTTGGGTCCAAGCTCTGCTATTTATGGAGATCACGTTGAATTGACGGAAATTTCGCAACCCAGCGGCGGCGAAGAACAAGACATAGGTAGCGATTTCGCATCAACACTGGGCACCGGCGGAGTACTGGGCACGAAATTCACCTGGCCAGACTACGGAAAGAAATTCAGCAACGTCTACCTAAACGCGCAAAAAGAACCGGAATGGAAAAAATGGATCGGCCTTTATAACGAAAAGATGCTGTCCAAGGGCGAGTTCCTAAATCTGTACGTCTATGGTTATGACGTTCCAGAAGGCTACGCAATATCCAAGGGCGAGAAGATCTACTATGCATTTTACGCGCCCGAGCCAACGGGCAAGAGCGGTGGAAAGACGGAAGTATTTCGCGGACAAATCGAACTTCGCGGGCTGGCAGAAAAGATGTACCGTGTGGTGGACTACGTCAACGGCAAGGATTATGGCGATGTGAAGGGCCCGGTTGCTCGGCTCGCGGCTGACTTTGCCGGAAGCTTGCTGCTGGAGGCGGTGCCAGCACAGCTGGAGAACCGCACGAGAAAATAGCTACTGGTTCAGGAAAGCTGATCGGTGCGCAGCGCCGCGCTGATCGATTGCCCGTGCGGCAAGGACGCCGCGCTCGCTGGAAAGCGCCGTCAGCCCTTTTTGCTCCCAATCGACAGCTTCAAACCATCTCCAAGCGAACCGAATCGAATTTTGCCGCATAAGACTACTCCGAATCGTTCACCCACACCACGGCGCCACGATCAAAGGCGGGAAGATGGAACACCATCTTATCGCCGGAGCGCTCACCCGACACAGTTTGCTCCGCTCCCAAGAATGGCAGAAAAGACAGCGTCGCTTGGGGGCCTGCCGCAACTATGATGCGTGCGGACGTTTCGGGAGTGGGCTTTACCTGTTTGTGCGAAATTAGCCCTGAAAAGTTTGTCAGGAATGCGTGCAACTTGCCGTCCACGCGCGCGGCATATGAGACGACAAATGGCGAGGCTTCCACTTTTAGTACGGCACTTTCGGGCAGCGAACGAAGCGGTCCGAGATCCAGCGACAGAGAGGCTTTCATGAAATCTTTCTCCAGCCCCCTCAGGTACTCCGCGCCGGGAGATGTCCGCGATCGAACGACACTGGCAGACTCAGCCAGATCGGTGGCGTTCACTCCGGTGACAAAGAGCCGGCCGCCACGTTCGACAAATTTCGCCAGCTGTAACTTCTCGCGGCTGGAAATTTCTGAGACGTCCGGCAAAATCAGCGCGGGCCCAGCGAATTTCGCAAGCGTCCTCGGCGTCACGATTTGGACTTCTCGATGCGACTGCAACAGTAAGAGCACTGTGCCCCGAAACGACGGCAGGAATCGCGTCGCGTCGTAATTGCGAGTGGCTGGTGAGAAATAGAGACCAGTCGGAGTGAGCGGGAGCCGTGGGTGGTAGAGGGTCTTCTCGTTTTTCTCGATCCAGCGAAAGATTTCGGTCCGGGTCGGCGCGTCGTTCGAACCGGCCATGGAGTGTCCCGGGGCATCCCAAAAGTTAACGCCCAGCAGGACTTGAGAAGCTGCAAGCGTTCTCATCGCCTCGCGCGCATCAACGTTTTTATCTCCGTCCCACGAATAGTTCAGCAGCCAGGTCGCTTTTCCTTCCGCGAATCCGCGGAAACAGAGCATTCCTACCTGGTACAACAGCCAGTCCAATTGGGTACGGGAACCCGCCATATGGTCGCCGGCGCCAAATTCATATTCGTGGGCAATCGCATCGACAACCGGATAAAGTTCGTAGACGTCGGCGCCAACACGTGCGGCCTCTTCCTCAATGCCGGGATAAATTTCCGGAATAACCATTATGGATGGATTCACCTTGCGCGCGTTCTCACGGATTTCACGCATGAAGTCCGTAAACGTCGCAATGCGAAAATCGATCCATTTGCGAAAATTCGGATCGGCAAAATTCCCGAGTTTCAAATCGTGGCGCGCGTCGAGCCCTGTATTCGCGCGAAATGCAGCGACGGTAAAATCGTCAAAGCTCGCCCAAGTGTCTTCCCATCCATCGAAATGGGTCATCCAATAAGGAATATCGACATAGATGCCATCGATGCCGGTTGCCGCGATTTGGCGGACTCTTTCCATATAGATATTCCGCCACGGAGTCGCGTAGGGGCTGATCCAGACGTCTTCATCGCCTTCGCGGATCCAGAAAGCGGCCCCACCCGTGAAGACAGCCGGTTCGCCGGTAATCTTTCGTTGCAGCCAATCGGGGTGATCTTTGACTACGGAATGCGCGGCCTTGTCCGCATTGGCTGTTATGCATTCGGTTCCTGCGATGTAGACGAAAGCTTTGTTTCCCGCTTCATGGGTTTTTTGTGCGACGCTCCGAATGGCCGTGAGCTTTTCGGTCGGATCGAGGAAACTTTCGTACCGGCCGGGGATGTCGTTGTCCACTTCGATGCCAAAGACGTTGGACGCTTGAGCATCGACAGTGATTGCATTGGCGTTCGTCGGCGAAAGACCATACGCGCC
>DATMZI010000153.1:0-61101 GCA_035607085.1 Candidatus Eiseniibacteriota bacterium | reverse complement strand
AATCTGGCGCTTGTCCTTGAGGGAGCGCGCTTCCGCGATGTGCAATTCCAACGTCAATAAACCAACAGGCATGGCGGAACAAAACGGCGCCGAGCCGCCGTACTCCAAAAGCCGCTATTTGCGGGCGGAAGCGCCCGAGCCGGCCTGTGCCGCAGCTTCGGCGCCGGTGATTTTCGTTACGCTGAAGGCCTCGAGAATGTCGCCCACCTTGATGTCGTTAAAGTTGGCGATACCTACGCCGCACTCAAAGCCGGTGCGCACTTCGCTGGCGTCGTCCTTGAAGCGCTTGAGCGAGCTGAGCTTGGAAGCGTAGACGACGGCGCTATCGCGCAGCACACGAACCTGCGCGTCGCGCTTGAGAACTCCGTCCACCACGTAACAGCCGGCGATGGTGCCAGCGCCCTTGACGCGGAACGTGTTGCGCACTTCGGCGCGCCCCAGATAACTCTCCTGGAAGACCGGCTCGAGCAGGCCTTCCATAGCTTTCTTAATTTCGTCGGAGACTTCGTAAATGATGGTGTGCGTGCGGATGTCGACGCCTTCTTGCTGGGCCAGATCGGCAGCTTTGCGTTCGGGGCGGACACCGAAGGCGATAATGATGGCGCCCGAAGCGGAGGCGAGTAGTACGTCGTTTTCGCTGACCGCGCCGACACCGGAGCCGAGAATCTTGAGTTTGACCTGGTCGGTGGAAAGTTTGGGCAGCATTTCGCTGAGCACTTCGACAGAACCCTGCACGTCCGCCTTGATGACGATCGGAAGTTCCTTGACTTCGCCGGACTTCAACTGTTCATGCAGTTGATCGAGCGTGATGCGTCCGCCGGAACTGGCGCGAAGCTGTGCGTCGCGCTGCTTGCCCTGGCGGTACTCGACGATGTGACGAGCCTTAGCTTCGTCAGTGACCTGGAAGTGGTCGCCGGCTTCGGGAACGCCCTGCAAGCCGAGGACTTCGACCGGCGTCGATGGCGGAGCATCTTTGATAATCCGCCCGCGATCGTCAAACATAGCCCGGACTTTGCCGAACACAGCGCCGCAGATGAAAAAGTCGCTGGGGCGCAGCGTGCCGTTCTGAACAAGGATGGTGGCGACGGGTCCGCGGCCCTTATCCACACGGGATTCGAGCACTGTGCCGCTGGCAGGCGCATCGGGATTGGCTTTGAGCTCGCGCAGATCGGCGACCAGCAAGATGATTTCAAGGAGCCGATCAAGATTTTTTTTCTGCTTGGCGGAAACTTCGACGAATTCGGTTTCGCCGCCCCATTCGGCGGGCATCAAGCCGAGTTCGCTGATCTGGCGCTTGACGCGTTCGGGTTGCGCTTCGGGCTTATCAATCTTGTTGACCGCGACGATGATGGGAACGTTGGCCGCCTTGGCGTGGTCAATGGCTTCTTTGGTTTGAGGCATGACGCCGTCATCGGCAGCGACCACCAGCACCACGATGTCCGTGACCTTGGCGCCGCGGGCGCGCATGCGGGTGAAGGCTTCGTGGCCGGGAGTGTCCACAAACACGACGCTGCGTTCGTTAACCTGAATCTTGTAGGCGCCGATGTGTTGCGTAATGCCGCCCGCCTCACCGCCGGCAACGTCGGCTTCGCGAATGGCGTCGAGCAAGCTGGTTTTGCCATGGTCCACGTGGCCCATGACGGTAACCACTGGCGGACGGGGCTTGAGATTTTCTTTGGTTTCTTCCTTGGCGACTTCGAGCATCATTTCGTCTTCGAAAGAAACGACGGAGACGACGCCGTTGAACGATTCGGCGAGCTGCGTGGCGGTCGGCGAGTCGAGGGCCTGGTTGATGCTGGCGAAAATTCCCTTGTCGAGAAGGACTTTGAGTAATTCCTTGGCGCGCACATCGAGCTTTTCCGCAAGCTCGCGAATGGTGATGCCTTCGGTAATCTGAATGTCGCGGGGCGGGCGCGGTTCGGGCGGAGCGATCACGGCCGCGGCGCGGTGACCGGCGCCGGGGCGCTGGCGCGTCGGGTGCAGCTTGCGCTCGCCTTCCATCTCGCGCTTATCCGCGACGGGACGCTGGCGCTGGGGCGGTCTGCGGGCGTAGAGCGGCTTACCGGGCTCGGCTTTGGAAGGCATGCGGTCCGGAGGCGGAGCGGGGAGCATGCCAGGACGCCCTGGAGTACGCGGTCCAGGACGAGAACCTGTCGGAACTGCGCCGGGACGCTGACCGAACGGACGATTTTGCGGACCGCCAGGTCCACCAGGTCCTCCGGGACGCGGCGAAAATGGACGGCCCTGGCCGCCGGGGCCGCCTTGCGGACGCATGGGTTGGCCGGGGCGCGGACCACTCGGTCGATCACCGGAAGGCAGCGGGCCGCGATTTCCGGTGGGCAACGGGCCGCGATTTCCAGTAGGCAACGGGCCGCGATTTCCAGTGGGCATTGGCCGCGGGGGCTGGCCGGTAGCGCGGGGTTGGCCGGCCGCCGCAGGACGCATGGCGCCGGGCTGGCCGGGTTGTTGCCCGGGACGCGGACCTTGCGGGCGCTGTCCAGGCGCGCCACTTTGTCCGGGTTGCGACGCGGGCCGCAGAGGTTGACCGTGAGGAGCGGCAGGTACCGGTTTGGGCGCACCAGCTGGCGCAGGTTTAAGCGAAGCGGCCGGGGCAGCGAGAGGCTGCTGCGTTTGTGGCGCCGCTGGCGCAGGGGCTACGGGCTTTGTCGCCGCAGGAGGAGCCGGTGGCGTAGGCGCGGCTGCCGGAGCGGGCTTCGCCGGGGCGACTGGTCCCGAACTCGGCGCGGCAGAAGCCGCGGGCGCAGGGGCCGGAGCTTGTGGAGCGGCAGCGGGGGCCGCTGGCTTCACTACAGCCGGAGCAGCAGTCGGAGCCGGGGGCGCAGGGATCGGCGCAGCCGGCTTCAGAGCGATTGGCGGAGCCGCAGCCCTTTGGCGAGCCGCTCTTGCGGCCGCGTCTCGGGCAGATTTCTCGGCTGCGGAGGCGGCTTCGGCGGCGGCATCGGCTTCTGCCTGCCCTTGGATGGCGTGGCGCACTTTTTCAGCAACGTCCACCGGGATGGAGCTCGAGTGGGTCTTTTTTTCCGTGATACCGAAGCCAGGCAAAAGGTCAATGACGGCCTTGGCCTTGACTTCGAGCTCGCGGGCCAGCTCGTTGATTCGGACTTGATTGGCGTCGGTCATGCGCTCCGTTCGATACAGCTGATGCTGCAAAAACTACGAATTCGTTTCGTTGCGCTTTTCTTCTTCCGGATTTTCAGCGGCGGCGGCAGTGTCTGGTTCGGTCGCGGGTTCCGCAGGAGCTTCAGCAGATGCTTCCGCAGGTGGCTCCAATTCGGTGGCCGCGGGAGTTGCCGCTTCCGGCGCCTCCGCTACCTCTGCTTCTGGTGCAGTTTCGTCAGCGGCTTCTGTCGATTCTGCCGCGCCTTCCAGGGGAGCCGCGCCGGCGCCGCTTTCATAGAACTGGTTTACGGCCTGGTAGATCTTGTCCACCATTTTTTCGCCGATGCCGGGAATCTCCATGAGCTGCTCGGGCGTCATGCCGGCAAGCTGCTCGAGAGAAGTGATTCCGGCCGCCTCGATTTTCTCGATGGTCTTCGGACCGACGCCGCCTAGAGCGGTGAGGGGAGTAACCGGGGCGGTGAGTGCGGTCATTTCCGCTTCAATTTCGCGGCGCTTCTCTTCTTCACTCTTAATGTCAATGTCCCAACCGATGAGCTTGCTGGCCAGGCGTACGTTCTGGCCCTTCTTGCCGATGGCCAGCGAAAGCTGCGAATCTTCAACGATCACTTCCAGCTTGTGATTTTCCGGGTCGGTGATTTGTACACGCGTAACTTTGGCCGGGCTCAACGCTTTTTGCGCGAAGGCCACGGTCTCTTCGCTGTAAGGAATGATGTCGATTTTTTCGCCGCGCAGTTCGCGGATGATGGACTGCACGCGCATGCCCTTCATGCCGACGCAAGCGCCAACGGGATCAACGTCTTTGTCCCGGCTGAAAACGGCGACCTTGGTGCGTTCGCCGGCTTCGCGGGCGGCGGCACGAATCTGTACTGTGCCGTCGTAAATTTCCGGAACTTCCATTTCAAACAGGCGCTGGACCAAAGCAGCATCCGCGCGAGAAACAATTACCTGCGGGCCTTTGGCCGCGCGATCGACCATGCGAATCACGACGCGGAGGCGTTCGCCGATATTGTAGGTTTCCAGCTTGGATTGCTCACGCTTGGGCAAACGAGCTTCGGTGCGGCCCATGTCCACAATCAGGTCGGGACCTTCGGCGCGCTTGACGATGACGGTCACGAGTTCGCCCACGCGATTGTGGTACTCGTTGAAAATGGTGTCGCGTTCGGCCTCGCGGACCTTTTGCAGGATGACCTGCTTGGCGGTCTGCGCGGCGATGCGGCCCAGGACGTCGGTAGGTTTGGCAGTAAGAATTTCCGTGCCTACTTCGGCGGCCGGGTTCTTGCGGCGTGCGTCGTTAAGGCTGATTTCGCGGGTAGGATCGGCTACTTCCTCAACCACCATGGCCACGGAAAAAACGTCCACCTGGCCGGTTTCCTGATTGAACTTCCCGCGCAGGTCCTCTTCGGTCTTGTAATATTTGCGGGCCGCGACGACCATGGCGTCTTCAATGGCGGACACAACGACGTCCGGCTCAATGTGCTTTTCGCGGCTGAGCATTTCGATCTGTTGATAGAGCAGATTCGCCATAACGCTTTCCCGAACTCGCTTTACTTCTCCTGTATGCCAGTCCTACGGCGACTGGCCGAAAAATCCGGCGTTACCACCGCGCTCCAGAAGAAAGCGCCGCCACAACTAAAACCCAGACGCAGAGTGTGGACTAAAACTCGACGACGAGTTGCGCCTTGCGTATGAGGTCAAGAGGCAATTCCACGGTCCGCGGAGTCTTGCCTTTCAACTCCAGCTTGACACTCTTTTTTCCAGGGTCGGTAAGTACTGACCCTGGGACCCGGCCATCCACGATACCCGCGAGACGCCCCTCAAAAAAACTCATCTCTTCGACCGGCTGTTCGGTCCAAATCTTGGCCGAACGTCCCGTAAACCGTTCGTAGTCCGCTTGTTTTTTGAGCGCGCGGTCCATGCCCGGAGAACTGATCTCCAAAACATAACCTGGACCCGGAACCAGTTCCTCTACATCGAGGATGACGCTCAATTGCTGGCTAACCCGTTCGCAGTCGGCGTGAGAAATCTTCGGATAAGGATCGGGCCGACTGTCTTGGGCCGCTTCGGCGGCGGGCAGGCGGTCGATGTACACCCTAAGGAAGCGCTGTTTGCCGACTTTCCATTCGACGTCAACGACTTCCAATCCTTCCGACCGGGCAACCCGCTCGGCGGCTTCGCGAATTTTTTCCAACTGCAAGCAGGGACTCCACGGCCAATGCCGGCAAACGCCCGGCCAAACTCCATTTCGGGGGTCTGCAAGTACAAACCCGAAACCCGGCGGCAGACACAAAAAAGCGGGCTTGCGCCCACTCGATCGTGCGACCCGTAACGGACGAAATGAGAGTATATGCCCACGGTACGACAAAAGCAAGATACGGGAAAAAGGGTACGGGGTTCGTTTTGAATCTTTAAACTAGGAATTTATCATTTTGAGAAACTGTGCCATGATGCTGGCTATGGGAAACAAGAACGCAAGGAAACGCGAAATCAGGAAGCCCAAAAAGAAGGTTCCCAAGCTGGCGCCACCAAAACGCGACGGGAATGAGATCGCATCGCGGATTGTGAAACCAGCGACGACGCCTTAGTGGGTCGGTCCCGCCCTCCTCCTCTCGAAAAGAACCTATTCTTGCCAAGCTTGCCCTAGCTTTTCTAGAGATGTCCGCTTGCGGCTAGATTCAGACTGAGTCCCTAGAGAAAAAAAACGAGGGCGCTCTATCTCCGCGCCCTCGGCAATGTCCTGATTCAAAAAGATTTAAGGCTTGGGAGCAGCGGTCGCAGCCGGCTTGGTGGCGGCTGGCTTGGCCGTCGTGGCGGAAGCTTTGCCCGGATATGCCTGATCGTACAGTTTGACGATCTCCGGAGTGACGTCCACGCCGTTTGACACGTAGATGGGGGCGCCCTGTGCGGAAGAGTCGAAGATTGCCGTGTACGCATTTTCGCGGGCGTAGCGGTCGAGCACGTCCATCATCTTGCGGCCGATGCGATCAATCACTTCCTGCTGCGAAGCGTTCACATCTTCCTGATAGTCTTCCTGTTTGCGCTGCAGCTGTTTGGCGAGTGATTCACCCTGCCGCTGAAGACGCTGGCCTTCTTCCGGGCTGAGCTTGCCTTCGTTCGCCTGAAGGCGCTGACGAATATCGTTGATCTGCTTGTTCATGTTCTCGAGTTCAGTCTGACGCGACGCAAACTGGCCTTGCAGTTCGGCTGAGGCTTGCTTGCCTTCCGACGTAGCCACGATGGCCTGACGCACATTGAGCACGCCCACTTTGGTGTTGGCCGTCGAGCCGGCTACAGGCGCCGACTGGGCGGCGAGAGAAACCGCACCGGCTAAGCTCGCTGCGGCGAGAGCGGCCGTAAGAAACATCTTATTCACAGTAGTCTCCTTATTGGAGGAAGTGCTGGGCACTTCCCGTTACGCCAACCTAGATTGGCCGAAATTTTCTGACTCAGGACTTGCCAAACCAACCCTGAAACCCGCCCGCGCTCCTGCGGGATTCGCGGACCCCGTACAAACCAAAAAGTATAGCCGAGACAAACCCTCCCGAGCAACGGCAAAGCGCATGGCTGTGAGCAGGCGAGCAGGAACTCCTGTCACATGCGATGCGCGGAATGCCGTGCCAAGTTGCACCTAAAATCCGCGAAATCCCGGACCAAAACGGACTTCAATTGGGCATCGGGAAAATCAAGACCCGGTTGTTGGCTTGATCCGCCAGCACGGCGAGATTCGTGAACTGGTCGATGGCGATGCCGAATTGCGACGAGCCGCCCAAGCCGAAAGTGCGGCGCGTGGTGAATGGGTTGGAGACGGCATCGATGATCGAAACCGTCTGGCCGGTGAAGTTGATGGTCATGATGCCGCCGGTCTGCGGATTGAGCGCCAAGGAGGTTGGGTTGATGCCGACGTGGACCGAGGACGTGCCGCCGTTGTCCGGGTTGAAGGCGGTGACTACGTTGCCGCCGCTCGAGACTGCATAGAAGAGCCGGGGCGAAACGGATGGGTCAAAGACGATTCCGGTCGGAGTTGCTGTGACGCTGGCGCCCACTGCGCCGGAAGTGGCCTTAGCCGGAGTGCTGCCGCCGATATCCACTGCATCGAGAACCCCGACCGCGGTGGAGCCGCTCAACAGCTGCAGCGCCGTGACGACAGCGAGGCCGCGGTTGTTCGTGCCACGGTCGGGATCGACCGCCACGGCGATAGGCGACTGGTCTACACCGATGGTGACGGCGGTGAGGCTGGTCGGCGGCGTAGTGGTGCTCCCGGGAGACGGGAAAAGGGGCCCGAAGTTGATTTCGGAAACGGTGGCGCTGCCGGTGTTCGCCACTAATGCCACGCCGGTGTCGTCGCTGATCGCCACACCCATAGGTTGAGAACCAACTGTGACCGCCGGAACTTTTTGCGTGCCAGCCACCAGGTCCAGCACCGAAGCTGTGGCGTCGGCGTTGTTGGTGACGATGGCGATTCCATAACGCTGGCTTACGGCAACGCCAATCGGGCTGTTGCCTGTGGGAATGGGATCTTTGACGATTCCACCAAAAGTTGTGGTCGCGTTTGCGGGATTGATGTCGATTATCGAGAGGCTGCCACA
This sequence comes from Candidatus Eiseniibacteriota bacterium, assembly GCA_035607085.1. GTDB lineage: Bacteria > Acidobacteriota > Terriglobia > Acidiferrales > UBA7541 > Acidiferrum. The sequence continues at coordinate 53,377 of DATMZI010000153.1, read as the reverse complement.
GCCACTGTTGGTAACTACGGCGATGGGAGCGAAGCCCTGGCCCGGCAGCTGATCGGCTATGGCCACAGCGTTGGGCTGCGCGTCCACACCGTTTCCGCTGGAGTCCTTGCAGACTGGCTTGGCGGCAGTCTTGCTCAAGTCCACGGACTTGATCACAAAAAAGTCGGTGGCGTTGGAGTTGCCGGAACTGTTCGAAACAGCGACCGCGTAGCGGTGCGGAAACGAGAGAAAGGACGCAGGGATGGTAACCGTAAGTACGCGGTTGTTCACAAACACTACGTTACCCGACGGAAGAGCTGTGCCATCGAGCAGCACCTGAGTGGAAGACGTAAATCCGGAGCCGAAGATCTGGACACCGCTCAGCGCATTGGTTGCAGTCAACGTGCCTTGCGGCATCAAGGCGCCAGGAATACCGCCAATCGTTGCTCCACTGACCGTGGGCACCTGAAGGTCGGTGATCTCGACGGGCCTCATGGTGGTGGATGGAGCGCCGGCGAGAGAAATGATCCGGATTTCGTTGCTACCCGACATTGCGACAAACGCCTGGTTGGTTGCGGGATCGACAGCCAAGCCGCCGAACAGCGTCAGGTTCGTAGAGATGCCGCCCGGCGTTACGGTGATTTGGGACGTTCCGCTCCCGGGCAGCTTGATCTGCCCTTGGAAAGTTGAAAGTGTCGTGGCATCCCAGTTGGTGAGACACCCCGAAGAAACTTGGCAAACGAATGCAGTGCGCTGCTGCGTGGTGGGGTTGGAAATGGACACCTGATTTTGCTGCGGATTATAAGAAACCAGCAGGTTGGTGTAGGGCTGGAAGGCGACAGAACTGGTGCCGAGCAACTCCGGAGCTCCCGTACAGCTGCTGGTACTGGCTGTGCAGTCGGCGTGGAAGCTGATCGAGAATGCCTGCAGGTCGGTGGTACGCAGAAAATCAATTTGTCCCCCGCTGGTCGCGTTGGCGTCGGCCATGGCCAGTGTGCGGGTGATGGGGTTAAAGGCGATGCCTTGCAGAGTCTGGGAGAGCGAGGTGGTTACGTTGGGACTGCTGAAATAGACGAAGCTGTCGCTGTCGCCAGTGGCGCTGTCGTTCACTTTGTTGAGTGCGTAGGTGAAACTGCTCGCAGTGGGAACGCTCTGGACGCTGAACACGCCGTTGAAATCGACCCCATTCGCGCCCGTCGGCAAACCTTGAATGAGCACCGAGCCTGGATTGCCCGGGTTGAGGCCGAGCGCTTGCCCGCTTGGGACGCTGACGGTCACGGTGACCAGTCCCGAGACCAGTGAGACATTCGTGATGGCCAGACTCGAGGAAGCTTTCGTGACATCGATGCCGTTAATTACACCCGCCCCGCCGGGCGTGACGAAGGCCGTGTGCTGGTGCGGAATCATCGCGATCTGTGGATAGGTGCCAGTATTGAGCGTCGTTTGCGCAAACACACAGGGAGAGGCGGTTGGCATGGTCTGCCCGGTGATGGCCAGGCAGGGCTGCGCGTCCTTATTCAGGTTCAGCAGGAAACCGATTTTCGCGGTGGTTGGAGTCGCGCTGGAACTGAACGCAACCAGCGCCATGTTGGTGTCCGAATCGACGCCCACGGAATAGGGCAGCGGCGTTGGAACGAAACTGCCCGGTACGAAACCCGCCAGGGAAATCTTTAGAGGATAAGTAACCCCGGGCGCGCCGGTGGAACCGGGCAACGGCAGCACGACAACACTCTGGTCCTGCGGACTGGCGACGGCGACCGTGTGATTGTTCTGGTTGATCGAGAGACCGGTCGGCATGGTCACAGCGCAGGAAGAAACCGGGCAAGGCCGCGCCGTTAGCGTGTTGTTGCCGATATCGAAAAATTGCACCAGGCTGGAGCCGGTTTCCGCAACGGCAAGAATTCCGAGCCTGGTGTCGATGTCCATGGCGCTTGGAGCAGTACCCGCGGGGAAGCTCGGTCCGAGCGAGGGAGGCACAGTCGAATAGTCCGGAAAAACGGCGATGTTGGTCACGGAAGGATTGTTCGGATTTGGCTGTGGATCCTTTGTGCGGGTGACAGAAAGCGGATAGAGGCCAGGCGATACCGTGTTGACGGCGCTGGTTGGGAACGACAAGTTGAGCTGGCGGGAGCTCGAAATGGCGTTGGGATTCTGCACCAGCGCATTGCCGTCGAAGAACGCGTTTGCCAGCGAACCTGCATTAGAACCCGAGCCGTTTCCAGGGCCGAAGTATCCACCGTCAATCGCCAGGTTCAGTTCGTTGCCCACGGCATTTTGCGAGATGCTGTCGGGAATGGAAGCGACCGTAGTCGGCCGGACGGGCAAAACTTGCAGCGTAAACGGCCCCGGACCATTGGTGACCGGCTGCGCTGGGTCGCTGACGGTTACGGTGTAGGTGTCGGCGTTCGCGAGATTGGCAGCGGTCAAGCTCACGCGCGCGCCGGTGGAAGCCGGATTGGGCACGCTCGCAGTGGGGATCGGAACCAAAATTTTGAACTGATTGGAGGATGAGTTGAGAACAATCGGAGGGTTGTTGTGGCCGGTCGGGGTCAGCGTGATGATCGAGGCAGAAGAAATGAACGGCGCGTCAAGATAAATGCTGTAAAGCGACGCTCCCTGCGGCGCGATGGTCGGCGAAATCCCGTTAAATTTTATCGGCCCGCCCTGGATGATGGTGATGGTCCCGATGTTGAAGCGGGTCGGATCCCCCTTGGCCGTGGCGACAATCGTCAAGGTGGCGGCGGTGGGAACGGTTGCGGGCGCGGTGTAGATCGCGGAATTATCGGTATTTGAAGCAACGGTGCCGCAGCCCGGACTGCAGGTTGGCTTGGCCGGAAAAGAAATGTTGTTGTTGGTGTCCTGCGTAATAGACCAGGTAACGCCCTTGTTTTGCGGATTGATGTCGTTGGTCACGGTTGCGGTGAATGGCTGCTGTTCCCCGGTAGGGACAGTCGCCGTTGCAGGCGTGATGCCAACGGCGATTCCCGAATTCATGGCGAATGTCCCGTTGCCCGTTATTTTCGCGTCCGCATGCGCGGTTGCAGTGAGGCGCAGGGTTAGACCGCAAGTCTGCGGCGTCGCCGTGCCGCAGTTTGTGCCGGGGAGCTTGGTGGGGTCGGGAACCTTGTTCGGAGCGGTGAAAGTTACGGTGGTGCCCGTGGAATTCGCCGGAATAGTTCCGGTGTCGGCTGTGCAGGGCTGGTCGGCGCTGTTCTTTGGATTCTTGCCGGTCGCGTCCACGACCGTGGTGAAGTAGGTGCATGCCCAGGCGCTGATTTCGGTATCGGTCGATCCGGTGACGATGGCAGTTGCGGTGATCGACTGCGAGACAATCACTGAGCTAGCAACGCTTACGGTGACCTTAACCACGTTCGAGGCTCCGCCGCCGCCGCCGCAGCCGGCCAGCGCGAGCAGCGCCAAAGCGCTGAGACTCGCCCACAGGGACACACCAGTTTCACGAAACTTCGTCAACACGAGAACCCCCAACTTCTCGCGCCGTCGCGCGAGATTTCTAACTTTACCCCGGGCTCGCGCCCGGCAGTATCGAATCGAAAACCTTGCAAACCGATCGCGGCTTTGCGTAGCCAAAGTCTGTCCAAACTCAGAACGTCCGGCTTACCGTGAACCGGAAGGTGGTCTTGGGTTCGAAATAGTTCAGCTGACCCGGATTGTTCTGGAGAAGGTTAATCAAATTGTTGACCTGCAAGAGGATGAATGGATCCGATTGCGCGAGGTTTCGCAGCCGCTGAATTTCGCTGGGCTCGATGAACGGCTCCGGCGCCGAGATGGTCTCGTGCAACCGGTGTACGTTGTAAGCGTAATAGATGCGGAAAGGCGCCTGCACGATGGGCAGACGCACTACAAATTCAATACCCGTCGAGCCGCGGAAGCGGAAGTTGGATCCCGTTTGAATTGGCAGGCTCTGGCTGATGTTGCCATGCGGGAACAGACAGGCCAGGCTCGGCGTTTGGGTGCCGCAGTTCGAGGTGTCGAACGCCGAAGGATCGAGTTTGAGCCCCTCGCGGTTGATGATGCCGGTGGTGCCCCCATCAAAGAAAAACACCGCCTGAACCGGCCCCACAATCGGGACCCGGTATTCCACGTTGCCAAATCCCTGCAAGTCGCCGCCGGGCAGCGTCGCCGTGTAGGTCAGCACTGGAATTGTGGTGGAACGTTGCCCCCCGGACTGCGGGTCCGCATAGCTGAAGATCCGCGTGGTTTGCGTTGGAATAAACGTGACCGGTGAAATGGAGCGTATGTCGTACCCACGCAGGTCTTGTTCGCCGCCCATGTAGAAACGATTGAAGGGCGGAATCTGCTTGCCGCCATAACCGGTGATGTAGGCCCCTTGCGCGTGGAAGCCCAGCACGTTTCGCTTCTTATTGACCTGCTTAAATTTCTTCCACTCGACAACGTTGGTGACGGTGTTGACGTTGCCGCCGATCGGTCCGCCGGTGAAGGCCATCGACCAGTAAACGCTCTTGCCATGGGTAGGCTCTTGCGGATTATCCACGGTGTTGTAAGAGATGTTCGGAGTCAAAGTGCTGGAGACGATACCGTTTAGCGCGCTGGGGCCGGCGAAGCTGCGGTACTGGATGGACTGGAACAGCAATTTCGACGCGTCGTTAAACGCAGTGATGTTGGTTCGCGTGAGTCCGTATGTTAGGCCTACCCGCAAGAACGAAAGACGTTTCACGGGATAGCTGGCGAAGGCGGTAAAACCGGTGCTGTCCTGGTTGTAATTCTGAATGAATTGCGGATTGATGCTGACCGACTGGCCAAGCAACAGCGCTTCCTGCTTGGCCTGATCGAAGCTGTAGCGGCTCGAGAAAATGGTAAAGCCGGTGGAGATCGGGCGATCGAGCAAATACGGCTCCGTGAAACCGAACTGAAAAATGCGCTGCAAGCTGCCGAACTGCGCGGAAAAGGTGAGCGTCTCGCCCAGCCCCAGAAAGTTGTTGGTCTGATAGGTTAAGCCGATAAATCCGCCGGCCAGGCCGCTGACGCCGCCCTGCAATCCGATGGACTGCTTTCCTTTTTCGTGAACCTTCAAGTTCAGGTCCACCGTGCCTTCCTTGGCGTTGCGCTTGATCTCAACGGCCTTGTCTTCTTCGATGCGGTCGAAATAATCGAGCTGGTTGAGCCGCAGGATGCTGATTTCCCAGGCGCGCTTATTGAAGAGCTGGCCTTCGTCAAGGGCCAACTCGCGGCGAATCACTTTGTCGCGCGTGGTGGTATTGCCGCTGAAATCGATGCGCCGCACGTAATATTGCTTCTGTTCGTCGAATTTCAGCGTCAGATTGATGATCTTGTTGGCGTCGTCAATGTCGAAATCGGGTTCCGGCGTGAAGTCAATGAAGCCGTACTCGCCGTAGATGCTGGTGTAGTCCTTCATTGCCTTGCGCAGTTTGGAAACATTCAGGATGTCGCCCTGCTTGATCGGGAATGCGCTCTTCAGCGCGTCAGCTTTAAGGGAAAGAGCCTTGTCCGGATCGGCGCTGACAATCTTGAGCGTCCCCATCTTGTAGCGCGGCCCTTCCTCAATGGGAATCGTGATATTGACGGCCTTGCCGTTGGACTTCCCCAGAATCGGCACCGGCATTCCCAGCTTGTTATTGCGGGTATCAATATTTTCCAGGATCGGTTCTTTTACCAACACCCGGAAGTACCCGTTGTCCTGATACATGCCGCGGATCCCGACTTCCAGGTCTTCATTCAATTTGTCGCGGTCATAGGTCTTGTGCATCACGTCGATCTCGGTGATATACAGGGGAATCTGATAGGGGCGGTCGTGGCGCATGGCGCGAATCAGCTTGCGATCGCTGAACGCGTGATTGCCCGTGAACTTGATTTTGCCGACCTTGACCTTCGGCCCTTCGTCCACCTTGAAAATCAGAATGACGGCATTGCTCGACGCAATCCGCTCATACTGCGGCGTCACTTTCGCGAACTGCCGGCCATGCTCGCCGAGCAATTCCTTGATGACCACTTCGGCTTTCTTGATCTTGGTGGGATCGAACTGGCTCTCTACTGTGAGGCCGACCTTGCGTTCCTTGAAGCGGTCCAGAATGTCCGACTCGGAAACCGAATGGATATTGTCGTAGCGGATCCGGCGGATGATGGGGCGCTCTTTCACTTCAAAAATAATGATCTTGGCGTTCGCCTTGTTCGGAGAATCCTCAACGTGCAGTTTCACATCCTCAAAAAACTGCGTGTTCCACAGCGCCTGAAAATCGCGCCGCAACGTCTCGTCGTTATAAGGGTCGTTCTCGCGGCTGAAGATCCGCGCCTTCAGAGTGTCGTTGCGCACGCGCCGATTGCCGATAAATTCGATTCGCTCAATGACGAAAGGCTGTTGCGGCGGCGGGTCTTGCGCGTTGGCGGAGGCGAAATCCGGATTTTCTTTGGTAACCACTTCTCCGGAGATCAAATCCAATGACGAAGAGATCAGGTAGGTGCGCGCAGATGGCGAATCATCCGAATGGGCGGTTTCCTGCTCGCCGGGGGTTCTCGCTTCCACCCTTGGCGGGCAGAGCGCGCCGAAGACCAGGCCCAGCAGCGGAAAAATCCCGAACGGCAAGCAGACTCTTCTGAAAGCGGCCGTTGAAAACTTCAAGGCCGCGCCCCCAAACCCAAGATGGTTCCTCTCCCGCCAGACTCTGCTGTGGATCGCTCGCGGTCACACGTTGCTTGACTCGCTTCGCGGTCACTCCATGCCCGGAGCCGGCCGTGCGCGCGGCTCCAGCCGAGCCGGTAACACACGTGTTGGTGTCAGATTCGCTAGTGAATGACCGGGGTTGCCTCAACCACCGGACGGAACGCAAGGCCTTCCCCTGCGACATAAATCTGTAATGTCGCTGGCCTCTGAATTCCTCCCTGAATCAGTGCTTCGGAGAGCGGGTCTTCCACATACTTTTGCAGTGCCCTGCGCAACGGTCGCGCCCCATAGCTGCGATCCGCGCACGTTTTCTCCAAAACCCACTGACTTGCTTCCGGAGACAACACAACTTGCACTTGCCGGTGAATCAGCGTGTCGTTCAGCTGGCCCACCAGCAAATCGATGATGCGAAGCAAATCGTCATCACCGAGCGGGTTGAAGATTATCACCTCGTCCAACCGATTCAAAAACTCCGGGTTGAACGCCCGCTTCACTTCGTTCATCACCATGTCTTCCATGCTCTTCGCGCCCGCTTCGTCCGCGCCGCTCTGGAAGCCGATCCCGGTGCGTTTTTGCAGATGCCGCGCGCCGAGGTTCGACGTCATGATAATGATCGTATTCCGGAAATCTACCGTGTTGCCCAAACCATCCGACAACTGCCCGTCTTCGAAGACTTGAAGCAGGATGTTGAAAACGTCTGGATGAGCCTTCTCGATTTCGTCCAAGAGGATAACTGAATATGGGGTCCGGCGCACGCGTTCCGTGAGCTGCCCACCTTCCTCGTAGCCCACATACCCTGGAGGCGCGCCGATCAGCTTGGAAACGGAATGCTTTTCCATGAATTCCGACATGTCGAAACGCACCAGCGACTTTTCCGAGCCGAAGAGAAATTCCGCCAGCCGCCGCGCCACTTCTGTTTTTCCGACACCGGTTGGACCGAGGAATACAAAAGAACCCACGGGACGCGCCGGAGATTTCAGTCCGGCACGGCTGCGGCGAATGGCCCGCGCCAGCGCCGTGATGGCCTTGTCCTGGCTGATGACTCGCTTGTGCAGTTCCGGTTCGATACGCAGCAGCTTCTGCTGCTCGTCCTCTTTGATGGAGGTGACGGCAACGCCGGTCCAGCGCGACACCACTTCTTCGATATCCTCGCGCGAAACGATGCCGGTCGTGGCGTCGTCCAGCTTGTAGCGTTCGCGCAAGCCGCGCAGCGTTTCCTTTTCCTTGCGCTCTTCTTCCGAATAAAAGCGCGCCTTCTCGAATTCGTGCGCCGCAATCGCGCTTTCCATGCGGTGCGTTATGAACTTCACGCGCTTCTGCACTTCGCTCACTTCTTCCGGAACACTGGCCTGGCGCAGCTTCACGCGGGCCCCGGCTTCGTCGAGCAGGTCAATCGCCTTGTCCGGCAAAAAGCGGTCGGGAATGTAGCGATTCGAAAGATAAACCGCGTAGCGAATGGCGTCTTCCGTATAGCTGACCGCGTGAAATTTCTCGTAGCGTTCGCGCACGCCGTTTAATACCAGAATCGCTTCTTCTTCATTGGGAGCCGGGACTTTCACCGCCTGGAAACGCCGCTCGAGCGAACGGTCTTTCTCCACCGACTTGCGGTATTCGCTCGGCGTCGTTGCGCCGATGCACTGGATTTCGCCCCGCGAAAGCGCCGGCTTCAGAATGTTTGCAGCGTCCAGCGACCCTTCGGCCGAACCCGCGCCCACCAGCGTGTGCAGCTCGTCAATAAAGATGATGGAGTTTTGGCTCTCCATCAGCTCTTTCATGATGGTCTTGAGCCGCTCTTCAAACTGTCCGCGATATTTGGTTCCGGCTACGATCAGCGAAAGATCCAGCGACAAAATGCGCTTCTCGGAGAGGAACGGCGGTACATCGCCTTCGGAAATTCTTTGCGCCAGTCCTTCCACAATCGCCGTCTTGCCAACACCGGGCTCGCCGATCAATACCGGATTGTTCTTGGTTCTACGGCAAAGGATCTGAATAACGCGTTCCACTTCGCCTTCACGCCCAACCAGCGGGTCCAGCGAACCTTCCGTCGCCGCCAGTGTCAAATCGCGGCTGAATTCCGCCAGCAGCGAAGTTTCCTTCGGACGTGCCGCTGCCGGCTTTTCGCCGGAAGTCCGTGCCAGTTCCTCGCGCAGCGCCGACAGCCGCAGCCCGCGCTCCATCAAGATTTCCGCGCCGAAACACTTTTCCTCGCGCAAAATTCCCAGCAGCAAATGTTCGGTTGCGACATGCTTCACGCCGAGCCGCTCCGCTTCTTCCGCGGCCATATTCAGGATTCGCTTACACTCCGCGCTCAACGGCACTTCCACCGACGTGGAAATCCGCTCGCGGATGGTGATGCGCGCTTCAATCTCTTTCCGGATGGACTCGATCGATCCCTGCTGCCGCAAGAATCGGTTCGCCAGCGCCTTGTCTTCCCGCATCAGCCCCAGCAGAAGGTGCTCGGTCTCGATGTAAGGACTTCCGTACTGGCTGGCTTCATATCGCGCGAAAAAAATCACGCGACGCGCTTTTTCCGTGTAGCGTTCGAACACGTTAGCTCATTTCTCCCTGAGGGTCCCTGCCCGTTCGAACCGCGCCGGGATCCCTGCCGGCAGAGTCCTTGCGGGTCCGCAGAACGCCGTGTTCCAGCCCCAGAATCCGGTCGCACCTCTCGGCCAGCGCCAGGTTGTGCGTCGCGATCAACGACGTCAGCCCGTGCGCCCGGTGCAACCGCTCCAGCAACTCGAAAACGGCCCAAGCATTCCGCTCGTCCAAGTCTCCGGTAGGTTCATCGGCCAGCAGCACGCGCGGCCTGGTGACGAGGGCCCGGGCCATCGCCACGCGCTGCTGTTCCCCTCCAGAGAGCTCTCCTGCGAGGTGCCCGGCACGCTCCGCCAGGCCAACCTCCGCGAGCCAATTCCGGGCCTTTTCCAGGCCTCTAGATATAGACTCGCCCCGCAGCAGCAGCGGCATCGCTACGTTTTCCGCCGCCGTGAAATCCGGCAGCAACTGATGCCTCTGCCACAGAAACCCTACGGCGCAATTGCGAAAATTCGAAAGCGCCGCTTCATTATTTGTTTCAAGGCGTTTCAAATCGAAGTATATAGCACCGCTCGTTGGCGTGTCTAGCGCGCCCAGTAAATGCAGCAACGTGCTTTTGCCCGCTCCAGACGGCGCTACAATCGCAGCCATCTCGCCCTCGTACAATGCGAGATTCACCTGTCGCAAAACGTTTAACCTGCGTTCGCCGGCTCCGTAACCCTTGCTGATTTCGCGGGCTTCGAGAACCACTTTGCGTCCGCGCTCCGCCACCAGCACCGATGATCCCGCGTCTGATCCCGAATTGTCGATGGCCTCGCTCATGGGGTTTGAAATTTCTTTTCCGGGGGTGAACTGGCCTCTCGCCTCTCTCAAGAAATTAGATGCGTCGGCACTCGATAAAATAGCGTCTCTTCCACGTGACGCCAAGCGCTTCGTTTGTTCCCTAAGTCGGACTCCGCGCGGCACTCGTTGCACCGACCCGCAACGTCCCGCAATGGAAAGGTGCAACACTCTGCAAATCAGTCACTTGCAAAGACGCTCGGGAGTCGCCCCAAACGGAGCGGCGGCGGGGACGATACTCACGCCATGCCAAGGCGTTGAAGTGCAAGCAGGTGGCCAAACGCTCTAGCCGCCACTTATTGTTAACTCATTCAAAACGAAGGATTTCTACTGGAAGCAGCCGGGCGGCCGCTTGTGCCGGGACCAACGTCGCAAGAAGAGAAATTCCCATCGCCACTATCGAAATCCACACACCGTCACCGAGCTTCGGGTGAAAGGGTACAAATGGTACGGCGTAGACTTGAGGATCGAGCGGAACGAGCCTGTAGCTGCCGGCTACCCAGGCGAAAGCATAGCCCAGGACTAAGCCCAAGATGGTGCCGGTCGCGCCGATGGCAAAACCTTGCCACAGGAAAATACTGCGCAGTTGGCCGGACCTCGCGCCCATGGACCGCAGAACGGCGATGTCCTTGGCACGGTCGGTGACCGTCATGGTGAGCACCACCAGGATATTCAAGCCCGCCACCAGAGTGATCAGACCGATGAAAATTGCCGTCACCAACTTCTCGAGCCGCAACGCGCGAAACAGCGCCCGCTGCTCCTCCATCCAGGTGGCCGCAGCAAAGCCCGTTCCCGCTTCTTTTCCGATCTCCCGCGCCACCGCGGGTGCGGCCTCCGGATTTTCCAGGCGAAACTCCAGTACGTTCACCACGTCCGCAGCGCCCACCAACCCTTGCGCCGCGTCCAGTTTTACGAAACACCAATTTGCGTCGTAATCGTAAAATCCCGAGTCAAAAATTCCTGCTACCCGAAAGCGCCGGGTGCGCGGCAACAAACCAAATGGCGTCAACCTCCCCTGCGGGCTGGTCAGCGTAACGTAATCTCCAGGTGCGACCTTCCACTCGTCCGCCAGCTGCTTGCCGATCAGTAACGCTTCGATACCATCAGCGTCCGGCGAAAAATCCAATTTCCCCGCAGCCAGCTTTCGCAGAGCTTCGTCGGAAGCCTCTTCTCGAACCGGATCGATTCCCTTCGTTACTACCCCACGCGATTCTCCGCCGAAGGTCATCAGCACCGTTTGATATACCGCTGGAGTTGCGCTGCGCACGCCAGGGATCTTTCCCAGCTTCGCCGCCAGCATTTCGTAATTGTGAATTCCGCCGGAGCCCGGCTTGGTCAGCGAAATGTGGGCCGTCACTCCCAGCAAGCGATCCTGCAGAGTCTCGCGAAATCCGGTGTTCATCGCCAGCGCCACCACCAACGTGGCTACGCCCGCCGTAACGCCCAGCACGCTGAAACCGGTAACCAACCGCAGCACCGCCGGACGGTTCGGCGACCGCAGGTAACGCTTCGCAACGAACCATTCGAAGGCCATCAGGAAAACATCGGCTACCCGCCGTGCCCTTCGGATTCTTCCCCAGTGGGCGCTGCGCTTTCTGGCCGAAGTTGGGGGAACAGAATCACGTCGCGGATCGAATGAGAATCGGTCAACAGCATCGTCAGCCGGTCGATCCCGATGCCTTCACCCGCCGTCGGCGGTAATCCATGCGCCAGCGCCCGCACGTAGTCCGCATCGAGCCGCTTCGGAACCTCGTCTCCGCCTTTTGCGATCTGTCCGAGAAAACGCCGCTCTTGTTCTGCCGGATCGTTCAACTCCGAAAAACCGTTCGCGATTTCCATTCCGGCGATGTAAACCTCAAAGCGCTCAGTCAGCGACGGATCATCCGGTTTTTGCTTGGAAAGCGGCGAAATATCGGTCGGAAAGTCGTAGAGAATCGTCGGCTGCTGCAGCTTATCCTCCGCCATTGTTTCAAACAACAAGCCCGTCCATTCACCGTCGCTCGGCGTTCCTTTCGAACCCGCGTACGGCGCGCCATTGCCTCTCGCCCAGGCATTGTAACGCTCCGTCGCAGCTCTCGCTCCGCCGGGCGCGGCAAGCTCGTTTACGGTTGGCCGATTCCCTGCCGCTTCCGGCCAATACTTGCAGATCGCTTCTCGCATGGAGAGCCGCTCGACCTTTGCAAAGTTCAAATCCAGCTGGTCGTACTTCACAACCGTCGAGCCGGTAATCTTCTGGGCCAGCTCCGCCAGCAATTCTTCGTTCATTTTCATTAAATCCTGGTAGTTGCTGTAGGCTTCGTAGAACTCCAGCATGGTGAATTCCGGATTGTGCTGCGTCGAAATCCCCTCGTTCCGGAAATTGCGATTGATCTCATAAACCCGGTCTAGTCCGCCGACCACCAACCTCTTCAGGTACAACTCCGGCGCAATGCGCAGGTACAGGTCAATGTCCAGCGTGTTGTGATGCGTTACAAATGGCCGTGCCGCGGCGCCGCCGGCGATCGCATGCATCATCGGCGTTTCCACTTCCACGTAGCCTCGCGCATCAAAAAAGCGCCGCAGCTCTCCAACAATCCTCGCGCGCGTTAAAAACACTTGCCGCGATTTTTCATTGGTGATCAGATCCACATAGCGCTGCCGGTAACGCAGCTCCACGTCGGTCAGTCCATGCCATTTCTCGGGCAACGGCAGCAGCGCCTTGGCCAGCAGCGTCAGTTCCTCGACCCAGATGGACAGCTCGCCCGTCTTGGTCCGGAACAAGTGACCGCGCACTCCGATTTGATCCCCGAGATCCAGCAGGTGAAACAGGTCGAATCCGCGCTCTCCGACGGCATCCTTGCGGACGTAAATCTGCAGACGCCCCCCGCCGCCCTGCAGGTGCGCGAACCCCGCTTTGCCCATCAGCCGATACGAGACAATGCGCCCCCCGACGCGAACCTCGATCTTGTTCGCCTCCAGTTCGGCTGCCGTGGCAGGGGCATACTTGGCCGCCAGTTCTGCCGCTGTAGCCGTCCATCGAAATTCGTGCGGATAGACCGTATAACCGGCTTGGCGCAACTGCTCGAGCTTCCGCTGCCTCTGCTCAAACTGATCCCGGGGTTCAAATTGCACTCCAGTATCCTCAATTCCTTTAAAAGGAACGGCGAGTATAACGGTCTGGGGGATTCCGCCGCAACAAAACCCGTATCTTTATACATACTTCCTGGTATAGTTCGACTTTGGGAGGGAATGACGATGAATGCCGGCGGCCCTTCCCGCAGGTATGACTCGGTTCAGCAAGATTGGCGGGCTTTCTTGCCTGAAGCCAAGTCCTACTTTTTTCAAACCCACACTCGCGAACTCGAAAACGCCTACCTGATGCTGAGCGTTTCGCTCGACGAAGCCATTGGTTTCCGCCAGTGCGGCCACAACGTCAAGGCCTTCCGGGCAGCGCAAGTCACTCCCGGCCTGTGCGACCTGCTGGTCGTTCGCCTGACCTCCGTCCTTCACTCCATGCGCCAGCAAATTCGTCACTCTGGCGTGGTGCCCAATCTGACCCCGCTCGAAGCCGCAAACTTCCGTACCGAACGTGGTCAACGTGCCGCCCGTTTCAGCGCTCTGGTTACACGGATCCTGCTTTCCGAGCGCTTGCAATTCATCCACAAAATCTCAACCTTGGAACAGATCGTGGAAGAAGTTGGCGATGGGTTCGTGGATGCCACACAGCACCTGGGGCACGATGATTCGCTGGACCCTTCCGCCTGCTGGCGCATTCTTGACTCTTGTCATTTTGATCTGAATACCTGCCTGCGCGAGACTTTGGTCCTCTTCAAGTCCTTCCTCATTGTGTTGCCCGAGGAACAGGTGGACGGTTTGGACTTCGCCATCCGGAGTCTTTGCCGCACCCGACCGGCCCATCATTTTGGCTCACCGCTAATCCAAGCTAGACGAATTAGCGTAGTCGCGGGAAAATAGCTGCATCCTTGCAAGGGCCGATGCGTGACGGATCTTCCGGAACGCCTCGCTGGTGTCGAGGTCGAAGGATGCATCATCGGGGTGTTCTTTTCGCTTTACCCTGCTGAGTCGCTCCTCGATTGCGTTTAAGCCGAAGCCTGGCGGTTGCGCTTAAGGCAATCCTCTGGCGACGCATGGGAAGTCGATCGCTTGGCGGTCGTGCTCCCAGTCGCTCTCCAATTCGACAGCCTCCGCTTGCCAAGGGACAACTTTATGGAGGACATGGTGCATCCGAAAGTATGGATGCGCCGTTTGTTGGACTGTTGGCCCAAAAACGACCAACCGAGCTCAGTCAGGCTGTAAAGCCTGTCGCGCTGACCGAAGCGGAAGCCATCCGCCTTGCTCAAGCTGGGGATGCCGCGGCTTTTGAATTTCTCTACCGGATGCACAGCCGCCGCGTTTATGCCCTGTGCTTGCGCATGGTCGGCAATCCGGCCGATGCGGAAGATCTCATGCAGGAAGCTTTCCTGCAGCTCTTTCGTAAGATTGGCACTTTCCGCGGCGAGTCGGCCTTCTCGACTTGGTTGCATCGTATGACCGTCAACGTGGTCCTGATGCGGCTGCGTAAGAAGTCCCTCCCTGCCGCTTCTCTGGAAGAAACGACTGAGCCCGACGAGGAAACGGGTGGACCACGGAAGGACATCGGCGCGCCGGATCTTGGCCTGAGTGGCGCCGTGGACCGGGTCAATCTGGAACGCTCGATCGAGAAGCTCCCGCCCGGCTATCGCACAGTTTTCGTGCTACACGACGTGCAAGGCTACGAACACAACGAGATTGCGGACATCATGGGCTGTTCGGTGGGTAACTCCAAATCGCAGCTGCACAAGGCGCGCACCCGCCTCCGCGAGCTGCTCCAGGAAGACGCCCGCGACCAGGCCAGGCAGGAACGCCAGGAAGCAAAAGCGCAGGCACCGGACCAGGATTGAGCTACACTAGCGGCAACCGGGTCTGTGTCTAACTTTACAAGGCGCTCCAAGCAACGATTTGTAAGGTTTTGGAGTCTGATGAAGCAACGGTGACTCCTGCGGAGTGTAGGGCCATGCAGTGTAAGGACTTTGCACAGGTTATTGAAGAGAGCGGTTTCGCGCAGTTGTCTCTGGCAGCGCGCGCTCATGCAGCCAGCTGCTCCGCCTGCACAGCGCTGGCGCGAGACTTTTCAGCCATTGTTGCCGCCGCCAGTTTAATCCCCTCGGAAGTAGATCCACCGGCTCGTGTCTGGGTAGCTCTCGAAGCCCAGTTGGAAGCCGAAGGCATCATCCGCCCGCTCAAGATTGTGATCCCCGCCGAAAGGCCAAACTGGTGGCATGGATTCAATCAACTCGTTCGCGGTCGTATCTTGGCCACGGCAAGCGTTGCGGTACTGGTTTTGGTGGTTGGCGTCTATCAGATGCGCCAGCGCCCGGTCGGCGTAGGGTTGCCGACGGTTCAGGTGGAGCCTTTCGCCGAAACCGCGACGACGCTGGACCAGGAAGAGCAGTCGCTTGGCGCCATGCAAACTGCCAGCACACTCGGCGGCGTTTCTTCGGTGGACAGTTCCCTGCGCGAAAATCTCGCCACCGTCAACGCCTTTATCAAGGAATGCCGCAAGCGCCTGCAGGAAGATCCGAACGACCCCATGGCGCGCGATTACCTTTCTACTGCTTATCAGCAGAAGGCAGAGATTTTGGCCGCAATGATGGAGCGCGGCAGGAGCGTGAATTAAGATGAACCTCAGCCTGGGATTCCGCAGATCCGTTCTACCGGTTTTCACTCCGCTCCTCAGCGCCGGCCTGTTTTTTCTGCTCCACGCTTCGCCCGCTGCCGCCGAAAAGATCGAAAAGCACTTCACGGTCAAAGGCCGCCCGGTCGTGATGATTCAGAACGTAGCCGACGGCCGCATCGAAGTAAAGTCCTGGAAGAATTCCGAAATTGTGGTTTCTGCCGCCGGCTCCTCCAACAAAATCGGCCTCGAAATGGAGCAGGCCGACGATCGCATCGAGGTCACCGCCAGAATTCTGGACACCGGCGCTCAGCCTTCCGATCTGACCGAAAATATTCAATTGACGGTGCCGGAAGAAACCGAGCTGCAGATCAAAACGCAATCCGGCCTCATCTACGTCGAACAGGTTTTGGGCGACATGAACCTGGTCACGGTTGCCGGCGACGTACACCTCAAGGAAGTTTCTGGCTACATCATCGTGCACACCACCGGTGGCTCGCTGATCTGCACGCAATGCGCCGGCAAGTTGGATTTCAGCTCGATCAGCGGCGGCGCGCAAATCCTCCAGCCGTCGCTGCGCAGCGTCAACCTCACCACCACCACCGGAAACATTCTCTTTGACGGTGACTTCATCCGTAACGGCATCTACAGCATGCGCAGCGGCCGCGGACTTGTGGAAGTTCGCTTTGCCGGAACCGATTCGTTCGACCTGAACGCGCAGACTTCCACGGGCAATGTGGATAACCGTGCCGAAGCCTTCCTGAAGCCCGACTCGCACGGTATTCGCCACACCGCGTCGCGTTACGCCAAAGGCCTGTTTGGCTCCGTTGGCAGCGGCCTCGCCAAAGTCGAACTCTCTTCCTTCTCCGGCACCATTCGCATCCTCAAGCGCGACTAATTTTTTGCTGCACACCCGTGCCGCCTGAGGCTCGCTTTGTGACCCAGGCTTCAGCTTGTACGGCTCGCTGTCAGGCTGGCCAACCCCCGCCTTTCAACTTTCCACGCCCAACGGTAAACTTCCTTTGTGACACACACTCCAGCCACTTCGGTCGTTGCGCTCGCTGGTTTCATGGGCTCCGGTAAATCCACGGTCGGCACACAGCTCGCCCGCCAGCTCGCGTGGCGATTTGTGGACCTCGACGACCTGATCGAAGCCGCATCCGGCACCCGTATCGCCGATTTCTTCGAGCGTCATGGCGAATCATCTTTCCGTTTGCTCGAGGCCGCACAACTGCGCTCTGCTTTGGGCCGCGCAATTGAACTTCGCGAATCGGCGGTTCTTGCCCTCGGCGGCGGTACGTACGCACAGCTCGGCGCGCCGGAATTTCTCAAGGCCCACTCCGTGCCGGTTATCTGGCTCGATTCGCCGATCGAAACTTTGCTGGCCCGCTGCATGACCATGACCGGACGTCCGCTCTTCCGCGACGAAAGCAGTTTCAGGGCGTTGCACGCGCAACGCCTCCCTTCTTATCAGCTGGCCGACTTTCGCGTGGACAGCGGCCGCGACCCCGCGCTTGTCGTCGCTGACATTCTTCGCCTTGGAATATTCCCGAAACCAGACGCCAACTCTCATCTGCTGGTTGAGGAACCGCGTTCCTGACCGTTCGCTTCAGGTAACACAATCGCTCTTTTTCCGCCCAGGGTGTTGTCGGCGTGACAATCTATTTGTGTGGGGCTAATTGTCCTGGGCTGTCCCGGTTGGGGGAAGTATGCACAAATCAACGTCGCTCGATCGGATTTGGAATACCTGGCTGCGCCTCGCCTTTGCCAGTTCGGTTCTGATCCTGGTCTTTGGTTTTACTCTTGCGCGCGCGCAGAAAAAGGCTTCTTCTTCCGCACTGCAGCCGGACAAAGGAAAGTTCTCTCTGCTTGTCGACGGCAAATCCATGGGACAGGAAGAGTTTGAAATCGCGCCATCTGGAGCAGGCTGGCTGGCCCGCGGAACCACAACAATCAAAACCGAAAAGGGCGATACCAGAGTTACCGGCAATCTGACGCTGCAGCCGGACGGGGCGCCGATTTCATATGACTGGACGGCGCAAACCGACAAGGTCAACGGCGCGCACATTCTGTTTGCCAACGGCATCGCAAAAATCACGCTGGAGATGCAAGGTTCGAAGCCATACGAACAGGACCTCTCTTTCGGCACGCCGCACGTCGCGGTGCTCGACAACAACCTTTATCATCAATACGCTGTGCTGGCGCGGATCTACGATTGGTCCAAAGGCGGGGCACAGCAGCTGCCCGTCCTCATACCACAGGAGCTGACTCCGGGAAGCATCACACTCGAATCAACCGGATCGGCATCGGCTGACGGAAAGTCGTACGAAGGTTTGAAAATTACGACCGGCGACCTGGAAATTCTTCTGTTGCTGGACAACCAACACAAATTGATGCGAATCGAAGTTCCGTCTGCCAAAGTCTCCGTCGTCCGTAACTGATTGGTTGGGAAAAAAGCAAAAAAGAGTGAAGCAGTTTTGGATGCGAGAAAGTGCCGAGTCTCTCCCGTCGCCTGGGTGGGAACGCCGCGCCGGCTCAAGCCTGTGCTACCGGGCCAGCAGGAAACTGGCGAGCCGGGAAAAAATCAGGGCGTGCCGAAGCACGCCCTTAGGGGATAAATTTCGTTTGCCATTTCGCGCGGTCAAGCGCGAACGGCGAGCTAGCGCGCGATAGGCCGCGAGTACAGAGGCGACGCGCCGGGCCGGCGCAACGGGTATCCTTGTGGATGTCCAAGCGCCTGGCTCGCTGCCGCCGACCCATTCAAGGGACGGTACAGCGAGTTCGCACGCGTGGCGACGGGGCCCATCGAGCCCGCTCCCGACACCGCCGCCGGCTGAGGCAGCCGCGCCGGGTTACCGATAGGGCGGAGGTTCGCTGGAGCACCTCCGACATGGTCGCTGATCGCCTGCAACCTCTTCAAAATAGATTGCCACTGTTCCCAATCGAGCTGCTGCAAGAATGGCCGCAGCCCCTGGATGAAAGGATCCTCGAGCAGCGCTTCGCCGTCCGACTCCGGTATGAAGAACCGGTTTAGCCCGACGTTCAGCGCTTCGCTGATCTTTTCCAGCGTGCCCAGGCTTGGCGTCATCTGTCCGCTCTCAATCCTCGAGAGATAGGACCGCGACACCTTGCTCCTGGATTGCAGCTGGCTCTGCGTCATCGCGCGGGACTCCCGCAGCTGGCGGATGCGCTGCCCGATGTTCTCCACCGTTTGCTGGTTGGCGAACTTGTCGGTCGTCACTTCCTCGCCCTGTACTTCCTCGGGCGGTGCCGGAGGAATCAGGAACTCCAGTCTCTGCGGCAATGCCCGCACACAGCGGCGGCAATTGCCCGTGCGGGTGCGGTACTGGACCAACCCGCAGGTTTTGCAGCGGATCACTTCCCTGTCCATCTCTAATGAGTTCAAAGATGACTCTTTTTGCATATGTGCGGACACCGGTACTCCTCGCTGACTTTTGTCCGGCGTGCGGATAGGAGAGGAACGTCGGAACGTTCTTGGGGGAAGGCAGATACTGGCGCGAGGAGGAGTTTCTACTAGCTCTGCTGTAACTGTCAAGATTATTTTTTCGAATCTCCAGTTTTTCCGCGAGGACTAGCACCCGGTTTACGCCTGATTTTCGCCTTGTTTCTTCTAGCTTTTCTCGGCAACTCCGGGAGCTCACTATTCCTTGTGTATGGTGACCGCAGCCACCACATCCCTCGCGGTCCGCAGGAAGCAGGCGCCGTTTGCATGGTGTGCCCAATGTGCCACGTTGCGGCTTGCGAGCGCGCTGCGGGCGGTGTCGGAATTCGTGGATGGTTTCCGACCACATCGACCCGCGCCTACAGCGGCCCTTGGCTCGCCCACTACGCAGGGCGCACCGATAGAGGGGCCGCGCTGACGTCCGCAGCTCTGGTTTTTACGAAGCCGGCCCGACAGCGCCGACAGGTTTCACTCGGGTTACCGTCCTATGCTCCAATGCTATTCTCAAATCATTGGCTACTTGGAGGGCTCATGCCGACCCGTGAAGATGCCTGGAAACTTGTCTGCGAATACACCCCTTCGGAATCGCTGCGCAAACACATGCTGGCAGTAGAAACCTGTGTCCGCGCGTACGCCCGCAAATCCGGCGCCGATGAAGAACTCTGGGGCATCGCCGCTCTCCTCCACGATTTCGATTACGAGCGCTGGCCCAACAACGACCACGCTCCCGACAAGGAGCACCCCGCCGAAGGCGCGAAAATCCTTCGCGAGCGCGGCTACTCCGATGAAATTATCCGCGCCATCCTGTCCCACGCCGACTACTGCAACACGCCGCGGCAGACTCCGCTCGAACACACGCTTTTCGCGTGCGACGAACTCGCCGGTTTCCTCACCGCCTGCTGCTACGTTCGCCCCTCCAAAAGTATCCTCGATCTCGAAACCGCCTCCGTCACAAAAAAACTGAAAGACAAAGCCTTCGCCAAAGGCGTCAACCGCGATGATGTGAAAAACGGCGCCGCCGAGCTCGGCATTCCCATCGAAGACCACATCGCCTTCTGCATCCAGGCCATGCGCGAAAACGCCCAAGCCCTCGGCCTCCGCGGCAATCTGCCCGCCGCCCAATCCGCTTCCTAACGGCGCCGCGTGCGAAGGCACGTCCGGACGCACCACATTCTTCATGCGGCGAAGTTTCAGGTCTGCCCCGAACCCTGCGCGAGCATCTGGTTCACGAGCGCCGCGACCGCTCGAATATCCGCTTCCGAATCGCTATAAATTCCCACCCGGTCCGCTTCCGTGTCCCATTCCAATCGCCGCGCCAACGCCGCATCGCGTCGCCGGACTTCTCCCTTGATTCTTCCTTCCGCTTCATAATTCGTTTTGCCTAGCGCTCCGGCAAAGCTCTGGAAAATGGACCACTGCTCGAAACCTCCGCCCGGTTTCTGAATCGTGACCGCACCGAGTTTCTCCCGCCGTGTCTCCCAGTTCGGATCAGGCCGCGTGTAGATAATTTCCAGATCAGGCCGAGCGGCTCGCAGCCCTTCCACATCCGCTGCGATCTCGGGGCCCAATCGCACTTTACGCAGCTTTGGCAATTCTCGAATCGCCAGCAGGCTTCCGTCTCCAATCGCGCTGTACAGTATTGTTAGCTCTTCGAGTTTCTGTGCCTCAACCAATGGCTGTAGCGTCGGCAGTTCCAAGCAATCGCCCACCGCCGGATGTTCGATGGTCAGCGACCGCAGATTCTTAATCGCGCCCACCGAAACCAGGTCGGCCGATTTCGCCACCATGCGCAGCGTCAGCGTGTGCAACCGCGAAAGTTGGATCAGGGGAGAAAGATCATTCATCGCAAGATTGAGCAACGTCAGGTCTTCGAGGTTTTCGCACTCCTCCAGACCCGCCAGAGACTTCACGCCGCGGCCGCTAAGGACCAGACTCCGCAGCAGCTTCCAGCTGTTCCAGCGCCGCAGATTCGCGATCTGCACGTCAATCAAATGCGCTTCTTCCAGCAGCTTGCATTCTCGCAGCTTCGCCCAGCCCTTGGCGGGCCCTTTGATGTGCAGCCGCCGCAGCTCCGTCATCCTGGCAATTCCATCCAGAGATTCGCGAAACAGATCGGCGTAAAGCTGCCGCACGCCGGTCATATCCTCCAGCGCCAAAGGATTCACGGCAAACCAGTGAGAAAATGCCAGATCGCGCAGCTTTCCGGCCGGCAACGCCGCCAGATCGAGCTTTCCACTCCCCGTCACCGGCAATGCGAACACGCTTTTCAGATTGGGCAAGTGCCTCAGGGTCGCCGCATCCGGCATCGGCGCCACCGAAGAAAACAGCAGTTCGCAAACCTGCGGCAGGTCGCGGGTTACCCGGATCTTCGTGGACACCATAACCGACTCTACGGAAGGAAGATCCGCCAGCACATCCAGATCAATTATTGGTTGATCATGCTTGTTCGGTTCACACGCTGCGAGCACCTGCTGATCGCCCGCCGCCACCGACTCGATCGGCACAAGATTTTGCGCCGGATGCGCGTCTAATTTGTTCAGACGAGGCCGTATCCGCCTCTCTAGCAAATCGTCAAATGTGTAGCGCCGGGCAGTTTGTGGCCGCCGCTGCCTGGCGTCCCCTAAAGGAAGCGCCAATGAAGTGCTCATGTTCGGTCTCGCCGCAACATCGTACCAAGAGATCCCGAGCACCGAAGCGGACGTTACCCGTCACACGTCCTCCGGCTTGCAAGCTTCCCGATTGAAAGAACGTTTTTCAGCCTGGAAGCGTACCAGCGCGTCCACAATCTGCTGATGATTCGTGTGCCCAGCGAAACCTTGTGCCAGGGAGCCGTAAGCGACTGCACGCCCAACTTCGCGACCATTCTCTGCGGATCGATCGGGAGCGGGAATCCATTGCAGTAGCCAAAATCGGCCCTCCGGCACCGTCGAAGGTCCCGCACTCCTGCCCCCGCAACTATTTGAACCTGTCGGGCACCGAGAAGAAACAAGGGCTGGAATGTTGGCTTGAGCAGACATTGGTGACAACCGGCTGTGTGTAAGCGAGCGCACGTTGACGGGCGATCGCGAAACTTGTCTGAAGATAACCCGAGGCCGCTCAGCGCAAACACTCTTCGGTCGGCACGCCTCAGCCATTCCTCGGCTATCATCTCCTTCATGGTAGCCGGCCAGCTCCACTCCGTCGAAATCGTCCTCCTGATCCTGCTGCTCTTTGTGGTCCTGTTCGCTGCACTGGCTCGCAAACTCGGCACGCCCTATCCGATCGTCCTCGTTGTCGCAGGCCTGCTCCTCAGCTTTGTTCCCGGTATTCCCAAAATCGCTCTCAATCCTGACGTTGTCTTTCTCGCCGTCCTTCCCCCGCTGTTGTACTCTGCCGCTTGGCTCACCTCCTGGCGCGATTTCAAATCCAACCTCGTCAGCATCCTGCTCCTTGCCTTCGGCCTGGTCGGTTTCACGGTCTTCGGGGTGGCAAAAACCGCACACTGGGTTTTTCCCGGCTTCGACTGGCGTCTCGGACTCGTCCTCGGCGCTGTTGTGGCCACCACCGACGCCATCGCCGCCACCTCCATTGCCAAGCGCCTCTCCCTTCCGCAGCGCATCGTGGACGTCCTGGAAGGCGAAAGCCTGGTCAACGACGCCACCGGTTTGCTCGCTCTCGAAGTCGCCATCGGCATCGTGGTCACCGGCCGGACTCCCACCCCTGCCGCGGCTTCGCTACGGCTTCTCTATTTAATTGCCGTTGGCATCGCCATCGGGCTTCTGGTCGGACTGTTGGTGGAATGGTTTGAGAAATATCTCGACGACGGCCCCATCGAAATCGTCATCAGTATTCTGACCCCCTATTCCGCTTACCTCGCCGCCGAATCCGTGCGCGCTTCCGGCGTGTTGGCCGTGGTCGCCTGCGGACTTTATTTGAGCCGCCAGAGCTCGCAATTCTTCTCCGCCAGCGTTCGCCTGCAGGCCTGGGCGGTGTGGGACTCGCTCACCTTCGTCATCAACGGACTCACGTTCGTCATGATCGGCCTGCAATTGCCTTACGTTTTGGCCGGGATTCACGAATACAGCCTGCGGCAGTTATTACTTTACGGCGCACTGTTCAGCGCCATTGTCATCGTCCTTCGCCTGCTCTGGATCTATCCCGGCACGCACTTCGCCTACTTCGTCCGAACTCGTTTGTTCCAGCAAAACTATCCGTTGCCGAGCGGTCGCCAGATGTTCATTGTCGGCTGGACTGGCATGCGCGGCGTTGTCGCGTTAGCCGCTGCCCTGGCACTGCCGGAAGTGCTGGCGAATGGCCAGCCTTTTCCGCAACGCAACCTGATCGTCTTTCTCACGTTCAGCGTGATTCTGGTCACTCTGGTCTTGCAGGGACTCACGCTGCCGCCTTTAATTCGCGCGCTGGGCCTGTGCGGCGCCGGGGCTGACCTCAAGGACGAAGAAGACGAGGCGCGACGCGCGATCACCAGCACGGCGCTTGCTTACCTGGAAGGCTTGCGTGGGAACGACACCCCGGAATTCGCGGCGGTCTATGACGACATTTCTCATCGCTACGCGCGGCGCTTGGCTTCGCTCAGTAAAGAGAGCGGCGACAACGACGCCCTTTCGGGAAAACAGCTAGCGCACTATCGCGGATTGTTGAGCGAGTTGTTGCGCCTGGAACGAAAGACCGCGGTGCAATTGCGCAACGATGGCCGCATCAATGACGAAGTGTTGCGCAAACTCGAACACGAACTCGACTTGAGCGAAACCCGCCTGGCGCTGAGCTGAGCTCGTGGCGTGTGGTGTTAAGAAATTCGATGGGCCAGCACAACGATGCCCATACCGATCAGCATGCCGCACAACAGTACGATCGCTGCCCAGGCCTTGTTGCGTCCGCTCGACCAAAAATTGCCAGCATTGGTCGGAGCGGCTTTTGCGGCCGCCATCGGCCCATTCAACGCCGCTTGAGACTCCACCAGCAAAGGCAGCACGGGAACCGGAGCGGTTTCAGCCGCGCGAGGCGCTGCAGCCGGTTGCACAGCCATCCTGGGTAGCTCGCTTCTCCGCTCGACGCTGCCCACAAAGCAATAGCCCAGGCGCGGAATAGTTTCAATGTACGCCGGCTGATCGGAAGAGTCCCCCAGCACTAGGCGCAGCTTGTTGACCGTAGTATTGACGTTGGCGTCGTAGTTGACGAACGTTCCCTCCGGCCACAATTTTTCGCGCAGCGCTTCGCGCGTCACCACTTCGCCTGGCCGATCCAGCAGGGCCACGAGCGTCTGGAACACCTTACCCGGCAGGCGTACCTTGCCGCCGTCTTTAAATAGCAGTTCCCGTTGTGTGTCCAACTGGAACCCGCCAAAGCAAAGATAACGGCTGCCTGGCGTAGTTGCGGCTTCACTTTCCCGTGCTCGCGCATTTAGCGCCGAACTCGCGGTCATAGGAATACTCATGGGTCCCCCGGGCACCCACCGACCGTTTGCATCCGCCAGACAATAGAACCAGAATTTTGACCAGCGAATCAATCACTCGCGAAGACAGACCAACAGCTTGACCAACTCTTAAGACCAACTTATACTTGACTTGTATATGCAAGTCAAGTCGAATTCCGCTTTGTCCCCCCTCCCTGACCTCGCCGGCACCTCGGGCTGTGCTGCGTATCAATTCCGTCGTACTTCTCGCGCCGTGGCCCGCCTTTACGACGCCGCCATTGCCCCTTCCGGAATTCGCTCCACACAATTTGCAATTTTAACTGCTATTGCCAAACTGCAACCCGTATCCATGTCACGCATCGGTGAAATTCTGGTAATTGATGCGGCCACCATGACCCGAAGCCTGCGCCTGTTGCAGAAAAACGGTCTGATTGAGATCGCTCCCCGAGGAGCACGGCGTCAACGCTTACTCACTTTGACGTTAAAAGCGGAGAAAGCGCTAGCCGTGGCTGTACCCCTGTGGCGCGAGGCTCAGGCGCGCTATCTGGCCAGCCTGGGCAAGAAATGGAGGGAGTTTCGCGACGAACTCGAACAAGCCGCGCAGGTCGCGGTTTCACTGGAAGCTGCTGATGCTGCAAGAGATACAGGCAATGCCCAGGATAGCTAGGGACGATTCCGGACGAAAATAGGCGTGCCGATCTCACAAGTCATGGCAGGTCTTGTGAGATTTGCTTGTTTGTAAAAACTTTGTCTCTTCGAACCGTGCGGACGCGGATCATTCTCTTGCCCAGATAAACCTATGCGTTTGCCGCCTGTTCGCGAAATGCCGCCGTGTTCTCGGCCAGAAAGGTATCCATGGTGATCGGTGGCCGGCCAAGGAGATCTTGCAGCACGCGATCCATTTCTCCGCCACGCCCCTGGACGTAATATTGCTGGAGCTCCAGCAACGCCGTCACCTGCCAGTCCGGCATGCCTTGATCGAGCATGGCCTTGCGTTGTGCTTCCACGGGGATGTCCACGTATTTCACGGGCCGGCCCGAATGCTTCGCAATTTTGTCCGCGATTTCGCTGGAGGTCAGCGCCTCCGGCCCGTTCAGCTCGTAAATTTTCTCGGCGTGCTGTCCTCCTTGCAGCGCATTTGCGCCGACTTCTCCCACATCGCGCACATCGAGGTAGCTCATGCGCGCGTCACCCACGGAGCCATAAAAGGCGCCCTGCGCGCGAATGCTCGGCGCGTAGTACATCACCGTATTCTGGTGGAAACTGTTGGGCCGCAGGATCGTCCAGGACAGTTTTGTCCTGCGAAGCCGGTCTTCCACCTTGCGATGCCAGCTCGGAAACGACTTGTCGTAGTCGCCGGCACCGAGCGCAGAGTTCAGCACTACATGTTTCACGCCCGCTTCCACACAAGCCTCGATCACGCTGCTTTCCAGTTCCACGAGGTTGGGAAGCGGCGAGCAGACCAGGTACACCTGACTCACACCACGCAGAGCCGGACCCAGTGTTTCTTTTTTCGAGTAATCCGCGACTACGGTCTCGGTGCCCGGCGGCGCTTTCGCCGCTTCCACTGCCGAACGATACATCGCGCGATGCTTGGCACCGGTCTTGGCCACCGCCCGCAAGACCTCTTTTCCGACGCTTCCGCTCGCCCCCGTGATCAAAAGCATGCCGTGCTCCTTGCCGTTGCTGAATTTTCGAGCGAGGCGTTTTTCGAGCTTCGCCCGCTGACGAAATGCTATAACTATGCATTGCCCGCCGGAAGTACGCACATTTCGGTAGGCTCGCCCGGAAAGCGGATCGGAAAAGCCGGAGCCCGCCATGAAAGCCCATGGAAACGGAAATCACAAGAACAACTTTGGCTGCCCGTTCTAGGTTCTGAGCGGCAAAGGGAAAGGCCGGAGCGAACGATGCCATTGGGCCACGAAATACTTGGGCATCCCTCCCAATCTCCCCATGATTCGGTGCGCAAGGTCCGGCGCGCGGTTTAGCTCAGCATGACAAACGCTTCACAGCTCAGCGAGTTCGCTTCGCGATACACGGCGGCGTGGTGTAGCCATAACCCAGTATCGGTCGCTGCATTTTTCCAGCCCGAGGGATCGCTGGCGATCAACGGCGGTGCGCCGGCGGTCGGCCGAGCAGCCATTGCCGAAGCAGCGCGCAGCTTCATGGCCGTGCTCCCGGACCTGCGCGTGACCATGAATAGTCTGGTAATCCGCGGCGACCACGTGGAGTATCACTGGACATTGGAGGGCCGCAACAGCGGCCCCGGCGGCACGGGGAACCGCGTGCGAGTCAGCGGATTTGAGGAATGGAAGGTTGGCCAAGACGGCTTGATCGCCCAATCGCAGGGCCATTTCGACGCAGGCGAATACCAACGCCAGATCGACCGCGAGTCGGGCACCGGCTAGACACGCCGCTCCCGCAGAAACACGCGAATATCGAAGAATTTGTTAAACTAGGAGCCATGGCTTCGCTAACCCAAATCGCAGGATTTGACGCTACAGGCACACGGCACGCGCGGCGGAAGACTTATGGCGTGCAGGTCGGCGAGGTGCAGGTGGGTGGCGGCCGGCCGATCGTCGTCCAGTCCATGACCAATACGGACACTGCCAACGTAGAGTCCACGCTGAAACAGACTCTCGAACTCGCCGAGGCGGGCTCGGAAATCGTTCGCTGGACGGTGAATGTGCCGGAAGCGGCGGCGGCCGTGCCGGAGATCAAGAAGCGGTTGCTGGCCGCAGGTTGCAACGTGCCCATCATCGGGGACTTTCACTACAACGGGCATGTGCTGCTGGCGAAATATCCCGAGTGCGCGAAGTCGCTCGATAAGTATCGGATTAACCCCGGCAACGTCGGTGCGGGGCAGCGACGCGATGAACAGTTTTCCACCATCTGCAAAGTGGCGCGCGACAACGGCAAGCCGGTACGCATCGGCGTCAACGGCGGCTCTTTGAATCAAGAGCTGGTGATGGCCAAAATGCAGGAGAACACCGACAAAAATCTTGGCCTGGAATCCGAAGAGATCATCAATCAATGCATGGTGCTGTCCGCGGTGCAGTCTACCGAGCTGGCGCTGGAAACCGGTATGCGCCACGACCAGATTATTATTTCCTGCAAGACTTCGCGGCCGCGGGATTTGATTACGGTATACCGCGACTTGGCCAGCAAAACTGAGCAGCCTTTGCATCTCGGATTGACCGAAGCCGGCATGGGCATGAAGGGGCTGGTCTGGTCGGCCGCGTCGCTGGGCGTACTGCTGTATGACGGCATCGGCGATACCATTCGCATTTCGCTCACGCCTCGCCCTGGCGGTGACCGCCGCGAAGAAGTTTACGCTGCCTGCGAATTGCTCCAGTCGCTCGGACTGCGGTCGTTTTCGCCGAGCGTTACGGCCTGCCCCGGCTGCGGCCGCACGACGAGCTCGACATTTCAGGAATTGGCTGAGCGTACCCAGGACTACATCCGCGAAATGATGCCGGTCTGGAAAACGCAATACCAAGGCGTCGAAACGATGACATTGGCCGTGATGGGCTGCATCGTGAATGGCCCCGGAGAATCGAAGGCCGCCAACATCGGAATTTCACTGCCTGGCACCGGGGAAGCTCCGCGCTGCCCCGTCTACATTGACGGCAGAAAAGATGTCACGCTCGAAGGTACCTACAGCGAACTCGCCGCCGCCTTCCAGGCCCTAGTCGACAACTACGTCTCCACGAAGTACCCACGCAGGGCCGCCGCTGTACTGTCGCGCCAGACCTAAACAACACCGCTCCTGTTAGCGGGATCTGCCGTTTCAAGTTGCGGGACGGGCTGCTCTGGGAGCGCTCTCGCTGCGGCCGGCATGCACAGCGCAAACGGGAACAGACTGCAAGGCCCTCCCCATCGCCCATGCCAAATGCGAAGCGGGCGGACGTGCTAAACTCGCGGACATGAAGATTTCGCGGGAAGACGTGGTGCGGGTGGCGGAGCTGGCGTATCTCGACTTGAGCGAGACGGAGCTGGAGACATACCGCGCGCAGGTGGACGAAATTCTGGAATACATCGGCAAGTTGAATGAACTGGATACCACCAATGTCGAGCCAATGGCTCAAGTCCTGACTGACGACCAGGCTGCGGACGCCACGCTGCGCGATGATGTGGCTGTGCCGTGTGGAATTGCCGCCGAAGTCTTGAAACTGGCGCCCGACCCCGAGCCGCCCTTTTTCCGCGTGCCGAAGGTGATTGAGAGATAGAAGAGAGATTCCTTGCGACCGGAGATGGAATCTCGGCATCGATCCGAGGACTCCGCTCGGGATGACGCGCCAGATTAGGCCCCTTAGATGAAGAAGAACTGGACGATTGACGGTATAAAACACGAGCTGACGGCGAAGCGGCTCACCTCGCGCGAGCTGACCACGGATTTCTACAGGAAAATCAACACGCGCAATCCGGAGCTGAACGCTTACCTCGAACTCTCGCCCGAACGCGCCTACGCGCAAGCGGATAAGATTGACGCGCTGATTGCGGGCGGGAAGCCGCTGCCACCGCTCGGTGGCGTGCCCGTGGCGATTAAGGACGTACTCTCCACCCGGGGCATCACCACCACCTGCGGCTCCAAGATCTTACAGAATTACATTCCGCCCTATGACGCCACAGCGGTGGCGCGGCTCGAAGAGGCCGGCGCGATCATCCTTGGCAAAACCAATTGCGACGAGTTTGCCATGGGCAGCTCCAACGAAAATTCGGCGTATGGAGCGGTTAAGAATCCGGTGGCGCTGGACCGGGTTCCCGGCGGCTCCAGCGGCGGCTCGGCGGCTGCGGTAGCGGCCGGGCTAGCGGTTGCCTCGTTGGGCACGGATACCGGCGGCTCTATTCGCCAACCGGGCGCCCTATGCGGCATCCCCGCCATGATGGGCAGCTACGGCCGCGTCTCGCGCTATGGCCTGATTGCCTTTGCTTCTTCGCTCGACCGAGTCGGCCCTTTCGCTAACAACGTCAAAGATGTTGCGGCAGTCCTCCAGGCCATTGCCGGCCGCGATCCTAACGACTCGACTTCCACCACCGCGCCAGTGCCAAACTATGCGGACGAAATCCATAAACCGGTAAGAGGCACGCGCATCGGAATTCCGCGCGACTACTTCGCCGAGGGCATGGACAGCGGCGTTCGGGACAAAATCGAAAAAGGTATTGAGCTGCTCAAAAAACTCGGCTGCGAACCGGTCGAGATTCGCATGCCGCACACCGATTACGCTATCGCCACCTATTACATCATCGCGACGGCCGAAGCCAGCTCAAACCTGGCCCGCTATGACGGGGTGCGCTATGGTCTGCGCGTAGACGATCCCACACTCCTAGGCATGTACCGCAAAACGCGCGGTGCCGGTTTTGGCCCGGAAGTTAAACGCCGTATCGTCCTGGGAACCTATGTTTTGTCGGCCGGCTATTACAACGCCTACTACCTGAAAGGCCAGAAAGTGCGTGCGCTGATCGCGCAGGACTTTCAAGATGCGTTTCAGAAAGTGGACGCGATCGTAACGCCGACTTCTCCCATACCGGCATTCAAACTTGGAGAGAAGACGGGCGATCCCCTGCAAATGTATTTGGCCGACATCTATACCGTAACCGGATCTCTCGCCGGCGTCCCGGGAATCTCAGTTCCGTGTGGCAGGGTCTGCGGCACTTTGCCCGTCGGCCTCCAGCTCTTCGGTCCGGCCTTTGGCGAATCCCGCATTCTGCGGTTGGCCCACGCCTTTGAACAAGCCGGCGGCGCGGATCTTTGAAACTGCCGGCTAGACCGCGACAAGGGGCTGCGGCGCGGTCCGAAACCTTGCTAAACTCGCGGGAACTCCAGTGCAGGTCCAGCCGGTCATCCAGAAACTCTACGTCGCAGAGGAGACCTTTCTGCGAGCCGCGGCCGGTATCTCCGCGCCGAACTGGCCTGCAAAGCCTCGCCCGCATTGCTGGTCGGCAGGCCAACTGGTCACTCATTTGTGCCTGGTCGAACGTGGCGTCCTTCTCTATGCCGACCGGCTGATTCAAGAGCGGCCGAGGCCCCTGCCCTTTTATCGACGCTTGCACCTGCCTCTCGCGCTGGTCGAATCGCGCCTGGTGAAGCGCAGCTCGCCTGCGATCGTGGTGCCTCCAGACGATTTTGTCGGCAAAGAGGTGATGCTCGCCGAGCTGCGGGGTGTCCGCGAAAAGACACTGTCGTTCCTCGAAAAGACACGCGGGCGGGAGCTCAGTAAGTACTTTTGGCGACATCCGTTTCTCGGGTGTCTGAATTTTTACACTTGGTTCGCCTTTATCGCCGCGCACCAGGTGCGCCACAGCAAGCAAATGTGGGAAATTGGGCAAAATCTACCAAAAGATGTAGCAAGTGCGCGGAAGCAGAAGAGTTAGCAAAAATTCAGCGATAAAAGAATGCCTGTAGTTTTTCGCTGCTAGTACCGCCCGAAGCCCGAGATAAGGCCGGAAAACTGAGGGTCTTCCGGTCGCGTGCGGGAAAAGTACTAGAGCCGGAGTTTTGCGACGAAGAGAACGGAACGACTATTGCTCAGAAAAAGTGCAGCGTCTAATCTGCAACTAGCATCGAACCGAAGTGTTAGATAAGTAGCGATGCAAGAGGCAGCGAAGCGCGGTTCCAGGAGCAAGACATGGTTACCGTAAAGTCGAGCCAGAAAATCTTCACCGACTCGGAAGTCGCAAGCCTGACGGGGATTTGCGTCGACCACATTCACAACTTCGCCAAGAGCCGCCATTTGGGCTTCATTGCGCGCGCTGCAGAAGCAGCTGGTGCGCAAGCGGATCAGTGGCTATTCACCTTGTCGGACCTGATGGTGCTGGTGACGCTGTTTCCCAAGTGCACTCACTAAGGGCCCTGGTCGACCGGCACCACCGGTTGGCAGCCAGGCCTGCAGTGCCTGGTTTGATTCACGAATTCGCACACCGCCTGACGTACCCCACCTGACTGCCTCAGCTGTTCCAATTTGGCGTTGGCCCGCAAGTCGAAAGCAGTTGCGCTTATTGGTAGGGAATTAGGGCTAGCTTTCCCGTCTCATTACCCATCCCCGCTTATGGGACCGCGAGGCCAGGAATCGCTGCTCTCTTTTTGATGAGCAGCGCCGAAAGCAAATAAAAAGCCAGGGCCACCAGCACCAGACTGCGAATTCCTGTCCAGAAGGACAGTGATTCGACAATGCCGCCGCACAAGGCGCCTAGGATATTGGAGCCCAGCGCGGTGCTTTGAAAGCCGGCGGCGGCATAGCTCTTGGCAAAAATGACCCCGGCAAAGTATGCGGGCGAGCATAAGACGATCATGGCGCAAAACGCGCGGAGAAAGACGTTTGCAAAGAAGTAGCGGTCCACCGGAACCACATAGGCGAGCAACCCCGTTGCGGCAATGCCGGCATAGGCGACCGAGACGCGAATTCCGGCGAATCTTTTCACGCTCCAGTTTGCGGCCATGATGAACAAGAGCAAGGTACTGATTACGAGAGCATTCACCACCCACGTGGTGCCGAAGAGCAATGCGATTTTGCTTACGATTTGCACTTCCAATAACAGGAAACCCGCTCCCAAGAAGAAGAAATGCCATTGCAGTTTAAGCCTGCCACCAGTTCTCTTTACAAACCAGAATGAAAGTAAGATCACAAGCACCGACATGAGAATGACATTCAATGGAACGCCGGGCCGTCGCTGATAAAAATAGGGCCAATTGTCATCAATCACCTGAGCAGCCTCGGGGTGAAAACCGGCATGCTGCGAAACATAGGACGACACATCCGGCTGACGAAGCGCTTCGTCGATTCGGGCCTGGGAGCCGGCGATAAAGAAACGTCCGGCTGTGGTGTAACCGCTGTCAGACTCAATTTGCAGCGGGCTCTGCCCAAAAACCGCGGTCAGCAGCGCTTCTAAGCGCCCCGGGATCCACGCATTCGCAGCCTGAAACTTGATGACCAGGAGACCGTCCGGCTTCAGGAGTTTACGGGCTTCCTGCAATGCTTCTACGGTGTAGACATAGTTGTCTATGCGAATGTTGGTGTAGTTGGAGTTGGTGGTGTGCGAGTCCAGCAAAGAGAAAAGAATCAGGTCAAACCTGTCGTGGCTGTTGTGCACAAAACTGCGCGCGTCATCCACCACTACCCGGACTTGAGGCGAGTCATAGGGCCGCTCGAAGTGCAAAGCCCGGCCGAGGCGCAAGATCGCTGGATCAATTTCGACCGCCACTACGCTTGCGCTGGTGTTGCGAACCGCCGCGGCCACATCATTTCCCATTCCCGCGCCCAGCACCAGCACGCTGGAAGGGGAGGGATAAAACCGGTACGGAAGATTGTAGGCATTCCAGGAAATCGGCTGGCCGTGGAACAAATCGGGGTGGCCGCTGACGAATTTCGGTGACAGGTCAACGATGCGCTGGTACCAGCTATCGTTGGTGTTCAGTTCGTAGGAGGTCAGTTCGCGATGATCCCAGACCGGCGTGAGGGTCAGTTTCTGGTAGGGCGACCAGTAGGTAGCGGATCCGTTTTGCGGTGCGATCGCGGCCAAACTCATGCAGATCGATAGACCGACGCCGCAAGAGAAAATCAAGCGAGGCCTCTTCCAGAACAACCCGACGAGGCACAAGCCCGCCGCGCCCAGCCAAACGGCCGGCGGGGTGTTCAAGAAACTGGCAACGGCGAAAGCCAGGATACCCAGCAGGCTGGCGGCCACGTTCAGAGTGTAGCCGGACAGGCCGTCCGCGGAATTCTCAAGGTGCCATCCGATTAATTGGCCGAGGGGAACGAACAGGAAAGCAATCATGATGAACAGCGGCGAGGTAAGCGCCAAAGCCAGTATCATGGGCATCCATTGAGAATCCATGGCCGGCGCATACCATATTTGCAAATTGGAGCTGCTTCCCAGCATGTTCGGCAGCGTCGCAATGAGAGCGCGTAGGGGTGGCCAAGGGGCTTTCATCACGGCGGCCAGGTAAACCAAAGGCCCGATCATCGTGAGGACGTTGATTTTTTTTCGGCTAAAGTAGCAGCCCATGCCGAATCCAAAAAAGCAGGCGACCAGAACGAAGTTCTTGAAGAACGCAAAGATGCGAATTTCTGAAGAGATCCACCGGATCATCGTCAGTTCGAGGAACATGCTGACGAAGCTGGCGAGTGCAAGGTTCGCGAGCGCGGTTCCGGAAAGGGACTGGGGGTCAAACGCCAAGCGATTCTTGAGCTGTTGGCCGACTGCGGCAATCCCGATTGGTTTGTCCTGATAAAAACCAAACAGCAGCTGAGTCAATAGCAGTCCGACAACCAGAACCAGAATGTAGGCAAGAAGCACGGATCACCCGGGCGCCCGACCGAGGAGCAGAACGGCGGCGCACCAACGCTGTGGGAAACCAACCCTTGGCAAACCGAAGCATTTTCATGCCCCTTCGGACCTGCGGCAAGGCCGTTCCGTTTCAATAAGATACATCCACGCAAAGGTGCAGCGCGACCAGTGGACGGTCAACCGGAGCCAGCCAGAGTCAAGGAGTGCACAAGAGTCAACGCTTGTGGACATACATTAGAATGCGACCCATGGTCTTAATTTTGGCGAGAAAGCGCCGGCAATGCTGCGGCCATGCCTTTTTGACATGAGCCGGAGATTCGACGCGATTGTCCTGGGAGCCGGAGCAGCTGGGCTATTTTGCGCCGCCGAAGCGGGTAGGCGCGGCCGGCGGGTGGCCGTTTTGGAGCGCTCCGAACGGCCTGGCAAGAAAATCCTGATTTCCGGTGGCGGCCGCTGCAACTTCACCAACATTCACTGCAAACCGGAAAACTTTCTTTCGTCCAACCCGCATTTTGCCAAGTCCGCCCTGGCTCGGTTCACGCCGGCCGATTTTATTGCCCTGGTGGAAAGCCATCGAATTCGATACCACGAAAAGACATTGGGGCAGCTGTTTTGTGACCGATCGGCGCAGGAGATTCTCGCGCTCTTGGAGGCCGAGTGCCGGGCTGGCGGCGTGCAGGTGTTTACCAGCCAGCAGGTGACCGAAATTCGCAAGGACACGGAATTCGTCGTTCGAACAGACCGTGAGGAGTTGCATACCAACGCGCTGGTGGTGGCCACCGGAGGATTGTCGATTCCGAAGATGGGCGCGACCGGGCTTGGATACGACTTGGCACGGCAATTTGGACTGAAGATTCAGCCCACGCGGCCGGCGCTGGTGCCGCTGGTGTTCGGGAGGGGCGACCAGAAAGCGTATTGCGATCTGGCAGGTGTCTCTGCCGAGGTAATCGCCAGCGCGAATGGAGCCTCATTCCGGGAAAAGATGCTGATCACCCATCGGGGGCTGAGCGGGCCGGCGATTCTGCAGGCCTCTTCTTACTGGGAGCCTGGAAAGCCAGTTACTCTCGATCTGGTACCGGAACGAGACATTACTTCTGCCGTCTATCGCGCTAAATTTAGAAATACCAGCGAGCTGGTAGCGGCGTTTCAGGGCAGCTTGCCGAGGCGTTTTGCGGAACGCTGGGTGCAACTCCATGAGCCCGCTTCGCTATCCAACGCTTCGCTGGAAAAATTCGAGCGCGAGATCCATTCCTGGAGCGTGGTTCCAGCCAATACGGAAGGCTATGAAAAAGCCGAAGTCACGGCCGGCGGGGTGGATACCGATGAGCTCTCCAGCAAAACGATGGAAAGTCGCAAGGTGCCCGGACTATTTTTCATTGGCGAGGTGGTGGACGTCACCGGACACCTGGGGGGGTTCAATTTCCAGTGGGCCTGGGCTTCCGCGGCTGCAGCGGGAAGAGCGTTGTAATCATCTATGCGGAAAAGGGCAGCGACGGCGTGCGAGCAGAAGTGCAAACGGTGCGTGACGCGGACGCGATTTAGGAAACAGCTTTACGCCGGCTCATGATTCAAAATGCGGGTGACTGACGTTTTTCGAGTACTAGCGCGCGGTTCGATTCCACGCTGCCGATCAGGCCAGCTTGGCTTCCAGTTCGGCCCAACGGGAGTACAGGTTTTCCACCGTCTTTTGTGCTTGTTCGAGTTCGACGCTGGCCGCGTGGAGCTTGCTTGCATCAGTCGAAATTTCGCTATTGTGCAGCGCTTGCAGTTTTTCCTGAAGCTTGACTTCGGCGTCGTGGATAGCCTTTTCCATCAGCTCCAATTCGCGGGCTTCCTTGTAGCTCAGTTTCCTTTTTGAGCTTGCCGGAGAAGTGGCGGCCGGCCCTCGGGCAGCAATCGCCGCGCGAGAAGGAGCGCTGCCATTGCTGGCCGCCGCGGAATCGGTGGCGCGCGCTTGTTCGTTCTGGGCTTTCCATTCTTCCCACTGAAAATAGTCGGCAAAGCGCTCCGCTCCACCCATCCCGTCAAGCCCGAACACCAGGGTCGAGACGCGATCCAGCAAAAACCGGTCGTGCGTCACCAGAACCAGGGCACCGGTAAATTCGAGCAGACTTTCTTCCAGGATTTCGAGCGTGGGGATGTCGAGATCGTTGGTCGGCTCATCCAGCAGCAGCACATCGGCCGGCTGTAGCATTAGTTGCGCGATCAGCACGCGCGCGCGTTCGCCACCGGAAAGGCTGCCGACCGGCCGGTTCAAATCTTCGCCGGCAAACAAGAATCGCGCCGCCCACGAGGCAACGTGAATTACGCGGTCCTGATAAATGACCGAATCGCTGTCAGGCGCAAGTGCGCGACGCAGCAGAGTGTCGGGCTCGAGGCGGCGGTTCTGGTCGAAATAGACTACGCGGAGATTGTCGGCCTTTCTGATTTCGCCCTCCTCCGGCTTTAGTTCACCAAGCAGCAGCCGCAGCAGCGTACTCTTGCCGCTGCCGTTGGGGCCGACAAGACCGACCCGCATGCCATTGGTGATGCTGAACTGGATTTCTTTAAATAGTTTTCGCGCCCCAAATGAAAAACTTACGTCGTCGAGCTGCACTAATTGCCTGCTTTGCCGATTGGTCGCTGAAAAATTAATGTTCGCCGATGTGCTGCGAGTCCGCGAACTCAGGTCCGCCAAATCGCCCATCAACTCATGCGCCGTATCAATCCGCGCCTTGGATTTGGTGGTGCGCGCCTTGGGACCGCGGCGCAGCCATTCCAGTTCCACATGGACGCGGTTCTCCAGAACCTCCTGCCGTTTTTGTTGCGCGTGCAGATAATTTTCCTTGGCTTCCAGAAATTTGCTGTACTTTCCGGACACCCGCAGAAAGCCATCATCGTAGGAGCGGCTGAGCTCGACCATGGCGTTGGTCACGTTTTCCAGAAAGTAGCGGTCGTGGCTGACCACCACGCACGCAAATGAGGCAGACCGCAAGACGGATTCGAGCCACTCGATGCCTTCGAGGTCGAGGTGATTGGTCGGCTCGTCGAGCAGCAGAATGTCCGGTTCTTGCACCAGCGCCGCCGCGATAGCCAATCGCTTGCGCCAGCCGCCGGAAAGCGAATTGGCGATGGCTTCATGATCCTCAAATCCGGCCCGGCCTAAGACTTCCGCGAACCGGCCCGCGCGTTCATGCTCCGGCACCTGTCCTTCTTGAAATGCATTTTCGATCACCGACCGCACGGTATCGGCGGGCGCAAATTCTGATACCTGCGCCGCCGAGCTGAGTCGCGCCCGCTTCCGCAGCGCGACGTCGCCGGTGTCGGGCTTGATGCGGCCGGCAAGAATTTCCATCAGCGTGGATTTGCCGGAGCCGTTGGGACCTATCAACCCGATCCGCTCGCCTCCGGAGACCGTGAACGAAATATTTCTAAACAGGGGCGCGACACCGTAACGCTTGGAAAGCGACTGTGCACTGAGAATGGGTGGCAAGCTTGAAGTCTCCAAAGACCTGAGACTTTAGGATAGCAGGGCGATGTTGACAGCCATCCGCAAACCCGCGACGCAAAGAAAGATTGCTTTACATCCGGCCCGATTCCCATTAGAAACGTGAGGCGACCGCGCCGGTCATTTCCTGAAATCTACAATCGAATATCGCGTGGAGGATTTGCTATGCACTGGATTTGGGAAGGGCTTATTGGCCTGCTGGCCGGAGCGGTGGCAAAGTTCATCATGCCGGGCAAGGATCCGGGTGGCATTATCATTACCATGCTGCTGGGTATCGCCGGATCACTTGTGGCCACGTATCTGGGATCGCTGATCGGCTGGTATCACGAAGGCGACAAAGCGGGATTCCTTATGTCCGTAGTGGGTGCAGTAATTCTGCTGGGCATCTACCATTTGTTTCGCAAGAAGACGGCTTGAAGCGTCAAGAAGCGGCTTGCGTTCCGTAGAGCCGGCCTTGCCAGAATGGGGATTCTCCGGCAAGGTTCGAACCAGAGGCACGCCCGCCGGGAATCAGCAGCTGCATAATCGGAGGACAAACATGGCGAACGAATCGCAAAAAGATCTACTCGGCAAAATAGCTCTCATCACGGGCGGCACTTCCGGTATCGGACGAGATACGGTGATCCTCTTTGTCCGGCATGGCGCCAAAGTGGTGCTGACCGGCCGTCGTGAAGCTGAGGGCCAGGAAACCGTAAAGCTGGCGCAAGCCGCGGGTGGCGAGGCTATGTTCGTGCAGGGCGACGTCTCCAAGTCTGCCGACGTTCAAAAATTCGTCCAGAAAACGGTAGAAAAGTTTGGCCGCCTGGATGTGGCCTTCAATAATGCCGGCATCGAGGGGACCTGGATGTCTATCGTCGATTTGCCCGAAGAGCAGTTTGACCAGGTGACCGACATCAACGTGAAAGGCGTGTGGCTTTGCCTGAAATACGAAATGCGGCAAATGCTCAAACAAGGCGGCGGAGGCGCAATCGTCAACATGTCGTCGGTCGCGGGTCTCATGGGCAACGCGGGTTCTTCGATCTACGCGGCCAGCAAACACGCGGTGATTGGTCTGACCCGCACCGCGGCGCTAGAAGGCGCCAGGCATGGAATTCGCGTCAATACCGTATGCCCCGCGGTGATTGAGACGCCTATGGCCGATCGCGCCTTTGCCGATCCGCAGGTCAGCAAGCGAGTCCTGGCTATGCATCCGATCGGCCGCTTCGGCAAACCAATAGAAATCGCCGAAGCCGTGCTGTGGATGTGCTCCGACAAATCTTCCTTCATGACCGGCCATGAGATCGTGCTCGACGGCGGCATGCTCGCCGGCCCCAACCCGGCTTAATGGCAACCGGTCGGAATCCTTCTTTTCCTATCCATCCCGAATTTTCTCCGGTTAGAAATTGCGGTAGGGTTGCGTATCTCTTCTAGCAGCGAGATCGCAGGAGTCGGAAAAGCGATGCCGCCGCGCCGTCGTCTGCTGCAGAAGAATTTTCTGGCTGGCCAGCTCGGTGCTGGGTGTAGCCGGTTTGAGAATGGCGGCCGGCGGCACTATCGGCGGATGGGACGAAAAAGCAGCCATTTTTGTGTTTGGAGTTTGCTTTCTGATCGCCTTGGCAAAAGGCTTTCCGCATGCGCTGCGGCGAGATTTTTCCTCGCACCGTGAATGGATGATCCGGGGCTACGCGATGGGGCTTGCCGGGCCGCCACACGTCCGATTATGGGGACTTTTTCCCCCGGTCGCGGCGCTTCGTGGCCACACACCCCAAGCGCAACGGTTTTTCGGCACGGCATTCTGGATCGGGTTTATTCTGACGGCGCTTTCCGCGGAACTCTGGATTCGCTATACACGAAACCGACAGTTGGAAGTGCAGCTGGCGGCGTGATGCCGGAGCCGGCAAAAAAACGCAGCACCGGGGCCATATCAGGATTGCGTTGCCTCAAAAGACTCCGGTGCCCGGTGAAGCGCAGGCTAAAGCCAGTCTGTTACTTGTGATGGTCGGCGAACTCGGCCGCTTCTTTCAGCTCGCGGCTGGCCTGATCGAGCAGCTGTTTGGCCTTTTCCCCGTGGCCGCCCAGCTGGTCCCGGTTGGCGCGTTGCGCTTCATCGATCTTTTCAAATGCTTGCAGGATGTGGTGCTGCGCTTCGGCAAGATTGGCATGCTTGCTGGGGTCGACATTGGTCTCGGGGCGCTGCGCGAACGACACTCCGATGAACGCCAAGCAAACAGCGAGCAGGACCGCCAGATAAATACTTTTCTGCTTCATGTGTGATTCTCCTTGTACCTCATGAGAAAGAACAATCCAGGTCGGTCTGAAGAAATCCTCAGACACGGAATTGCGTAAACAAATTAGGCGACCAGTTGGAAATTAGCAAGACGCAGCTAGTTGCACGGTTGTGAAAGGGCCCCCACCTTGTGGCTGGCCGATACGATCGGCGCCGCCAGATCGATCGATTGCGCCTTCTTGACCAACAAATCGTAAGGACTTTCCAAGCCGGAAGTGAAGCTCTACACTGCCCGGATCAAAAACCGAGTCGGTTCGATTTCACTCTCGGCCCCTGCTCAGCCGGTTTTGTTTGGCGCGCCGGCGCAGCAGTCTCGCGTGAGCCACAACGACAAAAGGGCTGCGAATTTCTTCGCAGCCCTTAATCTTTTCGGAATGATCGTCTTTTTGACAACCGATACAATTTGCCAGAATCCGTTCGCCGCGCTTTCAGCCGAAGCCGAAAGCGGGTAATGAGTAACACTCTTCAACCGTAGTTGAAGAGCTTCGAACGATTGCAGCATAGAAGCCCGTGAGAGCTTCGGCTGCGTTGGCCAGCATTGCCTGCACACCATAGCAGGCTGAGCTGGCTCTATCTTTAGAAAGGAGGTGATCCAGCCGCAGGTTCTCCTACGGCTACCTTGTTACGACTTCACCCCAATCATGAGTCATACCTTGGGCGCCTGCCTCCTTGCGGTCAGCGTGGCGACTTCTAGTACAACTCACTTTCGTGATGTGACGGGCGGTGTGTACAAGGCCCGGGAACGTATTCACGGCGTCGATCTGATACGCCATTACTAGCGATTCCGGCTTCATGCAGTCGAGTTGCAGACTGCAATCCGAACTGAGCAGAGTTTTTTCCGATTAGCTCCCCCTCGCGGGTTGGCAACGGTTTGTGCCCTGCATTGTAACACGTGTGTAGCCCTGGACATAAAGGCCATGCGGACTTGACGTCATCCCCACCTTCCTCTCCGTTATCCGGAGCAGTCCACACAGAGTCCTCTCTTGCGAGTAGTAACTGTGTGCAGGGGTTGCGCTCGTTGCGGGACTTAACCCAACACCTCACGGCACGAGCTGACGACAGCCATGCAGCGCCTATACTAGTGTCCCTTGCGGGAAGGCCATATTTCTACAGCTGGTCACTAGCATTTCGAGCCCAGGTAAGGTTCCTCGCGTAGCGTCGAATTGAACCACATGTTCCACCGCTTGTGCGGGCCCCCGTCAATTCCTTTGAGTTTCAGTCTTGCGACCGTACTCCCCAGGTGCAGGACTTAACGCGTTAGCTCCGGGACGACACCCGAACGGGTGGCACCCCAAGTCCTGATCGTTTAGGGCTAGGACTACCAGGGTATCTAATCCTGTTTGCTCCCCTAGCTTTCGTTCCTCAGCGTCAGTAGTGGTCCAGCGCGCCGCTTTCGCCACGGGTGTTCCTGCAGATATCTACGCATTTCACCGCTACACCTGCAATTCCACGCGCCTCTCCCACACTCAAGCACAGCAGTTTTGGAAGCAGCCTCTGGGTTAAGCCCAGAGATTTCACTCCCAACTTGCCGCACCGCCTACGAACCCTTTACACCCAGTAATTCCGAACAACGCTGGCCCCCTACGTCTTACCGCGGCTGCTGGCACGTAGTTAGCCGGGGCTTCTTATATCCGTACCGTCAATCCCTTGCGGGGTTTCGTCCGGATCGAAAGGGGTTTACACACCGAAATGCTTCATCCCCCACGCGGCGTCGCTGCATCAGGCTTTCGCCCATTGTGCAAGATTCCCCACTGCTGCCTCCCGTAGGAGTCTGGACCGTGTCTCAGTTCCAGTGTGGCTGATCATCCTCTCAGACCAGCTACCGATCAAAGCCTTGGTAGGCCATTACCCTACCAACTAGCTAATCGGGCGCGGGCCCCTCCATCGGCGCCTTTCGGCTTTCATCCTTGCGGATCTTATGCGGAATTAGCTCCGCTTTCGCGGAGTTATTCCCCACCAAAGGGCAGGTTACCCACGTGTTACGCACCCGTGCGCCGTGCGCCATTCCGTATTGCTACGGAACGCGCACTCGACTTGCATGTGTTAAGCACGCCGCCAGCGTTCGTTCTGAGCCAGGATCAAACTCTCGTTTGAAGCCTGTCGCTTAGGCGAAAAAAAATGCCCTCCGACCGAAGTCGAAGAGCCAGCCTACCTAAGCAAATTGTTGAGTCGCTCGATTGTTACTCAGTCATTCGGGCTCGAATAGGCCGAATGACTCGAACGGATTCTGGCAAATCATATTCAGTTGTCTATGAACGATAGCCTCCCCTGTCCAGCAGAGTGGCATTCCGAAGAACCTGACGAGTATAGAAAACCCCTATCGCATTGTCAACACTTAGAAATGACTTTCTTCGCTTTTTCCACAAGACTGCTCGACCGCTTGGCAACTACCTGAAAAATGAGTGGATACAGCCTTTCCGCCTTGGAGGATCTGGTTGGCTCCGCCGGCCAGTCCCCACCATCAACAAGAATTCGCAGCTCGAGAACCCGGTCTCCCGATGACTGCTTCCCGAAACTCTCGCGGCTTTAGGTGGCAGGTGAAGGCTACCAGTATCGATCATTCCTCATCACGGTTCCTGCGACCGGCGCGCTGCGAATGGCTCTCTCATCCAGCCGACCCGTCGCCGTAGTCGATAGACTCCGCGAGGACCAACGTGTGCGCAAAGCCCGGCCCGGATTCTGCAATCCCGCTTCGTTGCTCAGAATACAAGTACTCATAAGTATTCTTCAAGATTTCATACCTCCTGATCTTTACGTTTTTCTGAAGAAATCTGTGGTTTAGTAAAGATAGGCAGCGACCATCCGCGAGTCAGATTTCCGTAACATCCACCCAATCAAACATTTACTTTCATCACCGCTACTGGCACGGTTCTTGCACCCTCATTCCCCGCCAAGATTTGTTTTCGAGTGGGTACTGCAAAGCCCTGACGGGAAACTCGCAGCGCGTTCAGGAGCGGCGAGGGGCTCGCAGTAATAAAACATAAAGGGTGGTGACGGAGGAGCCGCGTGAAAAGGGGTTTTCACGCCGCGCTAGTGGTGTGCGCGGTCACCAGGCGCGATCCCGCGTACACCTCTTCGCTTCGCCGCGGAAACGCGAAGCGCAACACAAACTCAAGGAGAACGAAAAATCAATGAGAAGCACGCAGTTTCTCAAATTGTTGTTTTTGCTGCCGCTGTTTTTCCTATTCTTTAACAACCCGGCGAAAGCGCAAAGCATCGTTACCGGCGCGATGAGCGGCACCGTAACCGACGCATCGGGAGCGATCATTGCGGGCGCCAAGGTGACACTGACCAACGAATCCACGCAGGAGACACAATTCGTATCAACCAACGGATCGGGTGTTTTTCAATTTCCGCTGCTCAAACCGGGACGATATTCCGTTTCGCTGGAGAAAGAGGGATTTCGCCGCGTCATTCAAAAATCGGAAGTTCTACTGGGCCAGACTGCCACCATGAACTTGCGCCTGGAAGTCGGCGAAACCTCGCAGACCGTCGAGATCACGGAAAGTGTGCCGTTACTGCAGACCGAAGACGGCAACATCACGTCCAACGTCGACCTGCGCACGCTGCAGAACATTCCCAATCCCGGCGGCGACCTCAGCTACATCGCACAGATCTCTCCCGGCGTAACCATGAACACTTCCAACGGCGGCGGCTACGGCAACTTCACCGCATTTGGTCTTCCTGCCACGGCAAATCTTTTCACCATCAACGGCAATGACTACAACGATCCCTTCCTCAACCTGAACAACTCCGGCGCCAGCAACTTGCTGCTTGGCTCCAACGAAGTGCAGGAAGTCGCCGTGGTCAGCAACGGCTACACCGGGCAGTATGGCCGTCAAGCCGGCGCTCAAGTGGACTACACCACGAAATCAGGCGGTAACTCGCTGCACGGCAACGCGGTTTACTACTGGAATGGCAGCGCGCTCAACGCCAACGATTTCTTCCTCAATCAGGCCGGAGAACCGCGCCCCTTTGAGAACAACAATCAGTGGGCGGCTTCTCTCGGCGGGCCGATCAAAAAAGACAAAGCGTTTTTCTTTATCAACACCGAAGGGCTCCGTTACACCTTCGGCTCCAGCAGTGAAGTCTTCGTCCCGACACAGCAGTTCCAGAGCTTTGTTCTTGGCACCAGCCTTCCCGCAAACAATCCGGCGGCGATGCCCTTTTACCAGCAGTTGTTCGCCCTCTATAACCATGCCCCCGGCGTGGCGAATGCGCAGCCTGCCGCGGACTCGTGCGGTCCCGACCTCGGCTCTAGCGTCGCCGGTGGAAACTGTCTCGCGTCCTATCGGGTGTCCGTCCCCAACGGCAACCGCGAATGGCTCCTCAGCGGTCGTGTAGATTACAACTTCTCCGACAACGATAAAATCTTCGGCCGCGTAAAGTTCGATCGCGGCAACCAGCCGACCTACACCGATCCTATCAATCCGGTCTTCAACATTCAGAGCAACCAGCCGCAGAACGAAGGCCAGTTGAACTACACCCACGTTTTCAGTCCGCGCATCGTCAACAGCTTCATCGGTTCCGTTCTTTACTACTCGGCTCTGTTTCAGAGCCCCGATCTCAGCAGCGCTCTTTCCACCTTTCCGTATATCCTCAACATTTCCGACGCAAACTTGACTCCGCTCGGTTCGGGTTCTGGCACGGATCCTTTTTTTGCCGTCTTCCCGCAAGGCCG
The DNA here is from genome assembly GCA_035607085.1 of Candidatus Eiseniibacteriota bacterium. Classification (GTDB taxonomy): domain Bacteria; phylum Acidobacteriota; class Terriglobia; order Acidiferrales; family UBA7541; genus Acidiferrum. Next base: position 9,075 of record DATMZI010000153.1, on the reverse strand, counting down.
CAACGTGACGCAGTGGCAGTTGGTGGATGACCTCTCGATCGAACGCGGCAAACATACCCTCAAGATGGGCGGAAATTTTCGTCGCGACGACGTAAGCGATCACACCGCCAGCGAGGGCAGCTACCCCGCCATCAGCTCCACCATGCTGCAGTTCGCCGACGGAGTCGCCGGCGGCATCGCGCAGAACTTCGCCATCCGCAACTCGCAGCCGCTGGCCTTCTACAGCCTCGGCGTCTATTTCCAGGATGAATTCCGCGTCAATTCCAAACTTAAGCTGACCCTGGCTCTGCGCGCCGACCGCAACTCCGGCGGCACGTGCTCCTCGGATTGCGTGGCTCGCGCCAGCGCCCCGTTCGCCGACCTCAGCCACGACGCTACCATTCCTTACAACCAGATGATGACCACCGGCACCAACCAGATTCTTCCGGGCGTTGAAAGAGTGGTGTTCGAGCCGCGCGCCGGCTTTGCCTGGAGCCCGCACGGCGACAAAACCGTGATTCGCGGCGGCATCGGTATGTTCAGCGATCTCTATCCCGGTACGATCCTGAACCAGTTCACCACGAACTTTCCCCAGGTGAACCGGTTCTCGCTCTCCGACCTGGGATCGATCGACACGATGTCCAATCCAGCCAGCGCTGCGGCCATCATCACGCAGTGCAACACGGCCTTTCAGAGCGCCTTCAGCGGCGGCGGCACGGTCAATGACTTTCTCAACGCGGCGCCCGCCGGCTGTGCCTCGCCCGACCTCAATGATGTGGGGAACCGGCTTCGGAACCCCAAGTATGTGGAATGGAACCTGCAGGTTCAGCACACCGTCGGGCAGCGTACCGTCCTGTCGGTCAACTATGTCGGCAATCACGGCTACGACGAGTTGCTGGAAAATCCGTTCCTGAACGGCTTCGGTTTCGGCAATCTGCCTGCATCGCCGGTGGACACTCGCGTCCAGAACGTCCTGAAGCTCAACAACAATGGCGCCTCCAACTACAACGGTGTCACTGCCGCCGTGCAGCAACAATTCACGCACGGCTTTTCTGGCAAGTTCAGCTACACCTTCAGCCACACGCTGGATGATGTCTCGAACGGGGGAATCTTGCCCTACAGCCTGACCAACAGCCTCCTGAATCAGTTGAGCCCGTTCAGCGCTACAGCACTGAACTACAGTAATTCCGACTATGACGTTCGCCACAGCCTGAACGCCAGCTACGTCTGGGATCTTCCCGTGAAGTTCCAGAATCGCGCGCTGAACGCAGTAGCGGGAGGCTGGACGGTATCGGGAACGTTGTTTTACCGCAGCGGTCTTCCTTTCAGCGTGACCGACGGCACCGCGACCGGCAATATCGCGAACGGCGGCTTGAACTTGTTTAACGCCACCGTTCTGGGTCAGCCGATTACGACGGTACCGCTCGCCTGCGGCGCCGCGGCGGTGGATACGCCCTGCCTTAGCGCGTCGCAGTTCGCCAGTTCCTCCACCACCTTCGGCACCATCCCGCGCAACTCGTTCCGCGGACCGGGCTATTTCAACACCGATCTCGGATTGAAAAAGACCTTCCGTTTGACGGAACGCCTTGGCCTGACTCTGGGAGCCAATGCATACAACGTGCTGAACCATGCGAACTTCGCCAATCCGGTCTCCGACCTGAGCAGCACCGCGTTCGGCACCATCCTCAACGCCGTGCAACCGCCGACTTCGCCTTACGGCGCATTCGCGGCGGCCGCCACCGATGCCCGCATCGTGCAAGTGATGGGCAAAATCACTTTCTAATCCGTCGTCAGTTCAACTCAACCGGGGGCGGCCTTTGGCTGCCCCTTTTTATTTTGCAGGTTTTTCCGATCTTGGTGAGGCGGCCAGCTTCTTTTTCATGCGATGATTCAGGCCAAACGAGGCCGCCAATTGAAACAAGGCAATTTCACCGAGGAACTGAAGCGTCGCTTCGCAGAGGCTCTGCGATCCGCCGCGTGGTTCCGTCCGGGATTGAAGCTCGCCGCGGCCGTCTCCGGCGGTGCCGACTCCGTCGCTCTGCTCACTTTGCTCTGCGAAACCCGCGCACAACTCGGCATCGTCCTCAGCACCGTTCACTTTAATCACAAGCTGCGCGGCAAAGCCTCCGACGCCGACGAAAAATTTGTCACCTCTCTGGCCGAAACGTCCGGCGTTACGCTGCACATCGGCCGCGCCGACGTCGGCCGCAAAGCACGCCAGGAAAAATCAAACCTGGAGGACGCCGCGCGCCGCGCCCGCTATGCGTTTTTCGAGAAACTCGCTGCGCAGGGTCTGCTCGATGCCGTCGCCACGGCGCATACCATGGACGACCAGGCGGAAACCGTTCTGGCCCATATCTTGCGCGGCACCGGTATCGCCGGTCTCGCAGGCATTCATCCGAGCGCTGCGTCCGTGCGCCGGCCGCTGCTCGATTTTCGCCGCGTCGAGCTGCGCAAGTATCTACGCGCAAAAAAGCAGCGGTGGCGCGAAGATGCCACCAATCGCGACAGCAACCGCACGCGCGCTCGCATGCGCAAGAAACTCTTGCCTCTTCTGCTCAAAGACTTTAATCCCGCCTCGGTCGAGCATCTTGCCGGCCTGGCGCGCCGAGCGCGCGAACAGACTGTTTTCATGGATCAGCTCGCCGCAAAGCTTTTCGAAAGGCTGGCCGCTCGGGACGGCCCGGCTGTGCGCATCTCGGTCGCCGATCTCATGGATCCGATTGGCCTGGGCCATCCCGAAGCAGCTGCGTCGTTGCGTAACGCTCTCCTGGAAAAAATCGTAGCCCAAACAAAAGCCCGAAACGGGCAGTTTTCCGCCGTCCACCTCGAAGCCATCGTTCGCCTGGCCCGGTGCGGCGAACCTGGCAAACTTCTGCAACTCCCCGGTGGCGTCGACGCGCTGCGCGAAAAAGACGCGCTGCTCTTTCACCCGCGCTGCTCTTCCGGCAATGCTCCATTTTTGAAGAGCTAGTGACCTTTAGGGACACCTCGCCGATTCCACTTCTCTGCGATTGACTGGCATTCTCACAGGCGAGACACTATTTAGGAGGAAGGTGGCAGTCTCAGGCGTGGGCACCAAGGCGGCGTTTTTCCCGCAACGCGACCGGCAGCGGGTTTTCAGAGTTGACTAACTTGAGCGCTAAACAGCCTTCTTCTTTTTCTGAAGCGCGAATCGCCGCGCGCGTGGCCGCGATGGGCAAACAGATTGCCCGTGCATACACTGGTCGCCGGTTGGACATTGTCGTCACGATGGATCGCGGCTTCGTCTTCGCCGCCGACCTGGTCCGGCAAATTGCTTCGCCGCTGGTTTGCCATTTCGTGCGGGAGCAAGTCAGCGATGTGCAGCACGGCAAGCATGCGCGGCGTGAAGTTTTTTTCGGCGGCGCGCGTCCCGATTTGAAAGGCCGGGATGTTTTGCTGGTGGATGCGGTCTTGGACAGCGGCGTCACGCAGGAATTCCTGCTGCGGCGCCTGGCGGAAAGTCAGCCGCGTTCTTTGCGCCTGGCAGTTCTCCTGGACAAGCCGGCTCACCGTCACGTCAGTCTGGAGCCCGATTACTTTGGCTTCCAGACCGCATCTAACCAGATGTGGGTCGGTTACGGTCTGGCCGATGGCGCAGGCGCAGGGAGAAACGCTCGCGGCCTGTCGGCAAAACGGATTTCGGCGTCTAATAAGAAGAGGCTTTAGCTCTTGAAGTGACCTGAGCGCTGATGCGGCTTTCGATTTTTTCGGTATCCAGTTGGAGAGGTAAACGTGAACCCCAGTTCGACAGCAAAAACGATTCTATTCTGGCTCTCGATCGTGCTCCTCGGCGTCATGCTCTGGAAGCTCGTGTCGGCCAACGGCCAGGCGGCCCGCGAAGATGAGCCCAGCTTTAGCGAGTTCATGGCCCACGTGGATCAGGGCGACGTAAAAGAAGTCACCATGTACCTCTCGCCGAACAGCTATGAGTTGCAGGGTGAATACGCCAAGGCCAATAAAAAATTCCACGTCACCGTTTTCAAGGAAGCCGCTCCCGATCTCACCAAGCAGCTGCGCGACAAATCCGTACTCATCAAGGTGAAGGAAGTCCGCAGCGGCGACTGGCTGATAATATTATTGAACGCCTTGCCGCTCCTGCTCCTTGTGGGCTTCTGCCTCTTCCTGATGCGTCAAATGCAGGCTGGCGGCAATAAGGCTCTCAGTTTCGGCAAATCGCGCGCCCGTTTGCTTTCCGCGCAGCAAAAAAAGGTCACCTTCAAAGATGTCGCCGGAACCGACGAAGCCAAGGAAGAACTGCAGGAAATTATCGAGTTCCTCAAAGACCCCCAGAAATTCCAAAAACTCGGCGGCCGCATTCCAAAAGGCGTTCTCCTCGTCGGGCCTCCGGGCACCGGCAAAACCCTACTCGCCCGCGCCATCGCCGGCGAAGCGAATGTACCTTTCTTCTCCATCTCCGGTTCCGATTTCGTCGAAATGTTCGTCGGCGTGGGCGCCAGTCGCGTTCGTGATCTTTTCGAGCAGGGCAAAAAGAATGCGCCTTGCATTATCTTCATTGACGAAATTGACGCGGTCGGCCGCCATCGCGGCGCGGGCCTCGGCGGTGGTCACGATGAACGCGAACAGACCTTGAACGCGCTGCTGGTCGAAATGGACGGCTTCGAGTCCAACGAAGGCGTCATTCTGATTGCCGCCACTAACCGTCCCGACGTTCTCGATCCCGCTCTTCTCCGCCCCGGCCGCTTTGATCGCCGCGTGGTAGTTGCTCGCCCGGATGTCAAAGGCCGCGAAGAGATCCTTCGCGTGCACACCCGCAAAAAGCCCATCGCCGATGATGTGGACCTTTCCATCATCGCTCGCGGCACACCTGGTTTCTCGGGCGCCGATCTGGAAAGCCTCGCCAACGAAGCAGCTCTCTGGGCCGCTCGCCAGAACCGTAAATTCGTTGCTATGGCCGATTTTGAAATGGCCAAGGACAAAGTGCTCATGGGCGTCGAACGCAAGTCCATGATTCTGTCCGACGAGGAAAAGAAAAACACCGCGTACCACGAAGCCGGCCATGCGCTCGTCGCCGCGATGACTCCCGGTGCCGACCCCGTGCACAAGGTCACCATCATTCCGCGCGGCATGGCTCTCGGTTTGACCATGCAGCTGCCGACCGACGACAAGCATTCCTACACCAAAGACCATCTCGAAGGCATGCTTGCCGTGCTCATGGGCGGCCGCAGCGCCGAAGAAATTTTCCTCGGCCACATCACCACTGGCGCCGGCAACGACATTGAACGCGCCACCGACATCGCTCGTAACATGGTTTGCGAATGGGGCATGAGCGAACTGGGGCCTCTCGCTTTCGGCAAAAAGGAAGAAGCCATCTTCCTCGGCCGCGAAATCGCTCAGCATCGCGACTTCAGCGAAGCCACCGCCGTGGATATCGACAAGGAAGTGAAGCGTATCGTCAGCGGTGCCTACGACTCCGCCAAAGGCATCCTCAACAACAATCGCGATACGCTCGAACGCATCGCTCAGGCATTGCTAGAACGCGAAGTGCTGGATGCCAACGAAGTCCGCATGCTGATCGAAGGCACGCCGCTTCCCGAAAAGCCGCGCACACCGCCGCCATCGACGCCGCCGCTCGCTCCGGCCGCTGATCCCAAAGTGGTCCGCCCCGAACTGCGGCCCGCTCCCGGCTTCACCCGCGGCGACAGCCCCGCGAAAGCCTAATACCGTTTCCTCCCTCGTCTTCTTCGTTAGGGCACAGCGTACTGTGCCCTCTCTTTTTGTGGCAGCGGCCGCCCTTCTAAGGCGGGCACCGTGAACAGGCACTGCGTGCCGCATCGAACTTCGCGGCGTCGATCAGGTCAAAGAACAAGGTCGCGAGCAACGAACCGGCAACTGGCTCCGCTTTTTGGACTCTGATTGTCGGTACGCTATCAGACAGCTCCGCAAAAATCCCGGCTTCACCGTCGTCGCCGTCTGATCGGTCCGCTTCAGCTCCACCGCATCGGGTGGCCACAACGCTCGTGAAATACGCAGAAGACGAACGGGTCTCGAAAGTGGAGTGGCATGCGGAAGCCCCTCTCTTGCCGCGCCATTTCTGATCTCCGATCTCTTTGCGGTACACTCATTCTCTTGGAGTGCTGCCGGGAAACCCTCAGTTCTCCCACGCAAATGAGCCGAATCACCGCCATCCTCCCTGCTGCAGGCATGGGCACCCGCATGGGCGGTGACACGCCGAAGCAATTTCTCGAACTCGACGGCGTTCCCATCCTCCTGCACACCATCCGCCGCCTCGCTTCCTGCGACGCCATCACCGACATCATCCTGGCCACCCGTGCCGATGAAGTTGCGCGCCTCGAAGAACTTTGCCGTAACGAAAATTTCCGTCAGCCCGTCCAGGTAGTCAAGGGCGGAGCCACTCGTCAGGAGTCTGTAGCTGCCGCTCTCGAACACGTCAGCGACGACGACACCGAACTGGTCGCTGTCCATGATGCAGTTCGCCCTTTCGTGACCCGTGAGCAAATCACACGTGTTATCGAAGAGTCCCGTAAGTGTGGGGCCGCGATCTTGGGCATTCCCGCTATGGATACAGTTAAAGAAGTAAAGCGCGGTAGCCTCCCCGAAGATGTTGCGCTCATCACCGGCACGATTCCGCGCGAACGCGTGGTCCTCGTGCAAACCCCACAAATCTTCCGCACCGGACTGCTCAAGGAAGCCTTCGCAAAAGCAGCCGCCGACCAGGTCAACGCCTCCGATGAAGCTGGCCTGGTGGAGCGCCTCGGGCACGAAGTCCACGTCGTCCACGGCACCGAGCGCAACATCAAAATCACCAAGCCCGCCGACATGGAACTCGCCCGCTTCTACCTCGATCTTGAACGCGCCAAGGCTCACAAAGCATGAATGGTCAGGAGAACTTTCTCTTGGAGGGCCGGAGCTTCAGAGTTTCGGTGGCCACAGAGGAGCAGCACTTCGGCTCCGGCATTGAGGCAAGAATTGGGACTTTAGCCCCTGAGGAATTGGATTTCATTTCATGAGTAAACTTCGCTGCGGCATTGGCTATGATTTGCATCGCCTCGCCGAAGGCCGGCCCCTGGTGATCGGCGGCATCACGATTCCCTTCGATAAAGGGCCCGTCGGCCACTCTGACGGCGACGTCCTTGCTCACGCGGTGTGCGATGCGCTGCTCGGGGCTGCGGGCCTCGGCGACATCGGCACGCATTTTCCCGACACCGATCCCAGGTGGAAAGGCGCGAATAGTCTGGTATTCCTTGAACACGCTCGAACGCTGCTGGACGAAAGAGGACTGAAGATCGAGCATGTCGACGCCGTAGTCATAACGGAAAAACCCAAGCTGGGTCCGCATTTTCCGCAGATGCGCGAAGCCCTGGCCAAATCCCTGCGCGTCGCGCCCGAGACCATTCACCTGAAGGCAAAAACCAACGAAGGAGTGGACGCCATCGGTCGCGGTGAAGCCATCGCCGCTCACGTCATCGCCACGCTGTATTTTGACGACCGAGCCTTTCCTTGCGTGGTGCGCCCTTGAATTGCAGTTTTCGTTCGAGTTTCCTGTGGGTATTCTCTTTTCTCGAAGATGACCATTCCCGAATCCCCTGCCGCTCTTCCTGAAAACCAGTTCTCCGCTGGAGAGATCCTCCAAATTCTCCGCAAACGCGAATGGCACACGGGCGATCCCAGCGCGGAACAATCCGCGTGGTGCGAGCGCGCCGCCGCGCTACTCGGCCCGCAATCGCCGGATCTTGCCGCACTGGAAAATCTGTTATCGCTGATTTTTCACTACAACGCGCGCGAGATTCTGGCCTCGCTGGACGCGCAGGTGGTCATGTCGCGCTACGCTGCGCGCGACGTTCTTCGCCAGCTTGCCAACCTGCTGCTCGATCCCGCTCCGCTCACCACCGAACGTTTTCGCGAAATCATTGACGCGCTCAAGTCCCTACTGGACATTCGCGGCCGCGAACTCTTTCACCCGCTCCGCCTCGCTCTCGCCGGACGCTCCGGCGAAGGCGATCTTGATCGCGTCGTCCTTCTCCTCGACGATGCGGCCGCAGCCGGCTTCTCTCATCCTGTAAAAACCGCCCGCGCCCGCATCATCGAGTTCTGCTCCGCTTTCGACTAGCTGCTGCAATTTAACGCGCGCAGGCGCACTCCTACCGGTATGTGGCCCATTGCGGAAGCACGTTGTTTGTAAAACCATTCGGCTCGCTTGCGCAGTTGCTCGGGACCATCGCGCTCAATTTCTTCTTTCGCTGCTCCGACGGGCGCAATTAAGTCACTCCGTGAACATCTATTTATCGGAGGTGACGACTACGACAAAGCTACCTATCGCCTATGGAAAACGGCTATTGGGCGGTCTTGAGAGATTCGAGTCGTGCTTTGCTGATCTTGAGCACTACGCCGGCGTTGCGGTCGGCCACTTCGCTGATGCGATACTCCGCGGAGGAACCCAGTACCTGTGCCACTTCCGAAGGCGTCAGTTTGTAGTCTTCGTTCAGCCACGCGGCCATGCTGCCGGTCGCTCCCCGCAGCGCATCTTCGAGCGAACCGCCCAGCCCCATGGCCATGATGTGCGTTGCCGATTCAACGCGCGGCCCGCGGATCCCCTTGCCGGGAATAACGTCGACCGTAAACTCCACATCCATGGACGTTTCGAGAGCGTTGCCATTCAACTCGCCATCGCCCTCGACGGCGTGTCCGTCGCCGAGATACAGCAGCGCGCCGGGATTGCTGACCGGCAGGTAGACGGTAGCGCCTTCCACGATTTCGTTGAAGTCCATGTTGCCGCCGAAACGCCCCGAGTCGCCCGTTCCTGGCGCAGCTTGCGCGGGTCCAACGGCAGTTGCGACGCAGCCCAGCATGGGCCGCACCGGCACCGAGTAATTCGTCAGATGTTCTGCGGGCTTTTCCGGTGAAGCGGTTCCCTTCGCGATGTCCAAATGCCAGCGCACGTTCTTCCACAAATCTTTGTTCTTCGCAGCCAAATCATCGTCTGTCGCGCGATCCACAATTCCGTCATCGCTGGTGGCCCAATCACGATTCAACCGCAGTTTGGTGATGTGAACCACCAAAGTGTCGCCGGGCGCTGCAGTCTCCACGTAGAAG
>DATMZI010000143.1:0-10067 GCA_035607085.1 Candidatus Eiseniibacteriota bacterium | reverse complement strand
GTTCTCACGCTTCTGGTGATGGAGAAATTCCGCCAGGGCGTCAACTGGGTTCTCTGGACTCTTCCTCCGATCTACCTCGCCTGGGTCAACATCCACGGCTCCTTCATCATCGGCATCGGCGTCATCGTTCTCTATTTGCTCGCGGGAATTTTCTCCTTTGAAAAGGGCAGCGTCAAAGCCATCGCTTGGACCCGCTCGCAGCGCATCAAGCTGGAAACCGCGCTGCTGTTTTGCATCGGCGTTCTGCCCATCACTCCCTACGGCAGCCAGCTCGCCGTCTATCCTTTCGATATGGCTTTTTCGCAGCCTATCAACGTCGCCAACATTAGCGAATGGCGCCCCATGCCGTTTGAAGTCATCGGCGGCAAAATGTTTATCGGGTTCCTGGTCATCTTCTTTTTATTGCAGATGTTTTTTCGCTTTACCTGGCGGCTCGAGGAACTTTGCCTCGCGCTCGGCGGCGCAATCATGGCCTGCATTCACGTCCGTTTCGTATTGCTCTTTGTTCCGTTCTTTGCGCCCGTTTTCGCAGCGTCGCTGGCCCGCTGGATTCCCGCTTACAAACGCCACAAAGATCAGTACATCGCCAACGCCGTCATCATGGCCGCCGTCGTCATCGCCATGTTTCACTACTTCCCATCCCGCGCGGAGTTCGAAAAGAAAGTGGCCAAGTCCTATCCCGTGGCCGCTCTGCAGTTCTTGAAAGAACATCCGCAGCCGGGCCGCTTCCTGAACGACTACGGCTTCGGCGGCTACCTAGTTTTTTCCGGCGAAAAAACTTTTATTGACGGTCGTGGCGATTTGTTTGAGCGAGCGGGCATTCTCGGCGATTTCGTGCACCTGGCTAACCTGAAGCCGGGTGTCTTGGACGTGTTGCGCAACTACGACGTGCGTGTCTGCTTGCTGCAGCGTGACAGCCAGCTCGGTGTGGCCTTGCGTGCGTCGTCCGAGTGGCAGCCCATCTACAGCGACGACACCAGCGTGATCCTCGCGCGCCAGCCGCGCGCCCAGAACGCGGCGCTGACTCCATCGGCCGAAGCTTCCGCTGTCGGCAAATGACGCCAGAAACACCCGGCCCGCCATCAAGCAGCTTAGCCTGGGGAAACCTGCGAAATTCCCCGCTTTTGCCGGCGATCATTCTGCCGCTCATCGTCGCCGCGCATCTGTTCTCGGTCCTGCATCTTCACCCGACAAAACTATTCGGACTGCAACAGGACGACGCTCTTTACTTCAGCTCCGCTAAAGCTCTCGCCGAAGGCCGCGGTTACATTCTCCCGAGCCTGCCCGGCGCGCCCGCCGCCACCAAATATCCCTTTCTCTACCCCTGGCTCCTCTCCTCGGTGTGGCGTGCCAATCCAGATTTCCCCGCCAATCTTCCGCTCGCCTTCGCGCTCAATTATTCTTTTGCTCTCGCCGCCATTGTTCTAACTTATTTTTTCTGCCGCCTTCCGCTGAAGCTTCCTTGCCTCGCATCGCTCGCCGTCACCGCCTTCTGCGCACTTCATCCCGCCTTTCTCTTCTACTCGGCGCGCCTGATGACCGACGTGCCGTTCGCCGCTCTGGCATTGGCGTTTCTGCTCCTCGCGTGGAAGTCCGCCGAATCCGATTCGCCGCATTCCTCTCCGGGCAAATCCCAGCTCGAGTGGCCAATCCTTGCCGGGATCTTTGCCAATCTTTGCATCTTCATACGCCTTGCCGGAGCCGCCTTCATTGCCGGACTTCTGCTGGCGCTCCTCCTCCGCAAGCGCTGGAAAACCGCCGCGACGTTTCTCGTCTCCTGCGTACCCGGTATTTCCTACTTTTTCTATCAAGGCTGGTTCCGCGCGCCTTCCGCTCCACCGGCGCCATTCTCCGCCGCCCTCCCCGGCTGGCAACAAACCTGGTACTACTTCACCAGCTACACTTCCTTCCGCCATCTCGACTCACCCAATCTCAGCTCGGCGCTTACGTTGCTGCTCAATCAAGTTCTCTATCTTTTCTCCTCCGTTGCCGGCTATTTCCTAACACCGCTGTCCGATTCCAATATCGCTTTGTGGCTCGTGGCCTGCCTCGCTTTCGCCACATTGCTCCTGCTCGGCGCCGTGCGTACCGCGAACGCGCGGCGCGGCGCACCGGGACTTGCCGTGCTGGTCTTCTATCTATTGCTACTCATCGGTTGGGACTACGTGGAGTGGACGCGTTTCCTCTTTCCGTTCTATCCCTTAATCGTTGTCTTGGTCGTCTCCGAAGCCCGGCGTTGGTCTGCGCTGCTGCGCGAATCAGGGACCGACTGGCTCAGCCGCTCGCTGCTTGCGCTGTTCCTGCTATTCACGCTGGCCCTGGCAGCTGCTACCGGATGGAATTACGTAGTCTCAGCTCGGCAGCCCTTTGCCAACGTCACGCGATACCGCGACGCGGCCCTTACCGAACAAAAGCAAGCCTACGCCTGGATTCGCTCGCATACCGAGCCGAATGACGTCCTGATCACCACGGACTACGCAACCACCTATCTCTCTACCGGCCGCCACTCCATTACGTTTACTGTTCCCCTGCCCTACGGCGTCTACGACAGAGCCGTCCTGCAACGCGACCTCGACCACATGCCCGACGTGGCCCTGGCCCTCCGCGCACGTTATTGGGTGATCACCTCCAGCGACAGCCAGACCCAGCTTCGCGCCTTTGAGCAGCCTCTCCGCGAACGTCTGGACCGCTGGGAGGACAGGCTCCCCTTGGTGTATAGCACCCCGCGGGGTACCACCCGCATTTATGACCTCCGCACCTTGCCCGCTATCGCCCTGCGCGCCCGGACCCCCATGCCGCTCGAATAGCGGCTCCAGGAGCGTTCCCAATAAGTTCCGCTGGGTGGGCACGGCAGGTGACGGTCCAGACTAGCGTCTGGCAGCCGGTTCATCTCAATCTGAGAGAACCTAGATAAGTCACAGAAAACAAGATAGTTATCGTAAGTTCGAGGAGGGCGCGGATTGGACATACAGGTGCTCTATTAGGGAGAAAGCGGTACCTCCCTGCGCCGCTTAAGTTTGGAAAATTGACTGAGAGGAAAGACTAATGAAGAACCTGATGATTCGCTTGTGGAAGGAAGAGGAAGGCCAGGACCTTACGGAATACGCTCTCTTGCTTGTTCTGTTGTCCTTGGCGGCGATTGGCGCGCTCGGCACTTTGGCCAACGCGATCAACTCCGTGTTCAAGGCTGCTTCTTCCAACCTCACCACGTAATTGGAACCAAAGGGACCAAAGTAAAGGATCGAAGCAGCCGCTGCCGGAAGAATGTCAGCGGCTGCTTTTCGGTAAAGGCAAGTCGCCACGAGGATAAATATGAAGAACCTGATGATTCGTTTGTGGAAGGAAGAAGAGGGCCAAGACCTGACAGAGTACGCACTTCTGCTGGTTCTGCTGTCCCTCGCCGCGATTGGCGCATTGGGCACGCTGGCCAATGCGATCAACAGCGTATTCAGCTCAGCTTCGGCAAACTTGACTACGTAAGCGGAAGGCAAGGCGGAATGCACGCAACGCAATTCATCTGGATTCTTACGTTGGCAATGACCCTCCTCGCGGCTTTGCTGGATTGGCGTTCTCGTCGCATTCCCAATTGGCTCACGGTGCCAGGCTTGCTCTCCGGTGTGGTCGTGCACGCTCTGATCGCGGGCGTGCCCGGCGCGCTGTTCGCCCTCAAGGGAGCGGGCTTGGCGCTGATTCTACTTTTGCCCCTGGTGGCTCTGCGCGCGCTGGGCGCGGGTGACTGGAAATTGATGGGCGCAGTCGGAGCTTTTGTGGGTTGGCAAATGTTTCTGTTTGTTCTGTTGGGCAGTATCTTCGCTTCGGGATTGATGGCCATCGTTCAGGTCCTGCGCATGGGCCGTGTGATGGAGACACTAAGGAACATGGTCACGCTGGTGCGCGGTTTTTTCACCTTCGGGTTGAAAAAGAACCCGCAAATTTCCTTGGACAATCCGCGCCTGCTGAAATTGCCTTTCGGCGTTGCCGTAGCCGCCGCGACACTGGTTTGTTTTTATGCGGCAAATTTTATGGTCGTTCGGTAGTCGTAGGTCAAGGATCGAAGGCTGATTCCGCATCCGCACCCGGCAGCCTGCTTTGGAATTAGGAGACAGCGCTAATGAATACGAATCGCCTGCTGATCGGGTTAGTTATCGCCCTGGTGGTCGCCTTCCTGCTGAGCAGCTTCGTCTACAAGCAGTTTCAGAAGGCTTCCATCGTAAAGCCGTCGGACACACAGTCGCTGGTCGTGGCATCGGTGCCGTTGCCTCTCGGAGCGCGCCTGGACGCAACAAACCTGAAAGTGATTCAGTGGCCTGCCAACCAGCAGGTAGCCGGCATGTTTACCCGGATCGAAGATTGTACGAATCGAGCGGTGATCACCCCGCTGGCGGCGAACGAACCGGTATTGGAGAGCAAGCTGGCCCCGAAGGAATCGGGCGCCGGCTTGGCGGCGACCATTCCGGAAGGGATGCGCGCCGTTTCTGTTGCCGTAAATGAAGTGGTTGGCGTTGCTGGATTCGTGACGCCCGGCACCATGGTCGACGTGCTGGTGACCGGCCGTGCCTTGGGCGGAGGAGCCGCGGGACAGGGCGACATCACGCGCACGATTTTGGAGAACATTCGCGTCCTGGCAGCCGGTCAAAAGATCGAGCAGGATCGCGAAGGTAAACCCCAGACGGTGGCGGTAATCACGTTGCTGGTTACACCCGACGAGGCGAGCCAGCTGACCATGGGCGCCACCGACGGAAAGATTCAGTTGGCCTTGCGCAACACCATTGACACCAAGAAGAATGAGCCGAAGGCCATCGTGCAGGCAGCTTTGTTTTCACCGCAAGGCGCCGTTTCCACTCCGGTGCAGACCAGGGTACCGGGCCGGAAGGCCGCGCCCGCCGTACCGCCGCCCTACGTGATTGAAGTAATCACGGGCAACAAACGCGAAAACAAATCGTTCCCCAATTCCGGCAGCTCGAGCGAGAAGCAGTAAGAGGAATCCATGTCAGGAAAAATACAGGTGATGAAAATGTTGCCCTCTTCCCGCACCATGTTCTTCGCGGCAGTTTCTTTGGTGACGCCCGCTATGATGACGGCGCAGGCGCCGCCGGTTCCGGCCCCCGCGGCAACCCCCACGGTTCAGGAGCCTGTACCGGCAGGGAGCCAGGCTCAAGATTCATCGGAGCCGCAGACCCTGCATCTACTGGTCGGCCGCTCTCTGGTAATCACATCGCCATCGCGTATCAAGCGCGTATCGCTGGCGGATCCTGATATCGCCGAAGCGCTGGTGGTAAGCCCGACGCAAGTTTTAGTCAACGGAAGAAAGCCGGGCGGAGTTTCGTTGCTGGTCTGGGACGAAACAGACCAGAGCCAGGCGTTTGAAGTTTCCGTGGATATTGACGTTCTCGGACTGAGCCAAAAGATCCATGAAGTATTTCCGACCGAGAACGTGCATATCGACACGTCCAAGGACGTGGTGATCCTTTCGGGAAAGATCTCTTCTTCGACCGTGGCCGACAAAATTCTGGAGGTGGTCAAGGGCGCCGCGCCCAAGGTCACCAGCATGATGGAAGTTCCGCCCACACCGACCGGCGAAATTTTGCTGCAGGTGCGATTTGCGGAAGTGGACCGGGCGGCGCTGACGCAGCTGGGCTTTAACGTATTCTCGACAGGTGTGGGCAAGACGATCGGTGCGATCAGTACGCAGCAGTTTGGTGGAACCACGGGTCCGTCGTTGCCTGCTGGCGGCAATCCGCCTCCCAAAACGTTCACGTCATCTCCTGGGGCCATTAACCCTCTGAACATTCTGCTATTCAACCCTTCGATTAATTTAGGAGTTACAATCCAGGCATTGCAGAACAAAAACCTGTTCCAGATTCTTGCCGAACCGAATCTAATGACGGAGTCCGGCAAAGAAGCGAAGTTTCTGGCGGGCGGTGAATTCCCGTATCCAACGGTTCAGAGCGTGGGCTCAGGTGGCGGGGGCAATGCGGTTACGATCCAGTTCAAAGAATTCGGTATCCGGCTGAGCTTCACGCCGATCCTGAGTGCGGACGGCACGATCCACTTGAAGGTTAGCCCGGAAGTGAGCACGCTGGATTTCGCGAATGGGATCACGGTCAGCGGGTTCAGCATGCCGGCGTTGTCCACGCGGCGCGTGGAATCGGAAATGAGCCTTGCAGACGGGCAGACCTTCGCCATCGCCGGGCTCGTGGACAATCGAGTGACGGAACTGTGGTCCAAGATTCCCGGAATCGGGGATATCCCGGTGCTGGGCAATCTTTTCAAAAGCAAATCATTTAACAAAACCAAGAATGAGCTGCTGGTGATCGTGACACCGCACATCGTGCGGCCTATGGCGCCGGACCAGATTCCGCACGGACCAAACTTTCCGCAGCCGTTCCTGGACTCGATAACACCGGCGCAACCAGCCGCCCCGGGCACAAAGTAGTAAGGTTGATATTAGAAGTCGTCAAGGTTTAGCTTAAGATCAGAGAAAGACGGTTCGTTCGGAAATGTTGACAGCAGCCATCGCCAGCAGTGACCTGACGAGCTCGGCACAGTTGTTGGCCGGGTTGGAACAGACGGGGCTGGTGTCGTCAGTGACGCAGTGGACGATTCCAGCCGACCGCATTCCGGAGTCGGCTGACCAAATGCCGGATGTGGTTTTTCTGGACCTAGCGCGGGAACCGGAGCCGTTTTTTGCGTTTGCCAATCAGCTGCGGCGAACTCGTCCGACCATCAAGTTGATCGCCTGCTCGGCGGCGGTGCCTCCACAGCCCAGCATGCTGCTGGAGGCGATGCGCAGCGGCGTGCAGGACTTTCTCGGCAAGCCGGTGCAAACAGATTCGCTGAGAGATCTGCTGCTGCGCATAGCGACCGACCTGAACGCCAAGGAATTTCCGTCGCAAGACAAATTGATCGTGATCATGGGCGCGAAAGGCGGCGTCGGAACGACCACCGTAGCCGTGAACCTCGGCGTGCAGCTGGCGACGTTTGCGCGCAAGCGCACCGTGCTTCTCGATTTCGCCCGCCCGCTTGGCAATGTGCACTTGCTGCTGGATCTCCACCCAAAATTCGGAATCCGCGACGCAGTGGAAAGTCTGGATCGCCTGGACAGCCATTTTCTTGCGGGGCTCCTGACGCACCACAAGACCAAGCTGGAGATTCTGGGCGGAGCGACGCAGCCGGAAGAATGGCAATCCATTGATGTGAACGTGCTGGATCGGGTGGTCAACGTAACGCAAAACGCGTTCGACGTGGTACTGCTCGATATGGGTTCGCAGTTTTCTGTGGAGTGGGCCACGATTCTGCGGATGGCACGGATGATTCTGATTGTGGCCGAAGCCAACGTACCGTCCCTGTGGACGCTCGAGCGCCGACTCCTGGCGCTTAAGGGTTTTGGAATTTCGCAGGAACGAGCACGCATCATCATCAACCGCTGGCACAAGGGGGATGATGAAGTTTTGAAGAGCATTCAGAAGGACATCAACCGCCCGATTTTCGCCAGCCTGCCCAACGATTTCCGCAAGGCCAGTCAGGCCGTAAACCTGGGCACGCCGATTCTGGAAAATCACAACAATATTCTGAGCAGCCGCTATCGCCAGATAGCCGGCCAGCTGGTTGGAATCGATACCTCGGTGACTGAGAAAAAGAGCCCCCTGTCCGGCCTATTCTCATTCCCGACGAAGAAATGAGGTCGTCCATGTCGCCGATTGTAACCAATGCAACGCGCACGGACTTTGCGTCCGTCAAATCAGCGATTCATCGCAAGCTGATTCAGAAGTTGAATCTCGACAAGCTGACCGAAGTCAACCGCGAAGATGTGCGCCGTGAAGTGAGCCAGATCCTGGAAGGCATCGTACACGGCGAGTCCGCTCCGATGAACCTGCAGGAGCGTGAGCGTCTGGTTCAGGAAGTGCTGGACGAGGTCTTCGGACTGGGACCGCTCGAACCGCTGCTCGCCGATCCTACGGTTTCCGATATTTTGGTCAACACCTACAAGCGGGTATACGTGGAGCGCAAGGGCATGTTGGAATCGACCAACGTGCAGTTCCGCGACGATGTGCACCTGATGTCGATCATCGATCGCATCGTTTCGGCGATCGGACGGCGCGTGGACGAATCATCGCCAATGGTGGACGCGCGCCTGAAAGATGGGTCGCGTGTGAACGCCATCATACCGCCGCTTTCGGTGGACGGGCCGTGCTTGTCCATCCGGCGCTTCGGGCGCGAGCGATTGACCGCGGAAGATTTGATCCACAACCGTTCGCTGACCCAGCCGATGCTGGATCTGCTCCGCGGCTCCGTGAAAGCGCGGCTGAACGTACTGATATCCGGAGGCACCGGCGCTGGAAAAACGACCTTTCTGAACGTGCTGTCATCGCACATCTCGAACAAAGAACGCATCGTTACCATCGAAGACGCGGCCGAATTGCAGCTGAACCAGGAGCACGTGGTGCGATTGGAAACGCGCCCGCCTAACATCGAAGGCAAGGGGCAGGTAGCGCAGCGGCAGCTGGTCATCAACTGTCTGCGTATGCGGCCCGACCGCATCATCGTGGGTGAGGTTCGTGGCGAAGAAGCGCTGGACATGTTGCAGGCGATGAACACCGGCCACGACGGTTCTCTGACCACGATTCACGCGAATACCCCGCGCGACGCCCTGAGCCGCCTGGAAACCATGGTGGCTATGGCCAATCTGAACATTCCGGAGAGCGCCATCCGCAGGCAAATCGCTTCGGCGATTGATGTGGTGGTTCAGGTGAGCCGCCATAGCGACGGTACCCGCAAGGTCATCAGCATCGCCGAGATTACCGGCATGGAAGGGAACGTGGTGACCATGCAGGATATCTTTGTTTTCCGCAAACGCGGAATCAAGGAAAACGGGGAAGTGCTGGGTGAGTTTATTCCAACCGGGGTGCGGCCGAAGTTCGCGGAGCGGCTGCTGGTTTCGGGCATCCACCTGCCAACCAACATGTTCGAATCCGCGCCGGTGCGCTAAGGGAGCATCTCTATGGGAGCACTGATTGCCATCCTGACCTTCCTCGTCGTGGTGGTCCTTATTTTGGGGATCTGGGTCTTCGCCAGCGGGGAAGGCGCACAGGAGCAGGTACGCAAGCGCATGAGCGCCGTGCACAAAGCGGAAAAGCGCGGCGACGTGAACATTAGTCTTAAGCTGGTACGCGACGAGATGATGAGTAGCGTGCCGTGGATGCACCGCTTGATGATGCAGTGGTCGTGGTCCTCGAAACTGCAGGACTACGTCGTGCAGTCGGGGCTGACGATGAAGCCCGCAAAGCTGATATTGATCAGCGCGGTCGCCGGCTTGGGTTCATATCTGATTGCCAGTTATTTCATAGCGCATTTTTATGCGTCCTTGCCTATCGGTATTATCGCCGCGGTGATTCCCTTTGCGGTGGTGGCAGTGCTGCGGAGCCGCCGCCTGCACAAGTTTGAAGAACATTTTCCGGAGGCGCTCGACCTGCTGGGACGCGCCGTTCGCGCCGGACATGCGTTCACCACCGGCCTCGAAATGATTTCCAAGGAATGCCCGGAGCCGCTGGGCGGTGAGTTCCGGACCACGTTCGAGGAACAGAACTTTGGTTTGCCGCTGCGCGACGCCTTGTTGAACATGACAGAACGGGTGCCGATTATCGACGTGCGTTTCTTTGTGACCGCCTTGCTGATCCAGAAGGAAACAGGCGGTAACCTGGCGGAAATTCTGGACGGGCTGGCCCGCGTGATTCGAGATCGCTTCCGGATCTATCGTGAAGTGCGAGTGCGGACGGCACAGGGCCGGCTGACGGCGGGCATTCTGATCGCCCTGCCGATTTTTATGATGCTCATATTGAGCGTGCTCAATCCGCACTACATCGGGGTCCTTTTTACGGATCCGAAGGGGCCGATGGTTCTCATTACGGCCGGCGTGATGCAGCTGATCGGGTCCGCGATTTTGTGGAAAATCATTCACTTCGAAGTCTGAGGAGAAAGGTAACAAAGAGATGATCTGGCTGCTGACACTTTTGACATTCCTTGCCACCATGGGCGTCGTGGTGGCTCTCTTCTATGCCTTTAGCCCG
>DATMZI010000130.1:0-2003 GCA_035607085.1 Candidatus Eiseniibacteriota bacterium | reverse complement strand
GACATTGCGATCGGCAGCTCTCTTGCCGGCCTCATCGAGCAGCTTGTTCATGTGGGCTTTTGCCTGTTCCTGGTCCATCAGAACTTCTTCTCCATGCTGTAGGATGCTTTGTTGCCGACGCCTCGGCCGCCTTCGACCATGGTGATGATCCAACCTTCCTGACACGCCTTTGCGGTCAGGTATTTCATCAGGACGCTAAGGCTGTGGGTGGCTCGTGCGCCATTGATCTTGACCTTGTTGCGCTTCAGCTCTTTCAGGATCTCGTCAGCGGACACGATCCCGCGTTTCGACAGCATCCCGAAAGCAATTTGCTCGCGTTCGCTCAATTCCATGTTGTCACTCATTCTTTCCTGCGGTACCTTCCTGCTGCTTTGTTGTGGTTTCGAGTTGACGCCCCGGGTAGGTTGCGTAGTCTTGCCCGGGGCGTTCACTACGGCGAATGTGCAAACGCACAATTTCCTGCCGCAGCCGCGCGTTTTCCTGGCGCAAGCGCTCAAGTTCCTTTGCAGCCACCCGCAACAGTTTCTCGTCATTGACCGGCATCGATCGCTCCGCTGAGTGATAAGGGCAGCCTAATTGACAGGGGCGCGAATTGTCAATAGGCTTTTGTTTATGAAACTCTCCGACTACCGCAAGGGCCTACTCAGCGAGCACCGCCTGCAGGTCATGGTGATGCAGCATCTCGGGCTGCACGCCGTGAAGGAAGCCTACTGGTTTGCCGTACCGAACGCGGCGCGCAGGTCGATGGGGCTGGCGGCGCGGATGAAAAAGGAAGGAATGCGCGCAGGCGTGGCGGACATTTGCATCATGCTCGGCGACGGGCGCGTGGTCTGGCTGGAACTGAAGACCGCCAAGGGCCGGCAGACTGCCGAGCAAGTCGAATTTCAAAAGGTGTGCGAGGCGCTGGGGCATCCGTACCTCCTGGCGCATTCGCTCGATGAGGCAATGAACGGTCTGCGAGCAGCAGGAGTGCTGAAATGACCACGTTGGAAAAAATCAAAATCATGAAGAAAGCCACCGACACCGTGTTCGATGCGGTTTCCGACATGGAAATCGGCGACACGATGTTTGCTTGTGCTGCGGTTCTCGCATTTTGTCTAAACGAGCTGGAACAGAAAGAACGCACCATATTCCGCAACCGGATTATGGCCATGCTGGATGAGGCGGATGGCTCTTCAACATGGAAACACATAATTCAATGATCCCCACCTACTTGCGCCACAGCGCCAGCAAGTTGAACCTGTACGCCGAATGTCCGTCGATGTTCATCGCAGAATATGTCATCGGCGAAAAGCAATCGGTCGGCAGTCCCGCGCACCGCGGCGTGGCGGTCGAGGACGGCGTGTCGCACGGCTTGAACGACCTCGATGCGTCACTGAAGGACTGCGTCGACGTCGCGCACATGAAGTACGACACCCTGTCTGCCTTGTCTGGCGACCCTCGGCGCGAGAAGTATCGCGAGACCATTGCCGACATGGTGAAGACGGCGCTGAAGGAGCTGCGCGGGTACGGCAAGCCGGACGGCATGCAAGGGCTGGTGGAGTGGAAGCCAGAAGGGCTCAAGCTGCCGATCGTCGGGTACTATGACTATCAATGGAGCCAGCACGGCATGCTGGCGGACCTGAAGACGACCGAGCGGATGCCGTCCGAAATAAAGATCGGGCACGCCCGGCAGGTTGCACTCTATGCGGCATCGGACAATCTTGACGCAAGGCTGATCTACGTCACGCCGCGCAAATTGGAGACCTACCGGCTGGAGAACGTGCTGGCGCATCGCGAGGCGTTGCGCAAGATCGCGGTGAACGTGGAAAACCTGCTTTCGCTCAGTGACAATCCGGCTTATTATCTGACGCTTTTTGCGCCTGCGCTGGATAGTTTTTACTGGGGCAACCCGGAAGCACGCGCCACTGCATACAAGCTTTGGGGCATCTAGCAGCGGAGGCATACCAGATACTGTAATTCCCGGCAGCAACCGGGATTGGCAACGCCGCCGGCCTGACAGC
>DATMZI010000128.1:0-32413 GCA_035607085.1 Candidatus Eiseniibacteriota bacterium | reverse complement strand
ACATAACCACTGAGTGTCCCCGGTGTGGTTTTGGCCTTTGAGGAATTGGATTTGCGGTTTGCACGCAAAGGTTGAGGGCCCATACGGGGATCATTAGGTCGCTCTTTATCCTTGCTTTTGCTTTCGTCTCCGCCCCTGTCCCACGGGCCAGCGAACCCATATCGAATCGCCACGCCACGACTTGCCCTGTCGTACTAAGGGCAACACGCCCATTTTGTGACTTTTGAACTATTGGCTCCCGCGCCTCGCTTTGGCACTCTGACCGCGGCGCGACGTCATCCGCCGACAACTCAGTCGCCACCAATGTCCCAGACCCGTTACCAGATCCTCGGCACTATCGGCGTCGGTGCCTCCAGCCGTGTTGACAGGGCTCACGATACCCTCATTGATCGAACCGTTGTGCTAAAAACTCTTGTCGCCGGATTTGGCTTGCCCGAACTGCAAAAGCAGTTTCTTCGCGAGGCGCAAATCCTCGGCCGCCTCTCCCATCCCAACATTATTTCTATCTACGACCTTGGCACCAACGACGACGGCTCCGCCTATCTCGTCACCGAATACGTACCCGGCAAAACTCTCGACGCCGTCCTGGCCGAAAAAGGCCCCGTGCCTCTGGCTCGCGCCGGTGTCTGGGCCGGCGATCTTGCCAGCGCGCTCGCCCGTGCCCACAAAGCCGGCGTCATTCACGGTGACGTAAAGCCCTCCAACATCTTCGTGACCGACGATGGCCAGATCAAACTCGGCGACTTCGGCATCGCTCGCTTCGCCACGCAGGTTTCCGGCGCGGCCAGCCTCATCGGCACGCCCGCCTATCTCTCTCCCGAGCAGATCAAAGGCGAACCGCAGGACCATCGCTCTGACATTTTTTCCGTCGGCATTGTCTTGTATCAGCTGGCCACCGGGGTTCGCCCGTTCGACGGCTCCTCTGTCGCCGCGGTCTGCGCTCAAATCGTCGCCAAGCAGCCGGTGCCTCCTTCGCACCACAATCCGGACCTCTCTCAGGCCTTCGACCGAATCGTCATGCGCTGCCTTGCGAAAAATCCTGCCGACCGCTACGCTTCCGGCGAATCTCTCGCCGCCTCTCTCTATCCCTTCGCGCGCAACAATCCTCAACCCCGGGCCCCGCGTTTCGATTTCTCGTGGTTCAAGCGGCCTCTGCGGCCGGCCGATAAGTGGATCTATGGCGGCGCCGTAATCGCCGCCCTAATCGCTATTCCCTTCGTGCCCGGTTTGCATCCGGCCCGCCCGTCTGTCGTTAGTGCCAGCAGTAAGTCCCCGGCTTCTTTCGACGCTCCCAACGTAGCATCGAACCCAGTTGCTGGCTCGGCCTCGCGTGCTGTCGAACAAACGTCGCCCTTACAAACCGCGCAACCCGAATCGTCGCGTGCGGGCAGTGCGCACCCCAAGCCTGCGCGTGCGACCGCGCCGCCGGCCTGGCATGCGGCACCAGCAGACCCAGCCGCAGGCGCCAAAAATCCAAAGCGCGAAGCGCTTGCTGCCGCCAATACGCCGGGGTCGCCGCTCGGCGATTCGTCGTCTCACGCTTCACAGGATCGCACACTGGCGCAAAGCAATAAGACGTCTTTGCCTTCGCCGCGCCCGGCCGCCACCGTTCGCGCCGTTGCTCCTGCCGCTTCCCTCGGTATTGAAATTACTTCGCTCATCGACGGCGTGACCGTGGCCATCTTCGTTGACCAGAAATTGCTCGCCACTTCCCCGCTCTCCATCACCCGCCCTGGTGAATCGTTGCACCTCGACCGCCCCCTTGCCGCCGGACCGCACGAATTCCGCATCGCCCTCTATCGCCAGGACAAAACCCTGCAAATCGAAAGACAGGGCCTGGCCGAACTCCAGCCCAACTCACCCAATCTCCTCGCCATCCACGTCGTCCGCCGCGCCAAAATGTTCGTCAAACACAACGCCGACCTCGATATCCTCTGGCCCTCCCCCGCCTCGTCCAAATCCGCCCCCGAGCAACCCGCCTTCAAATCCTCCGCTCCCCTCATCGCCAACTCGGTCCCCGCCTCACGATAGAAAATAGCGAACGCGGCAGTTCCGATACCCTCTTTCCGGCTCTTCTTTCTCGGATTTTTCGGAGGCTTTGTTTTGAGCTACTGAAGGGACAGAGGCGCGGGAGGAGGGTATAAACTTAATCCAAGGTCAGGCCAGCCGCAGTTCACCAGCCACGTGTCAGTTAGCCACTACTCGTAGCGGAGCGCTTCGACCGGATCCAGCTTCGCTGCTTTCATCGCCGGCCATACACCGAAAATCAGCCCGATCGACACGCTTACGCTGATGCCCAGCACTGCCGCCCACATCGGAACGATTCCGTGCCACTTCAGCGTCGCCCGAATCAGCAGCACCAGCGCGTTCACCAGCACCAGCGCCAGTATGCCGCCAGCTCCGGTCAGCGTCATCGCCTCCAAAAGGAACTGCCAGGTAATGTCTTTGCGCTTCGCGCCAATCGCTTTGCGAACGCCAATCTCGCGCGTGCGTTCCGTCACGCTCACCAGCATGATGTTCATCACGCCCACGCCGCCGATCAGCAATCCAATCGCGCTCAGCACCATCGTACCCAGGTACACCATGATCATGATGTTGTGGAATTCGTCTACTTCCTGCGCCGGCGTGGCCACCGAGAAATTGTTTTTGCCATCGTACGGAACGTTGCGCCGCCGCCGCAAAATCTCCGTCACCTCGTCCACCATTTGGTCCAGCCGGCCGGAATATGCTTGCACGCGCATGTTGAGCTCATCCGCCGCCGGATACATTTTCTTGAACGTATTGAAAGGAATCAGCACGCGGCGATCTTCGTCGCCCATGCCAAAGCCGCCTTTCGGCTTTTCCACCACCCCGATTACCTGGAAGTCGGCGCCGTCAATCATCACGTCTTTGCCAATCGGGTGCCCCTCGGGAAACAGCACCGGCGCCACGTTCTCGCCAAGCATCACTACTTTTTCGCGATGTAGATCGTCGCCTTCCGCGATGAACCGTCCTTCTACGGTCGCGGCGTTCGCGTATACCTGGCCGAAATTCGGCTGCACTCCGCGGAAATCGATCGCCGTTACCTCGCCGGCTTTGGTGCGCACTGTGTGCGACTGCATCCACGGCGTCTGGATAAACGCCGTAACATTCTTTACCGCTGGACCACCGTCTCGGATGGCATAGGCATCTTCGAGCGTCAGCGGCTTGCGCAGCCGTTCTTCCAGGGGCGCGCTGCCACCGTGGAAGCCCTGGTCCCACTTGGAAACAAAGGCCGTATCCGCTCCGAACTGCTTCATGTTTTCCTGGATGGTGTAATCGAAACCCGTGAGCAGTGCCGCAACCAGCATGATCACACTCACGCCCAGCACCACTCCGAACACCGTCAACGCGCTGCGCATCTTGTGCGTTCGCAGCGTATCCATGGCCTGCTTCAGGTTTTCGCCGTGTGCCTGTGCCATATGTTTCCTATCCGTCCGCCCGCAGTGCTTCAATCGGATCGAGTTTCGCCGCACGCATCGCCGGATAAATGCCAAAGAACAAGCCGACGGTGGTCGATAGCACCAGCGAAATAATCACTGCGCTCATCGGTGTTTTCATGGGGATCGAGGTTAGCGCTCTCACGACCTCAACCACCAGGTACGCGCCGACCAGGCCAAGCACTCCGCCAACCGTCGCCAGTACGCCAGACTCCGTGACGAACTGCATCAGAATATGTTTCTTGCGCGCGCCGAGGGAACGCCGCACGCCGATCTCCCGCGTTCGTTCAGTCACGCTGGCCAGCATGATGTTCATGATCACGATGCCGCCCACCACCAGAAACACGCTGACGATCCCGATCGCCGCCGAAGCCAGCGTCCCCGTCAGGTCGTGCCACAGCGCCATGATGGAGTCCGAACCCAGAATGGCGAAATTGTCCTGTGCGTGGTAGTCCAGATGCCGCCGCGCGCGCATCAGCATGCGCGCTTCATCCTTGCTGGCTTGCATCAGCTCCGCGCTCGGAGCCTGAATAAAAATCCCCACCCAATCGTTCTGCCGGTGAAATTCCTTTTGATAGGTGTGGATCGGCATGATTACAAAGTTGTCCTGCGATTGGCCGAAAGCGCTGCCGATGGGAGTCGCTACTCCGATCACCAGATACTCATGCGTTTCGGCGCGGAAACTTTTTCCGATCGGATCAACACTCGGGAAGAGTTTGTTGGCCACGTCCGCCCCGATGAACGCCACTTCCGCGCGATGATCGTCGTCGGACTGCGTGATCATCCTTCCCTGCGCGATGCCGATGTTGCGCACATCGGTGTAATTCGGCGTTGCACCCATTACGTCAGTGCGTTCCAGCCGCTCGTTGCCGGACTTGATGTCCATGTTGCGGTCGTCCAGCGCAGCCACCGCGCCCGCCGTTTTCATGTTGTCGCGAACAAATTCGTACTCATCCATGGTCAGCAGCGGTCGTTTTTGTGCTTTCACCCAGGCGTCATTGCTGGTGATAATGCCGAACCGGTCCACGATGAAAACATTCGCACCCAGGTTGGCGATGCGGTCCGCCACGTAGAAATTCATGCCGGAAACGAAACTCATCACCGTGACCAGCGTGGTCACCGCCAGAATGACTCCGAGCAATGTGAGGAAGCTGCGCAGCTTGTGCGCGCGCAACGAATCCAGAGCCAGCACAAAGGTCTCATAGAAGGTGACCAGAGACCGGCGCGCCCGGCTCCAGCGCCCCGCGCTCTCTGTCGTGCCGGCGGCAATCCGCACATGGCTGAATCCCTCGAGAGGTGTTACGCCCAACTTTGCTTTCTCCTGGGTCTATTCCGACCGGTATTGCGGCAGCCCCGTAACCGTAATACGCGCGGCTACACCCTTTCGTTCCTTATTAGACGCTGAAAAAGGAGCTTTTGCTTACCGCGGCGCCTCTATTTTCTCAGGAACGGAAGCGATTTGTAAGAAATTGCACGACAATTTACAGCCCCCAATAAGGCTTTTTCTATCATGAAGTTACGCTCTACGACGGGCGCGGGCAGGGGTGGCAATCCTGATCGATACAACACCAGCCTATCCATCCGAATCCAAACCGACTCGGTCTTTGGAGTTACACTCAGCTTTGTTGAGGCGCCGTTTGTCCCATAGAACCCGAAAATTCCTTTCCTTGCTCGGCCTGCTGGCCGCGGCTTCCGCTTTCCTCGCAGCCCAGGAGCCGGCTTACCGAGGCGGCGGAGGCTCCCCGCCCGATTCCAGCAACGATGTGATGCGCAAGGCCATCAGCGGCGCGAAACAAGCCGAGCGCGCGCTCTATCTTTACGAACGGATTGAGCGGGTCGAATCACGGAAGGAGGCTGGTGATCCACTGCCGCAAAGCGTCAAAGTTTCGCGCGTGGTGCCTGCAGGAACCGGCGTCGCGAAGATTCCGCTGGGCCCGGACGGCAAGCCGCCGGACGCAGACACCTACCGCAATGAGTTGAATAGGTTGCTGAATTCGCTGACTTGGGCGGCGGCATCGGGCCAGCCGCAGCGCGAGGCATACCAGAAAGTGCAGAAAAAACAGAAGGATCGCGATGACCTGATTGAAGCGACGCACGGCGCGTTTATTTTCACCTACGCCGCGCAGGAATCGCGCGACGGCCGCCTGCTCGCCAAATACCGGATGGTGCCGAATCCCAAGTTCAAATCCGCCAACCGCGCCACTTCGATTTTCGCCAAGGTAAAGGGATTTGTTTGGGTGGATGAAACGGCGCACGAACTGGCGCGTGTGGAAGGCGAAGTGACGGACGATATTTCACTGGGGGGATTCCTGGCAAAAGTCTACAAAGGCAGCCGCTTCATGCAGGACCGCTACGAATTGGCGCCGGGATTATGGCTACCATCGTTCACACAATACGATTTTGACGGGAGAAAGTTTTTCTCCAGCTTTTCGGTGCACGAGAAAACATTCTATTCGGCATATAAGAAGATCGGCCCGCCGGCGGAGGCCATCCCGCAAATTCAATCCGAAATAGCGCAACTGGATGCCGCTAAATCCGCGGAAAACCGCTAGACCTTTTCCCATACGGCGAGTCCGCAGGACCCCGGCGGCGTTCCGACGAATGGTGTAGTTCCGGGGAATAAAGACCGTACTTCGAGAAAAAAGTTTGCCGGGCCGCAACCTCTGCTCTTCCGCAAACGTCTATCACATTTCGCGGCAGGAACCAGTCCGCCCGCGGTTTAGCGTACTAGAAGCAAAGCGGATGGCACAGAACGTATACCTCCTGGTGTGGTTGGCGCTGCTCGGTACGGGCATCATGGTGCGAACCGGCTCTGCGCAAACCCTGCCGGATTTGCGCATCCCGTTCAACGTTAACGATAACTTTCTGCTAGCGCGGGCCGATGCCGGCGACGATTTCTTCTTGACCAGCCAGCCAGTCCGGACCGCTCCGCTGCGGCCGGATGGCTGTCACTTCGAACCGGCAACGGCCACACCGCAGGGCCTGGAGCCGGCAGCAACCGACCGCCGCTCGGAATTGGGGAAGAAGTGCTTCGGAGTAAACCCGCGAACGAAACCGGCGTTACGCTTCACACTGGCGCCGGTGAATCCATGTACCGGGTCGCTCCGCATCGATTTCGCCTCGGCGTGCGCGGCGCAACCCGCATTTGGACTGACGTTGTGGAACAGCTGGTTTCGCATGATGGATGCCAAAGCGATTCTGATCAAGCCGCCGCCGAGAGAGAGATTCCACATGCGGGCGGCCCTGCTGCAGTCGCTGGGATTTCTGATGCTGGAGCACGGAGTCCGCTTCGTGAGCGATCCTTACCTTCGCTATCTGGTGTTTCACAAACCGTTCTGGCACGACTATTTGGCCTCTGCGGACAATTTTCAAATGAACCGCTGGGGAGACGGCGACGACTTTCTGGTGAACTACATCGGGCATCCGCTGGAAGGCTCGGTTTCCGGAAATATTTTTATTCAGAATGACCCGCAAGGACGGTCCGCGCGGTTCGGCAAGTCTTCCGCCTACTGGAAGAGCCGGATGAAGGCGATGGCGTGGGCTGCGGCGTATTCCGCATATTTCGAGATTGGCCCGGTACTGAGCGAAGCTGCGATAGGAAATGAAGGCGGCTATACGTATATTCCGCGCTGCGGTTTTTATCCGACGTGCCCGAAAGAGCCGGGGGAAAGTTACAAGCCGCCCACGAACAATACCGGGTGGGTAGATTTCGTGGTCACGCCGGTGATCGGGACAGGTTGGCTGATCCTAGAAGACTTCCTCGAAGCGGACCTGGTGGACAAACTGGCAAACGGCAGCCCGGATCTGAAATTCAAGATTTTGCGGGGAGCGCTGGCTCCGAGCCGCACCATGTCGAATTTTCTGGCGGGACGGTGGCCGTGGTATCGGCCGACGAACGCGCGCGAAGTGGCGGCGGCATTCGGTTCGCCGGTGCGACCGGCTGCGGTCACGCCGGCTTGGAAAAATGATCCGCGATGGAGCTTCGGCGTGCAGCTGGCAACACTGAACCTGCCGATGGATTGGGAGGGCTGCGTGGGCTGCCGGGTGACGGCGACCGGAATTGGACTCGATCTGGATTACCGGCTGACGCGGCTGGTGTATATGGATTCGGAGTTCAACTTTTTTCCGGGGACTGCTGATCACGGCGCGATGGAAGAAGGGCTGCTGGGAGTGAAAGTCGGGCACACGGCGCGCTCGTGGGGAGTATTCACGCAACTGCGGCCGGGATTTGTGCACTATGAAAAAGCCCTGGTGCCAGGCGGTTCGAGTGATTACGAAGATGCGACGCGGTTTGCATTCGATGTGGGCGGCAGTGTGGAGTACTACCCATCGCGACACTCGACGATTCGCTTCAACATGGGCACGACGTTCATCCATTACCTTACCGGACGCCCTGATCCGCGGCAGCCTCCGGTGAGCGTGCTGTCTGACGATTTCTACGCAACGCAAGGGAACTTCCGCGCGACTACCGGTTACGTATTCCGGTTTTGAGATAGGGCTGGCCCGCACCTCGCGGCGCGGGCGGCACCGTGTAAACTTCGAGGCGTTCTTATCCGGTACGACCGCGCCCGCCGGCGCGATGGTTTTTTCCAGCTTGCTTCGCCGGCGTTGTTTCGCCGCAAGAACTGGTTTTGAACGCGGTCTTCCTCGTAGGACATGCATCTGCAGTATTCGCAGTATGGCCGCGGACTGGCCCGCGGAGCTAGGTTCAACTTTGCAGGCAAAACCAGGCCCGGCCCGGGGAGTTTCCATGCAGTTCGGAAGATTTCATGGAATAGCTCTGCTGATGCTCGGGGTTCTCTTACTGGCCGTGCAGACGATAGTCATTTTCAGGGCGCCCGCAGACACGAAGGCCACTTCGCAGCAGCCAGCAACCGCACCGGCGCAGCCCGCTGAGACGCCATTTCACGGAGCGGAATACCTCTCGGGTGTGACCGGGGTTGTGCTGGCGGGGGCGGGGGCTTTGGTGCTGGCGCAGGCAAGTCGCAAAGCCAAGCAAGAATATCCGGAAGAACAACGCAGGGAGGAAGACCGTTCATTTAGCCCGGAAGGCCACCACGTCTCGACTCCAACCATTTGGAAGGAACGTTAGCGCCAAGAAAAGTGCACGTCTATTCCGCGGCGATTAGGGTCCAGGGATACGCCTTCATGTCGCGAAGCGCGGGCTTTTGCCAGGCCAGCTCAGGGTGCGCGGCAAGATGCTCTGCGGCCAGAAAATGGTGGCCGCAGGCGTGTCCGGCGGCCGCGGTGAAAGTCATTTTCGCGGCCATCGCGGAATCGGTGGCTTTGTTCTGCACAGCGCCGGCGGTTCCGTAGGGCGGCTGCCACGAGCCCATACCGCGTGAAGACATTTCGACGTGGCCACAGAGAGTGCGTTCGCTAGGCTCGTTTTTTCCAGTGACCGAGTCGATGTGGTCGGCGAGAAATTTCTGGGCGGCGACGACGTCAATCTTGCCTTTGTTTTCCTGCATTAACTGCTCCCATCGCTTGTGACGTGCGTTACCGCTGAGACCACTGTCCTTCAGATTGAAGTCCGTTTCTTCCAAGGCAAGCTTAGGGCTAATCGGAAAATTAGAGCCGACAAAGTAGCCGTCGGTCTTGCGCTCGAGGGTGACGTTCTTGAGGCCAAGTTCGAGGCTGGCGATTTCGTTCTTTTTGATATCGGCGATCAGCCAATCGTTGGCATAGCCGCCGTTGTTTCCTTCCTTGAAGATTCGCGCGACGTCGTCGATCGAAGAGGAATACTGCATGGCTTTGCGAGCGCGAATAAATTCGGGAATGCCCCTGAAATCGTAGCCGGAAAATCCGGTGATGGTGGTTTCGGTGATGACCACGCCAGCGGAATTAACGCCGAAGTCGTCGCCACTGTGGATTATGCCGGGCAGGCCATCCATTACAAATCGGTAGCCATCGGCGGGCTTGATGTCGAAGGCCATGGTCCAGCGTGAGCCATCCATATAACCGGTCCAATTGTTGTGAGCGATGACCACCTTGCCGTCTTTGGTGTAGCTGCCGGTGGCCACAAAGGCGCTGCAGTGATCGGGGGCGGTGACCGTGGGCGGTGACGCGATTTTGTGGTCCTTATCGTATTGCCCGACGTAGTAGCTCCACTCTTCGGCCCCATTCATGACCACGATGTCCCAGACGTCGAGATGGACGCCGCGCGCGTTTGCGCCGTCCGCGATGGCCTGCATTTCATCGCGATATTCCTGATCGATATGCGGCCACCAGACGTTTTTGCCGGCTTCGCGGAAAAAATTCCAATCCTTGCCGGTGTCGTGGGTCAGCTCGAGAAGAAAAACCTTTTGCAGGTCGGCGATCTCCGGGGCCAGCAGATAGCCGTGCTGGTAGCCAATTTGTTTGGGCGACCCGGAGAGGCGGACGACGGTCCAATTGTTGAGCGGGGGCTTGCGCGAGGAGCCCTCAAGAAGCGTGGCGTCAGGCGCGGACGAGGAGAGCGCTGCGGTCCGGGAGAGAGCAACGGAAGTGGAGCAAATGGCGACTGAAAGGACAACGATGGAAAGGATGCGGCGCATTAGACCTCCAAGCTTGTGTAGCGAACTTACCGTGCGCGCGACGGTTTGACAAGCGTCCCTGGCTTGGGAGTCTCGTCGGGTTGCAGTTCCCAGGGGATGTGCCTTGAAATCTCGCGAACCTGCGGTCCGCTCAGAATAACCGTGGTAAGGATTCGAATTTGACTATGGCTTTTTTTGCAGGGCGTCCAAATTTTCGCGGGCCAATTGGTTCGTGGGATCAAGTTGCAAAGCGTGTTGCAAGTGAACCAAAGCTTTTTCGTCCTGGCCTAGTGCCGCGAAGGCGGCACCGAGGTTGGCTTCGGCACCGGAATCTTCCGGTTTCAGTTTGGCGGCTTCGGCAAATTCCTGAGTGGCACGGGCAAATTCTCGGGCGGAAGCGAGGGCAATGCCGAGGTTGTAGTGGGCGTCGAAATAGCCGGGGCGTGCCACGGTGGCGGCGTAAAGATGCCTGATCGCTTCAGAAATTTTCCCGGACGACAACAGCGCCGCGCCGAGTGCGTTTTCGACGGTGGCGTCGCCTGGCCGCAGATCGAGCGCGGTCTGATACTGCCGCACGGATTCTTCGACGGCGCCGCGCGCCTGAAGCATGGAGGCCAGATTGTAATGGGCCTCAAAATCGGCGGGATTGTTTTTGATGTGGTGGCGGGCGAGCGATTCCTGCAGAACCATGCGCGGGTCGCGCTCTCCGGCGGATTTGGATTCGGGAAGAACTTGTAGCCAGAGATGAGCCATTTCATCTACGGCGCGATTTCCGGCCGTGACACGCTGCGGCGGGTTGTTGGGATTGGCGATGTTGTCGCTGGAGTTGTCGTAACGGTAGCGCATGACGATGGCCGTGCCGCGTGGCAGAGGCTCGGGTTGCGCCAGGCGAAAGACGGCTTGCCAGTTGAGATCCCAGCGGGGAATGTGGATGAGAGTTTTTTCCGAGCCGTCCGGCAGGCGCGCGGTGGCGAGCATGTCGCGGCAGAGATAATGTGCGTGCGGATAGAGCGCGAGCAGCTGTACGTTTTCGGGCAGGATGAATTCGTCGCTGACGATGAAATTGTTGTGATCCGGGGGAATGTCCAGAGCGCGATCGTTTTCGATTTGCAGCAAGACCGGGAAGAGCGTGGCCGGTTCGGCGGAAAAATAGATTCCGATGGTTGGCTGAACCGATTCCGGCTTACCGGAAGGCTGCAAGTGAGCATTCAGGACCAGATCATTTTCGGGATCAAGACGCATTGCGAGGCCCGGCGGCTCGACGATGGGCGGGCTGCCGGGCTTCCAGAAAAGAAAGTGGCCATCGGGATCGAAGGATTCGGATTCGATTTGCAGTTCCATACCGGCGAACCCGCTGCCGGGGGATTTTTCCTCGCGACGGGCGGATTGCGTGCGGTCGACCAGAAGATTGGCATGATGCACCAGGCGTTTGTCGCCGGGATGGATTTCGATGGCTTTGATGAAGCGCGAGGTTTTGAGCGGCGAGCGGAAAATAAAGTTCCAGTAGACGTCGCTGCCGTTCGGGGGAATCGCGTAGGGAGTGGTTGCCTGCAGAACCAAATCCGGCGTACCGAGTTGCCATCCGGACCTGAACTCCGGAGTGGGCGGCAGTTCGGCGCGGTTGCCTTCGGGCATGCCGTCGTTGACCCATTTCTGAAGCACAGCGATGTCTTGTTCCGCCAAGTGGGCGTCGTCTGCAAGGCGCAGACCCTCGGCGGACGGGAGCCACGGAGGCATCAGGCGTTTGCGGGTGACCTCGGCGATCTGGCGGGCGTGAGACTTCACATCGCCGTAGGTGACTAGGGGAAACGGGCCGGCTTCGCCGGAGTGGTGGCAAGGGGCGCAGGAACGAAAAACGATGGGAGCAATATCGCGTGCGAAGGTGGTTGGCGCGGAATTTGCCGCGGCGGACTTTGCGGTCTCTGGCGAACGCGCCGAGGCCATGAGAGTGGCGAGAATCAGGAGCGAAGATAGCTCGAGAACCGGGAGTCGGGCGCGCACTTCGCAGGCAGATTTCATTTCAGGTCGGAAATATAGCAGCCGACTGCGTTGGCGCGCTCGGTGCTGATGCGCCTGCCATCCAGCGCGGCCAAAATCGCGTCATCGAGTTCGTGCGTGGTCGCTGCGGGGCGGGAGCGGCCCAAATCCTGATACTGGTTATCAATACGGCCGTGATAGAGCAGGCGGCCGGAAGAGTCGAAGACCGCGGCTTCCGGAGTGATGGTGGCCTGCGAGCGTTTGACGAGAGCACGCCGGGTATCGCGCAGCGCGCCGATGGAATATTGGTAGTCCCGAAGATGCGCTTTGATTTGTGAGGCGGTTTCGGCTCGGTCGGGATAGACCAGCCAGAATTTTGCCCGGCTGCGAAATTTTTCGCTCAACTTCTGAAGCAGCGGCGCGTAGCGGTTGGAAATGGGGCAATCGGTACGCACGAAGACAAGCACGACTACTCGGCCTTCGGATGCGGCGAAGGGATCGAGCGGCTTGCCGTCGAGGTCTTCGGCGAGGGAGCTTTGAGGACCGGAACGTGCACGCAGTTCGGCGACGCCGCTTACCAGCACAGTGCAAAGAGCGACGCCAAGCAAGGCGCAGGAATAACCAGCGATGGATGACTTGTTTGCGTGGAACATTCGGGAAAGCCTCGCGCGCCGCAATTTTTATTCTACACGCTTCGCCGATTTGGGCACCGGAAGTGGTCCTACCTCTGGACTCGGGAGGGTTGGGAGGGGGCGGCGAGCGCTAAGCGATTGGCAAGCGAAGCGGGGGCGTTCTCGATCAGGTCGGTGCAACACAAAAATGGAGACCTGGAGAAGAATCCACTCTGGCAGGGATTCTCCCCCGGTCTCCTAAGCAGCGTTGTTCCCGAAGACCTGGAGTTTCGGGCTCAAGTCTGCTCACCGTGGACGAAGAATGAAGTAAACGCTGTAGCCGGTCAAACGAACTGTTTATCAAGCACAAATAATCTGTTAAGCTACGGATAACTAAGAGCTTGGATGAAAACATCAACCGGCTCGAGCAGCAACGATGAGGACTCAAACTGGCTATGGCTCCTCAGATTTCCGAACATCGGATACGCCGCTTCGGCCTGTACGAAGCTGATCTGGACTCCGGAACGCTGAAACGACACGGAATTCCGGTCAAGCTGCAAGAGCAGCCGTTTCGCATCCTTACCTTCTTGCTGGAACGACCCGGCAACATTATCAGCCGCGAAGAGCTGTGCACCCGGCTTTGGCCGGAAGGCACTTACGTAGAATTCGACGGCAGTCTGAATACGGCGTTGATGAAGCTACGCGCCGTCCTGAATGATGATCCGGAGAATCCTCGGTTTGTGGAAACCGTACCCAAGAAGGGGTATCGATTCATCGCGCCCGTGCACTTTCACGAGCCGGCGCTGCTGAGCGAGGCGCTAGACACGGAGAACGAGCAAGGCCTGGCTGCCGAGCCCGCCGAGCTTCCATTGGCCGGCTCGGATCTTCGCACTGCGACACCGCCAGCTGACCTGCCTAAGAGCCAGCGTTTTCGGTTGTTCCGCTTGGTCCTGTTGTTGGCGGCGACTATGGTTGCGGCCGCTCTCGTCTGGCGCTACTGGCCCACGCAAGAGCCGCAGGTCGTAAGAGTGACGCAACTGACGCATACCGGGCGGGTGGCCCCGGGAAGCCAGATTGTTTCCGACGGGGCTCGGCTTTATTTTGTCTCGCGCGAGAGCGGGCAATGGACGCTGATGACCACGTCCATTCACGGCGGCAGCGTGGAAAAGCTGCCTTCGCCGTTTGGGAACACCATTATCTTCGATCTGTCGCCCGACCGTACGCAGTTGCTGATCGGGCCGTTTGTGCACGAAGACGACCAGATCCCGCTATGGATTTGGCCCGCGCACGGCGGAGTTCCCCATCGCCTGGGCGACGTGACGGCAAGCGATGCGGCATGGTCGCCGATCGGCGACCTGATCGCCTTTACGCAGGGCGATCGCCTGCTGACCGTACGGCGCGACGGCACCGCCGCGGTGGTAATCCATAGATTTACGGGAAGGCCGCATTCTCCGGTTTGGTCTGAAGACGGCAAGTGGATTCGTTTCACAGTGACTGATTCGGACAAATCCACCGACGAAATGTGGGAAATCGGCATCGAAGGCAAGGGACTGCGCCGGGTGCTGCTGAATGCCAACACCGACCTGCACGACACCACCGGCGCCTGGGGGAGTGACGATCGCTATTTCCTTTTCACCGCAGGTTCGGATTCACATCTGGGCCAGATCATCGATTCCGCATCCAACGTGTGGGCTTCTCGTGAGTCAGGCGGGATTTTTTCGCCTAGGCGCACGTCCACCGAGTTGACACACGGCCCAGTGGCGTTTCGGAGCGTCACCGGCACCGATGATTCCAACAGATTTTTTGCGCTGGGCACGCATCCCGAATATCAATTGATCCGGATGAATCCGCGCACCGGACAGAATGACGTTGTGTTGCCCGATGCTGGCGCGACCGACGTAGATGTGACGGCGGACGGTGAGTGGCTGGTGTACTCCCTGCGCGAAAACGGTGCGCTGTGGAAGAGCCGCCGGACAGGCAAAGAACGGATCGAACTGACGGCTTCAACGCCGGGGGCCCTAGCGCCGCAGTGGTCTCCGGACGGTAACGAAGTCCTGTTTACTGGATTTTTTCTCGCCAAGCGTCCGCAGCTTTATCTGGTACCGAGCAATGGCGGCATTCCGCGCGCTTTACTCCACGACCTGTCGAAGGGATCCACGCGTTCCGGCGATTGGTCCTCGGATGGCAAGTTGATTTTGTTTGATTATTTCGAGGGAGATAGGTCGGATCTGCGCATCGCGGAACGCGATTCGGGCAAAATGGAAACACTCCCGGACT
Organism: Candidatus Eiseniibacteriota bacterium; assembly: GCA_035607085.1. Classification (GTDB taxonomy): domain Bacteria; phylum Acidobacteriota; class Terriglobia; order Acidiferrales; family UBA7541; genus Acidiferrum. Next base: position 17,575 of record DATMZI010000128.1, on the reverse strand, counting down.
CGCAAGGCTTGATTCAGCCGAGATGGTCGCCGGACGGAAAATTCATCGCAGCCATCAACAGCAAGACGCACGACATCTTGTTGTACTCTTTGGCGACAAAAAAGTGGTCGCTGCTCGCTGAATCGACCAACGTGCAAGGCATGCGTTGGTCCGCAGACAGCAACTACGTCTACTACCAGGAAATGGCGGACACAGAGCAATCGATTTACCGCGTGCGCTTGGGGCGCGCGCTGCCCGAAAAAGTAGTCGGATTTAAGGATTACCTGGGTTCCCTGGCCTCGCAGTGTCATTTCACCGGCGTAGCGCCCGATGGGTCCATCTATGCCACCGTCGATCGCGGCGGAACTGACATCTACGCGCTCGATCTGAAACTCCCCTGAGCCTTGGCAAGCGCTGCAGAAGGCTCGCCATTTTCGCTTCATTGCGGCAGGGCTTCGGTTGGCCGCAATTCCTCGAGCGCTGGAAAGGACTGCGGCGGCAGCCAGTTTTTTTCCTGCACCTGCTTCTGCTTCGCAAGCGCGTCCATCATCAGCGTCAGCGCGTGACCCGCGCAGGGCGGCATGATGACGGTTGCATTTAGCAATTGATCGCGCACCCAGGCCTGCCCGGTTTTCGGCAAGCCATCCACGCCCACAAACGGAGTGCCCGCCCATCGCTCGCGTTCCGTTACGTCATTTACACCCTGAAATACTTTACGCGCCGCGAGGGCCATCAGGTCGTTTTGTGCAGCGACCAGGTCCACGCGAATTTTATTGGCTGCTGTCAGCTTCAGCCATGAAGTTACGCTGCGCGCCGCGCCTTCTTCGGTCCAGTTGGCACGCAGCCCGCTGATGCGAATGTTCGGCGACAGCGTCGACTGCAAGCCCAGCGTGCGTTGCTTGGCGGCGAAATGCTCCGATGGGCCCTGTATGTAGAGCACGCTGCCTCCGCGCGGCAGCAGCGCTGCAAATTGCTTGGCCTGGATGTGTCCTATCTCTTCCTGGTCGGTTCCCACGGCGAACACGGGAGCCTTTGCGGTGCGACGCAAATCCCCAAGATATTCGGGAACGTTGATCAGCACACACCAGCCGATACCGGCGCTGCAGGCCGCGCGAGCCACTTGCGGAAGAGCCGTTCCGCCGACTGGTTCAAAGATGATCGCGTCGGGCCGCAACGCGGCGTCTCCTTGAATGGCACGCAAGATCTGCGTGCTCTGCGTAATTGTATCGTTTCCGGCGAACAGTATTTGCAAGTCCAACGGCAGGCCTTCGGCGACTCGGCGAGCAGACGCGGCTTGTTCCAGTTGAAAGTCGTTCTCCTCCGTCATCAAAGACAGCAGAATGCGGCGTTTGGTTGGCAACTCAACTCCCCAAGTCAGGATGAATTGAATTCACGTTCAGCGGGCTTAGAGTACACCCGTCGAGCGAACGGGTTTACGTCCCTTCGCCGTGCGTCGCAAAAGCGTGACTGGTAGCGACCGAATTACTCCATCTAATAATCATCCCATCCCAAAAGGCGACAACTTTCCCGTCGCGCACCCACCTGACCTCGGTGACAGGTTGTTCCCACGGCACAATTTCTTGTTCGCCGACCGCCATACGCCCGTGCCTTCTAGACTGAATTGTGAAAGGCCGGTCCAGGCAATCCGGCTGAGAGAACAAACGCATGAAACGGCTCATCACATTCGTTCTTGTCTTTACGACTCTCTTTGCAACGGCGCTGCTAGCAACGCGCACAGTGTTCGCCGCCCCGCAACATAAAGGCTCCAGCACACTGACCGGTATCGTGCTCGGTCCCAACGACAAACCGGTTGCCCGCGCGGCGATCACCTATCAGTCCTCGGCTGGCAGCTCCCCTCACGTCGTGCGCACTGACGCTCACGGCCGGTTCACCGTGTCCAAGCTGGTCGCCGACAACTACGATTTGCGCGCATCCGCCAACGGCATTTTTTCGGAGTGGCAGAAAAACGTAAATATTGGTTCCGGCGAAACGCGCACGATCACACTTCGGCTGATCTACGCGAAACAAATGCCCAAGCCCGGGACGATTACGGCCGGCAACAGCAAGTAGCTTCCCGGTAGTCCACAAATCGGAGGTAACCGTCTCTCGCCTGACCGCGCTTGCTCAAGCGCGCTGCTTTTGACACCATGAATTTCGCTTATGCGTGCGGCCGTCCTTCGCGAACTCGGCAAATCTCCGGGCCTTGAGGATTTTCCCGATCCAGTCGCGGGTGAAGATGAGGTTCTCCTCACCGTCCTCGCCGCTTCGCTTAAGCCCATAGACAGGCAGCTCGCGGCGGGCACCCACTTCGCCAGCCCGCGCGAATTCCCCGTCGTCTGCGGATCAGACGGCGTAGGCCGTCTGGCGGATCGCTCGCGTGTTTTTTTCGGTGGACCGCGCCGCCCTTACGGCGCCTTCGCTGAACGCAGTGTGGTTCGACGCCAGCAATGCTTTTCCGTTCCGGAGGCCCTCGACGACGCTACTGCCGCTGCAATTCCCAATCCCGGCGTGTCGGCCTGGTTGTCGCTCAGCCATCGAGCCAAACTGGTCGCCGGCGAGACAGTACTAATCCTGGGGGCGACCGGCGTTACCGGGAGACTGGCCGTACAAATCGCGAAAATCCTTGGCGCCGGACGCGTGGTCGCGGCTGGCCGCAATCCGGCGAGCCTCGCGGCGCTGCCCACGCTGGGCGCCGATCTAACGATTTCCCTGAATCTGCCGCGAGAGTCGCTTGTGGAAGCTTTTCGCCGCCAAAATTCGGAAGCCCGCCTCGATGTGGTCATTGATTACGTCTGGGGTCCTGCGACGGAAGCACTGCTGGCCGCCATAACCACTCACGAATTCGCGGCCAGCGCTAGCGAAACCCGCCTGCTGCAAGTCGGGGAATCCGCGGCACCTACTATTCAACTTCCTGCCGCCGCGCTTCGCAGCACGGCTCTTACCATTATGGGCACCGCCGGAATTCCTCCCTTGGAGGTCCTCTCCGCTGCTCTGCGCCAGGTTTTCGATCAAGCCGCAAGGGGTGCGCTCCAAATGGATACCGAGCAGGTCCCGCTGACCGACATCGAATCCGCATGGAATCGCGGCACCTCTTCGCGCCGCTTGGTCTTTCGCCCGTGAGTGTTTCCGGCTAGTCCGGCAGCGCGACCCAATGCGACAATGACGCGTCAATGACAATTTGGACGCCCGTTTGTCTGTTGCTGGCCTTCTTGACCGCCGCCGTGCCTGATTCGGTTTTTTCTCAAACTTCGCCCCGCGGCCACGCCTTACCGAAAATCGACTACACGTTCAAGGTACTGCACGCCTTCCCTCATGACGCCATGGCCTTCACGCAAGGTCTGGCCTGGCGCGACGGGTTTCTCTATGAAGGCACCGGGATAAAAGGCCGCTCGTCGCTCCGCAAGGTGCGCCTGGAGACCGGCGAAATCGTCCAACGCGTGGACCTCGCGCCGGAATATTTCGGCGAAGGCATCACGTTTTACAAGAACGAAATTATCCAGCTGACCTGGCTTTCGCAAACCGGATTTGTGTACGACGCCGGCGACTTCCGCCAGCTGCGGCAGTTCTCATACCAAGGGGAGGGCTGGGGCCTGACGACAAAGGGGGACGAAATCTTCATGAGCGATGGCACGCCGGACATCCGCGTTCTCGACGCGGCCACGCTTGCAGAAAAGCGCCGCTTCACCGTACGCGACGGCGGCAAACCCATCGATCAATTAAACGAGCTGGAGTACGTCGAAGGAGAAATTTTCGCCAACGTCTGGCAGACTGACCGCATCGCCCGCATTTCGCCGCAAAGCGGCAAAGTGCTCGGCTGGATCAATCTCACCGGTCTTCTGAGTCCCATGTATCGGCGAGAAGACGGCGCCGTTCTCAACGGTATCGCCTATGACCCGGAACGCAAGCGTCTTTTCGTAACCGGAAAACTGTGGCCATCCGTTTTTGAAATTCGGCTGGTCCCGAAATCAAAGTGATCTCCTAGACGCAGTCCCGCCATCACACATCAAAAATTCAGCTTCAAAGCCAATTGAATCACGCGCGGGTCACCGGCAGAGGTAATGGTGCCAAACGCCGCGCTGCCGAAGACTACATTGGGCGCGTTGAGTGGCGGCGTATTGGTCAGGTTGAAGATCTCCGTCCGAAAATCCAGCGCGTAGCGTTCGGTAATGTTCGTATGTTTGATGAACGCCAGGTCGGCGTCCTGATAACTCGGTCCGCGCACCGGATTGCGCGAGCAAGTGCCCAGGGTAAATTGCGGCGCTATGGCAAATGCCGCCGGATTGAAATACGCCGCGGTGGTTGCGTGGTCCGGTGCAGGATCGCCCACACAATTCGGGCGCTGCGTGCCGAATCCCGCAAACGCGTTGAAGTTCGTCGTTTGTGTCAGCGCCAGCGGAATGCCGGATTCTACCGTGGCAATTCCGGAAATTTGCCAGCCATTTGTGAATTTTCCCAATACTCCGGAGGGATGCAGCTTGTGCCCCGGACCGATCGGCAACTCATACACCCAGCTCGCGACGAAATAGTTGGGAATATCACCGTTCGAAACGTCCTGTTCCAGGCGACGGTTGAAACTGTCGGCGACCGGGAAATTGGCAATAGGGCCGGTAAATATCGAAGCGTCGAAGACCGAAGAAGCATCATCGATCAGTTTGGAACGCGTGTAGCTGACGAGGAAGGTGAGCCCGCGCGAGAATCGCTTTTCTAGTTTGGCTTGGACAGCGTGATAGTCCGAATTGCCGACGTTGTTGCGGAACAGTGTGACGTTTGTAAATCGCGGGTACGGCTTGAGCAACTGGGCCTGCGAAATTGTGGGTCCGCCAATTGATGAAGACGGCGGAAGCTGCCCAAAGAACGGATTCGGCACTGTCTGCGTCAGCGCGCTACCCAGCGCCAATTGATCTAACGTGAGCTGGTTGAGGTTTACATCGGGAACACCCAGGTGCGTGGCTTTCGATCCAACGTAAGCCACTTCAAAAGAAAGCGAAGGCGTCAGTTCCCGCTGCAACGTCAAATTCCACTGCTGCACGTAGCCCGAGCTTAACCCGCGATCCACGGAAAACACGCCTTGACCCAAGCCGGCATCGGGCGTGGGCTCGACTGGCTGAACCGATGGCCCATTTGCCAGCACAAACGCCGGCGTCTTGTTGTCGAGCGTCGCCTGAGTGACGGTCTGCACGAACGGAAACTGCGGAATCGTGAACGGCGTGGTAATGCCGGCCTGGTCGAAAAACGTCAGTCCATATCCGGAGCGCAGTACGCTCTTTTTGGTGAGCAGATAGGAGATGCCCAGACGCGGCCCGAAATCCTTCCAATGCAGTTGCCGCGCGGAATGGGAAAATCCGTCCTGCCCCAGATACTGCAGTTCCTGCGTCTGCAGGTTGAACACCGCGCCGCGATCGTTTGCTTCCGTTGACGGAAAATTCAACGTGTAGCGGGTTCCGATATTCATCGTCAGCCGGCTGGTCAGCTTCCAATCGTCCTGAACGAACCATTCCTGAAACCACGCGCGCGGCTGCAGAACGGTCTGCTGAATATCGATGGAGAACTGCTGCACCTGGCCGAGCAGAAAGCTGGCAAGCGCATTGCCGGTTCCGGTGACGCCGCTCAAGTTTGTGAACAGTGTGCTGAAGGTGAAGGAGCCGGTCGGCGAGGGCGGTTGCAGAACGTCCAGGCGCGAAATCCGGTTGTCGATCCCAAATTTGACCGTGTGTCGCCCGTGCTGCCACGAAGCAGTGTCGGCCAACTCCACGACGTCCGTGCGAAAAGACGAATCCGTGTTCGACGGGGGACCCAATTGCTGAAATCCAGTGATCAGGAAGGTTGGGAATTCGTTGTTGAAGGCGCCATTCGTGGGAATTCCGGGCAGGCCCAGGCTCTCCGACGGAGGACTCGCGAGCAGCAGCGCTGCTCGCTCCACATGCCGCCGGGTATAACCAAAACGCGCCTCGTTGAAAAGTGTCGGTGAAAACGCATGCTGATGATTCGCCACCACCGATTGAGCCACGGTCGCCTGCGGCCCGGTGGCCAACGATCCGGCAGCAACCGTGCCGCTGCCGTTGGCAAACGCGGTGACCGGAGAGGTGAAATCCCTGAAATACGAATAGCGGCCGAAAATTTGATCGCGGCTCGAGAAACGATGATCCAGGCGAATATCGAACTGGTCCTGGTTGTCCGGCTCGTTCGCGATGCGGCTGAAATTGTTGGCTTGGCCGCTGGCGGCGGGAAGGGGATAGCTGGCCAGCAAGTTCTCGGCGACCGTGTCAAAGGTGTTTGGCGGAATGATATTGCCCGCGTAAGCCAAGTGATCCGAAGGGCGAAAGATCATGTTTCGCCGCACCTGGATCGTGGCCCCGTTGGTGTCGGTCGTCGTGATCGGGTTGTTGGGATTGCCCTGCGCATTGATGGGATTTGTCGTTACCGCATTGTTGTTGCCGGGGTCGCGGAACAACGGCTGGCCCAGCAGTTTTGAAAAATCGCCGTTATCGCGTTCCGCCAGAGTAGGAACCGTCGAGGTCACCACGCGACCGATCAGCTGCCGCGTGCCCTGATAGTCCACAAAGAAAAATGTCTTTTCGCGAATGATGGGACCGCCGGCCACAAAACCGAATTGATTGCGGCGAAATTCCGGCCTGCCGGGACTGGCAACCCCAGCCGGCGCGAAAAGGTTTCGTGCGTTCAGCTTTTCATTGCGGAGAAACTCAAATACCGAGCCGTGATAGTCGTTCGTGCCGGACTTCGTCGTGAGATTGATCACGCCGCCGTTGAACCGTCCAAACTCCGCGGGCGCGGAATTCGTCTCGACGTTAAATTCCTGAATCGCATCCACGATCGGGAAATATGCCACCTGGCCCGGTTCCGGCTGCAAGACTCCTATCCCATCGTATTGATACTCGTTGGTACGGGGACGGCTTCCGCTCAATCTCGGCAACGAAGACCCTGGCGGCACCGCGACGCCCGGCGCAAGCGCGATCAAGTTAATAAAAGTTCTGCCGTTCAAGGGCAGCGCGGGAATTTCTATTGCGTCGATGGTTTGGCTGAGGGTGGCGGATTCCGTTTTTAGCGTTGAGGCTTCACCCTTAACCGTGACGACTTCACTCACCTCACCAACGACCACTTGCAGGTCCACGCGGGTAGTATTCCCTGTGGAGACGACAATGCCTTCCCGCACCAGCCTTTTAAAGCCGGATAGTTCCGCGGTGACGGTGTAAGTCCCGGGCTTCAGGCTGGGAAAGGTGTAAACACCGCCGTCGGTGCTGAACGTTGCGAAAGTCTGTTGCGTGTCGGCGCGCGCGAGTGTCACCTTCGCGCCCGCCACCAATCCGCCCGAGCCGTCGCGTACTTCTCCCGTGAGGTCACCGTTTCCGGCTTGAGCCTCTGCGCGAACGCTGGACAACGTCAAAGACACGATCGACAGGAAGAGAGAACACCAGACACGAGTTGGCATGATTCAGAGTGGTCCTAGACGGATTCATCGGAGCGCACACAAAAGGGCAGGAAGCTGGACCCCGATATACAAACGATTTAAAACGGGCTAGTTATGTAAGTCAAATCGTATAGAACCGTCTATCGGGCCATCCGGTTTTAAGCGTTTTGCACGGGCCAAACCGTACCAGCGCGGTTGTCCAGCTGTCCGCCTAGTCGGTGAAGCGGAAGCGGATGATGCACCAGAGTGCCTGAAAACCATCTTTCCAGGTGATCTTCTTGCCCTCTTCGTAGGTACGGCCAGCGTAGGAGATGGGGACTTCATACACCCGCCAATTCCCTTTTGCGACCTTGGCAGTGATTTCAGGCTCAAAGCCGAAGCGATCGGATTTGAGCCGGATGCCTTGCAGGACTTCGCGGCGGAAGACTTTGTAGCAGGTCTCCATATCGGTGAGTTTGAGGTTGGTGAAAATGTCGGAAAGCAAGGTGAGCATTTTGTTGGCGACGTAATGCCAGAAGTAGTGGACACGCTGCGGGCCGCCGAGGAAACGGGAGCCGAAGACCACGTCGGCACGGCCGTCAACAAGAGGTTCGAGAAGCTTGCCATAGTCCCGTGGATCGTATTCGAGGTCGGCATCCTGGACCAGGATGATGTCGCCGGTAACTTCGGCAAAGCCACGACGGAGAGCGGCACCTTTACCTTGATTGTGGGCTTGGAAGAAAATGCGCACGTCGCGGAGTGCGATGGGGTCGCCGCCGTCGAAGGCGGGAGCTTCGGCGGCGCCGGAAGATTGCAGCTGAAGCATTTTTTCCAGAATTTGGCGGGTGCCGTCAGTAGAGCAGTCATCGACGAGGACAATTTCCTTGCGGAACTCGGTGTCGATGACGCGGCGAAGGATCTCGTCAATGGTGGCTTTTTCGTTGTAAACGGGAATGACGACGGAGAGTTTGGGATCCACCAGAGCAGCAGGGTTGCGGCGGTGAGAGGTCATAAGTTGAGAGGAAAGTTTAGCGGGGGAGCGGAGGGAGAGTAAAGAAGGAAGAGGAGAGGAGGGAGCGGGAATGCGTTAATGGAAGAGCGCGGAAGGACTCCGAGAGATTCCTCGTTGGGATGATCAGTTGTGGGCGTGCTATGAAAAAGGGGCGGAATTCGGGAAAGGCTCAGGAGTCCGGGGCCATGCGGCGTTGGAAGGTCAGGAGGATGAGGTCGGCGCGGCGGCGGACACCGAATTTGTTAAGCAGGTTGGAGACGTGGAACTTTACGGTGCGCTCAGCGATGTTGAGCTTGCCCGCGATTTCCTTGTTGGAAAGATTTTCGAGGAGCGAATCGAGGACTTCCTGCTCGCGGCGGCTCAGGTTGGCAACGGAGTCGGATTTGAGCCGGCGCGCCTGTCCGGAGAGGATGGAGTCGACGAAACCCGAGAGAACGGTGCGCGGGACCCAAAAGCCTCCATTGGCAACGAGCGGGAGAGCGCGAATAAGCTGGTCGCGAGCCTCGGTGTAGGTGAGGATGCCTTTTACGCCGAGACGAAGCAGGGAGAAGCTAGTGGAGTCCTGATGTTGTTCGCCGACGACTATGAGGCGAGCATCAGCGTGGCGCTCGAGAATATTGGAGAGCAAGGCGCCGGTGGCTTGACGGGCGGCGTGCGCATCAATGACGTATACCTGGGCTTTGGGCGGTTCGAAAGAACGAAGATCTGGAGCCAGGGTGGATTCGAGCTGTTTGGAAATGACTTTGAAATCGGGCCTGGACAAAAGGCGTTCGAACTCGCTCAGCACGAGAGGATGCGGCGAGAGCAGGCAAATCGAAAGCTTGGGACTCGGACGTTTAGTGGCCACCTTCGATAGGGTAGGGAAAACTGGACGAGTGGGCAAGGAACTTTGGGGCAGGTGTTCACGAACTGTTACTGACCAGTTGGATGTACTCCAGACCGCCAATGGCGGGCATGGGCAAGCCTCTAAGAGCGAAAAAACAGATTCCTCGGCGCTCGAACGACCCTGCCTGCTTATACGCGATTCGGAGGACGTTTAGCTGCGGCAATAATGGTTCCACTGGATTCGATTCTAAGGAGAAAGACGCGTAAAATAAGCGATGTTCGCAGTCGGCCGTTACCCAAGAGGGATGGACCGGCTGGCGGAGCCGCAAGGAGCTACGACCTTCGCTACACCTACCAATGGAAGAGGCGCAGACAAGATTGTCGGCGCTACAAGATCCGGGATGCAAAATTTCAGGGAAATAGAACAGGCTTTGCGGGAGCTGCTGGGGCAGCGTGTCCTGGTGCTCGATGGAGCGATGGGTACCATGCTGCAACAGCGGAACTTGTCCACGGAGGATTTTGGCGGAGCGGCCCTGGAAGGCTGCAACGAGGTATTGGTGCGTACGCGTCCGGACGTGGTGCTGGATATTCACCGGAAATATTTTGCGGCAGGCGCGGACATTGTGGAGACGGACACGTTTGGCGGGACGCCGCTGGTGCTGGGGGAGTACGGCCTGTCGGCGGAAGCGCACGAGCTGAATAAGAAAGCGGCGGAGCTGGCGCGGCAGGCCGCTGCGGAGTTTGCGAAGCCGGGACGGCCGCGCTTCGTGGCGGGCTCGATGGGACCGACGACCAAAGCGATCACCGTCACCGGCGGGGTGACGTTCGCGGGGCTGCGTGAAAATTATTACCTGCAGGCGCAGGGATTGATCGAGGGCGGCGTGGATCTGCTGTTGGTGGAGACCTGCCAGGACACGCGGAACATCAAAGCGGCATTGTTGGCGATTGACAAATTGTCGCGGGAAATTGGCGAGCGTGTGCCGGTGATCGTCTCGGTAACCATCGAGCCGATGGGGACAATGCTGGCGGGGCAAACGGTTGAGGCCATGTGGGCCTCGCTGAAGCATGCGAAGCCGCTGGCATTTGGGATGAACTGCGCAACCGGGCCGGAGTTCATGACCGACCATATTCGGACCCTGAGCGGGGTGACAGCCGAATTTGTATCCTGCTATCCGAACGCCGGATTGCCAGACGAGGAAGGCAAGTATTTGGAGACGCCGACGTCGCTAGCGGCACAACTGGAAAAGTTTGTGGACCACGGGTGGCTGAATCTGGTGGGTGGTTGCTGCGGGACGACAGAGAAGCATATTGCGGCGATTGCACAGATGGCGGCGGGAAAGAATCCGCGCATACGGCCGGGGAAAGCGCACCGTGCAGTGTATTCGGGAATTGAGACGGTGGAAGCGGATGACAGCACGCGGCCGCTATTAGTGGGTGAGCGGACCAACGTGATCGGGTCGCGGCTGTTCAAGAACCTGGTGGCCGAAGAAAAGTGGGAAGAGGCGAGCGAGATTGCGCGGCGGCAAGTGAAGGGCGGGGCGCACATTGTGGACGTTTGCCTGCAGAGCACGGAGCGCGACGAGAAAAAGGATATTGCGCCGTTTTACGAAAAGCTGATTCGCAAAGTGAAAGCGCCGGTGATGGTGGATACGACCGATCCGTCGGCGGTGGAGATAGCGCTGACGTATTGCCAGGGGAAAGCGATCATCAATTCGATCAATCTGGAAGACGGAGAGGAAAAATTCGAGAAGGTGGTACCGATCGCGCACGCCTACGGCGCGGCGGTGGTGGTGGGCTGCATTGACGAGGACCGGCTGCAGGCGCAGGCGTTCACGAGGGAGCGGAAGCTGGAGATAGCGCAGCGTTCGTTCGAATTGCTGACGAACCAGTACGGGCTCGACGCCGAGGACATTATTTTTGATCCGCTGGTATTTCCGTGCGCTACGGGCGATGAAAACTACATCGGCGGCGCAGTGGAGACGGTGGAAGGAATTCGCGCGATCAAGAAAGCGATTCCCAATGCGCGGACGATCTTGGGAATTTCGAATGTGTCGTTTGGCTTGCCAGCGGGCGCGCGGGAAGTGGTGAATTCGGTCTTTCTGTACTACTGCACCAAGGCCGGGTTGGACCTGGCGATCGTGAATACGGAAAAGCTGGAGCGGTTCGCCTCGATTCCGGAGTTGGAGCGCGAGCTGGCGGAGAATTTGCTGTTTCAGCATCCGCCGAAGCATGGGGAGGCGGGAAATTCGAAGGCCGAACTGCTGAAAAGGGCGCCGATGGACTGGAGGGAGCAGAGTAAGGAACAGCGGGCGGCAATCAACCAGTTTCACATTGCGGCGATTACCGAACATTTTCGCACGGCGAAGAAAAAAGAGAAGCTGCGCGCGGAGGATTTGCCGCTTGATGAGAGGTTGGGGAATTACATCATTCAGGGAACGCGCGACGGGCTGATTGAGGACCTAGAGAAAAAGCGGGCGGAAGGCGCAGCGCCGCTGGATATCATCAACGGGCCGCTGATGGCGGGAATGGCCGAAGTGGGGCGGCTGTTCAACGCGAATGAGCTGATTGTGGCGGAGGTGCTGCAATCGGCGGAAGCGATGAAGGCGGCAGTTGGGCACCTAGAACAGTTCATGGAGAAAGCGGACACGGCGAAACGCGGAAAGATCGTGCTGGCAACGGTGAAGGGCGACGTACACGACATCGGGAAAAACCTCGTGGAAATTATCTTGAAGAACAACGGCTACGAGGTGGTGAATCTGGGAATCAAGGTGCCGCCGGAAGAGCTGATCAAAGCATATTTGCAGCACCATCCGGATGCAATCGGGCTTTCGGGATTGCTGGTGAAGAGCGCGCAGCAGATGGTGATTACAGCGAGCGATCTGAAGGATGCGGGGATTATGGTTCCGCTGCTGGTGGGCGGAGCGGCGCTGAGCGGAAAGTTTACGCAGACGAAGATTGCGCCGAGCTATGGCAACGCAGTTTGTTACGCGAAGGACGCGATGACTGGGCTGCGGCTGATGAACGAGCTGATGGATCCGGCGACGCGGGCGACGGTGCTGCAAGCGCACCAAGCAGCCGGCGATGGCGTGAGCGTGACCACATCGGTGACAGTGAAAGACTTAACGCCGGTGACGCGTTCGCCAAAAGTGCGCGCGGATTTGCCGATCGCGCCCGTGGGATATCTGGATCGCAAGGTGCGGCTGGTGCCAGATTTGCGGGAAGTGTGGAGCTACATCAATCCTTTCATGCTGTATGGGCGGCATCTGGGATACAAAGGCGATTTTGAGAAGCAATTGGCGGCGCGCGAGCCGAAAGCAGTGGAATTGTTCGAAGCGATGGAAGAAGTTAAAGAAGAAGCGGCAACATTCATGAAGGTACGCGCAGTATGGCAATTTTTTGAGGCAGAGAGCGAGGGAGAACGGCTGCACGTTTTCCAGCCGGGAGAGAGCAAGCCGGCGCATATGTGGAATTTTAAAAGGCAGGCGGCGGGTGACCGGCTGTGCCTGAGCGACTACATTTTGCCGACGCGAGATGGGAAACGGGACCACGTCGCGGCGTTTGTAGTGACGGCGGGAGAAGGCGTACGGGGCAGGTCGGAAGCGGCGAAGAACGAAGGATATTACTTTCGCTCACATGGGCTGCAGGCGCTGGCGATTGAAACGGCGGAAGCTTGCGCAGAGTGGTTGCACCGGCGAATACGGGAAGATTGGGGATATTCCGACCCGGCCGAAATGACGATGGCGCAGCGGTTTACGTCAAGATACCGCGGAAAACGGTACAGCTTTGGCTATCCCGCGTGCCCGGAGCTGGAGGACCAGACCGGACTTTGGAAGCTTTTGAAACCAGAGGAGATAGGGGTACAGCTGACTGAGGGGTTCATGATGGACCCCGAGGCGAGCGTGAGCGCTCTGGCGTTCATCCATCCGGACTGCACCTACTTTTCGGCCGGTAGCGACTAAACCTATTCCGGGACTATCTCATTTGTTCTAATGGAGTTACCTACAAAAGAACAGAGCTCTGTGGCTGGGTCTGGCCAAAAAGGGATAAAAGTTTGCCACTTCGTGGAATGGGCGGATGGTAATGCCCATGGGGCGGTCGAGGATGCTCCGTGACTACATGCTTGTAATACACTGCAAACAAATGACTTAGCCGACTCTCAGGGGCTAAAGCCCGGCGACCGCTTGGCCAGGGACTTGCTGTGATATTGCCGGAAACTTATGGCAGCTGGACTTAGTCGCGCAATTGATCTGATCGGCGAGCATGGCTTTGTGTACGGTCAGTCGGAGGCCATCCGATCGGTCAACTCTATTGTCGGAGAAATCGCGCCGACTGATATACCGGTTTTGCTGAGTGGAGAAAGCGGTACCGGCAAGGACGTGTATGGGAAGCTGATCCACCAGCTTTCTCGGCGGCGCGAGCTGCCCATGGCAAAATTGAACTGCACCATGCTGGCGCCGGGAGACTTGCTGAACCAGATGAGGCAGTGTCTGGAGCAGGCTCAAGAAGGAAGCGTCGGCACGCTTTTCCTCGACGGAATTGATGAACTTGACGTGGATTGTCAGAAAGTAATGCAGGCGATGCTGCAGCAACAGGAAGTAGCGTCGGGAGGGCGAGCGAGCCTGCGGCTGATCTCGACCGCCACAAGAGTTTTGGATCGAGAGATCGGAATGGGGCGGTTCCGTAGGGAATTGTATTTCCGGATTAACGGCGTCTGCGTGAAGTTGCCCGCGCTACGAGACAGAAAAGCGGATATCGCGCCGCTGGCGGAATACTTTTTGGAGAAGCACGCGCACGAGGCGGGAAAAAAGACGCCGGTACTGAACGCGGATGATGAAGAATTGTTGAGAGCGCATGAGTGGCCAGGGAATGTACGGGAATTGGAAAACCTGGCCCGGCGGATTGTGGCGCTGGGCGATTCCGTGGGTGTGATGGGAGAATTGCAATGTCCGACAACACTTCGGATGGATCCGGGCGAGGCGCTGAGAAATGCGTCACTAAAGGCAGTAGCTCGCGAAGCTTCGCGAACGGCGGAACGCGATTTGATTTTGAAGGCGCTGGAACGAACACATTGGAACCGCAAGCAGGCTGCGAAGCAGCTTCAGATCAGCTACAAGGCGCTTTTGTACAAGATCAAGCAGATGGAAGTGCCTGGGTCCGAATTGAAAAACGACGGAGAAAAGCGATGAAAGCGGTGCTGTACGCAGCCATTGGGACTATGCTGGTCACGGGTGGATTGCAAGCGCAAGAAGCGGCAAAGAGCGCCCCCGCGCAGCCCCGGCCCGTCACACAAGCCGCGGCAACTACCGACGCGAGTTACAAGATCGGACCGCAGGATGTGTTGCGTGTGGATGTGTGGAAAGAGACGGAGATTTCGCGATCAGTGCCGGTCAGGCCGGATGGGAAAATTTCGCTGCCGCTGCTGAATGACGTGCAGGCAGCCGGCCTAACAGCGATGGAACTGGCCAATACGATTACAGAAGGGCTAAAGAAATTCATCAACAACCCGCAAGTAACCGTAACTGTGGCGGAGATCAACAGCCGGCGCGTGTACGTGACAGGCGAGGTGACGCGGCCAGGAGCGTATCCGCTGCTGCCGAACATGACGGCATTGCAGGCATTGACGAGTGGCGGAGGATTTACACAGTTCTCCAACCTTAAGAAGATTTACGTGCTGCGAAACGAAAACGGCAAGCAGGTGAAGCACCCGTTCAACTACAAGTTGGTACTGGACGGAAAGCAGGACGATATTCCGCTGCTGCCCGGCGATACCATCGTGGTGCCATAGAAAGAGTCATGATGAGACGCAGGAACCTACAGAAGTTGGCGATCTTAGTTGCGGCGTGCGGGTGGCTGGCCAGAACGAGCGCGTACGCTCAAGATCAGCAGAGCAGTGAGCCTCCGAAGCCTCCGGCGAAAACCTATGGTCCTTTGGGCGTCGATAATCAGCAGGAACAGAACCAATCTCCGGACACCTATCAGCCCGATACTCGGCCGCTAACCGGGTTCCAGCAAACGACGGTAGGCGCGCCCCCTGAACGGCATAGTTACTGGGTACCTGGAGTGTCCTATAACAACGTCATTCAATCCAATGGCAGCCTGGGGGGCGGTCAAGACAGCTGGAGCTCGACAAGCTACTTGAACGGGAACGTGAGTCTGCTTGAAAACTGGAGCCGCTCGCAATTGCAGGTGAGCTATTCCGGCGGCGGATATTTTTCGACAGACGATGGGATCGGAAATGGCTGGTTCCAACAGCTCGGAGCGACACAAACCTTTAACTGGAGACGTCTCCAGCTGGTGCTTCTCGACGAATTTGGCTATCTGCCGCAGTCCCAGTTTGGATTTGGTGCGGGGACGGGATTATCCACTCCCGGAGTGGGCGGATCGTTAGGGGGAGGACCGACAGGAATTGGGGCAGGATACAGCCCGGGACAGTCAATTTTTTCGGCGGTTGGTCCACGTTATTTCAACACGGCTGGAGTGCAGACGACTTATCAGTTGTCGAGGCGGAGTTCGGTGACGATTGGAGGGCTCTACAGCCTGCTGCGATTTACCGAGCCCGGAAACATCGAAAGTGACCAGTACGTCGGAAACGTCGGCTACAACTATCAGATCACGCGCAGCAACACGATTGGTCTGCAGTATCGTTTCAGTGCGTTCCATTACATTAATGATCCGCAGGCGATTGGCGATCACATAATCCAAGTCGCTTTTGGACGAAAGATAACGCGCAGGCTGGCTCTGACCCTGTCGGGCGGTCCCGAGATTACGAATTTCCGTATCGCGCAGACTCCGACGGCAGATACACAGCACGTCGCGGGCTCCGGGGGGGCTTCGCTGAATTATCTCGTGGAGAAGGGTAGCCTTACGGCCAGCTACTTTCACGGAATCACAGCAGGAAGCGGCGTGTTCCTGGGCGCAACAACGGACCAATTGACTGGTTCAGCCACGAGGAAGGTGTCGCGGGTATGGAGCGGCGAAATTCACGCGGGTTATGCCCGAAACCGGAGTGCCGAAACAACACAAGGCGTAAGCAGTACCGATTACGACTCCTTTTTTGGCGGAGTTTCGGCAGCCAGGCCGCTGGGACGGAATGCGATGTTCAACGTGAGCTACACGGCGTTTGTGGAGAGAACGGAACTGTCCGGGTGTACAGGCTCGTGCAGTTCGAGTTTCACGACCAATCAGATTTCGGTGGGAGTGAGCTGGCACGCGCGGCCATTCGTACTGCGCTAGAAAGCAGGCAGGCGGAAGAACGCGAAACGGAGACGCCACAAGTTTATGTACAAGAGCTTCTTTGGACTAAAGGAAAATCCGTTCAACGTAAACCCGGATCCCCGCTATCTGTTTCTGACGAAGCAGATCGAGGAAGCGCTGTCCGGGTTGATGTATGGCATCCAAACGCGTAAGGGTTTCATCACGCTGACCGGCGAAGTGGGAACGGGCAAGACAACGCTGGTGAACCGGCTGCTGGACTGGCTGCACCTGAAGCGGTCGAAGACGGCGTTTCTGTTTAATTCGCGGATGAACACAAACCAGCTGTTCGACTTCATCATGGCGGAATTCGATATCCCGTGTGACAACAAGTCGAAGAGCCAGCAATTGATGAAATTAAATCACTGGCTGCTGGAGAGATATCGGGCCGGAGAATCCGCGGTCTTGATCGTGGACGAAGCGCAGAACCTAACTCTTCCAGTACTGGAAGAGATCCGGTTGCTGACCAACTTGGAAACCTCCACCGAGAAACTGCTGCAGATCGTGCTGTCCGGCCAGCCCGAACTGGAAGAAAGGCTGAAGCTACCGCAACTGCGGCAATTGCGGCAGCGCATTACTCTGCGCTGCAGAACCATGCCGATGACCAAAGAGCAGACGAACGATTATATTCATGAACGGCTGCGCATCGCGGGAGCGGACCCACAGCAGGAGATTTTTTCAGGGAAAGCGGTTGACTCAGTGCACTACTTTTCCATGGGCATTCCGCGCGTAATCAATCTGCTCTGCGAGCACGCCCTGATAAATTCGTTTGTGGATCAGCAAAAGGTCGTAGAAGCGAAAGTGATCGAAGACGTGGCGCGCGAGTTTCAGCTGGATGAAGTGGAACCGCTGGCGCCGCCGGCGAGCTTGAGACAGGACGCGGAAGTTTTTCAATCAGAACAGTTCATACAGAACCTTGGGGAAGCCCTGTCGCGTTTTCGCGTGGGCACGCCGGTCCAATCTTCGACGAGAGAGCGGAAATAAGGCGCTATTGCCTCGATTTGCATTCGATAATTGAGCGGCGCTGCACAAGATTCAGACGGAGGAATGAATCACGATGCGATACCTCGTGACTGGCGGTGCCGGATTCATCGGATCGAATA
>DATMZI010000053.1:0-19503 GCA_035607085.1 Candidatus Eiseniibacteriota bacterium | reverse complement strand
CCACGCGTATTCTTTGCACCCGAGTAAGTTTAATTCGAATGACCTCTCGGACGGCGACCGCAGCGCAATTCCTTCGTTCCCAACCATCCGCGACGCAAAAGTTTCACTTAACGTTTCGGCTCACCAAGTACAGTGCCCGGTATCCGTCAAACGCAACCATTCGTACGTCCCATCCATTCTTCAATTCTTGCGACGTTACCCGGTCCTTCCCCACATCCAATCCTTCGGTGTACACCAGAAATCTTTCGTGCTTCGCAAGAAATTCTTCCGTGGGAAGAACCTGGATCGGAATATACTTGCGAACCTGTAGTAACCCCTTTTCCGTCGTATCTGATGAGTTCGGATCATCCGGAGATCGCGGCTCCTGTAGGAACACCAGTCGTTCGGTAGCGCCCGGAAACGCATAGTAGGCCGCGGCAAGCAGCGTTCCGGCGTTGGGCGCGACCACCGGCAAGTCCGCATAACCTGCCGACGCGACAAATTTCTCCGTGGTGCTGCCGCGCACTCTCACCGCGCCGCGCTCCACCGCTTCGAATCTCCAAAAGTGCAGCTCGCTGACGCCAGTGGCTGACACGACAAACATCCCCGCCACCAGGATCGCCCTGTTATCAGCTTTTGCTCCGTAATAACCTAGCCCAAGCACGATCCCCAACACCGTCGCCAGCACGTAGCGTGATGTCATTCCTGAATGCGTTGCCTTGCTAAAAACAAACGCCGCGAAAGGAAGTCCTGCCAAAACGAACAGCAGCATCGCTTCTCCGCTGGTCGCGGCATTCCAATCTCCTTCTTGGCAGTTCCCTCCGCGCCCCGGCATTGTTACTGACACAAGTATCGCAGCCAGCGCCGTCAGTCCAACCGCGGCGCCAACGTAGCTGCTTACTCCCAAGAAGTCGGCGTACATGCTCGGAATCGCCGAAAACGGAAACTTTGCGTAAAAATGGTGCTGCCCGTAATACGTCTTGTTCAGTTGCAGCAGATTCCAGAAAATGGCCAGCGGCAGCACACCGATCACCAGCGCCGCCCATACGCTCGTGCGAATCTTCTTGCTCTTCCACGTTTCCAGCAGTTCAGCGGCTACGAACGGTACCATCGCCAGCACCGCCAGATAGTGTAGCGATTGCGCCAGAAACAGGCTCATTCCCAACAACACTCGCCAGCTCAATCGCTCAACACGCTGGTAACACACCATCGCAAATGCGATTAGCGCCACCACCATGCTGTAGGGCCGCGCTTCCTGTGCGTAATACTGGAACACGCAGGTTATCCACACGGCGGTGGTGCACAGCAGCGCAAGTGCCTCGCTGCATCGCCTTCGTGCATACACAAATACGCACCACAGCGTGCAAACTAGTCCGACGGCCGCCGGTAACCGCAGTGCGATGTGCTGGTTCGTGCATAGCCCTGACGCAAAATGTTCGATCACATAAAACAGTGGGGGCTGCCCATCCGTCGGTCCGAGAAGCGCCGTCACGATCCTGTGCCAGCTTCCTTGAGCCGCGACCACTGTTGTCAACAATTCGTCATACCAGAATGGCTTGCCAGCAGCCGCCACTATGCTTCGCGCGAATGCGTATAACAATAGCAGTGCCAGCGCAAAGTAACTCCATTTTTGCGAAATTTCGAAACTAGACGCCTTCTCGGACCCGCCGTTTCTACCCATGCCTCGCTCTGATCCCTCCTTAATCGCTGCTCTTCTTGTAATCCCCGCGGCTGAAATATTTCTCCATCCACACGTACAAACAGATAAAAAGGTACCGGCTTCCCATCTCCTTAATTTTCAGTTTTGGGGCTCCTGTCCGGCGGTTCCTCCAGGTGATCGGCACAACCTTCCAGCTGTACCCCCGTACGATCGCCTTCAGCGGTATCTCCACCGTCAAATTAAAGTGCGGCGATAAGAAGGGCCGGCACCCTTCAATCACCGTTCGCCGGTAAGCTTTAAACGCGTTGGTCGTATCGTTCAGCTTGACCCCGAACAAAACGCGGATGAAAAAATTGGCCAGCCGGTTCAGCCGCAGTTTCACGAACGGATAGTCGATCGTTCCTCCGCCCTTCACAAATCGGCTTCCAAAGACGCAATCGTATCCCTCGTTCAAAACCTTCCAGTACGTCACCACATCCCGGCAGTCGTCCGATTCGTCCGCCATCATCACCACTGCCGCGTCGCCCTTGGCCTCCTCTAGCCCCCTTACGATAGCTCGCCCAAATCCGTGCGGGCTCGCCCCTTTTACCGGCACCAGCGTCGGCACCCGCTCCCGTGCCTCCTGCAAAATCTGCCACGTCCCGTCCGTGCTTCCGTCATCCACCACCACAATCTCGTGCGGCACATTCCGCAGGCGCAACTCCACATACAGATGCTCCACCGTCGAGCCGATGCAACCCTCCTCGTCCCGTGCTGGTATTACCACTGACAAGAGCGACAGCGGCTTCTCCTTCGCCCTTTCCTGCTCCGTCCCCGCTGGCTGCGGCTGACTTTCCGGGTTGTTCATTCCGTGATTCGGCCCTTTCCCGTGACTTTGGCCCGCCATTCTTTCACACTTTTTCCGCCTTGCGGCCCGTTATCCTTCGCTTAGATCGCTTCCCGTTCCTTCCGTCAACCATTTTGGCCTTTGCTCTGATTCTTGCTACGCGGTTCTATGTATTGCGGCCATAAAATTTGGAGACCTCATGGATATCCATCTTTCTCAAACCGTTGCGCTGCTCGCCCGTACCCCCGCCGCTCTCAACGCCTGGCTTCGTGATCTTCCCGAATCCTGGACCTTGTCGACCGAGGGCGAGAACACCTGGACCGCCATCGACATCGTCGGCCATCTCATCCATGCCGAGCACACCGACTGGATCCCCCGCGCCACCCTGATTCTGCACTCCGGGGAATCGCAGACCTTCAAGCCTTTCAATCGCCTGGGGCAGGAAGAAAATTCTCGTGGGAAATCATTGCCTCAATTGCTCGACGAATTTGCAGCCGCCCGCGCCGCCAGTCTCTCTCAACTTCGCACTCTGAATGTTCAGCCGCTCGATCTCGACCGCCGAGGTCGCCATCCTGCCTTTGGCCCTGTAACTCTCGGACAACTCCTCGCCACCTGGGCGGTTCACGATCTAACCCACCTTCACCAGCTCTCCCGCCTCCTGGCCCACCAATACCGCGAAGCCGTCGGCCCGTGGAGCGTCTATCTCGGGGTGCTCCAGTGCGCAGGTCACAGCTCCGCCGCCTAACCCACGGTCCTTCTGAAACAAATCGGTTCGAACCTTCACGCTGCATATATTTTATTTTCTTGAGAACGCAGCAAGCCTCCCTATGATGAGTGGCGAGACAAAGGGCGGAAGGCTTGCTTGACTTCGCTGCCCGTCATTGCATATCGTCGCTTGCGTTCTCAGGCGGGGAAAAAATTGCGTCACTCTGGAATTTTCCTTTTTCGCTCTCTCATTAAAACGACTTCGATTCTTTGTTCCGCCGTCGCGCTTCTCACTCCGACCGCCCGCCCACAGGAACCTAAACCCGCTCCGTCTAAAAAATCTGATGTCCAAGCCCGGCCTTCGGGTGACCAGACGCCGCCCGCAATCCCTGCGGCAGCCCACACACTGGACCCCGCTGACCTCGAAGCCTTCTTCGACGGCATCATCCCGCTCCAACTCGAACGCTCCGACGTCGCCGGTGCTTCCGTCCTCGTCATAAAAGACGGCAGGCTGCTCCTGCAAAAAGGCTACGGCTACTCGAATTTCAAAGACAAGAAACCGGTCAATCCCAACACCACCATCTTCCGTCTCGCCTCCATTTCCAAACTTTTCACCTGGGTTGCCGTGATGCAGCTGCAGGAGCAGGGCAAGCTTGATCTCGATACCGACATCAATCAATATCTCGACTTCCAGATTCGCGCTGCTTTCGGCCGCCCCATCACTCTGCGCAATCTCATGACTCACACCGGTGGCTTCGAGGAAGAAGTCCGCGACATCATTCTCGTCAAACCCAAGCAACAGCCCTCGCTTCGCGACTTCCTAATGCGCAACCAGCCCCGCCGCCTTTTTCCGCCAGGCCTCGTTCCTGCCTACTCCAATTACGGCGTCGGCCTCGGCAGCTACATCGTGCAACGCGTCGGTGGCCAGCCTTTCGAGCAATACGTCGCCGACCACATCTTCGCGCCCCTCGGCATGACGCACTCCACCTTCTACCAGCCGCCACCAAAAGAGCTCGAATCTCTGCCCTCCGAGGGCTATCGCGGCAACACCTTGAAAGATCCCGTCGGCTTCGAGATCTTCAACCCCGTCGGTGCCGGCGGCATCTCGTCCACCGCCTCAGACATGGGCCGTTTCGGCTTGGCGCTCCTGAACGGCGGCGAACTCGACGGTCACCGCATTCTCAAACCCCAGACTCTTGCCGCCATGTACACTCCACAATTCCGCGCCAGCGACCAGATGCCCGCCCTCGCTATGGGCTTCTACGAAACCTGGCGCAACGACCTCCGCTGGATCGGCCACGAAGGCGACCTCATCGCTTTCCACAGTCTGTTCTTCCTCGAGCGCTCGCAAAGAATCATTCTCTTTATCTCGTTCAACTCCGCCGGCGGTGCAGGCAAAGCCCGCCCGGAACTGGTTCAGATGTTCACCGATCGCTATTTCTCCTCCGACAAACCGCAGCAGTTCATCAGCATGCCGGAAAAGGATTTAAAATCTGTTACGGGCACCTATCAGTCCACTCGCCGGGCCGACAGCACCAAGACTCGCCTCATCAATCTCTTTTCTCAACGCACCGCCTCGCTCGACAACGATGGCGTGCTGCAAATCGGCGATGTCAAAGACCTCCGCGGCCACACCATCAAATGGAAACCCATCGCCAAGGATCTTTTCCAACAGGTGGACGGACAGCGCCGCATGTTCGCGATTCGCGATGGTGCCGGCAAAGTCCTTCGTTTGGCCTATGACTTTCCCGGCGTGCAGGCCGAGCGCGTCGCCTGGTTCGATTCCCTTGGCTTCGTCTACGGGTTTTGCGGCGGTAGCTTGGTCATTCTCGCCGCAGTCGTCCTAGCGTCGCTGTTCCGCGTCGGTCGCCGGTTGCTGTTCAAAAACCGCCCCAAACCGGTTCCCCAGCCCGGCACAGTCTGGCTTTCCAGGTCCTCGCGCATCGCCGCTTGGCTCTGGCTGGCGCTTCTCGGGGCAATCTTCGCCTTCATCGCTTCCACAGGCGACGACCTCGCCCCTCCTACCGAAGCCTGGGACAAATACCTCTACATCGTTAACGCGGTCACCGTCATCGCCATTCTCTTCAGCCTCTTCGCCGTTTTCTCCGGCCTGCGCGTCTGGTTCCGCTCTGGCCTCCGCCGCATTACCCAAATCAAGTTCTCTCTGGTTGCCCTAGCCTGCCTCGCGCTGACGTGGCTGGCCATCCACTGGAATGTTTTGGGACCGGCGACGCGTCTATAACAACGGAACCCGGCCGTTACCTCTTGCAATAGGCTTTGAATTCTCTGCTGCGTCCTTTGCAATACGTACTTGCAGAAAGTAGGGCTTCCGGGCGTTGTGGCGGACCGGAGCCTTCCATCCGCGACTCCGTCCTTCCGTTTTTTCCATTTTCCGGCGCCTTCCGCTAAACTGCTCTATTCCCTCTTCTTTTCGGAGATTCTCAATGCTCGTCGTTATGCAGTCGCATGCCACGGAGGAGCAGGTCCGCTCCGTATGCCAGCGAATCGAGTCCCTCGGCCTTAAAGCGCACCCGATCCCTGGAACCGCCCGCACCGCCATCGGTATTACCGGCAACGACGGAGCTGTGGACCTCGGCGTCCTCGAATCCATGCCCGGCGTAGTCGAATGCATCCCCGTCAGCAAGCCTTACAAGCTCGTAAGCCGTGACGCCAAGGAAGAAGACTCCGTCATCCGTATCCCCACTCCTTCTGGCGAAGTCCTGGTGGGCGGACTTCACCTCGCCCTAGTCGCCGGCCCCTGTGCCGTCGAATCCGAAGCGCAGTGTTTGGAAGTGGCGCGCCAACTCAAGCCCACGGGCGTACGGCTATTCCGTGGAGGCGCTTACAAGCCCCGCACCTCCCCCTACAGTTTTCAGGGACTCGCCGAGCCCGGACTGAAAATTCTGGCGAGAGTTCGCGATGAATTCGGCTTTGGCATCATTACCGAAGCCATCGACAACGAATCGCTCGATCTCGTCGAAAAATATGCCGACGTCATTCAGATTGGCGCACGCAACATGCAGAATTTTTCGCTGCTCAAACGCGCCGGCCGCGCCAGAAAACCCGTACTGCTGAAGCGCGGCATGTCCGCCACTCTCGATGAATTTCTCATGGCCGCTGAGTACATCCTCTCCGAAGGCAATTACAACGTAATGCTCTGCGAGCGCGGCGTGCGCACCTTCTCCGATTTTTCGCGCAATACGCTCGACCTGGCCGTCGTTCCCGCGGTTAAAAAGCGCAGCCATCTTCCCATCCTAGTGGATCCGAGCCACGGCACCGGCAAACGGCACAAGGTTCTTCCACTCTCCCGCGCCGCGGTAGCGGTCGGCGCAGATGGTCTTCTTGTCGAAGTTCACCATCAGCCCGAAAAAGCTCTCTCGGATGGCATCCAATCCATTATTCCGTCTGAATTCGCCGAGCTCACCGAGGAAGTTCGCCAAATCGCCAACGTCCTTCACCGCAAGATCAACTGATGAATCGTGCTTCCAAATTCCGCATCATCTTCTCCGCCGCAATCCTCCTAATCGCAGCAGTAATCGTGCTCGCTCGCGAGCATCGCCCCTCTTTCCTGCGTCCTGGCCTTCGTCTCTACGCTTATGTCAGCACCAGCGACAACGCTGTCTCGGTCGTGGATCTGGTCAAGCTGGCCACCGTTGCGCATGTCCCCGTCGGCGGCCCGGTCTCCGCGATGCGCGAACACCCTACCCGCCCCGAAGTTTGGGGCGTGAGCGCCGACGGTGGATTCGCCTGGGTTCTCGATTCACGCACCTCGCAAATTGTGACGCGCATTCCGGTTGGAGCTCTTCCCTACTCTCTGGATTTTTCTCCCCACGGCGCACGTGCTTACGTTCCCTCATCCGCTGGCAACAGCCTCTCCGTTATTGATTGCGCGAGCCGGCAAATCGTGGGGCACGCGCCGACCGGCGCGCAGCCTGTTGCGGCGCGCGTTTCCTCCGATGGAAGACTGGTCTTGGTGTTGAATAAAAAAGATGCCACGGTTAGCGTCTATGACGCGACAAGCTTACTGCTGCGCGCTTTGATTCCCGTCATTCCCGAACCTGAAGATGCCGCCATCTTGCCGGACAATTCTGTCGCCTTCGTCCTCAGCCGCTCGCAAAAGCGCTTGTCCGTAGTGGACCTGCGCAAAGGCCGCTTACTGACCAACCTGGAACTCGCCGGCGTTCCCTCGCAAATGATTCTCAAGCCTGACGGCGGCGAACTGTACGTTATTTCTCCGGAAGCGCACGGCCTGCAGGTCATCAACACCTGGACGCACGAAGCGGGCGACTATGTCGAATTAGGATCGGCACCCACGCGCGGCGCGCTCCTTCCCGATACCGGCCAGGTCTACGTATCCGACACCGCCTCAAACAATGTGACCGGTGTGGATATGAACTATCGCCGCCTGATTCGGCCCGCTATCCCCGCCGGGCAAGTTCCGGGAGCATTGCGTTTCGACCCCGGCGACAAGGCGCGCCTGCTGCTCGTCGTCAGCCAGGCCTCTG
Organism: Candidatus Eiseniibacteriota bacterium; assembly: GCA_035607085.1. Classification (GTDB taxonomy): domain Bacteria; phylum Acidobacteriota; class Terriglobia; order Acidiferrales; family UBA7541; genus Acidiferrum. Next base: position 11,828 of record DATMZI010000053.1, on the reverse strand, counting down.
GTGACCTCTCCGTCATTCGCGTCACTTCCGACCGTGCGAGCGGTTTGCTGACAATGATTCCGGTAGGCGACGAACCCCGTGAACTGGCCGTCAAATTATTTTGATCTGCCAGCTAGCAGCGGCTGGGTGCCACGGCTCTTTGCGATCCATATAGCGCTGGCGAAAATCTCACGCGAGCGGCTCCAGCGGCCACGCGAAATTATCCTCGCCCAGCTGCACGTCGAGAATTCCTTCGGCAGGCAACACATCCACTGGAAGTCCGGCGTGCCACAAGGCCACGCCCAGTCGCAAACGAGTCGCGCCGCGCAAATCCAAAAGCGATTTGTGAATGGCTACTTCAAGAATTGTTTCAAAGGCCACTCCGGCCGCCTCGGAAGGCTTGAGCAGGCAGATGCGCTCCTGTTCCACGGAGAATTCCACCAGCTTCCCGTTCTTCAGCTTCGCGGTAATCGTCACTTCGCGTTGCGCGTGGATGCTTACGCGAAACTCGGCATCCTCCAACTCCGCAAGCGCTTCCGGAAATGCATCCAGCCGCACGCAAAAACGCTCCGGTTCAAATCCATAACGAAGCTCGCGCAGGTAGTAAGTGCGGCCGTGCATGGCACCGCTGCGGCGCTCCGGCGAATATAAAGCCGCACCGAGCCATTCGAAATACGAGCTGTCGCGGCCATTAAGGTCGATACGGAGATATTCTGAAGGCGTCAGATGCAGGGCGCGTTCCGGTTGGCGCTTGATCGGCTTCGCCAACTCGTCGGGCGCTATCACTCCCAATGCGCGGTAAATTTCGGTGACGTGCTTGCGATACAGCGCGTCAAATTCCGCGTCGTTCGCGGTGCTGTGTTCCGGCCCATACCACCAGCACCAGTCGCTGCCTTCGGCCGCCAGCAGCGATTCCTTCGCCTGCTTCAGCGCTTCTTCGCTGGGTGCGTCTTTCCGCCCCTGCGTGCGGGCTTCCTCCGCATGCGCGTACGCTTCCCGTGCATCCCACAGCAACTCCCACGCTTGCACATCTTCCGCGTGCCCGATCCACACATCGAAATTTGCGTTGATCCAGGAAGCGGGGAAAATACCAGCGGTTTGCGGAACGTCGCCGGCGGAAGCGATGGCTTCACTGGCGGTCAGGGCACGAAAATCCGAATCTGCCTGAATGCGGCGATAGAATTCGCGCAGAAATTCGCGTCCGTGCCCGGGATAATATTCCCAGGCGTTCTCGCCATCGAGAAAAATACAAACCGTGAGCGGCTGTTTGCTCGGCACGCGGTCGCCGATGGCGCGCAGTCGGCCGTGCAGGTCCGCGGCGCCGGCTTTCGAATCCATGCGGCTATACACGAATCCAATCAGGTCGGAAATATGGTGATCGCGGAAGAGACCGGTAATGCCGTTCGAACCCATTTGCACTCGCCAGGGTTGATAGAGTTTATCGGCGTTCGCCGGCAGGCCGCTCGCTTCTCGGAAAAACCCGACGTTCAAGGTTCGGCCAAGAACACCCTCGTCGGTCCCGAACCAACGAAAACCTTCCTCTGCCGCTATCGCCAGGGTCTGATCGGAGACCGAACCTTCGGAAGGCCAGAGCCCCGCCGGCGGCGCGCCAAAAATGCGTTGGTGGTATTCACGCGCGCGGCGCAGTTGCTCGCGGGCGTCCTCAGGACGGCGATACGCGCGGCGCGGCAGCGGGGTGGACGGATTCGCCACGCGCGCAATATCGGAGTCGCAAATCAGCGGCAAAATCGGATGATAAAACGGCGTGGTGCTGAGCTCGATCTGCCCGCGCGTGGCAGCTTCACGATAGATGGGCAGAACAACCTGAAGATACTCGAGCTGCTTTTTCTTCAGGGCGGCTTTGTCCTTTTCGCTAAAGTCTTTCCCCTTGGCGGAAAGCGAGTTGATGACGGGATCGCTGGCAATCCACTCTTCGTCCATCCAGACCAACTGGGAAAGCAGCTGCAGATCGCGCCAGTCGCGCGGAGTAAAAGTAACTTGCGCTTGCGCGCCCCCCGCCGGGCGCGACCATTCGTACAGTTCGACAAGGCGGGGCCAGCGCGCCAACAGCCGTTCGTGATTCACCTGAAAAGCGCGCTGCAGAATCTCGGTTTTTTCCTCGCGAGTCAGTTGCTCAGCGTCGCGAAAGGCCAGCTCGAACCATGGCTCGTTGAACTTTCCGCTGGCGTACTCTTCCAACTGCATGCACAGCGACGGCACCATGTTGAACGTGGCGTGAAACTTCGGGAATTCCTCCAGGGTTTTGACCATGCCCCAGTAGTCTTTCAAAGCGTGCAGCCGGGTCCACGGCAATACGTAGTGACCGGTTTCGGGATCGCGATACTGCGGCTGGTGCATGTGCCAGAGCAGAACCAGGTGGACTTTGTTCATTGCCGGCAGCTCTCCCGCAACCCAGCAGCGAGCATGCTACACTCACCAATCGCGCCATGCGCATTCTTGACCGTTATATCGTCCGCGAAATTTTCCGTCATGCCTTCCTCGGACTGATTGTCTTCACGTTCGTGCTGTTCGTGCCGCAACTGGTAAGGCTCATGGAGCTCCTGGTGCGCCATTCCGGTTCCGGCGCACAGATCGCAAGACTCTTCTTATACATCGTACCTGGCGTCCTGATTTTCACCATCCCGATGGCCGTACTGGTCGGCGTGTTGCTGGGACTGGGCCGAATGTCCGCCGACAGCGAAATCATCGCACTGACCGCGCTCGGCGTTAGCCGGCAGCGCATGCTGGTGCCCGTAGCCGTACTCGCGCTGACCGGCGCCATAGCAACTGCAGCACTAACGCTCTCCCTTGGGCCCTCCGCTTTCCGTTCGCTCCGCAACATCGAGGCCGACTTGCTGGCTTCACAAGCCTCGTTTCAGGTGCAGCCCCGTGTGTTCGACGAGCGCTTCCCAAAGACCGTGCTGTACATCAACGACATTTCCGCGAGCGGGACACAGTGGCACGGCGTGTTCCTCGCGGAGGTAGGCGAAGAAAGTGGCTCACAGCTGACGCTGGCAGAGAATGCGATTGTAATTGCCGAACCGAAGCAGGGCAAGCTAGAGCTGCATTTGCAAGGCGGAACAACGCACGAGGTGAGCCGGCAGGATCCCGATCACTATTCGCTGACCGATTTCGGCCAGAGCGACATGCCGATTGCCGTGAGCGGTCTCCTACCGACGCAACAGCGTGCCCTCATCAATCCCGAGCGGCGGACGCTGGATTTATTGTCTGACCACGGCGCGAACTGGCGCGAAGCTCGCGTGGAGTTTCACCGCCGGCTTGCTTTCCCGTTTGCCTGCCTGGTGTTCGCGCTCGTAGCGGTACCCCTCGGATCGCAACCGCGGCGCGGTGGCCGCGCCGCCGGCACGCTGCTTTCGGTGCTGCTGATCGGGCTGTACTACTCGCTGTTCATCACCGGAGCCGGTCTTTCGCGCGAAGGCAAATTAGGTCCGGGACTGGGGATTTGGCTGGCCAACATTGCCATTACGATTCTGGGGCTGGTGCTGCTTCCGCGCATGGAGCACCTGCGCGGCGATAGCAAATGGCTGGCGCGGGTCACACGACTGGAGCTCTGGAAGCGCCTGCTGCGCCGGAAAAAAGCTCAGGCGCGGCTGAAGGCTGCGCGCGTGGGTAATGGGGAAAACCATCGCTCCCGGACTTCCGAAGGAAGCTTCCCACGACTGATGGATTTGTACCTGCTAAGGCGGTTTCTCTCCTATTTCGCCATGATGATGCTGACCTTTGTCGCGCTTTTTGAGGTATTTACGTTTTTTGAATTGCTGGACGACATCGCGCGCCACCGCGTGCCCTTCCTGGTCGTAGTGAACTATTTCCGCTACCTAACTCCGTACTTGCTGTATCAGCTGGCGCCGCTAGGCGCGCTGGTCGCGGTGCTGACCACGCTCGGCGTGATGAGCAAAAACAATGAGATTGTGGCGTGCAAGGCCAGCGGCATCAGTCTGTACCGCCTGGCAATGCCGTTGCTTCTGGCCGGGCTCACGCTGGCGGCTACGATGATCATTCTGGACGACGTTTATTTGCCCTACGCCAACCAGCGGCAGGACGCACTGCGCAACCAGATCAAGGGTAAGCCGGCGCAAACCTACACCCGCCCACAGCGCTGGATCTTTGGCGAAAAAGGGAAGATTTACAACTACGATCTTTTCGCGCCGGACAAGAATTTGTTCGCGGGACTAACCGTGGTCGAACTGGAGCCGGGAACGTTTCATGTGAAGCGGCGCGTGTTTGCCAGCCGCGCCACGTGGAGCGAATCGCAAAACACCTGGCTGCTGGAATCCGGTTGGGTGCGTGACTTCGAAGACGGCAAAGTCAGCAACTACCAAAGATTTAAGGCCACTGCGCTGTCCGAACTGGCCGAGCCTCCTTCCTATTTCAATCGCGAAGTTCTGCAGGCCTTCCAGCTTAGCTTTCGGCAATTGGGCAACTACATTCGGGAACTGCGCAACGCCGGATTTGATGTTTCGACGCTGACCGTACAGTGGTACGTAAAGATTGCGTTTCCGTTGATTGCTCCGGTGAGCATGCTGCTGGCGATTCCCTACGCGCTTCGCGTCGGCGCGCGCGGGGCAATCGGAGGAGTCGCTGTGGGGGTAGGTCTTGGTATTGCCTACTGGAGCCTGGCGCGGCTGCTGCAGGCCATGGGCGGAGTGGGACAAATGCCTCCGCCATTCGCGGCTTTCGCACCGGATTTGATTTTTTATTTTCTCGGCATGTATTTCTTCTTCAAGATGCCCACGTGAGGAGAGCCTGCGCCACTAGTCGCTGTAGTTGGCCACCACTCGGACGACTCTCCCCGTTGCGGATAGCTCCATAAACTCCGCGGTGCGCTTTCCCGTTTGATTTCTGTAGCAGAGCACCACGCTGGCTACACCCCAGAGCACGTCCTCCAGGTGAAATCGGAGCTCTGGGTATGCCTCCAGCCCACGCTGAAAATAACCTCGCAAGTTTGCCTTTCCAGCCACCTTGCCGTCAGCAGTCCCTAATAGTCTTGCGGCAACCGGCGAAGTCAGTTCAATCGCCTCGTCATAGTGCGCCAGGATCAAGTCGAGATCGTGAGCGTTCCAAGCCGCAATCCAGTGGTTGGCAAGACCCCAAGCGTCTTCTTTCGTCACTGTTTCCCCCGTTCGACGGTGCACCCGCGCTGCAGTGAATCGGGTTTCAGCTTCCAAAGGATTTTGCGAAGCATGCCGAGGAGCACCTCGGCGTCGGCGCCGCGCAGATCGAAACGCAGCAGCATGCGGCGGAGTTTTTCTTCGGCGCTGGCCGCGGAGTGCGGGTGTGTGAAGCCGCTCAGGTCGAGCGCTTCACGCAGGGCCGCGTTAATGCGGGCGATAGTTTCCATGTCCGCCGCGGCAGACGCGAACTTGTTTTTCGTTTTAGGCATGCTGACAGTTCTGCCGCGCGAGAGTTCGTAAACCACCACCGCCACAGATTGCGCCAGATTCATCGACCGATGCTCCTGTCGCGTGGGAATGCGCAGCAGCCAGTGGCAATGGCTTAGGTCGCGGTTGGAAAGGCCGGTTTTCTCCGAGCCAAACAGGATCGCTACCCGGCTCGTTGCCAGCTTGCGACAAATTTCCTTGCCGGCGCCTTCAAGGGAGAGCAACTCGTGCTGCAGCTCGCGATTGCCGATAGCCGTGGTGCCGATGACCAGGCTGCAATCGCGGATCGCTTCTTCCACGGAAGCAAATTCCAGCGCATTTGCCAGGAGTGGGGCCGCGCCTACGGCGGAAACCGCCTCACGAAAGGCCTTCTCGTACGGCACGACCAGGCGCAGATCGAACGCGCCAAAGTTGCTCATAACACGCGCCGCGGAGCCGATGTTCAGCGGGTTACGGGTACGCACCAGCACGATGCGCAGGTTCGACAGATTGGCGGGCTTCCGGAAGGCTTTGTTCAAGGCAATGTCATCTTACGCGAAGGGGGAACACCGGCGCGAGCAACCACGTATCTTAAAAGGCGAGCGATTCTGAAGACCGATCTTGAAGACCTGGAGCGATTATGACCATTTCCATGGCGACGCGTTTGGCGGCTTTGCTTATACTGCTGTTCGCCGCCGCTCGGATGCAGGCGCAGAGCAAAGTGGCGGCGCTCGATGAGATTAAGAATCAAAGCGATTTGGACAAGGCGATCACGGAACTGGACACGGAGCTTTTTGACGCCTACAACCACTGCGACTTGAAAAAGTTCGACAGCCTGCTGGCGGACGATGTCGAGTTTTATCACGACCAGGGCGGCGTGACGCTGGGACACGAGAAGCTGACGGAAAGCATCAAGAACAACATCTGCAGCGGAGACACGCAGCGCGTGCTGGTTCCGGGAACGTTGAAGATTTACTACATGAAGGGCTACGGTGCGATCGAGATGGGTGTACACCGGTTTCTGCACCCGAAGACGGAGGCGACGAATGGAACCGGCGAGGCGAGCTTTGTGAACCTCTGGCGTTACCAGGACCGCGCTTGGAAGCTGACGCGAGCGCTGAGCTACGACCACCACTCCCTGCAATCCAAGTGATCGCCGCCAACATAAAGTAAAACTTAAGTATCACGGTCAACAAAAGCAACAACGGAGCGTCTCAAGCTCCAGACGCTCCGTTGTTACTTCAAGTTTTACTTGAAATAGCACTTCGGATCGCAGCCGAGACTTACGGCTTCTTTTTCTTGGCTGCTTCTTCTTCTACGACCGCCTGCGCTGCGGAAAGCCGGGCAACCGGCACCCGGAAAGGGGAGCAGCTTACGTAGGACAATCCGGCTCGATGACAAAACTTGACGCTGTCGGGGTCGCCACCGTGCTCGCCGCAGATGCCCAACTTGATGCCAGGGCGAGTCTTCCTGCCCTTCTCGACAGCCATGGTTATCAGCTGTCCGACGCCGGCCTGGTCGATGGTGGCGAATGGATTCTTCTTGACGATTTCGAGTTCCTGGTACGGTCCAAGGAACGAACCGGAATCGTCACGGCTCATGCCAAGGCAAGTCTGGGTCAGGTCATTCGTGCCAAAGCTAAAGAACTCGGCCGTTTGAGCGATTTCGTCGGCCGTCAGGGCGCCGCGAGGCACTTCGATCATCGTGCCCACCAGATAATCTAATTTTACGCCCTTCTCCTTCATCACCTGGCTTGCGACGCGATGGACAAGCTCGACCTGGAGATCCAATTCCCTTTTGAAGCCCACGAGCGGAATCATGACCTCCGGGTGCACTTTGCCACCTTGTTTTTGAACCTCGGCAGCAGCTTCAAATACCGCGCGGGACTGCATCTCGGAAATCTCTGAGTAGACAATCCCCAATCGGCAACCCCGGAAGCCTAGCATGGGATTGAATTCATGTAATTCTTTAACTCGCTGCTTGATCTTCTCTACCGGCACCCCCATTTTTTTCGCCAGGTCGTTTTGCGCCGATCCTTCCTGCGGCAGGAATTCATGCAGTGGTGGATCGAGGAATCGAATCGTCGCTGGGTATCCCTTCAACTCCCTAAACATGCCGGCGAAATCTTCCCGCTGGTAGGGCAGAATCTTGGCCAGGGCTGCTTGGCGGTGTTCCTTGCTGTCGGCCAAGATCATTTCGCGCATGGCGTCGATTCGATTGCCTTCAAAGAACATGTGCTCGGTGCGGCACAATCCTATGCCGGTCGCGCCGAACGCAATGGCATGAGCAGTCTGCTCCGGCGTGTCGGCGTTGGTACGCACAGACATCCTGGTGACCTTGGAGCACCAGTCCATCAGTTTCTTGAAGTTCTGATAGGTCGCGCTCTTTTTGGCATCGAGCGATTTTTCGATGAGTACCTGAACGATTTCGGATGCGGCAGTGGGGATTTGCCCGGGATAAACTTCACCCGCCGTGCCATTGATGGAGAGGTAGTCCCCTTCCTTGTAGGTCACGCCGTCGACCGTCATGGTTTTGGCGGCATAATCAATTTGCATTGCTGCTGCGCCGCAGACGCACACCTTGCCCATTTGGCGAGCGACCAGCGCGGCATGGGAACTCACGCCGCCCTTGGCAGTGAGAATACCCTCGGCGGCGATCATGCCGCGCAAATCTTCCGGCGAAGTTTCGTTACGAACCAGCAGTACTTTTTCGCCGCTGGCGGCGGCGGCAGCCGCTCGGTCCGCGTTTAAGTACATACGGCCGGCAGCCGCTCCGGGCCCGGCGGGGAGTCCTTTCGCAATACACTTGGCAGCCTGCACCGCTTTACGATCGAACACTGGCGCCAGCACCTGATCGAGCTGATCGGCGGGGACGCGACGAATGGCGGTCTTCCAGTCGATCAACTTCTCCTTCTCCATCTCGACGGCGAAACGCACCGCAGCCAGGCCGGTACGTTTACCGTTCCGCGTCTGGAGCATGAACACCTTGCCGTCCTGGATCGTGAACTCAAAATCCTGCACGTCCTTGAAATGCTTTTCCAGAGTTTGGCGGATTTTCTCCAGTTCATGAAATGCCTTCGGCATGTACTTCTTCAGCTGCGCAACTGGTTCGGGCGTGCGTACGCCGGCCACCACGTCTTCTCCTTGCGCATTGATGAGAAATTCGCCGTAGAACACTTTCTCTCCGGTCGCCGGGTCGCGAGTGAAGGCCACTCCGGAACCAGACTGATCTCCGGTATTGCCATATACCATGGCCTGCACATTCACCGCCGTGCCCCACTCCGAAGGAATGTTGTATTTGCGCCGATAAACAATGGCTCGGTCGTTCATCCACGAACCGAACACGGCACCCACCGCGCCCCAGAGTTGTTGCCAGGGGTCCTGCGGAAACTCCTTCCCGGTGCGATCTTGGATCAGCTTCTTGAAGCGAACGACCAGTTCCTGAAGATCGTTCACTGTCAGCTTGGGATCATCGATATCGGCGTGGTAGCGCTCGTGTTTGAGTGCGTGAATGACCACTTCAAACGGCTCGTGATCTTCGTGTGGGCGTTTTTGTACGTTCATCACCACATCGCCGTACATCTGCACGAAACGTCGGTAACAGTCCCAAGCGAGCCGCTCATTCCTGGTGGCCTTGGCTAGCGTCAGAACGGTTTCGTCGTTCAGTCCCAGGTTTAGAATGGTGTCCATCATACCCGGCATCGAATCGCGGGCCCCCGAGCGGACCGAAACCAACATGGGCATGGCGCTCTTGTCGCCAAACACGGTGCCCATGATTTTCTCCACGCGCTTTACTGCCGCGCGAACTTCCGCTTCCAGTGTCTTCGGATACTTTTTTTTGTTCCCGTAGTAGTAGGTGCAAACTTCCGTTGTGATTGTGAAGCCCGGAGGTACGGGAAGTCCGATGCGGCTCATTTCCGCCAGTCCAGCACCTTTGCCGCCGAGGAGGGCGCGCCCTGCTCCATCGCCTTCCGCTTTACCTGCACCAAAGGAATAAACCCACTTTGTCACGTTTTGCCTCGCAAGAAATTAGAGTCAGAACAACATGCAAACTGCCGGAACCGAGAGACGCGTGCATGCGCGGCGTCCTCTTGAAAATTCGCGGGCGACCGTTTCGCTCCGCCTGGGTCGGCGAGCCGACAAAATTCGTCAGGCAAGCGCGTCCGCCATACTTAAAGTAAAACTTTAGATTCGCGCTTCGCCCCCCACCTCGGAAAAATCCGCAATCGTCGTAAACTCTCGAAGCAGCTCGCCGAGCAGCGCGAGCCGGTTCTTGCGAACTGCCGCATCTTCCGCCATCACCATCACTTGATCGAAGAACCGGTCCACCTCCGGTCGCAACGCGGCAATCACTTCCAGTGCCTCCTTGTACTTCCCGGCGCGTTTCAGTTCGTTCACCCGGGGAATCGCCAGATGCATCGAACTGTGCAGGGCCCGCTCGGCGTCGCCATCGAAAAGCTCAGGCTTAACCTCTTGTGGTTCTCCGGCCGGCGTGGCGGATTTCTCCAATATTTTGCGGATGCGCTTGAACGACACAGCAAGCGGTTCAAAGTTTTTGGTCTTGCGGATCGCGCGCAGTGCGTCCAGGCGGCGCCGCGCGTCTACCAAGTCATCGGCTCCGGCCCGAAAGACAGCGTTCACCTCGTCGTAGCCCAAGCCATCCTTTTCGCGGAAAACAAATTTAGCGCGCTCGAGGAGAAACTCCAGCACTTGCCGTTCCTGTTCGGGTGTGACTTGGCGTTTCGGTGGATTGGCATAAAGCGCTTTTGCGGCGGCCGCGACGGCGTCTGCAAGCGACAGCGGCAGCTTCTTCTCCAAGATGATCTTGACGCTGCCGAGGCTGGCGCGACGGAGCGCAAAGGGGTCACTGGAGCCGGTTGGAACCACCCCGACGGCAAAGCAGCCAACGATGGAGTCCAGCTTGTCGGCGAGCGCGACCGCGCACCCGATCAGATTGCGCGGGATCGGATCGTCCAGACCGACGGGCCTATAGTGGTCGTATACAGCGTCAGAGATTTCATCTGGCTCCCCTTGTGCTTTCGAGTAGAGTCCCCCGACGATGCCTTGCAGTTCGGGAAATTCGCGGACCATTTCGGTGGCGAGGTCGCACTTTGCGAGTTCCGCGGCTCGGTCGGCATCGGAGACATGAGCCTGAGTCATGCCCAGGTTGTACCACTGCTCGCAGAACCAGCGGGCAAGCGTACGGACTCGCTCCACCTTGTCGCGATAGCTACCGAGGCGCGATTCATACGTCACGCGCTCCAGCTTGGGCAGATAGTCGGCCAGCCGACATTTCTGATCGGACTCCCAGAAAAACCGCGCGTCGGCAAACCGCGCCTTCAGTACGCGCTCGTGGCCGGCTCGCACCAATCCTTTGGAATCTTTTGCCAGGTTGATCACCGCCAGAAAATGCGGCGCCAGTTCCCCGCCCCGCTTTTCCACTGCGAAATACTTCTGGTGCCCGCGCATGACCGTGACCAGAATCTCGTCCGGCAGGTCGAGGAACGCCGGGTCGAAATTGCCTTCGATCACCGACGGGAACTCATTGAGATAGCTCACCAGTTTCAACAGCTCTGCGTCCTCATGGATGCGGTAACCTCCCTTTTTTGTGGCGGCTGCCAACTCGCGCTCGATCTTCTCTTGGCGTTCGGTCGGCCGAACGATCACCCCATTCGCGCGCAGACTCTTCTCATAGTCCGTGTAAGCTTTTACGCGAATCGTTGAGGAGCCGAGGAAGCGGTGTCCGCGCGTTACGTCGGAAGCAGCGATTCCCCCGTAGGAAAACTTCAGCAGCTTGCCGTCAAGCAAGCCTAGGATCCAGCGGATGGGTCGGATGAAACGCGCGCCGGATAGGCCGGTCCAGGTCATGCTCTTCGGCCAGTAGAGGTCATGCAGGATCCGCGGAAGGGCATCCGCCAGGATGAACTCCGTCGCGCGGCCCCGCTTGGTTTGCTTCGCGGCCAGATACTCACCTTTGGGTGTCTGGATTAAATAGACTTCGTGCAAAGCGATGCCTTGCTTCTCTGCAAAGCTCACGGCCGCGCGTGTCGGCGCGCCGACCGGGTCATACGCCACCGATTTCGGCGGTCCCATCACCTCGTTGACCACATCCGCTTGACGCGCGGGCAGGCCGCGCGCCCACAGCACCAGCCGCCGCGGCGTACTAAACGCTTCGACGACCACCCCTGCGGCCAAGCTCTCGACGGCCAGTTGTTTTTCGAGTCCGGCCTTCAGATCCTCCGTGGCGCGCGGCAGCATTCCCGCAGGAATCTCTTCGCAGCCCACTTCAAACAACAACTCCAGCTTCTTGTCAGGAGGAGGCACTTTTGCCATGGACTTCTTCGTTGCCGGTTTCGGTTTCGTTGGACTCATGCCCGCACCTCAACTGCGGGATCTGGAGTCAGTTGCTCCAGGTACGCGGCCGCCGTCCGGCAGGCCACCGTCCGCACGCGCGCCATCAACGCCGCTC
>DATMZI010000032.1:0-43071 GCA_035607085.1 Candidatus Eiseniibacteriota bacterium | reverse complement strand
ATGAGAAAGTTGGGGAAACATCGGCAGGGAGACGATTTCTCGGGCAACACGCTCGGTAACCGGAAAATCTCCGGTCCTGTAGCCTAGGTGTTGATATGCCTTTTGCTGATGGAGCGGGATCGGATAATGAACGCCAGTACCAATTCCAGCTTCCCCCAAACGGGCCTGCAACGCTTCTCGGTCTTGCACGCGGACAACGTAGAGGTGATAGACACCCCTCGTCCAAGAGGCTTCCACCGGGAGGGCCACCGAATCTTTCAGGTCCGCAAACAACTCATGATAGCGCACGGCGAGTTTCCGGCGTGACGCGTTCCACTTCGCAAGATGACGGAGTTTGACGGAAAGCCAGCCGGCCTGAATCGAGTCCAGACGGCCGTTGTAGCCTTCGATGTCGTGATAATACTTTTTCGCCTGGCCGTGGTCGCGAATCATTTTCATGCGAGCCGCCATGCGTCCGTCGTTGGTGGTAATCGCTCCGCCCTCGCCGCAAGCACCCAAGTTTTTACCAGGATAAAAACTAAACGCAGCGGCGACGCCCATTGAGCCAGCGGTTCTCCAAGTGTTCATCTTCTTGGAAAAGTACTCTGCCCCATGCGCCTGGCAGGCGTCTTCGATGACAAACAGGTTGTACTTTTCTGCCAGTTCCAGGATCGGATCCATATCCGCCGTCTGTCCGTAGAGGTGCACCGGCACGATTCCAGCCACGCGTTTTTTCGAGCTGCGCTCAATCAATTCCTTACGACTGGAGTTCCAGGCGCAGCGCGTTTCCAGGTATTCTCGGAGCTTCTCTGGATCCAGCGTGTAGGTGCCCTCGTGAATATCCACAAACGCGATTTGCGCGCCGGCTTGGGTGATGGCTTCGGTGGTGGCAATGAAAGTGTGCGGCACGGTAATAATGATCTCGCCGGGCCCGGTGCCCACCGCCATGAGCGCAAAACGCAGCGCGTCGGTTCCGCTGTTCACACCGACGCAATACTTCGCCGCACAAAATGCGGCAAATTCCTTCTCAAATTCCTCCACCATCGGTCCGCCGATGAAGCCCGCGTTGCTGAACGCCTTCTTCACCACTTCCAGCAATTCCTGCTCAAGTTCCCGGTGCGGAGTTACTAAATCCAGAAACGGCACTTTCGTGAGATTGGTCATGTCGACGTCTTCCCCTCGTTCACAAACCTCAAAAACCTGGCGGGATTCCCCGCGACTATCGCGTTCGGGGCCACATCCTTGGTCACCACGCTGCCGGCACCTACAATTGCGTTCTCGCCGATGGTGACATTGCAGAGAATCGTCGATCCGGAACCGATGGAGGCGCCTTTGCAAACCTTCGTCGTTTCCACTTTCCAGTCCGCTTCGGTTTGCAACCCGCCGTGGGCCGCAGTTGCCCGGGGATACACGTCGTTGATAAACGTTACGTTGTGACCCACAAAAACGTTGTCTTCGATCTCGACGCCTTCACAAATGAAGGTGTGGCTCGAGATCTTGCATCGGCGCCCCACTCTGGAATTCTTCTGGATTTCGACAAACGCCGCGATTTTCGTTTCGTCGCCGATTTCGCAGCCGTACAAATTAATGAACTTCGAAAGTTTCACATCTTTTCCCAGCTTCACGCTGGGGGCGATTGATACATATTCGCTCAAAGCGTAATAGCCTCCCCTCGGCCACGAATCGAACGGTCAGCGGCTTCCAGGATGCGCACGACGCGGAGACCTGCCTCTCCATCGTTGAACGGCTTGAGATTCTCGTTGATACACTTTAGGAAGTACGCGGTTTCAGCTCGCAAGGCTTCCACTTGCTCCACTTGTGGAGCCCACATGTCTCCCGAGCGATAGCTCACCAGCAGCTGATGCAGGTTGCTTGGATTGGTGGCCATGCTTACACCCTTGTCGTAAACCCTTAGCTTTTCGTCCGCTTCGAGGTCGTTCCAAACGAGCATTTTCTTTTCCCCGCCGATCAGGGTCGTCCGTACTTTCACTGGGGAAAGCCAGTTCACGTTAACGTGCGCAATGATTCTCTTCGGAAAGTACACCGTGATGAATGCGACATCTTCCACGCCATTCAGGTGTCTTTCGCCAGTGGCCACCACCGCTTCTGGTTTTTCAGAGATGACGTAATCCATGATCGAGAGATCATGGGGAGCCAGATCCCAGATCACATTCACGTCGTGTTGAAACAGCCCCAGGTTCACCCGTAGCGCATCGTAATAGTACAAATCGCCAAGCTCTTTCCGATCCACCAGCTCTTTGATTTTCCGTACCGCACCGGTGAACAGGAACGTATGATCCACCATGATCTTTAGGTTCTTGCGTTCAGCAAGTTCCACCAACTCTTCGCCCTGGGCAACGCTGTAGGTAAACGGCTTCTCCACGAACACGTGTTTGTTATTTTCCAGTGCCTTTTTCGCAAGTTCGTAATGCGTCCAGACTGGCGTCACCACGGCTACCACATCGATGTCTTTTGAGGTAAGAATCTGATTTTCGTCGGTCGTGAAGCCGATGGATGGAAATACTTTTTTCAGGCGGTCTGCGCATTTCGCATTACGGTCCGCAACCAAAACCACTTCGCACTCTTCCTGCGAATGAAAGTTCCGAACGACGTTCGGGCCCCAATACCCGTATCCGATTACGCCAATACGCATTGTTAGTCTCCTTGAGACACCGTGGGAGCCGCCGCGCGACGGGACGCTGCGCTTGTTGCAGAGACTTTGCAGGAAACTTCCGTCCTTCGACTTTCCGCTAAGTGCGGAGTTCTGACAGGGCTTAGTGAGCGCCCTCGCCTTGGATTACCGCTACGGGAGTCTGCGCCAAAATCTTCAGGTCTAGCCAAATCGACCAGCCTCGGGCGTATTTCAGGTCGAGCCTGACCATATCATCGAAACGCGTGCGGCTACGTCCTTCCACTTGCCACAGGCCCGTGATGCCGGGTTTGATCTCGAGTACGCGGCGCCGGTGCCAAAGGTCATAAGCTTTGAACTCATAAGGAAGAGGCGGACGTGGCCCGACTAGGGACATGTTTCCAACTAACACATTCCAGAATTGCGGCAGTTCATCGAGACTCGTCCTCCGAAGGAACCGGCCTACGCGAGTGACTCGTGGGTCCTCTTGAATCTTGAACACTGGCTTCTCGCCGCCCTGACTTGAACCCTGAAGCTGCCCGCCAATGAACTGGATGACGTACTCTTCGTGAATCCGGGCATCGCAATCCGTTCGCATCGAACGGAACTTGAGTAACGTAAACTTTTTGCCGTACTGGGCTAAGCGCTGTTGCTTGAATAGCACCGGGCCCTTTGAGGTCAATTTGATGGCAAGCGACACCGCTCCAAAGATCGGAGAGAGCAGCACCAGAGCAGCTGCACTTCCGATGATGTCCATCGAGCGCTTGATACTCAACGCAAATTTGCGCGATTCCTCTGTGCGCGACAGATCTGGATACAGTGTGATATTAGCCGAATGGTCCGTCCCACTTTCCTCCCCTTCCTCCGGGAAGAAGTGGAACGATACGGTCATTTTTGAGACCTTGTCCGCCGGAAGGGCCTCAACGAAGGCTGTTTTCACCTTCTCGAGCATTTTGCCCCGTACGGTCTTTGGCTTCGCGTTTCCCACTTCCGTGCAGATCACGCCAATCAAATGATCCTCAAGATACCAGCCAACGATGTCCGTCTCTCGCGTTACACTTAACAGTGCTCCGGTTAGTTTGGCCAAGGTGCGATTTTTCTGCCCGTCCGAAATCGCGCTCTTCGTGTCGACGAGCATCAAGACAAACCGCTTCTGTGCGCGCTCAGCGCGACGGCGCTCCAGGTACAGCATGGA
This sequence comes from Candidatus Eiseniibacteriota bacterium, assembly GCA_035607085.1. Taxonomy (GTDB): domain Bacteria; phylum Acidobacteriota; class Terriglobia; order Acidiferrales; family UBA7541; genus Acidiferrum. The sequence continues at coordinate 39,268 of DATMZI010000032.1, read as the reverse complement.
AACGAAAGCGTCCTCATGGAGAACAATACGGCCGGCAGACTCGCCCCTTTTCTCGAGGGTTACGTGCGCGTCAACCTTCAACAGACGCGTGCTTGCGTCCGGCAAATCCGTTCTGAGTGTACTCATGACCCCGTCTTTCCTTACCTCGAAATCTTCCCTAATAGAACCCCTGTGCATAACTAGGCGAGGACGCGCGCCGGCGTTCCCGATACCACCTGCTGCTGCAGCTTCCTTTCGCTTCTTTTATCCAGAGAGGTCACCCAGGACAAGTCCACTTCAAGTGCTACGGATCGCTGCAGCAGGGTGACGGAAAGCACGACTCTGTGATTGCCTTTGAAATTGACCAGAATTCCCTCCAGGCCACTCAACGTGCCGGTATGAATTCTGACTTTCTCTCCCACCTCGAGATACGGCCAAGGCTGGCCAGAAACTCCGGACGCCACTGCGATCTGAATCGCTTGAATTTCGCGATCCTCGATGGGCGTCGGCGTACGGCCGCACCCCACAATTTGCAAAACCCCTGGCGTGACCACTACAGGGCGACGTTGGGTATAATCGAATCTGCAAAACAAGTAGCCTGGGAACAGAGGCCGCTCGACTTCTTTCTTTCGATCAGACCACTCCCGCAGACTCTTGTATTTAGGCAGAAAGCATTCAATCCCTTGGCCCTCCAATTGGGCAGCGATGAGACTCTCTTTGCGCAACCAGCACTGCACTGCATACCAAGGAAATCGAGCTCCTGCCGATTCCGCCGAACAGGTAGTCAGGTTCAACAGTTTCTCTTCTCCCGAAAACACCTCTAGCCCTCACGATAGGCTACCGCCACAAAACACCCCATGAGGCTCAAGGACCGCTATCCTAGGGGCAATTCACCTGCCACAATGGAAGCTCTGGAATGCGCTATGACCTACACCTTACCCAAGCTAACTTGCTGAAAATTAATGGGTTAAGACAGCTGACGCGATTACCAGGCTCTGATCATAACGAACCTGCTTCGCGGAGAGAGAAAAGCCCTGCCCTATTGTTGCAAACCGCTTCCAGGCATATGGGAAGTTTGGTTACCGACAGATGTCGGCACTTAGGGCCTTCATCTTTAGTTGGAGCTATAGAAAAACCTGGGCCCCGAATGTGCTGGTCAGCGTCGCTCGAGCTAAAGGGGTACGTAGATTGTCAGCTCAATCCCTGTGGCGAAAACGACCCTGGGCGTCGTTGCATGGAAATCCTAGACCCACAAGGAAAAGTTCAAAACCCTGAAGAAGAAAAGCTACTCTCAGGGTATCAGAAAGATTGAGCTCGGTCCGTATCTGATATGCTGAACGCGGGTTTCATTTTACCCGAATATAGTCAGTTGCAGGACGCAGTGCTGGTCACAGCATGAGAGCTTGCGGAAGCTCTTTCAATCGAAGGGGGAATCCGTTCAAAATGAAGGGTGTCGTCCTGGCAGGTGGGAAGGGATCTCGCTTGTATCCCCTGACGCGTGTCACCAACAAGCATCTCTTGCCGGTCTATGACCGACCGATGGTGTTCTATCCCATCCAGACGCTTGTGGATGCCGGCATCAGGGACATCATCATTGTCACTGGCGGACAAAATTCGGGCGACTTCCTTCGCCTGCTCTCGAATGGCAAGGATTTTGACCTTCATCGTATTCACTACACCTATCAAGAGGGTGAAGGAGGCATTGCCGACGCGCTCAGACTCGCCGAGCCCTTCGTCGAGGGCGAAAAGATTTGCGTGATTCTGGGTGACAACATCATCGAAAACAACATCATCGCCGCGAAAGAGGCCTTCGAGAAACAATCCGCCGGCGCCCACATCATCCTCAAGGATGTCCCGGACCCGGGGCGCTTCGGATGCCCTGAAATCTCCGAAGGAAGGATTCTCAAAATCGAGGAGAAACCGAAATCGCCCAAATCGAGTTATGCAGTCACCGGGCTTTATTTCTATGATACGACGGTGTTTGAAAAGATCGGCAGAACGAAACGGAGCTCGCGCAATGAGCTAGAGATCACCGACGTGAACAATATGTATCTGCAGGAACGCACGCTGACTCATAGCATTCTGGACGGCTGGTGGACCGATGCAGGCACCTTCGAGTCCCTGCAACGTGCTACAAACATGGTTTCCGAAACGGGAGCCAACAAGATCCCGGTCCGGGGAAGCCCTCCGCGGCACTCACGCAACTCAGAGTAACAAGCAAGGGTGCGCTCGAGCCTGTTTTCGCAACCATCAGAAGGAGAATTTGATTGAAACTCTTGGTGACAGGCGGGGCAGGATTCATCGGCTCGAATTTCATTCGACATGTTCTCACCGTTCGTCGCGATATAGACGTCGTCAATTTCGACAAGCTGACTTACGCCGGAAACCCTGAGAGTTTGAGCGATCTGGCCTCGGACCCTCGTTACGACTTTGTTCGGGGTGACATTAGCGATCGCGAAGCGGTTTCCGATGTGTTCAAGCGTGGATTCGATGCGCTGGTGAATTTCGCTGCCGAAACCCACGTCGACCGAAGCATTGAAGATGCTTCGCCCTTTGTTCGGACCAACGTCTCAGGTTCGCAATGTCTACTTGAGGAAGCTCGGGCGAGAAAACTTCCGCGCTTCATCCACATCAGCACGGACGAAGTTTACGGCAGCGCGCCGGCTGGAGGCAGTTTCACAGAAGATACAATCCTCGACCCACGCAGTCCGTATGCCGCTAGCAAAGCTTCCGCGGACCACTTCGTAACGGCTTATGCCAATACCTATGGCCTCCCCGCAATTATTCTCCGCTGCACCAATAACTATGGTCCGTTCCAATTTCCCGAGAAATTGATTCCGCTGATGATTGCCAACGCGCAAGAAGACAAAATGCTTCCCATTTACGGCGACGGCATGCACGAACGCGATTGGCTTTTCGTGGAGGACTACTGCCGCGCAGTTTATCTGGCGCTCGAAACAGGAAAGGCAGGCCAGATATACAACGTGTCCGCGGGCACGCCTCAGCCGAACTTGAAGATCGTTAAGACCATTTTGAAGCATCTCGGCAAGCCCGAATCCCTGATGCTTTATGTGAAAGACCGTCCGGGCCACGACAGGCGGTATGCGCTGGACAGCCGAAAGATCCGCCAGCTCGGCTGGCAGCCACAGGTCAGTTTCGAAGATGGCATCGCCCGGACGATCGATTGGTATCGTTCGAATTCTTCCTGGCTCGATCATGCGCGTTCGGGTGAATATCGAATTTACTACGATCGCCATTACACGCATCGAGCGGAGACTTTCAAAGGATAGCCCTCTTTTCGAAAATGAACACTCCTAGCCCCGAGATTTCCGGCAGAGAAGAGTCCCTGGCGAGTTCGGGACGTTTCTTCGGCTCGCTCTCGCGACGAGTGCTGCTGTACTCGGCGTGGGTGGCCCTAACCTGTCTTCTTTTTTTGAACCCGCTCCGCGCGTTTGTCTCCTATTCTCTCTCAAACGATGATGCTTCTCATGTCGTTCTCATTCCCTTCATCAGCGCCTGGATCCTATATCTTGAGCGCGGGCGGACTTTCAAGGCACTGGGCTCGGATGTCGCGAGAGCCTTGGTGTTCTTCGCCGCAGGCATCGCGCTGGCCCTTCTCGCATTCTTGGTCGGCTCTCGCTCGAGCACTCTCAATCGTCTCTGCCTCTACATACTCGCTCTCATGTTGCTTTGGACTGCAGGTTTTGCTTTCTTCTTCGGTACAAGGACACTCAAAAACGCGCGGTTCCCTCTTACCTTTCTCCTATTGACCATCCCCCTCCCCAATTTTCTGCTCGACAGGGCCACCTATTTTTTGCAAAAAGGGTCCGCGGAAGTTGCCGCACTTCTCTTTGATTGGAGCGGCGTGCCCGTTCTTCGCGAAGGATTCGTCTTTCGGCTGGCGCACGTCAGCATCGAGGTTGCACGCGAATGCAGCGGCATCCGATCGAGTCTGGCTCTTCTAATCCTGGCCATACTTGTCGCGCATTTCTACCTGGAAACATTTTGGAAGCAGTTGGTCTTGGTGATCGCCGGATTATTGGTGATGATTTTGAAGAACGGTGTGCGAATCGTCAGTCTGACGCTACTTGCCAGCTATGTGGATCCCGCCTTCCTATACGGGAGACTGCACCACCAGGGTGGTATCGTTTTCTTTCTCTTTGGACTGCTGTTGCTGGCGCCGCTGCTGTGGCTCTTAGAGCGAACCGAACGAAAAATACCTACACAAGTTCCCAGCTAAAGTTTTTTCGAGCTATTTCTTCGATTCCTCTCCCGCCGGATAACTATAGTAATAGCCGCCGTAGCCCGCATCACCATCCGCTCGGTTGAGGACCACTCCTAGAAGGTTTTTGTCCTGGAATTCTGCGGCCGCCTTGGCTGCCATCTCATGATCCGTCGAGCCGGCTCGCACCACAAACAACACGCCATCGCAGAGATCGGCCATCATACTCGCGTCATGCACGGGTAAGGCTGGCGGAGTGTCGATAATGATCCAATCGAAAATTGATGCCATCGCCTCCAGCAGCCGCTTCATGCGATCGTTCAGGAGTAATTCGCTCGGATTCGAAACTTCGTTGCCGGCCGGAATGAAACACAAATGCGCATCCGAGCCCTTCTGTACGACCTTGAACTCATCTGCCTCACCGCTCAGATAGTCTGCCAATCCCGGGGTGCGCGGCGCGCCGAGCATCTGATGTAAGCGCGACGCACGTAGATCAGCGTCGATCAACAGCACTTTGCGATCCGCCTGTCGGACGATCGACTGCGCCAGATTCGCCGCGACGAAGGTCTTTCCTTCCGCCGGCACGCTGCTGGTCACAACCACACGCCGCAACACCCGTGTTCCGCTAATTTGAAACAAACGCGACCTTAGCGTTCGAAATCTCTCCGCTCCTACATGACTGTCATCTCCGCCCGCAAAGACGCTCATGCGGGCGTCAATTCTCCATTTTGGCGAAGCGCAGCGTTCAATCAGGTCCCGGTAGCTCGCAGGGGCAAGTGTCTCGGTGGGGACAGGCGTGCGTAGCGCTGGTTCATCGAATTCTCGCAACGGAACGGCGGCTCTCGGAACGTCTGCCACTTCAAGGAAACTGGGCTCAGCGCTGGTCGACAGCTGCAGTGAGCGCTCTTGCGCTGCTTTCTTCAGTGCTTCGTGAATCCTGCTCATATGTTTCCCATTTTCCTTTTTCCTTGCTCGGTTCTTTACGACCTGGTACCTGCAAGCTTTAATCCGCCTTCTTTGGCGGTACTATTCAGCTGTTCGCGGCCCGCGGGAGCAACACTTGGCACCATCGCGAGCACCGGAAGCCGCATGCAAACTTCCACGTCGTGTTCGGTGTGCATCGATCGATCAGACGCCATCAGCAAAAACAGAATGGCAAGCCCAAGCGCCAGTCCTCCGCCGAAGCCGGCCCCTGCAAACGTGGTTTTCTTTGGGAAAGACGGGCTCATTGGCAGGCTCGGCGCATCCAGCACGCGAAACTGTTCGCCTTCCTGCCGGCGATTGAGGTCCCGCCCGATTTTTGCTTGGTCGTGTCTCTTCAGGAGGTCGTTGTAAAATTCAACGGCGCTCTGGTAGTTCCTCGTCAACTCCTTGAATTGCTGTTCGACCCCCGGAGTCGACTGGATTCGGCTCTGCAAGAGGGTGATCTGGTTTTGAATTTGCCCTTGCCTCTTTACCAGATCGGCGATGCTCAGATCATCCTGCCGTACTCGCGCGCGAAGCTGTTGAATCGCTGGCGGTTCAATTCCCGTCGCTTGCGCATTGGCCGGCGTGCCGCCGCCTTTTGGCGCTTCGCTCATTCGAGTCTTCAACTGCTCAATTTGATTCTTGGTCTTGATCACGTCGGGGTGATCCGCGGTGTAGCGTGATTGAAGTGCGCTAAGTTGGTCCTGTAGCGTGGTGAGCTGTTGGTCGAGTGTTTCTGTGGGTGTGTCTCCACCCTTCACAGCCTTCCAGGTCGCGAGCTGCGAACTCAGCAACGACTCGTTCATTACCTTGTCTTGTTGTGCGCGGTTGACGGCTTGCGTCAGCGCATCGAGTTGCGAATTCATTCCGGCGAGCAGGCTGAGATTGGTCTGTTCTTGGTCCGGAAGCGATCCCATATATTTCTTCTTGAATTCAGCCAACTTCGCGTCCTGCGCGTCAAGATTCTGCTTGGCTTCGTCCACTTGCTGCGCAAAAAATTCGGTGGTCTGCGTACCCTGTACGTCAATGTCCTTGGAGTTCTGTTCCATGAACATGGTGGTGATCTCGCTGCAAATCCGTTGCGCGATTTGCGGATTATCGAAGGTCACGTTGACGTGAAATCCAGGCAACTGTCGATTCTGCGTTCCCTGCATGGGAGCAAGCGGCGTCACCTCAATCGCGGTTCGCAACCGCCCAACCAGATCCTCCATATGGACCTTCGTTCGCTCCGCCTGATACAGGCCGAACTTCTCAATGATTGGCTGCAACCTCGAACGACTCAAAATCTGTTCCTGCATCGAAGCTAGTCTTTGGTTCGAAGCCTCCGAGACCACTGGTTTCACCAGGTCTGGCGACACCGTAGGCTGGTCGACCAGGACAAGAGTTTGGGAAGTGAACTTTTTCGGCAGAAAGAGGGTCGTTCCAAGCCCCAGGGAAACTCCTGAAATGACGGTTAGAGGAAGTATCCACCAATACTTCCTCAGGATCCTCTTGACCTCGGACATGCTGATTTCGCCGTTTCGAATCATCTTTAAACCACCAATTCCATCATTCGTTCGCTACCTGGAAGCCTTCCGGCACCCGGGACGTTTTCGTCTACGTGCACGCCCACTGCCAGCATACCGCCTTTGGCGACAGCCGCGCATCCCATTTAAACCTATTGTTTTCTATTAGATAAACTAGAGCTTCTTGTTCGCGCCAGATTCGAACCCGCCTTGTCCGCCTGTGTCCTGCAGTGTGAAGTGGAACTATTCTATCCACCTTGTCCCTTATTTTAGCCTTTCGCCAGACACTCAGTCGGCGCCGCGGTCTGTTTCCGTGTATTGTAAACTTCGGAGCTTTGACCCAGCGATTCGGGTATCTTATTGATATATCGCTACTTACGCTAGGCCAGTGCGTCGCCTTGTTCGGCGCAAGCCTCGGAGTCTAAATTGCAACCTGTTCCCAGGCGTATACCCGCGTCTATACTCAGTGAAGCCTTCGTTTAAAAGGATGATGTCCGTGCGCCAAAAGTCCTACCTACTTCTGTTTTCCGCTGCTTGCTTCTCCCTCATTATTGTCCTAGCAGCAGGATGCTTCCGTGATCCGAACGTCCGCAAACAGAAATTCGTGGAGCAAGGTGATGCCTACTTCAAGGACGGCAAATATCCTGAAGCGCAAATCTCCTACGCTCGCGCCCTCCAGATCGATCCTCGCTTTGTCGCGGCACTTTACAAAAGCGCCCAATGCAGCATGCATCTTGGCAACTGGACCAGCGCATTCCAGGAACTATCCCGTACTGTCGCTCTCGATCCTCAAAATTATCCGGCTCAGCTCGACCTCGCAAAAATCTACTTGGGCGCCGGCAAACTTCAGGACGCCAAGGATCGCGCGCTGACCGTCTTGGAGAAAGATGCGCGGGATGTCAACGCCAAGATGCTTCTATCGTCCGTGGAAGCCGCGCTCGGCAATCAGAAGGATGCACTGGACAATGCGCGAGAAGCGGTCACGATCGCTCCGAACAATTCAGCTGTATACGTAAACCTTGCCGTTTTACAGCAAAAATACGGCGCGTACTCCGAAGCCGAAGTGAACTTGAAGAAAGCTCATACCCTCGACGCGACCTCGATAGTTCCGGCCATGCTTCTCGGTTCGATCTACGAACGCCAGAAACGATATGACGACGCGAGCAAGCAATTCGAATCGGCCATCCAGCTTGATGCGAAAAACCCCGCGCCGCGCAAAGCTCTCGCGACACTCTACTTTTCTCAGGGACAAATTGAACAGACAGAAAAAGTTCTCAGCGACGCCAAGAATCAGATGTCGGATGTCCCCGCCGGTTATCGCATGCTCGGCGATTTCTATGTCGCCCGCGGCGATTCCACTAAAGCCCTTGCCGAATTTTCCGCTCTCACCTCCAGCCATCCCAACGACCTCGGAGTCCAGAAGACCTATGCCCAACTGTTGATTCTCGATCACAAAATCGACCAGGCGGGTCCGCTCGTTGAAAAAGTGCTGAAAGCGACGCCGGGTGACGTTGAGGCGCGCGTCCTGCGCGGTGAAGTTCTGATCCAGCAGAAGAAAACAGACGATGCAATTTCCATCTTACAGGGAGCTGTAAAAGACGCCCGGGATAATCCTGCCGGCCATTTGTACCTCGGTCTCGCTTACCAGCAGCGCGGGGACATCAACCAGGCCGAGAGCGAGTGGCGCCAGGCCGTCAAACTTCAGCAGGCTTTTCCGGAAGCGTGGCGCGCCCTAGCCGGCCTTGCCGGGCAGCGCAAGGATTGGAAAGAGCTGGAATCCATATCGAATCAAATCATCAAAATCACTCCTAACACCACCGAAGGCTACATCCTGCACGCCTCCGCTCGCGCCAACCAGGGAGACGCCGCAAGCGCTGAAAAAGATCTAAATCGCGTGATCGCTGCGTCTCCGCAGAGTTCCATCGGTTACATTCAACTCGGCTTGCTGCGCACCCAGCAAAAGCGTTGGGCCGACGCAGCGAATCTGTTTGAGCAAGCGTTGGCTCGCGATCCGTCTTCTCTGCAAGCTGAGGAAGCTCTTTCGGAGCTCGATTTCCTGCGCGGCCAACCTGCTGCCGCCATCACCCGGCTGCAACAACAGGTCGAGAAGTCCCCCAACAATGCGGGCTATGTATACATGCTCGGCCAGGCCCTCTTGCGCAACAACCAGCCGGCTGAAGCGGAAAAATATTTTGCCCGCTCTGCTGAACTCGATAAGTCGAACCTGGCACCAATTGCAGCTCTTGCCGCGATTCAGGCGGCGCAAGGCAAGAACGATGAAGCCATCGCCAGCTACAAGCGCTCCATCACCATAGCTCCGAATAACGCCCAGTTGCTCGTTTTACTCGGCACTCTCTACGAGAGCAAAGGTGATTGGCAGCAGGCACAGACCACGTATCAGCAGGCACTCAACATTCAGTCCGACAACGCCGTCGCCGCGAACAACCTCGCCTATGTTCTTCTCGAACACGGAGGGGACCCCAATCTCGCTCTCAGCTTGGCGCAGACCGGCCGTAGAGGGATGAACGATTCTCCGAATTCCGCGGACACATTGGCCTGGGCTTATTACTATACCCGAGCGTATTCCAGCGCGGCCCCACTTCTCGAAGAAGCGGTTAAGAAAGTCCCGACCAATCCGACTTATCGTTATCACCTCGGTATGGTTTACCAGAAGCTGAACGAGAATGCCAAAGCCAAGAGCGCTTTCGAAGCGGCTATTAAAGCCAAGCCTGACAGTCCCGCTGCCGAATCCGCGCGCAAAGCGCTGAGTGAACTCGCGGGCACCTGAGCTACACAAGCTTCTTTACACGGGAACGTTTCGAGCTTTGAATAAAGAGGAGAGGAAATTTCATGGCGGCTGAAACGACCGCAGCTCGGGAAACGCCAATCGTCCCGCTGGGCACCCGCAACGGCATCGAGATGGGCATTCTGCGTCGCGACGCAAAGACTCAGGGGAAAATTATCGCGAAGCCCGATTCGGCTGATTTGATCGAAGGCGTTCAGATCGCGCCGCTGACCGTGTATCCCGATGATCGGGGTTTTTTCACCGAACTTGCCCGGCTCGGCGAAGGCCTCGCCGCCAAAATGGTCCCAGACGGTGCACGGCAAATCCAGGTTTCGCTCACGCTGACTTATCCCGGAACGATCAAAGCGATTCATTACCATTCCGAACAAACAGATTTGTGGGCGCCGTGCTCCGGCATGATGCAGGTTTTTCTTTACGACTTGCGCGTCCGCTCCAAAACATTCGGCGCCATCAACACAATTTTTGTCGGCCGTTTTCGGCCGTGGGAAATTCTGATTCCTCCCGGCGTGGCGCACGGCTACAAAGCGCTGGGCCTCGAACCCATTCAGCTGGTGTACATCACCGACCGTCATTACAATCCTGCCGATGAACTGCGCCTGCCCTACGATCATCCCGACATTGCCTACGATTGGGAAACGCAGCACAAGTAACCATGCGTGTCCTCATTCTGGGTGCCACAGGCATGCTTGGCACCGACCTGCTAGACGAATGGCACAAAGGGGAGTCCGGTAAACTGGAAGGGCATCGCGACGAATTGATTGCCGCGGGATCAGCGGATGCCGATCTACGCGATGCCGCTCAAGTGGACCAACTCATCCAAAAACCGCGACCGGACTGGGTCGTGGTGTGCGCGGCATACACCGACGTCGACGGCTGCGAGAAAAACCGCGAACTGGCGTTTGCGGTGAACGCGACGGGCGTCGAGAACGTCGCGCGGTCGGCGGAAAAGATCGGCGCGCGCGTTTTTCTGGTCAGCACCGATTACGTTTTCGACGGCAAAGGCACGCGACCCTACGAAACCAACGAGCCAGTTGCTCCGATCAACGTTTATGGCGCTTCAAAAGCCGCCGGCGAAGAAGCCCTGCACAAGAATTCCTCCGCCTGGTGTATTGGCAGAACGTCCTGGCTTTTCGGAGCGCATGGCCCGTCGTTTCCGGAAAAGATCCTGAAGGCAGCGGAGACGCGTCCGGAACTCTCGGTAGTGAACGATCAGATCGGCTCGCCAACCTATACGCGCGATTTGGGTGGCGCGATTCGGGACTTGGTGCACAAAGATGCGCGTGGAATTGTGCACATCAACAATGAAGGAGTCTGCTCCTGGTTCGATTTCGCCAAGGAGATCCTCGCCCGGAGCAGCCGCAGCTCCATCCCCGTTCATCCCATCACGACGGATCAGTCCGCACGTCCGGCGCGCCGCCCTAATTACTCCGCCATGTCTTCGGCGAGCCTGCACGCTTATGGAATTCGACTGCGCCCCTGGCAGGAAGCCCTCGCTGCATTCCTCAAAGAACGGGCCTGAAAGACGCAGCCAGGAACTTAGGTCCTGCTTCGTTTCTTCTTATCGTACCTATGGCTGCACCTTCCGAACGGATCGGCGAGAAAACTCTTACCTAGTCTGATCGTGGTGGCGTCAAACCGACGCCTTACCCCGGTGGGCCGGCGTCTTCTCAAATTCGCGCCAACTTTCTGAGCCAAGCCATAATGAGAGGCGAGGCGTTTTCGTCTTCCCCGCGTGATGTATCCTATTTGTACTGTTCGGCCTTCAAAATGGGACCGAATCTTTACTCCGCCGTCACTCACTGGCTTCCCTTTCTTCTACCTTTACTGCATGGCCAGTCCGGCCCTGGTGGTCGTTCTCGACATTCAAATAAAGGATTACGAAACGGAAAAAAGTAGCAGCTGTATTGCTTTACTTGGTGTTTTGTGCCGGTGCCGCTCTGGCTCTCGATCTTCGCTAAAAACGCATCGGACCTGTGCACTCCCGGACGCCGAACTGAAAATGTGACCCGGAAGAGTTGCCTTAATATACCTTGACACGTATATGCTCTGTGAGGTATATCAAGAGAATGGAATCGGTATTCGAAATCATTGCGGAGCCGAACCGCCGCGCGATATTGAGCCTCCTGGTCTCCTCGCAACAGTCGGTGGGAGAGATCGAGCGTCACCTTGGTATGCCGCAGCCGACCGTGTCAAAGCACCTGCGAGTGCTGCGCGAGGCCGGTTTCGTCGAATCTACGGTGGACGCACAGCGCCGTCTCTACCGGCTGAAACCCGAACCGTTTCAAGAGGTGGATGTCTGGCTGGCGCAGTTCCGCCAGTTCTGGTCCGCGCACGTAGATGCTCTCGAACGCCACCTCGACCGCATGGATCAGTCAACCCGAACGAAAAGAAAGAGCAAAAGGTGACCGATCTGAGCGGTACGCACCGGGCCCGGCCAGCGGCACGCAGGTACGAAAAGAGCAGGAGAACTGGACGTCCATTCAGAGAACTGTGGCACTGGTCGGAGTAGTTCGGTATAAAAATATGAACAATATTAAGAAAGAAAAGCAATTGTCACTCAGACAACGTGAAGAATTACTAGGAGCATTGAAAACCCGTTTTGAGAAAAACATGAATCGCCATAAAGGTCTTGAATGGGCCAAAGTGCAGGCAAAGCTGGAAGCGAACACTGAAAAACTGCGGTCACTCAATGAGATGGAAAGAACTGGCGGTGAACCGGATGTTGTTGGTCATGATAAGAAGGCGGGCGAATACATTTTTTACGATTGTTCAACGGAAAGTCCTAAAGGCCGCAGAAGTGTTTGCTACGACCGGGAAGCGCTGCAGTCAAGGAAAGAACATAAGCCCGAAAATAACGCTATTGATATGGCAGCTGCCATGGGCATTGAGCTCTTAACGGAGGAACAATATCGAGAGCTGCAGAAACTTGGAAATTTCGATACGAAAACGTCCAGCTGGGTGAAAACACCTTCTGCTATCAGAAAACTCGGCGGCGCCCTGTTTTGTGATCGCCGCTACGACACTGTTTTTGTGTATCACAATGGCGCGGAATCCTACTATGCCGCCAGGGCGTTCCGTGGCTCGCTAAAGCTCTAAATTTTGGCGAGTGGTCAGGTCGATTCGGAATCACTAAGCTATGCCGGCTATGGTTCGCAAAATACAGCCTGTTAAGACCGAGACTTGAGCAGCTGCTGTTTGCTCTTGACGGCCAGTAAACCGACTGCCTTACAATCGCGCCATGCCGCGAAACGTCATCCTTGGGATTCGGAATCAGCCTTGACGGTTATATGGCGCGGCGCAACGGCGAACTCGATTTTCTGGTCATCGACAAAGAAGGTGAGTCACTGATGGCAGACTTCTTCTCCAAGATTGATACCACGATCATGGGCCGTAAAACCGCGGCTGCCGTGGCGAAAATGCGCGAGAGTGGAGAGATTCCCGAGACGCCAGGGGTGGCGAATTATGTGATCTCCCGGCGATGGAAGCCGGGCAAACGAGAGGGTTTGCAGTGGTTGGCGGATCGCTGAAAACCTTGGTGCGAAAACTAAAACGCCGCCCCGGAAAAACATCTATCTGGGAGGTGGGGGCGAATTGGCCCGCAGTTTCCCGCAAGAGGATTTGGTGGACGAGCTCTTCATCGGACTTGGTCCCCTGCTGTTAGGCGATGGCGTCCCCGGGTTTCCGGCAAGTTTCCGCGGCGCGAGTTCAAGCTGATCGAATGCAAGTCCTACTTGAATGGATCGGTCGGACTACGCTATGAACGGAAGCGGACTAAGACCGGCCGATAATCGGGCCTCTATCGGGTGGGGGAACTCGCTTTTCCTTCCCGCGATTCGGGGCGCTTATTCCCCCGCCAGCGCGGGAGGTCGTGGATATGCGGACAAGGAGTCCGTGCGGAGCGTTCCTGAATAAGTGGCGTGGCGTTGAGTGCCGGTGGTGGCCGAACGTCCGCTTCCGTCGAATCCTCAGAATAAGGAATACTCGCATGAAAACGGAACAAGAACTCGAGGTATAAGCATCCAATGAATCCATCGCAACGTATTGACGAGCTGATTGCAAGACTCACGGACTGGCGTGGCAAAACGCTGGCCCGCATCCGCAAGAGTATCCTTGAGGCCGACCGGGAGATAATCGAGGAATGGAAGTGGATGGGAAGTCCGGTATGGTCTCGCGACGGAATCATCGCAGTTGGCAACGCCCACAAAGATAAGGTAAAGCTTACTTTTTCTCATGGAGCGAGCCTCCCAGACGCTGAGACGCTCTTCAACGCGGGCCTCGAAGGCGGGGTATGGCGAGCGATCGATTTTTTCGAGGGCGATAAGATTCATGAGCGTGCGCTAAAAAATCTCGTCCGCGCCGCCGTTGATTACAATCAGATCAAATTAAAGAGGAAAGCGCCTGCGAGTACCCGAGCGAAAGCAAATAAACGTAGAAAGTGAAGAAAAGCACCCTGGCAACCCGCAAAGATGCGACGCACCCAGAAAAAGCAAAAAGGGAAATACAAAAATGGGGAGGAGCTTTGGCTCCTCCCCATTGGTCTAAGAGGAACAGAGTTTCAGGGGACGATCCTCGCCATACGTCCTACGGGACGATTGCGGGCACTTCGTTGGAGAAGACGCTTTCGGTGCCGCTGGCGTCGACGGCAGTGGCTACGTAGTAGTAGGTCTGGCCGGCTTGGACGTTGGAGTCGGTGAAGCTGACGCCGCCGACGACCGAGGAGTTGACCTTGGCGTAGGAACTGCCACTGACCGAGCTGCGATAGACGTTGTATCCGGCGACAGAAGAAGAACTGGCTCCCCAATTGAGCGCAACCGCGTGATTGACCTGCGGAGCAACTCCCGTGCCGCTGAGTGTTACGCCGTTGGAGCCGGTGGCGTTGCTGAGGACGGTGACCGCTCCGTTGGCGGAGCCGGCGACGGTCGGCGCAAACTGCACGTTGACCGAGGCGCTCTGGTTCGGCGAGAGGGTGACGGCGGAACCGCCGCTGACGATGCTGTAACCGGCGCCGGTGGCGCTGATCCCGGAGATTGCCACGTTGGAGTTGCCGGTGTTAGTGACGGAGAAGCCCTGCGAAGCCGTGGAGCCGTCGGTGACGGAGCCGAAGCTAAGGCTGCCCGGGCTGACGCTGAGCGTGTACGTGGCGGCGGTGCCGGTACCGCTGAGCGAAACGGTGGCCGGTGAATTCGGCGCATTGCTAACGATGGAGACCGATCCGTTGGCGGCTCCTGCCGCTGTCGGAGCATATTGCACGTTGAAGTTGCTGGACGCGCCCGGCGCGAGCGTGAACGGCCCAGAGATACCAGAGACGCTGAACCCGGAACCGGTGGCTGCGACCTGTGAAACGGTCAAGCTGGCGGTGCCGCTGTTCTTCAGCTGAATGGTTTGTGAATTGGTGCTGCCGGTGACGACAGAGCCGAAGCTGGCGCTGGACGGCGCAACGCTGAGCCCGGCTTGTACGCCGGCGCCGGTGACGGCCGCTACGGCGTTGACGCCTTCATTGTTGGTGACGGTGATGCTGCCGGCGACCGGGCCGCCCGTTGCTGGCGCGAAGGTGACAGTAAGAGGGACGCTCTGCGAAGGAGCGATCGTGGCGGGAACGGCGAGCCCGCTGACGGAAACGCCCGCGCCGCTGGCCGCGAGCTGAGAAACGGTCACGCTGGAATTGCCGGTGTTGGAAAGCTGTACGGTCTGATTGGCGGTGCTGCCGACGTTGAGATTGCCGAAGGCGACGCTCGATGGCGAGAGCGACATCGTGTAGGTGGCGTTCACGCCAGTACCGCTGAGCGCGACATTGGACGAAGCAGTCTGCGCGTCACTGGTAATAGTGACGGAGCCGGTGGCCGCGCCGGCTACTGCCGGGGCAAACGTCGTCTGCAATGCCGCGGACTGTCCCGCAGGCAAAGTAAAGGGAACCGCAACGCCGCTGACGCTGAAGCCGCTGCCGCTTATCGCGAGTTGCGAAACCTTGATATCGCTGGTGCCGGAGTTTTTCAGAGTGACGGCCTGGGTGCTGTTGCCGTTCACCAAAACGTTGCCGTACTTGAGGCTGGTGGTGCTCAAGGAAAGTTGCGAAGCGACCTTGCCTGAGTTGCCCTTGAGGTGCACTTTGGTGGAGCCGCCGCCGCGCGAGGTCATGGCGCTGAGTGTTCCGGAAATAGTACCAGTAGCAGAGCTCTTGAATGCCACCTTGAATTGCGCGGACTGGCCTGGAGCCAGAGTCAACGGTGTCGCAATGCCTGCTACTGTGAATTCGGAAGACGACAAGCTGAGTTGCGTGATACTGACGGACTTGCTGCCGGTGTTGGTCAGCATAGCGGTTTGCGTCGCGACACTGCCTACGCTGACATTCGGAAAAGACAAACTTGCCGGGGTGATTTGTACTTCATCCTGCGGCGTGAGATTGCCGTTGGAAGTGTTGGCCAAGCCTGCGCAGCCGCTCAAAATTCCAGTCCCCGCAATCACCAGCCCGAGCAGCGCGACAAGCCCCCGCTTGTGCGTAGGAACTTCCCCTGAAAATTTTTTCGAGATCCCCTTGACCGTTTCCCCTCGTACCATCTTTCGGCCCTCCACTTCGGTCCTTCTGTCCGAGGGCAGAGTACGGTTTCAAGCCGCGAAGACAATACTGGTGAAGCGTCCAAATAAGGGACAGGCGTTCTCCTGTCCCGCGGAACATGCCGTGCGGCTGTCCCCTTGCCTGCGCTCGAATACAGCTGTACGAAGGGTCGTAAAATTGTTTTGCGCAAACTGGACGAAGGGACGGGCGACTGTACTTGCGGGCAGGCGGGAGTCTTCGCTGGAAAATCCGCGGCGGTGAAAGCCTTTTCAAAATTGAAAGAAATTTACGATTGCGAGGCGAGCGTTTGCGGTTTGCGCGCGGCCGGGCGGCGAATGATCAGGCCGGCATCGCGGATTTTATAAATCATGGCGCGGTAACTGATTTTTAGGGCCTCCGCGGCCTTGCGGCGATTCCAGTGGTTGGCGCGTAGCGCTTCCACGATGGCCTTGCGTTCCATTTCGCGAATGGCGTCCTTGGTAAGTTTTTTCAGGGAGATCGGATCGCCGGGAATGCTCGAGGCGGGGTAGGCCGAAGGACGCGGACGAACCGGTTCTCGTTGCGCCAGACTCTCCGGACCGATCACGATGTAGCGGGCAATACAGTTGGAAAGTTCGCGCAGGTTGCCCGGCCAGGTCAGGTTCTGCAGATAACCGAGGAGTTCCGGGCCAAACGGTTCGCAATCTTTGTCGAACTGCTGCATGTGCAAGCGACGGAAGTGTTCGGCGAGAAACGGTATGTCCTCGCGGCGCTGGGCAAGCCTGGGCATCTCGATCTTGAGAACGTTAATGCGATAAAAGAGGTCGGCGCGGAAACGGCCGGCGGCGATTTCGTCCTCAAGCCGACGACTGGTGGCACAAATCACGCGTGTATCCACCATACGCTCGGAGGACTGGTCGCCCAGGCGGGAAAAATATCCGTCCTGCAAAAAATGCAAGAGCTTGCTTTGCAGCGCGGAGTCGAGGTCGCCGATTTCATCCAGAAAGAGCGTGCCGAGGTGGGCGCGCTCGACGCGGCCCGGCCGGGCAATGTGGGCGCCGGTAAAGGCACCCTTCTCGTGGCCAAATAGCTCGCTTTCCAGGAGACTGCCGGGGATGGCCGCGCAGTTTACTTTGACAAATTCGCCGGCGGAAAAAGCCGAGTGCAGATGCAGCCAGCGGGCCAGGACTTCTTTGCCCGTGCCGCCGTCGCCTATTAAGAGGACGGGAACACTGGTGCGGCAGATCTTAAAGGCCTTTTGCCGGACCTCTCGCATGGCGACCGAGGTGCCGAAGACGATCTCTTCGGGCGGGAGAGCATTCGCGTCCACCCTGACCAGTTTTGTCGCAGCTCTCGATGACATATTGAAGGCGTCTAGGATTCCTGCAGAGAGGAATGCATTCCGTCCGCCAATAGATTCCGGCGTGGGGAACTTGGGGCCAACCGAAGACGAGGCAATAAACGGTTTATTTTATTGCGGTTAGGACAAAACGAATCAGTTAGTAATAGTACTGTCGATAGGGTCTGTTAGGCCAATCGTTTCCCGCGAAGAGAAAGAATCTGCCGCACGGGAGAACAGACGTTCCCTCCGGAAGGCGGTAAAGCCATTGTTTTCAATTTGAAACGGGTCGTGTGGTGCGGGTCGTGTGGTGCGGGTCGTGTGGTGGCAGGCCCGGCCTCAAGCAGTGGGCGAACCCCGCATAATATCGTAGCGCTCGATAATCGCGGCAATACCGCGCCGCGGAGAGCCGTCCTCCACCCGTTCTTCGACGCGCACGACCTTACCGGAGGCCTTGACCAGGACATCCTCCCCGTTTGTCATTTCTCTCGGCAGGGTCAGCATGATGTCGAGGTCCGAGCCATCACGCAAATCCTGGTCAATCACAAAGTAAAGCCCGCGGGTGGAAATGTCGCGGGTTTTGCCTCGCTGCGTCTCAGCCAAGCCTTGAGTTGCCGCGCGGATCAGGATTGGCAGGGAAAGATCGTAGCGCCGGGCGTTACGACGTTCGGACATCAAACCCATTCACCACCACACTCGCGGAAAACGAAATACGGCCCGCGGTCCTTTCGCAATGAATTTTTCAGCGAACCATGGCGAACAATGATGAGACTTTTCCCGGGTAATTTCACGCCGACCAGTTCGGCCGAAACCAGCGATACCTGGTAACGGCATCACCATCGGATGCCACTCCACCCTGCCGGAGTGATTTCAATGAAAGTTAAAATACTCTGTTCCGGCCAATGCGCCTAGCAATTTCTGCGCTCGTGTTTCAAGTGTACCGCTGCGTATTTGATCACTGTTCGGAAGCAGCGGGTACCGGCACCGTTTCCTTGGCGGTGGCTGCCGGACTTGAGCGGCGGGTGCGTGGCGTATCCAGATTGAATTGGCGCATTTTGTAAAGAAGGGCTTTGTAACTGATGCCCAGCATTTTGGCGGCGTCTTTGCGGCACCAGCGGGTCTTTTCGAGTGCGTCGGCGATGGCTTCCATTTCGGCTTCGTCCTTTAAGCCGCGCACCAGCGCTTTGAGTCCCTGCTCCTTGGGCAGGACGGGCTCTTCGCGAGGCGACGTACGCTGGCGGGTGGCCGACATTTCCACCAATTCGCGCAGGCTGCCTTCGTCGTCTTCCAGGATGACGTAGCGCTTGACGAAATTCTCCAATTCGCGCAGGTTGCCGGGCCATGGGTAGTTCAGTGCGGCATCAAGCAGGTGCTTGGATGGCGCGGAAGGGGGTTTGCCGAATTTTTCGCTGTACTTCTCGAGGAAGTGGCGGAAGAGCAGCGGGATTTCCGCCGTACGTTCACGCAGAGGCGGGACGAGAATCGAGAGAACGTTGAGGCGGTAATAAAGGTCTTCGCGGAACTTCCCGGTCTTCATCGCCTCGTGTACGTCCACGTTCGTCGCGGCCAGGACGCGTACATCGGTTTCGATCATGTGGCGTCCGCCGAGGCGCGAGTACTGATGATCCTGCAAGACGTGCAGCAGTTTGGCCTGAAGGTGGGTGCTCATTTCCGCGATTTCGTCGAGGAAGATGGTGCCCTTGTTGGCGAGTTCGAACTTCCCTGGCTTGGAGCGGACCGCTCCGGTGAAGGCACCTTGCTCAAAACCAAACAGCTCCGATTCGAGCAGTTCGCCGGGGAGTGCGGCGCAATTCACTTTTACGAACGGCTGACTGCGACGTTTGGACCGCAAGTGAATCATGCGCGCCACAACTTCTTTGCCCACTCCGCTTTCGCCGCAAACAAAAACCGGCACGTCAACCGGCGCGATTTGCAAGATCTGCTGGCGAATGCGCACCATTTGCGGGCTGGCGGCCAAAAAACTGAGGTCTTCGGTCACCTGGTCGCAGTAGTCGCGCAGAGCCTGATTTTCCGTTGCCAGCTCCTTCTTTTGACGCGACTTGAGCATCGCGGCGTCCAGCTCCGATTTTTCGAAGGGCTTGGTCAAATAGTCGTGGGCACCAATGCGGATGGCTTCAACCACGGTGCCTACTTCATTCGAACAGGAAAGCATGATCACGTTCAAAGAACGATCGAGTTGCATCAATTCCTTGAGTGTATCGATGCCATTCATTTCCGGCATCAACACGTCCAGAATCACGAAATCCGGATGCACTCCGTCGCTGATGCGCTTGATCGCTTCCCGGCCGCTGCTAACAGCTTCAACGTCAAAACCGTCCACTTCGAGGAGTGTCTGCAAATACTTGCGTATGCTCGGCTCGTCGTCCACCACAAGAATCTTTTCCCGAACTGCCATCTCTGTTTTCCTTTCCCGAAACCCCCGAGTCGCTTCAGCTTTGCTCGATAGGCAGCAAAAAACGGAACGTGCTGCCTTTCTTGGCTTCGCTCTCGACCCAAATTTTTCCGCGGTGCGCCTGCACCAGGCGCTTGGCAATGGCCAACCCCAGTCCCATGCCGGAAGTATTGCGATCCACTCGCACGAAATCTTCGAAAATTTCCTGATGATGTTCGGCGGGAATCCCGCCGCCCGAATCTGCAACGCTTACTTCGACGCTGTTGGGCCTGGGCAAGCGAAATCTGCGCCGCTCCTGGCTGGGCGCAACATCCGCAACGCGGCGTTCCCAGAAATGCGGCTTGGCGACGAGCGTCACGCTGCCGCCCGACGGTGTGTGTTTGAGCGAGTTGTCCAGCAGATTTGCCGCGGCCTGTTGCACCTTCTGATAATCGAAACGAAAGGTCGGGATTGACGGATCGAGCTGAACTTCCAGCCGCACATTCTTTCTCTGGAACGCTTCCGCCCACCGCTTGGCCATTTCATCCAAACAATCGCGCAGATCGTTTTCACGCAATTGCAAAACCAGCTTGCCGCTCTCGAGAGCGGAGTAATTCAGGAACATCGAAACCAAGCGCACCAGGCGTTCGCAGCTTTCCTTGGATTCCTCCAGAATGTCTTCTTGTTTTTCAGTCAGACGTCCCAGCGAGCCGGCCAGCAGCAGATCGTAATATCCTTTAATTACTGCCAGTGGCGTTTTCAATTCGTGTGCCGCGGAGGCCAGGAAAACCGTTTTCTGCCGGTTTACTTCCTGAAGCTTCAGATAGGCCGCCAGCAAGTTCCGATAAGTAATTTCCCGCTCTTGCAGGAGCTCCTGCACCGTCAGCTGCGTCGCGGCGTCGCCTTCGGTATTCTTGTCCTTGATTTGCGCAACCAAACAGTCCGACTCAGCCGCGAATTGCAGGCGCACCACTTTACGTCCGTCGACTTGGTCTATCTCGCGATCGAGCACACCTTTTCCGGTAGTGAGTTCGTCCAGTACGTCCCCGCTCTCCCACTTCAACAAGTCGTTGAACAGATTCAGTTTTTCGACTTCGGAATTAACGGGAAAGCCGAACAAATGTTTGGCGGCTTCGTTGACTGCCAGAATGCGTCCCGTACGGTCCGAAACCAAGATTGGCTTGTCGATGGCGCCAATAATTCCGCGAAGCGTCCTGATCGGCACCGCGGTAGGGAACCACGTTTCCGCCGTCACCGGCGCGACCACCCGGCCACTCATGCGTCAGGGCACCCCGATATTCTGCCAAGTGGTAAAAATTTTCCCTACCCGGCTGCGTCATGGTCGCACCCGTCCCCGGCACTGTCAATGGTAAAGACGTTCCATTTGCACAATTGCGGCAAGTCTAGGGACTTTTGCGAATTTACCTTCCTCTACGCCCCGCCCGTGCAACCGATGGAATCATACTAAGCCGTTCACTTTCAACCGTTTAGAGTTACCGATGCAGCCTCTACTATGGCATTTCATATGCTCACAGCGTACTAGTTCAACAGTACCAAAAGGCGTTCAGTGGCGAGTCAACTTGTTAAGACAGAAAACTTGGTGCCCACCTCTCAACAGCGGCAAGCCCCCCGCATTCGCATCCAGATCCCGGTATTTCTTCGGGGTACCGACGCGCTCGGCACGGGCTTCATCGAATTGACCAAGACGCTGAATATCAGTTCCACCGGTGCCTGTATTGCTTCCTCGCATCTCCTGCAAATGGAACAAGTTATACAGCTTACGATTCCGACTCCCTCACCCTCTACGGACCTGGTTCCCCATGAAACTCCCCCGATCTCTGCCCGCGTGCGGAGACAAGAGTCGGCTGGCGAACTACGCATTTTCGGGTTGGAGTTCCTCCGTCCTCTCTCATAGTTTCGATTTTTCCTCGGTACTAGAAAGGCGCCTGCGGGAAACCGCCTAGGGCGGTACTTTTCGACACTCCGCTGGCCTGTTTCTGTGCTAAGGTGCTGCCCACAGCGACAGCTGTCTTGAGGGTAGGTTCCCGCTTTAGTGGTATTCGGCTTGCTCTCCTGACGGACCTTGGTATTATTTCGCCCCTCTCCCCGCGGGGAAATCTAGAGGTAAGGTCGACACCGGTGACACCCAGCTCCGGCGCTCCGGTACCCGCGCCCATGCGTCCGAACGACGCGTACTTTGATTTATTGATTGAAACGCTCGAAGGTCTCGAGCCAACTGCGCGCGCGCAGTTCCTGCAGCGTTTCTTTCAATCCCTTTCCCGCATCGACATTCCCGAAAATCAGGTAATCGCTGTTTGGGAAGAAGTGCTTGCCCGGCGCACACAACTCTCGGAGCGCTCGGAATCTCTGGTCTCTTTCCAGACGGCGCTGGTGGACGTACTCTCGGCCACCGCCAGTTTTCGTCTGCCAGTCGTCCTGGAATACGAAGAGCTTAAAAGCCTGCAACGTAATGCCGTCACGGATCCGCTCACCGGCCTGCACAATCGCCGGCTCTTCGATGAAACGTTTGACAAAGAACTCAACCGCGCGCGCCGCTACGCACATCCGCTTAGCCTGGTGGCTCTGGATCTGCATCGCTTCAAGGAAGTAAACGACAAGCACGGCCATCCGCGTGGTGACGACGTGCTTCACGCAGCCGCTGCGACCCTCCGCAAGGCGCTGCGTACTTCCGACTTTGCTTTTCGCACCGGCGGCGACGAGTTCGCGCTCATTCTTCCGCAGACCGACTCTACGCAAGCCTCGGCACTGAGCCGCCGCATCGGCGTGGTTTTTTCCGAGATGGTCCGGCCGCTGCATCTAAGCATCGGCGTCAGCATGGACCATGGTGTGGCCACCTACCCGCAAGACGCCGAACAACGGGACCAGCTGATCCGCATCGCCGACGAACGCCTTTATCATTTTAAACACCGCAGTCATGATCAGACTGCCGCCCAACAGCCCGCTGAAGCAGCGGCGCCTCCGCCTTCCGTTTCCGTTCCTCAACCGGAAGCCGAGGCGCCGAGCTCCGCCGCCACCTCGCGAGCCGGTCAAACCGCCGAACTTCCTTCGCAAGCAGCTTTCGACGTTCCGCCCGCTCCGGCCGCCTCCGCTTCACCCCTGCAGGCTTCGCGGCCGGCGTTCCCGATTGCGCCTGAAGAACCGCGCATCTTCGCAGTTCCTAGGAAAGCCGAACGCGTTTCCATGTCCGGCACCAATGCCTATGCCGTCGTGGCCGACCAGCCGGTCCAACGTGCCCGCGTGGTGGATCTCGGGTTCGGCGGCGTGGCCCTGGACTTCCCTTCGACCGGCACGATCCCCGAGACGCTGTTGGCGGTCCTGCATGTCCCTATTCTCCCGCCCGTCCGCGTAAACCTGAAGCGCCTGTGGACGAAACAACTCAGCGACGACACCGTGCGCGTAGGCTGTTGTTTCATCTCCTGAGTGTTCGTTTGTTGGCACGCGATACACCGGCCTGAGTTTTGCGAATCCGCTCTATCCAGTTATAATAAGAAGTTTCTCGCGACCTAGCGACGCCGCTAGTACCTGCTCCCGCAGGTCAGCCGCGCAGACCGGACGCGACAGACTGGAGATTCATGAAACCCGGTATCCACCCCGACTATCATCCCGTAACCGTTCATTGCGCCTGTGGAAACAATTTCCAGACCCGTTCCACGATCAAAGGGGACAGGCTGAATGTCGAAATCTGCTCCAACTGCCATCCGTTTTTCACGGGTAAGCAGAAACTGATCGACACTGCCGGCCGCGTCGAACGTTTCACCAAGAAGTACGCCGACGCAGCAGCGAAATCGGCCGCCGCCAAGAAGTAAGGTTCGGACCGCAAACTTCAAAACAAGAATTCGAAGCTCGAAATTCATCCGGGGTGTGACCGGGTCACCAAATTTCGAGCTTCGCTTTCCGAATTTCCTCTTTAAAACTTCGCTTGCGCGTTCCACCCATGTAAAATCACTCTCCACGTGGCCACTCAATCGCGCATGTTCCACTCGGAGAATCCCGGCGAACTCGTCGAAAGCGCTCCTCCGCGAGTCACTCTGCGCAACGCCTTCGGGCGTCCTTTTGACTCCGCCATCGCCGCCGCGCGCACTTGCTACTCGCCGCACCTCATCGGCCCCGAAGAGATTACCGACAAGCAGCGTCTCAACATCGGAGCCGGCACGTTTTTCAGCGGCCATCACACCGTCTACCAGCACGCCCATTTCGAATTCGGCCTGGAAAACGTTAGCCGCCAGTTTGTCTGGTCGTTTCTCCACGCGCATCCTTTCTACAACTCCGAGCAACAATCTCAGCGCTACGTCCGCATGGATCGCGTGCAAGCCTACGTGCCGGCCGTCTCGCTTTTCTTCGACGCCGAATCGCGCCTAATTTACGAACGAGCCATCGCCCGCGCCTGGTCTTACTACCGCGAACTCTCTTCGCTACTCTTACCGGACGCCCGCGAAATTATGCAGGACATCTGGCACGTCGGCCCTATGTCGCATCCCAAGCGCATCCAGAAAATCGAGCGCTCCGCCGAAAAACGCTCCATCGAAATTGCCCGCTACGTTCTTCCTGTCGCCGCATTCACCGCGATGGTCCACACTATCTCTGGCATCGTGCTGCACCGGCTCTGGCGCATGTGCGCCGCTTCCGATACCCCCAGCGAAGCCCGCGCCGTGGTCGGAGAGATGGTCGCTCACGTCAAGAATGTCGACGCACAATTCTTTGATCGTTTTGGAATTGAACCGCTCGACGAACTGCCCGAATGGCGCGCCACATCCGGCAACAACACGCAAAATTCCTCAACCAGCGGCGACGCTTTCGCCCAGGAATTCGACGCCCGGCTCAACGGCCATACTGCCAAGCTCCTCGATTATTCCGCCAATGCCCCGGCCGTCATCGCTTCATCCTATCGCGCGGTCCTCGGCCTTGCCGTCGCCGACTGCTCCGACGGCGAAGCCCTCGATCGCCTGCTGAATCCCGCGCGCAATCTCTATCGTCTCGAAACACTCAATGTCGGGGTCCACGCGCCCATGATGCGTGCGCTGCAGCACGCCAACTACACTTTCGCGAAAAAAATCAGCCACACCGCCGATAGCCAAGACCAGCGCCATCGTATGATCCCCGGCTCCCGCCCGCTGCTCACGCTCGCCGATACGCACGCACCCGACTACATCACGCCCCCGCTGCTGAAAAACAATCCTCGCGCCCGCGAGGTTTATGACCGCGCCATGCACGACGCCTGGCATGCCAAAAATCAGCTCCTCGATCGCGGCGTCCCCCAGGAAATCGCGCTCTATCTTCTCCCTAACGCCAAAGCCATCCGCCTCGTCGAAAGCGGTTCGCTGCTCCATCTCCTCCACAAATGGACCATGCGCACCTGTTTCAACGCCCAGGAAGAAATCTACCAATCCTCGCTCGACGAAATCGCCCAGCTCCGCGAAGTCCATCCGCAGCTAACCAAATTCATCGGTCCGCCCTGCCATCTTCGTGCCGGTGTTACCACGCCCATCTGCACCGAAGGCTCACACTTCTGCGGCGTCAAGGTCTGGCTCGACTTCCCCGGCGTGCAGCGCCGCATCTGATTCTCGTGGTAACGCCGCCATCTTGGCGGCGATCCTCACTCCGTGAGTTCCGCAAATCTTCCGGCCTCAATCCAGTGTGCTTTGCCACGTCACGACTGACCGTGCCGAACATCCGATTGCGCATGCAGAACCCGCCAAGGCATTGGTTTATTTTCTGCAGCGCGACACGAATTTCCAAAGTACGCCAAGACCCACTACCCGTTTTGGCCTGAATGGCGCTTGGGTCGGAGCCACACAAGCGAATGCCTGCTTCTACGTGTCGGTAGATGCCGGTGAGCAGCATGTCTGTGCCAGCTGGCAATCCTGGGCGCCGGTAGGGCATGCCGCGGCCGCCGATCACTTCCTGGCGGAAGCCGGTAAATCGTAGTTTTTTGTTGTCCGGAACTTGTATTTGAACGTCGACCACGGGCTTGCCAACATGAAATTGGAACAGGTTAATAATGACGAAGGGCAATTCCTAATGAGCAAATTCGGCTACACTACTTCTCATGCGAGAAAGTAATCACAGTCGATTTGTTCGCGGCTGCTTTGGCTTGCTGCCCGGCAATGCGGCTATCCCTTTGCGCGGGCTCGTGGCATTCCTTATGGCCCTGAGCCTTCTCACCGAACCCGTCTTCGCCTTCTACACTCCGCTGTCAGACGAAGCCGTCCGCGAAGCCTACTTCTTGGGCCAGCGCCGCGACGAGTCCATGGCCACCTTTCTCGCCAAATACATTCACGAACTCCCGCCGCCGGACTTCGGTCCGCACATCGCTTCCATCACCACCTACACCCCTTTTGCGCAAGCCGTGCTCTGGTCCAGTCAGCAAACCGCCAATTACAGTGCGCAACGAGCTCAAATCGACCATCGCCGGCAAACCGAAATCGTCCAGATCCTGGTCGCCATCCGCTTCACGGATTCCTACGGCCCGTTTATTCGTTCAGCGTCGAGCTCTTCGCGCGACCGCAATCCGGTCACAGCTCCTCGCCCTTCCGATTTCTGGCGCGACTTCAACGTTGCGGTCTTGAGCGACGACAAGTCTCTCGAGCCAGCTTCCTACGACGGCCATCCCGACTTTGTGTGCAGCGAAGGCGGCTGCTACCTTATCGGCGCCACGATCCAGCTCGAATTCCCCGCCGAATCTTTCCCTTCGCAAAACATCACGGTCCAGGTTGAGCCGCCGGACGCCGACCTGGTCTTTGCCGATTTCGATCTATCGCTTCTCCGTTAACCATTTGCCCTTTCTTCAAGGCTAGTTTTGTTGCGCTGTTTCCTTCACGCGGAATATTGCATCAATGATATGCCGCTCATCGTCGATCGAAGCTTCCGGCGTGACGTCCGACTCGATATTTTTCGCCCCGTACAATTTCTTGATTCTCTGCATGCCCTCGTGCGCTTGGCTGATATTCACTACGTCTCCGCTGCGCAAATGAATCTGCTCGCGCAGTGTTTCCGCCGGAATGCTCAGCGGCTTCCCCGCGTCGGCGTTCTGGAACGTCAGCGTACCCAGCCGGTACTGCGCGCCTTCTTGAATCGGGATAACCAGGCGAATGCTCTGCTTGCCTGCGCTGTTCCCTAGCTGTTGCGAAACTGGCTCTTTCACTAACACCTTGAAATAGCCGCGATTCTGAAACTCCAATCGAACGCCGTCCTGCACTACGGCGTCCTCCAATTGCTTGGCATCGTCATATTCGCGGCCTCTCCACGCCTTCAAAATTCTGTCCTGTATCCCCTCTCTATCGTGCACCTCGCCCTCGATCCTGATCTCTCCGAGAATATACTTCGTTCCGGACTGCGGCGCGCTCTGCGCGCCCGCCTCCAGCCGGCTCGCTTGGGGAGTCAAAACTCCGGCCGCGACCGGCCCTACCACCGCTGCGATCCCCATCGTCGCCAGAAACGCTCTTCTGCTCGTATCCAGTTTTGCTGCCGGTTGTTTGCCCATGATCGCCTCGATTCTTTCTTTGAGCTTCGCTCCGGTAACTCCTGCCATCAAAACCGGCGGCGTCTCCAGTCGCAGCTCACAAACCCTCAAAATACTTTCCGCATAAACGTGCGGATCACTTCCGCTTGCCAGAACCTCTTCGTCGCAAGCTCGCTCCCGCTCCTCCATCATTCGCGCGCCAATCCACCAGGCCAGTGGATGAAACCAGAACACCGCAACCACCAACAGATGCAGAGCCGCGACCAGGTTGTCGCGCCGCCTGACGTGGCAGAGCTCATGACTGAGAATTCCCTCCAGTTGCGCTTGCGTCAGTCGTTCAGAGATTCCTGCGGGAAGGAACAAGACCGGGCGAAAGAGACCTACGATTCCGGGCTCAAGTGGAATAGCCGCACTGACCAGATCAACCCGCTGCTTCATCCCGCTCGTTTTCTCAAGTCCGCGCAACGTGTCGAATTCGCGTCCCTCGCGAAGCGACGCCGCCCCCCGGGTGATCGCCATGGTCCGCCGCCAGCGTAGCCACCAAAGCACCAGCACGGCAAGGGTCCCCATGGCCCACGCGATCAGCAAAACCGCCGGTACAATCCACGTCCGGCCGCTTCCGGCCTCTGCAACGGCTGCCCTGCCTGCGCCAAGCGGACCGCGAATCAGAAACAATATTCCCGGTGTTCCCTTTCCGGGCGGGCGCAACCAGGGAAGGTAGTTCCCCACGGCGACGAGCAAGGAAAAAGGAACCAGGAACTTGACCGAGGCAATCTGCCACAGCGCATACCGGATTTGCGCGCGGTTCTTCTTCAGCGGCAGCATCAGTAACGCCACCACCGCTCCGAACAACGTCGATTGCCACAAATGTTCCGCTATCGGCCCCCAGAAGTTTCCCTGGGCCGGCCAGGGAGTCAGCCAAATCACGCTCAAATTCATTGCCCGCTCCTCCGTTCCGCGGCCTTCCGCAGCGCCTTCTCGGCCTCCCGCACGTCGGCCATCGTCAATTGCCCCGACTCTACCAGGTGGGCCATCACTGGCTGGATCCGCCCGCCGAACAGGCTCAGCAACTCATCCACGAACCTCCGCTGCGCCGCATGCCGTGTCACCGTCGCCTCAAAAATGTGCGCGTTGCCGATCTTCTTCACCCGCCGCAGCAGCTTCTTGTTCTCCATCCGGTACACCGTCGTCTGCACTGTCGTGTACGCGGGCCGCTTGTTTTCCGCAAAAGCTTCCTGTACCTCCCGGATCGAAATCGCTCCCAGCCTCCAGAGTGCATCCATGATTTGCAGTTCCAGTTTGGTCAGCTTTGGCAAACTCACGCAAAACCTCCTACTATAGCTGTGTGTATTACTACTATTCCTGTTTCTGTGTCAATAGAACCCCTCCGGCTCCCCCCTAGCCTCTCCTCTCCGGACACCTGGCCACACCCGGGCGAGCCTGCAGCCTACCCCTGGCAGCAGGGAAGCGGACAACTTCCCATCGAGCCCCCAGCTCTCAACCCTGCCCTCGCTGTCGCCGCCGTCCCCAGAGATTTGCATCTTTCCGAAATGGCGTTACCATGATGCTCTCGAAAATCACCGAAAAGCCGGAGGGTTTCGTGATCGCCATCGAAAACGTGTCCCGCTCCAGAAATTCACTACCGGGGAACTCGCGGCGCGACTTTCTTCGCGGCATGGTCGGCGCTGGAGCTTTCGTCCTGGCCGCCCGTTACCTGCCCGCCGAAACGGGGGGAGCAGCGGCCGCAGGAGGGACTCCCAGCGGAGTCGCCGACATCGCACTCAAAGGTCCGCTCTCGCCGAGCGTCTATCTCGCAATCGATACCGACGGCACGGTGTACTGCATTGCGCACCGTTCTGAAATGGGCAGCGGCAGCAAGACCGCGCTTCCGCGCATTGTCGCCGACGAACTCGACGCCGACTGGAATCGCGTGAAAATTGTTCAGGCCACCGGCGACGAAAAATACGGCGACCAGGACACGGACGGTTCCCACTCCGTGCGCGGTTCGTTCGACACGCTGCGCGAAACCGGCGCATCCGCACGGTTGATGCTGGTCCGCGCCGCCGCGCAAAAGTGGAATGTCGCAGAGTCTGAATGCTCTACGGGTTTACACGAAGTCTTGCACAGCAAATCCGGCAAAAAAGCCGGATACGGAGAACTGGTCACGGCGGCGGCGGCACTTCCCGTGCCGAAAAAAGAAGAGCTGAAGCTGAAGCCGCGCAGCCAGTGGCGCTACATGGGCAAAGGCGTTGCGAGCTACGACCTGAAGGACATGGTCCGCGGCAAAGCCACCTACGGAATTGATACCCGCATGGACGGAATGCTCTACGCCAACCTCGCGCATCCCCCGGTTCTCGGTAGTACTGTGAGATCCGTCGATGACAAGGACACGCTTGCCGTCCCCGGAGTGAAGCAAACGGCCACTCTCGATCCGTACAAGCCGCCGATTCTTTTCCAGGCTCACGGCGGAGTGGCGGTTCTTGCAGACAACACCTGGGCTGCCATTCAGGGCAAGAAAAAACTGAAAATCGAATGGACCGACAGCGAACACAAATCCTACAACTCCGACCCCTACAAAGCGGAATTGCAGGCGACCTGCCGCAAGCCCTGTAAAGTTGTCCGCGAAATCGGAAATGTGGATGAAGCTTTCGCAAAGGGCGGAAAAGTCATCGAAGCCGAATACTACGCGCCGATGCTGGCGCACGCTTCCATGGAGCCACCCGCGGCGCTCGCTTCCTACAAAGACGGCAAAGTAGACGTGTGGGCGGCCACGCAGAATCCGCAAGGCACGCGCGAAGCCGTTGCTTCTGCGGTCGGTGCCAAGAAGGAAGACGTCACTGTCAACGTGACGTTGCTCGGCGGCGGCTTCGGGCGCAAGTCGTTCCCGGATTACGCGATCGAAGCAGCCGTGCTCTCGAAAAAATCCGGCAAACCCGTGAAAGTAGTCTGGAGCCGCGAAGACGACATTCAGTTCGATACCTTTCACAGCGTGGCGGCGATGTATCTGAAAGCGTCCCTCGGTCCCGACGGCAAACCAACGGCCTGGCTGCAGCGCAGCACATTTCCACCGATTGCTTCCACGTTCGACGCCAGCGCGTTGACTGCGGACGCCGGCGAAATCGGCCTAGGCTGGAGCGATCTGCCTTTTGCCATTGCCAATCACCGCGCGGAAAATGGCGAAGCCAAGGCGCACGTACGTATCGGTTGGCTGCGCAGCGTCTGCAATGTTTTTCACGGCTTTGCCGAACACTCCTTTGCGGACGAACTGGCGCATACCGCCGGAATAGATCCGCGCGATTACGTCCTCGCGCTGCTCGGACCGAATCGCGTCATTCCCAGGACGGAATTGGCGAAGGATTACACCAACTACGATGGCGACTACGAAAAATATCCGATCGACACGGCGCGCTTCCGCCGCGTGCTGGAAATCGCCACCGAAAAAGCTGGCTGGGGCAAAAAGAGAAACGGCAACGGCTTCGGCATGGGACTGGCCATTCACCGCAGTTTTCTGACCTACGTCGCCACTGTGGTTCAGGTCGAAATGGATAAGGACGGCAAAGTAAAAATAGGCAGGGTGGATACCGCGGTCGACGCCGGTACCATCGTCAATCCGGAAATGGCGCTGCAGCAATTTGAAGGCGCAGCGACGTTTAGCACCAGCTTGGCGTTTTTCGGAGAAATCACCGCGAAAAATGGAGTGATCCAGCAGAGCAACTTTGACGGCTATCAGATGGCGCGCATGAACAACTCCCCGCGCGAAACTTACGTGCACCTGGTTCCGAGCGAAGCGCCCCCGGCCGGCATCGGCGAACCCGGCGTGCCACCCTTTACTCCCGCGCTTTGCAACGCAATTTTTGCCGCCACCGGCAAGCGGGTTCGCGAATTGCCGCTCAGCAAGCTCGGCCTGGTCTGAAGCGTGCTTGCAGCTTTGCGTTGCTGGCTGGGATGCTGCCCGCTCCCTACGTAACCAATTGAAGCAACGCCGCTAAGGAACGCCCTTCCGGCGATTTGCCCTGGACTAGAATGGGATAACTTCTTTCCAGGGCACAAATGAAGTCGCGCCGTCATTTTTTGTTCGCTGCCATTGCTCTTCTCGCCGCTCACGCGGCAGTCTTGCAGGGGTTGGGTGACGCTTGGCCCGGCCCGGTCCTATCGGACATTGTCCAGCTTCTGATGGGTGTGCTGGTGTTCTGCGCATCGCTAGAAGCCATGCGGCGTTCGCGCATGCTTGGCCGGCTTTTCTGGACGCTGACGGCGATTGCCGTTCTTCTGTGGTGCACCGGGCAGGCCCTGGGCGCCTATTACGGAAGCTATTTGAATCTGCCTACCCGCAACCTCTGGTTCGTGGACATTTTCTATGTAGCCTGGCCCGCGCCGCTGGTGATGTGTCTCTTTCTGGAGAGCGAGGAGGAACCGGAAGGAGCGGACTGGCGCAGGCTGCTGGATTTCGGGCAAGTGGCCATCGTCTTCGTGTTGCTGTTCTTTTATTTCTCGGCGTTGTCCACGCAGAATTCCACCTGGTCCGCTTACGGGCTTTCCGCCGTCACCGATGGTTTAATGACCGCCGCGTTTCTGGTTCGCGCATTTTCGATGCGAGGCGAGGCCTCAGGAAAACTGTTTTTCGGGATCGGACTATTCCGGGCCGTAGCTCTTTTGACCGACGTCTATTTTTTGGCCGGTCTTCCTGAATACGTGAATGGCGCGTGGTTCGACCTGGTCTGGAGCGCGCCGTGGCTGATTCCCTTACTTACAGCGACGTACTGGACAGACGCCGAGCAAGCGCAGCAACCAGCGCCGCGGAAAAGCCGGCGGCCGAGAATGCTGCTGACGCATATCCTTCCTCTGATTTTCCCGGTGCTAGTGGTGGTAATGGCCGCGAGCGTTGCGCCGACGCAGCTGAAGATTGCGGCGCTGGCCGTGTTGCTTTCACTGGGCACATCTTATGCCCGGCTGCTACTGACGCACGATGCATTGCGGCGCAGCGCGGAAGCGCTTCGCAATCAGCACGAAATGCTGAATGCCATCGTCGAAGGCACCACTGCGGCGACGTATGTGAAAGATCTGCAAGGCCGCTACCTGCTGATGAATTCGGCGGGCGCGGCGCTTGTAGGCAAGAACCTGAACGAAATCATTGGCAAGGACGATTCGGCGCTGTTCTCAAGAGAATCGGCCCAGGAGATCATTGCCCGAGATCGTGCAGTCCTGGACGCGGGCGTCGTTCAAACCTACGAGGAAGAAGTCACAAGCGGAAACGTCACGCGGACATTCCTTTCCACCAAAGGCCCGCTTCGCGATGCAAAAGGACACATAGCAGGAGTGGTTGGCAACTCCCTTGATATCACTGAGCGGTATCGCGCGATCGAGGCTTTGGCGGAGAGCGAGGAGCGATTCCGAACGATTTTCGACGGATCGCCGATCGGAATGGCGGTAATCGGCACGGATGGGAGCATCGTGGCGTCGAATCCGGCTTGCCGGCAGATGCTGAGCCTCAAAGAACAAGACCTGAGAGAAGTCGCGATTTTCGAGGAATTGACGCATCCCGACGACCGTATAACCGATGCGGCGAGCTTTCAGCAGCTGATTCGCGGTGAAATCGAATATGACCGGCGCGAAAAGCGATACATCCTGCGAGATGGGCGGCGCGTTTTTGCGGATCTTCATCTGTATCTGGTGAGGGATAAACGAGGCGCGGCGCGCTACCTGATCGGTATCGCCGTAGACGTCACAGAACGCAAATCGCTCGAAACGCAGCTGCGGCAAGCGCAACGCATGGAAACGATCGGGCGGCTGGCGGGCGGCGTGGCGCACGACTTTAATAACTTGCTGATGGTGATCAAGGGCTACTGCGAATTGCTGCTCAGTCGAGAAAACACCGGCGATGGATTGCAGCAACTGGAACGCATCAGCAAGGCTGCGGACCAAGCCGCTTCGCTGACGCAGCAGTTGCTGGCGTTCGGCAGGAAGCAGGTGCTGCAACCCAAGGTGTTTAATTTGAACACACTGGTGTGGAACGCCGAGAAAATGCTGCGCAGGCTGATCAGCGAAGATGTGGAGATGGTGACGGCGACCGCGAGGAATCTCGGCGCCATCAAGGCTGACCCGGGACAGATCGATCAGGTGATTCTGAATCTGGTAATCAACGCGCGCGACGCGATGCCCAACGGGGGAACGCTGACACTGGAAACGGCGAACGTGGAACTGGACGACTCTTATGCACAGGGCCACCTGGGCGCGATGCCGGGAAGTTATGTGATGCTGGCGATTACCGATACCGGACTGGGAATGGACGACGAAACGCAAGCGCATATTTTCGAGCCATTTTTCACAACCAAAGAACTCGGAAAGGGCACCGGCCTGGGACTTTCCATGGTGTATGGAATCGTGAAACAGAGCGGCGGATACATCTGGGTGCACAGTGCGATTGGAAAAGGAAGCAGTTTCCGAGTCTATCTGCCGCGCGCGTTTGAGCTCGAACAGGAGATTGCGTCGCCCTTTCCAACAGCGCAGAGCCTGGCGGGGAAAGAGACGATTTTACTGGTGGAAGACGATCCTTTGGTGCGTGGACTGGCGCTGGAGATTTTGAAGTCCCGCGGCTATTCGGTTTTGGTGGCGGAACGCCCGGATACGGCGCTGGAGCTTTGCCGGCAGCACCCTGGCAAGATCAGCCTGGTTTTGACGGACGTGATTATGCCGGGCATGAACGGAAGAGAAATGGCGGACGAGATTCTGGCCATGCGACCCGAAGTGGGAGTGCTGTTCATGTCGGGTTACACCGATACGGCCGTGATACGCAGCGGGAGCGGTGGAAAGTTTACTTCTTTTTTGCAGAAGCCGTTCAGTCCGACGCTCCTCGGACAAAAAGTCCGCGAAATGCTGGACCAGGTCGAAGGCGCGCCGCAAAGCCGGCGATAGATCAGCTGGCTCCGCCCGTTCGAGTTGCGTGCCGCCGGAAAGCTTGCGCGATTGCTGGGAAGCCACGATACTTGGCGCGTGAAAAACAGCATTCTTTTTCTGATCGCGAGCGCTGCACTTTTTAGTTCGCCGCTCGAGGCCCAACGGCGCCCGGTTTTGCCGCAGATTGATCTTCCACATCCTTATTACTATCGCGAACTGTATTTGCCGCAGTTGACCAGCGGGCCGAGCAGCGTCGCGTGGGCGCCAGACTCGGCCGAGGTCGTCTACTCAATGGCCGGCTCGTTGTGGCGGCAGAAGCTAGATTCGAAAGAAGCGCATCAATTGACTGACGGTGACGGATACGACTATCAGCCGGATTGGTCGCCCGACGGCAAGAGCGTCATTTACGTTTCCTACCAGAAGGATGCGATGGAGTTGTGGCTGCTGGATGTGGCTAGTGGCAAGTCCGCGCAACTAACCAACCAGGGAGCGGTGAATGTCGAGCCGCGCTGGTCGCCGGACGGGAAGCGCGTGGTGTTCGTCTCCACTTCCTTCCACCAACGGTTTCATGTTTTCCGCGCGGACGTGCGCGATGGAAAGCTGGAAAATGTGGTGCGGCTTACGGGCGAGACCAAAAGCGACTTGCCACGCTACTACTACAGCCAGTACGACATGGAAATTAATCCGGCATGGACGCGCGACGGACAGGAAATTCTGTTCGTCTCGAACAAGGGACATATTCATGGAACGGGCGGATTCTGGCAGATGAGAGCGGAGCCGGGCGCCCCGGCACGGGAGATTCATTACGAAGAAACCAACTGGAAAGCGCGGCCGGATTTTTCGCCGGATGGTTCGCGTATGGTGTACAGCTCCTATCTAGGGCGTCAATCGCAAAATCTCTGGGTCATGCCGGCGCGCGGCGGCGACGCTTTCCCCATTTCCTACGGCGACTACGATGAAACCAATGTGCGCTGGTCTCCCGACGGAAAGCGGCTTGCATTCATCTCCAATCAGCGTGGAAACACCGATATCGAGTTTCAGAGCGTGATAAATGCTGAGCGTATGGAGTTGATGACGGAATCGAAGCGCTACCTGAAGGCCCACGGAACGCTTGAGATCTCGCTGCAAGACCTTGGTCCGAGGGTAGGCGCGAGAATTGCCGTCACTGACGCAAAAGGAAAATCGTACGTGCCAGACAAATGCTGGATTTACGCGGATGACGGCTTTGACCGGAAAGAACAACCCTTTGAGACACATTATTTTTATCCGAATTGCGATGCTCTGGAGATAGAGGTACCGGTAGGGCTGACGGCGCTTACGGTGGTGCGCGGGTATTCCAATCGTGTGGAGACGCGGAACGTGAATGTAACCGCAGATGGGCGAACTGAAAAGGTTGTTTCGCGTCCGCTAGCTCCGCTGGACGATCGGCAAGGGAAGTGGGTCAGCGCTGATTTACACGTGCATCGAAATTATGGCGGGACCTACAAGAATGACGGATACAAGCTAATTGATCAGGCCGAAGGCGAAGGCTTGGACATCGTAAACAATCTGGTCGTGAACAAAGAGCAGCGGTTCCCGGACTACCAGCCTGCGGATGTTCTTGACAGCAGCAATGGGAGGGATCCCGACCACCAAGTCATCGACGGGCAGGAATTTCACACCAGCTATTGGGGACATCGCGGGATTCTGAATCTGAAGGGTCATTTGCTGCTGCCGGGCTATGCGGGGTATCCGAATACGGCGGCGGCGAGTTTGTTTCCGATGAATGCGGATGTGTATGACATGGCGCACCAACAGGGAGCGCTGGTGGGAGCAGTGCATCCGTTTGATGAAGTGCCGGATCCTTTCGGGAAACCAGCGCGGAGAATTACGGACGAACTGCCGGTGGATGTGGCGCTGGGCAAACTGGATTACATGGAGATCGTGGGATTCAGCGACCACAAGTCCACGGCAGCGGTTTGGTACAAGCTGCTAAATCTGGGTTATCGGATTCCGGCGGGAGCGGGAACCGATGCAACGGCGAACTACGCGGCGCCGATTCGAGGAATGGTGGGCTTCAACCGGGTGTATACGTGGTTGCCCGCCTGGCCATTGAACCTGGAGATGTGGATGGACGGATTCAAGCGCGGCCGCACGTTTGCGACGAACGGGCCGCTGATTAACTTCACCTTGAATGGAGAGATGGTTGGGAGCGAGTTGAAACTGGACAAGCCGCGGCAGGAGGTAGGCTTTGCGGTGCGGCTGCGGTCGATTGTGCCGGTCGACCATCTGGAACTGGTGTGCAACGGAAAGGTTGTGAAAGACCTGAAGCTGGAAGGGGCACGGGATACAGCGGATGTGTCGGGGACGATTCCGGTCTCGGAGAGCGGATGGTGTTTGCTGCGGACCTACAGCGACAAGGCGGTTTATCCGGTGCTGGACAATTATGCGTATGCGACGACGAGTCCGGTTTACCTGGTGGTGGCGGGAGAAAAGCCGCGGTCGCCGGAAGATGCAAAGTATTTTGCGGCGTGGATCGCGCGGACGATCGAAATTACCGGCGCTTATCCCGACTGGAATTCGGCGCAGGAAAAGGAGTTGGTGATGAAGCGTTTGGCCGACGCCAAAGCAGTTTACGAAAAGATGGAATAGGCTATTCGCGCGCCGCAGGTTTTAGTGGACATTCCGCGAATAGAGGATAGAATGCGGAAACGGTGTACACGGGCAAAACGTGTTGCAACCGGAAACTGACGGATGTATTGAATTTATCGGTGTCATCCGGCGCGCCGGGCCAGTGGTCCCTTCGAGCGGCGCGCTTCCCGGCGTAGTCTCAAATAAATCGATTTATCACAGGCGATTTGCGCGTTCACGCGAGGGCAATTCATGATTGTAGGGGTTCCCAAAGAGAGTTATCCGGGCGAGCGGCGGGTGGCGTTGGTGCCGGGCGTGCTGGCGAGCCTGGCCAAGGCCGGGCTGCAGGTGCTGGTGGAAGCGGGCGCGGGGGACTCAGCGGGATACCCGGACAGCGAATATAGGGATAAAGGCGCAAAGGTAGTGGCGAGCCGCGCGGAGATTTTCGCGGCATCCGACCTCATCGCGCAGGTTCTATGTTACGGATCAAATGACAAGACAGGCGGCGCAGACTTGCCGCTGTTGCGGAACGGACAGGTGCTGGTGGGGTTTTTGCGGCCGCTGGGAACGGCGGAGACGCTGCAGGAAATTGCGCGGACCGGCGCGATTTCGTTTTCTGTTGAGCTGATGCCGCGCACGACGCGAGCGCAGAGCATGGACGCGCTGTCTTCGATGGCGACGATCTGCGGGTATAAGGCGGTGGTCATGGCGGCGGACACGCTGCCGAGAATTTTCCCGATGCTAACGACGGCGGCGGGAACGATCACGCCAGGGCGGGTGCTGATCATCGGAACAGGCGTTGCGGGATTGCAGGCCATTGCCACGGCGCGGCGGCTGGGCGCGGTAGCCTCCGCGTATGACATGCGGCCGGCGGCGAAAGAGCAGGTGCAAAGCTTGGGCGGGCGTTTTCTGGAATTGCCGATTGAAGCGAAGGACGCGCAGGACGCGCGCGGGTATGCAACGGCGCAAGGGGAAGAATTCTATCGCAAGCAGCGCGAGCTGCTAGGCGACGCGGTCGCGGCGAATGATGTGGTGATTACGGCGGCGGTGATTCCGGGGAAAATATCGCCGGTGCTGGTGACTAAAGAAATGGTGGCACGCATGGCGCCGGGTTCCGTGATCGTGGACCTGGCAGCGGAGCGCGGCGGGAATTGCGAACTGACGCGAGGCGGTGAAATGGTAGTGGAGCATGGAGTGACGATCATCGGGGCGTTCAACCTGGCAAGCTCGGTTCCCTATCACGCCAGCCAGATGTACGCGAAGAACTTGACGGCATTTTTGCTGAACCTGGTGAAAGACGGGAAGTTGCAGATCAACGAAGCGGATGAAATACACCGCGAGACGCTCTTGACACACGGTGGAGAAATCGTGAACGCGCGGGTACGGGAATTTTTTGGCTTGCCGGCGCTGGCGGCGAAGGGAGCGTGACGCTGTGAAGCTCGACCTACTATCCAGCTTGTATGTATTCATGCTGGCAGCGTTCATTGGATTTGAAGTGATTCGGCGGGTTTCGCCACTCCTGCATACGCCACTGATGTCACTGACGAATGCGCTGGACGCGATTGCGGTGGTTGGCGCAATTATTTTGGCCGGCGAGCTGCACGAACATCACGCCGTGCTCGCCAAAGTCCTCGGCGCCATCGCCATTGTCGCTGCAACGAGCAACATGGTCGGCGGATTCATCATCACCGACCGCATGCTGAAAATGTTTAAAGCCAGCGGGTCGAAAAAAGCATGAGCGGCCTGGTGAACGCCCTGAGGAACAGCCAGCTTCCTCTCGAAATCATCTACCTTACCGCTTCGATCCTTTTCATTTTGTCCCTCAAGTGGCTGAGCTCTCCGACCACGGCCCGTCGAGGTGTGCGGGCGGGCGAAATTGGGATGTTCCTGGCCGTTGCAGGAACTCTCCTCCATCGCGGGATCGTGGACTATACCTGGATTGCGATCGCCCTGGTTCTCGGAACGGTGATCGGCATCCCGTTGGGCTTCGTTCATATGACTGCGGTGCCGCAGCGGACGGCGCTAAGCCATGCGTTCGGGGCGCTTTGCGTGACGCTGGTGGGTACGGCGGAATTTTATTTGCGAGCGCCGGATGTGCCGAAGTTTTTGATGGCGGTGCTTTCAATGGAAGTGATTCTGGGTTCGCTGACGCTGACCGGAAGCCTGATGGCGGCGGGCAAGCTGCAGGAGGTGCTGCCGCAGCGGCCGATTACCTATAAAGGACAGAATTTCGTCAACCTGTCGCTGCTGGGAATCGCGATCCTCATCGCGGTGATGCTGGTGATGGACCCTTCGCGAATGTATTTATATCCGCTGATCGTCGTGATTCCACTGATCTTTGGGGTGATGATGATCATTCCGATCGGTGGCGCGGACATGCCGACGGTGATCTCACTGCTGAATTCCTACGCCGGCTTGTCGGCCGCAGCAATGGGATTTGTGCTGGACAGCAAACTGCTGATCGTGGCAGGCGCGCTCGACGGAGCGTCGGGCTTCAGTCTCTCGGTGAACATGTCGAAGGCCATGAATCGGTCGTTTACGAA
>DATMZI010000017.1:0-24272 GCA_035607085.1 Candidatus Eiseniibacteriota bacterium | reverse complement strand
GGGGAAAAAGGGGAAAAGACCGGACCCAGAGGCACCAGGCATCTAATTTCCACGCACGACGCCCACCCAAATAGGAGTTACGGTGGGTTGCGAACTCCCGCCGGCCGGCTCATCGGTGATGGTAAGAGCTTTGCTGTCGCGCTGCGAGTCCGGAGGATTTTGCACCAGCATGTGGAACTTTCCCCCCGCGTCGGGGCGAACAGCGAGAACGGGAATTGGCTTGGCGCCGGCGGTCTTGGGAATCAGCCACAGCTGCAGCGCGCGGTCAACGGCGGGTGCTGGCAAACCTCGCCCGGAGACGATGATGCCCAGCGCAGGGTGCCAAGTAGCATGTAGGTCGGGAAATCCGTCGCGCCGGGCTACCATGACGATTTGTAGCGAACGTGCATCCGCCAGGATGAGGGCCTCGCGGCGGGCCAGTGCAAGCTGCAGCGCCGTTTCTTTTTGCAGCTGAACCTGCTGGTCGAGAGAAATTTGAGTCTGTTGTATTTCTTCGCGCAGGAAGCGCGCTTCGTAATCATTGAAGAGTGCGAAGAGCAGTGCCACCACGATGGCTGCCCACAGCCATAGCGGAATTATCCGTTTAGACATCGGCGGTCCTGGTGACAGTTTTTCAAATTAGCGATGGACAGGCTCAACGCTTGTAACCGGCTCGAACCTTTTCGGCAACGGAGAAAGCGTGTTCGATGCAAGTGCCGACGGCCGGACCGGTGCAGTAATTTCCGGTGAGCCATAGGCCGGGGATAGATTCTACCGCTGTGCGAATGATTTGTAGCCGCCGCGTGTGACCGACGTTGTATTGAGGGATGGCTCGACGATGGAGCGTGACTTGCTGTATCACGGGCTGGCCGCTGATGGCGAGGATCGGCGCCAATTCACTGTGTACTAGGGCGGACAAGGCTTCGTCGGAAAAGTCTGCAGCCGATGGGTCGGTGGCCCCGCCGACAAAACTGGTCAGCAAGACTTGACCCTGCGGAGCGCGTCCTGAAAACAGCGACGAATTCCAGACCGTGCCAAGCGTGCGGAGCTTGGATGAACGAGGAACCAGAAAGCCAAAGCCGTTGAGCGAGTGTCGCACCTGTTCGCGGCGATAGGCGAGTGACGCCACGGCCACGGGTGCGTAAGTAATTTCACTTAGCGAAACACAGGCCTCGGGAGTTAGTTCTCCGAGAAGAGACGCCGCCACGCCAGCCGGCGTCGCAACTACAAGTTGCTCGCAGGCCATTTCTTCGGAGCCTCCCGCTCTTCGCAGACGCACCAGGAATCCCTGTTGAAGCCGGTTGACAGCGATCACAGCGACATTGCAGCGCAGATTTGGTCCGAGTTTGTCCGCCAGCGCTGTGATTAGACTTTCATTGCCGGAGCGAAAAGAGATCAAACTCGGACGCCGGCGCGGCTGCGACATTGTGGCCTTCGGCGTTTTTGCGAAGCGCAACATTCCGCGCCCCACGCTGCCCGCGAACTTTTCGGCTTCATAAACGCTGGGAAAGGCCGCGCGTAAACTGATCTGTTCCGGGTCGCCTGCGTAGACGCCAGAAACAAAGGGGCCGACTAGACGGTCCAATAATTCGCCTGAAAACTTTCGCCGTGTGAACTCCGCGATGGATTCGTCAGACTCCGGCGGGTGCGTGTTGCGTAGAATCTCGGTGAGAATCGCGAATTTGGTCTTCCAACTCAGCAGGCGGGAAGATAGAAAGGTCGGCGGCGACACCGGAACCGGCACCAGCTTTCCACCAAGTAAAATAAAACGCGGAACGCCATGAGGCGCTTCGACGAGTGCTTCGCTTAGACCCAGTTCAGCGCAGAGTTCGTAGAGTGGCCACGTACCGCTGAAACTCTGCGGCCCCAGTTCGAGAAGGTATCCGTCTTTCCCAAGGGACTGAATAACGCCGCCCGGGCGCGAGCTTGCTTCCAGAACCAGAACATTCTGTCCGGCTTTCTGAAGGCCATATCCGCAGATCAACCCTGAAATTCCCGCGCCGATGACAACTGTGAGAGGTCCGTCAGCCACGGTTCAGAGCGTTTTCGAGAAAAGCGGTTTGCCGTCCAGGGTCTGCTTTTCCAGGTAGGGGTCGAAAAGCATAGCCAGGTTGCGGATGAAGATTCGTCCGAGCCAGGTGGTGCGGATTTCGTTCTTG
This sequence comes from Candidatus Eiseniibacteriota bacterium, assembly GCA_035607085.1. GTDB lineage: Bacteria > Acidobacteriota > Terriglobia > Acidiferrales > UBA7541 > Acidiferrum. Next base: position 22,134 of record DATMZI010000017.1, on the reverse strand, counting down.
TCGACGATGAGGAGACCATCTTCGCGCGGGAGTTGGAGGCGAAGAAGTTCATCGGCAAAGTGCTCGTCGAAATCGATGCCAAACGCTTCGTTAATGTCGGCCTTTGGGATCATCGTGTGGCAGAGCAAGCGGCCGATGACTTCGCGGCGCAGGCGATCTTCATCCGAAAGAAGGTAGCCACGCATGGTGGCGATGCCGCGAGTGTGAACAGCCTTTTCCCACGCCGGCAGCTCGCGGAAATTTTGCGCGTAGGCGCCGCTGAACCCGCTGATCGCGGTGACACCCATTCCGTAAAGGTCCGCCCCAGCCTTTGTCGTGTAGCCCTGAAAATTGCGGTGCAGGGTTCGGTTCGCCTGGGCCGTCGCCAGCTCGTCATTCGGTTTGGCGAAGTGGTCCATACCGATGTAGAGATAGCCTGCTTCGAGAAACTTCAGCAAGCCAGCGCGGAAAATCTCGAATTTCTGCATGCCTTCTGGGAGAAACGTAGCGAAGGCTCCTTGCTGTTTTTTCAGCCACGGCACGTGCGCGTAGCTGAACAGCGCAATGCGGTCTGGAGCCAGGGCGATGATCTGATCGACGGTGTGCGCAAAAGTGTCCGCAGTCTGATGCGGCAATCCATAAATTAGGTCCACATTGATGCTGTCGAACCCCAGCGCGCGAGCGGATTGAATGAGGTCGCGCGTGATTTCGTAGGGCTGGATGCGGTGAATCGCTTTCTGTACCGGCTCGTGGAAATCCTGAATTCCCATGCTGAGCCGGTTGAAGCCGAGGCGCCGGAGCACTTCCAGATGTTCGAGCGAGGTCACACGCGGGTCCACTTCGATGCCGATCTCGGCGTCAGGAGAAAAAGTAAACCGCTCTTTGGTGTAGCTAAAAAGATCTTCCAGCTGTGTGGGCGAAGAATAGGTTGGCGTGCCGCCGCCCCAGTGGAATTGTACGACTTTGCGATGGCGTGAAACGGCTTGCGCGACGCGAGTAATTTCTTCTTTCAGCACGTCAAAGTACGGCAGCGAGACGCTCTTGTCCTTCTGGATGATCACATTGCAGGCGCAGAACAAACACAGGCTCTCGCAAAAGGGAAGATGCATATATAGCGATAGCGGCGTGCGCGCTGCTTCGGCGGCTGCGTGAACTTTCTCGAGGTCATCCGGTCCGAACGCATCGTTCCACACCGGCGCTGTCGGGTAGCTCGTGTAGCGCGGGCCCGGTCGGTTATATCGCGCCAGGAACTCCTGGCTCACATAAAGTTCGCGTTTTGCCTGGTCGAGACTTGGATGCGGAATCATCACTGCGCCAGCCCCTATTCTAGCAGGCAGCCGTGCGCCGCGCCGCTTTGAGCGCTGTTAGAACTTGAAGACGATTCCTGCTACGAAATTTCCACGGTGCTGATAGTTGGATACTTTAGCGGTGTAACAGCCAAAAAAAGGATCGCAAAAGAGGGCGAGCGACGAATTCGCGTACGTTGGCATATAACGCGCGTCGCCGCGCACCGCTAGATGCCGGCTCAGCTCATATTTCACGCCACCGCCGAGACTGTAGGCAAAGTCCGTGCGCGCCGGATTGCCGCCGCTGTTAAATTCGTGAGTGAAGCCCAGACTGCCCGCTACATAGGGGCGGAACCGGTGGTCCGGCCCAAGAAACATATACAGCAAGCCGAATTGATATTGATCAATCGTCGAATCGTAGGCCTTGAAAAAAGGGTCATCTGGAAACCGCTGCGCGCTGTAAGAGGTCAGGTTGCGGTCCCACATGAATTCCGCCTGGGCGTTGCGGGTCAGCGAATAGTCAATGAATGTGCCGAAGCTGGTGGCTCCATCCACACGCAGGTCGTTTACGTTTACTCCTACGGTTTGCGGATTCAAAGGAAAGGAACCGCTCGTCTCGTAGCCTACAAACGGCGCGATTTCCCATTTGTCGCGTCCGTATTGCGCCATGCCCGGCGCTGCGCCAAACAGCAAGATAAGTCCCGCGCCAATCCAGAGTGCTCGAAATCGCATTTTGGATTCTCCCAGTTCATCGGTAAATATCGCCGACACGCGCCTTCGAGGGCTGTGTTACTAGGATGCATCTTGCGGAGAATTCGTTTCCGCGGGCGGCGCGAAGGCTTAGGAGTTGGCTGCGGCAGACGAGAACGTAAATTGCTGGCCGGTACGGATAAACGTTTGCGCCGCTTCCACTGGAGTGCTAGGCAGGATCCCATGACCGAGATTTAGAATATGACCTTTGCCGCCCAACTGCCTGAGGATTGCCTGGGTTGCGCTTACGATGTTCTCTTGCGAGCCAAACAAAATCGCCGGATCGAGATTTCCCTGTAGGGAATTACGCGGCCCGAGCTTTGCCCTGGCATCGCCGAGATTCACTCGCCAATCGAAACTCAGCACATCGGCGCCGCTTTCACCAACGGCCGCGAGCAAATGATGCGACGCTTTTGTGTAATAGATCACCGGCACGGCGCCTCGAACGCCCGCGATAATTTCCTGAACTGCGGGCAAGGCAAATTCCTGATACTCGGGCAACGCTAGTTCGCCGCACCAGGTGTCAAATAGCTGCACTGCCGCAGCTCCGGCCGCGATTTGTGCGTTTAGATAGCCGATGGTCGCCTGCGCAATTTGATGCAGTAGTTCACGGAAGATCGCCGGTTCGGTGTACAGAAAACTCTTTGCTGTGGCGAAGCCCTCTTTGGCTCGGCCTTCCACCATGTAGCAGGCCATGGTCCACGGCGCACCGGCAAATCCCAGCACGGGCACGTCCGGACCCGCGACTCGAACTAGGCGCCGAATCGCCTCCATCAAAAATCCCGTCTCGGCCTCAGGATCGAACAAATGCAGTTTGCGCACAGCGCCCGCCGACCGCACCGGCTCCAGCAAATGCGGGCCCGCATCGCCGAGCTCCAGCGGCACCCCCATAGCCTCGGCCGGAATCAAAATATCGGAGAAAATGATGATCGCGTCCACCCCCAGCCGCCGAAACGGTTGCAGAGAAGCCTCCACTGCCAGATCGGGTGTCTTACAAACCTCAAGGAAGGCATGCTTGGCTCGCAGCTCGCGGTACTCGGGCAGATAGCGCCCCGCCTGGCGCATCATCCAGACCGGCACGCGAGGCAGCTTTTCGCCGCGACAAGCACGCAGGAACAGTTCCTTTCGGGTTAATGCAACGCCAGAAGCATTCATTTTGGGTACCGTCAGGATAACAAATCAGCTGAGGCGTTGCTGACTTCAGAGCTGCCATCCGCAAGCGGAGATGTTCTAGCTACGCTATACTTTCTTTCAGGGAATCCGACGGCCGCAACCTCGCCGGCATCAGCGCGTCGCTCGGGCCGACCATGGACCATCTCTTTTTCCTGCTTACCTTGGTGGCTTATTTAGGCAGTTTCGCCTGCTATGTGGGGTTTCTCATGGCGGGCCGGGAATGGTGCGGCCGCCTCGGTTCGCTGCTGCTGGGTGCCGGCCTAGTGGCTCACTACTATGCCCTCCTAGAACGTTCACGCGGCCTGCACACGGTCCCCTACCACGATCTTTCCGGATCCATGTCGCTCTTCGGCTGGCTGCTCGCGCTCACCTATCTGGGCCTCGAACTCTTCCATCGCCAGCGTTCCGTCGGGGCGCTTGTTCTTCCGTTTGTCCTGGCGTTTTTTCTTTTTGCGAACGCGGCCACTCCCGACCACAACGCCGCCGTGCCCGCCCGAGGCGTCGCCTTTGCCCTTCACGTCACGCTAAGCATCCTTGCCTACGCCGCGTTCGGATTGTCCTGCGTCCTCAGCGTGATCTATCTCGCGCAGCAGCGCCTGCTGCAAAAACATAAAGTGGGAAGCGTAGTTTGGCGCCTGCCCCCGCTCGATCTCCTCGACCGCATGAGCCAGAGCAGTGTGCTGGTTGGCTTGATCGCCATCACCGTTGGTACGGCGCTGGGCTTCCTTTGGGTCGACCGCCTCACCGGCGCGGTCTGGCGCTACGATCCCAAATACGTCATCACGCTGCTTGTGCTCGCCGCATATGTCATCTATTTGCGGCTGGCGCGTAATCCCAGCTGGCGCGGCTCGCGGGCCTCGCGGGTTTGCATTTTTAATTTCGCCATCGTGATTTTCAGCTTCACGGTCGTAAACCTCTTTTTCTCGCACACGCATCGCTATTTTTAGGAGCATGCAATCAGCGCCATGGAAATTGTGCTCGTCGGATTGAACCACCGCTCGGCTCCGGTCGAAGTCCGCGAGCGTGTGTCCTTCACCGCCGATCAGGCGCGCCAGGCCGCCGAAGAACTCCGCGCCCGCGGCATTTTTCACGAAACGCTGGTCCTCTCGACCTGCAATCGCAGCGAAGTCTACGGCGTGCCTCCGGAAATATCGCGCGAATCCGCCACCGCGGTCTCTAGCTATCTCAGCAACTTTCATGCCGTGCAGCTCGAACAGCTCAACGGCTCGCTCTATCGTCATTACGACCGCCATGCCGTACGCCATCTGTTCCGCGTAGCCTCCGGCCTCGACTCCATGGTTCTCGGCGAAGCCGAAATTCTCGGCCAGATTCGTGAAGCTTATCGCCTCGCGCACGGTTCGGGAGCCACGGGGCCGGTTCTGAATCGGATGTTCCAGGGCGCGCTCGAGGTGGGCAAACGTGTGCGCCACGAGACCGAGCTCGGCGCTCGCCCCATGTCCGTTGCCTCCGCCGGCATCAAGCTGGCCGAGCGTATCTTCGGCAAGCTCAATCAGCGCACCGCCCTCGTGCTAGGCGCGGGTACGATCAGCGAACAGGTCGTCGCGCAGCTTCGCGACCGCAACATTGCCCATCTCTTCGTCATGAACCGCTCGCGCGATCGCGCCGAACTCCTGGCCCGCGAATTTGCCGGCAAGGTTATCAACTGGGAGGATTGGGATTCCGCCCTTGCTCTCCCGGACGTCATCGTCTCCAGCGTTTCCACCGAAGAGCCAGCTCTCAAACGCGCCATGCTGGAAAAAGCTATGACCGCGCGCGGCAATCGCCCGCTTTTTGTGATGGACTTCGGCCTTCCACGCAATGTCGAATCCACCGCAGCCGAACTCTATAACCTCTACCTCTACAATATTGACGACCTCACGCAGATCGTCGAACAGAATCGCGAAGCCCGCCAGAGTGAAGTCCCTCGCGCCGAGGCCATCGTGGACGAACACGTCGCCAAATTTCTCACCTGGCAAGCCAGCGTAGAACTCATCGGCATGGTCCAAACCTTGCGTGGCAAACTGAAAGAAGAGCGTGCCGCTTTTGTTCGCGAGCGCGTTCAGCGAGTACCCAATCTGTCGCCCGAACAGCGCGCGCAGATGGAAACTCTCATGGACGAACTGCTGGAGAGACTTCTGCTCGACCCCGCCCGCCGCTTGCAAGGAGAAAAGGATTTGCGCCGAAAAATCCAGAACGTCGAAGCCATCCGCGATCTTTTTCTGCCCGGCCGGGAGCGCTCGTGAAGCCCATTCGCATCGGAACCCGCGGCAGTCTTCTCGCCAAATGGCAGGCGGAATACGTTCGCAAGCGCATTTTTCAGGCCACCGGCGTCGAAACCGAAATCGTCGTCGTCAAAACTACCGGCGACAGCATGCAACAGGCGCCATTCTCGCAAATTGGCGGCAAGGGCGTCTTCATTAAGGAACTCGAGGAAGCCTTATTAGAAGAACATATCGATTTGGCAGTTCACAGCGTGAAGGACATTCCCACCGATGTGCCCTCGCGGCTCTGCTTTCCCGCCGTTTGCCGCCGGGACGACGCCCGCGATGCGCTCATCGCTGGCAAGGGTGAAACCCTCTCCAGGCTTCGACAAGGTGCGCGCGTCGGCACCAGCAGCCTCCGCAGGCAATCTCAGCTGCGTCACGTCCGTCCCGACCTCGACCTGCGCGAAATGCGCGGCAACGTGGATACCCGCCTGCGCAAAGTCGAGAGCGGCGAATACGAAGCCATCGTCCTCGCCAAAGCCGGCCTCGATCGCCTCGGTTTGAGCGTCCGCATCACCGAAGTTCTCTCTCCCGACGTTTGCATGCCCGCGGTTGGCCAGGGCGCCATCGCTGTGCAAGCCCGCCTGAAGGACGCCGACCTTTCAGACGCGCTCGCGCCCCTCGACGACAACGAAACGCGCCAATCCATCGTCGCCGAACGCGCTCTTCTCGGCGCGTTGCAAGGCGGCTGTCAGGTTCCGCTCGGCGCCTGGGCCCGTTTCGAACGCAACGAACTGGCAATGGACGGCGTGGTCTGCTCCCCCGATGGCAGCAACTATGTCCGCCAGCGCGCCGCCGGTCCCGCCGACCAGCCCCGCGAACTCGGCCAGCGCCTTGCACAGCTGCTCGTTGACGCCGGTGCGGGTACAATCTTGGAGGAGGTTTACCGCGCCCGTGGCTGAAAACTCCACATCGGTGCTCGCGGGAAAACGCATCGTCATCACGCGGCCAGCACAGTTAGCGCATTCGATTGCCGACGCTCTGCGCTTGCATGCAGCCGAGCCGGTACAGCTCCCGGTTGTTCGCATCGAACCGCCCTTGGACTTTCATCAGTTCGATGACGCGCTCCACGAATTGCAGCAAAACAGATTTGAGTGGGTCATTTTCGGTAGCCAGAATGCCGTTCAGGCCGTAAAGGACCGCGCTGCCACGCTGGCTCTCGATCTACGCGAAGTATTTCCGTCAGTGCACGTAGCGGCAGTCGGGAAAGCGACTGCTGCCGCCGCGGAACAAGCCGGCTTCCGCGTCACGCTGGTGGGGAATGGTACGGGCGCGGACCTGATCACCGAACTCGCTCCCCATATGCATGCCAAGCATATCTTTCTTCCGCGCAGCGATCGCGCCGGAGCCGCGCATTTTGCGCAGCTCCATCTGGCTGGCGCGCACGTAAGAGAAATCGTCGCCTACCGTACGGTCTGTTCTGAAACGCTCGAACCCGCCAGCGTAGCCGCCGCGGCGGACGCCGACGCCATCCTCTTTTTCAGCCCTTCCGCAGTTCATGCTTTCATGGCTCTGGTCGACCACGGCGTGCTCACGCCCATTGCCGACTTTACCGGCATCGGCGCCATTGGCCCTGTCACCAAGGAAAATTTGCTCAAGGAAGCAAAGCTGCGCTGCGACTTTGAGGCCGACGAGCCTTCTATCGAAAAAGTCATCGCCGCACTCGTCACTTTTTTTAACAAAAGCAAAGCCGCCTCCTCTGGAGCGCCTTCTCGATGAGTGCTCTCGTTCAGCGGCCCCGCCGCCTCCGCAAGACGGAACTCCTGCGCGGTCTGGTTCGCGAAACACGCCTTAGCGCCAAAAGTTTTATCTACCCACTTTTTGTCTGCCCCGGTTCCGCGGTTCGCCAGGAAGTCGCCTCCATGCCCGGCGTGTTCCAGCAATCGGCCGATCGCATTGGCGAAGATTGCCGCGAAGTCGAAAGTCTCGGCATCCCAGGCATCATTCTTTTCGGTCTGCCCGAATCCAAGGACCCGCGTGGCGCCAGCTCCCTCGCGCAAAACGGTGTAGTCCAGCGCGCCATCGAAACCATTCGCAAAGCCAAGCTCAACCTGCTCGTCATCACCGACGTCTGCCTCTGCGAATATACTGACCACGGCCACTGCGGCGTCATCGAAAACGGCGAAGTGGCCAACGACCCCACTCTCGATATTCTTGCCGATCAGGCGCTTTCTCACGCTCGCGCTGGCGCTGACGTTGTGGCACCGTCGGACATGATGGACGGACGCGTCGCCGCGATCCGCGGCAGACTCGATTCGAACGGCTTCTCCGATCTTGCGATCCTCTCGTACGCTGCAAAATACTGCTCCGGCTTCTACGGTCCCTTTCGGGAAGCCGCCGACTCTGCTCCGCAATTCGGCGATCGGCGCAGTTACCAAATGGATCCCGCCAACGCCCGTGAGGCATTGAAAGAAGTCGCGCTGGACCTCGAAGAAGGCGCCGACATGGTCATGGTCAAACCCGCACTCCCGTACCTCGACATTGTTCGCCGGGTGAAAGACGAGTTTCGCGTTCCGGTCGCCGCGTACAACGTCAGCGGCGAATATTCCATGGTGAAAGCCGCAGCCAAAAACGGCTGGCTTGACGAAAAACGCGTAGTCCTAGAAATTCTCACCAGCATTCTGCGTGCCGGCGCCGACTTCATCTTGACGTATCATGCCAAAGACGCTGCCCGCTGGCTCCCGTAGCGCAGCATTTCTGCTCATCTCGCCAATTTGGCGAGATGAACCAGTCTGCGCTCGGTCTAAGCACTGATCGAAAATGATCTCAGCTGCAACTCACGATTGCATAACAGCTGAAATGAAAAACAAATGAGCTCCAACCAACCCTCATCTCAACACGGCCGTCGCCGCTCCCGCGAAATCTTCGCCGAAGCCGAACAGATCCTCGTCGGCGGCGTCAACAGCCCGGTCCGCGCCTTCCGCTCCGTCGGCGGCGAACCTCTCATCATCGAACGCGGCCATGGACAATACCTTTTCGACGCTGACGGCAACCGCCTCCTCGATTTCGTCGGTTCCTGGGGAGCCATGCTGCTCGGACACGCGCATCCCGCTGTCGTCGCGGCCATCTCCGACCAGGCGCAGAAGGGAACCAGCTACGGCGTCACTACGGAGCTCGAAGTCCAGCTCGGACAGCGTATTCGGCGCGCCGTTCCGTTTCTTGAAAAAATCCGCTTCGTCTCCAGTGGCACCGAAGCCACCATGAGCGCGCTACGCCTCGCCCGCGGCTTGACCGGACGCGACCTGGTCATCAAATTTGAAGGCTGCTACCACGGCCACGCCGACAGCTTTCTTTCGCAAGCCGGCTCCGGCCTCGCCACGCTCGGCATCGCCGAATGCCCCGGCGTCCCGCAAGCTCTCGCCGAGCTCACGCTCAATGTTCCTTACAATGATCTCGCCGCCGTCGAAAACCTTTTCGCACAACACGAAGGCAAGATCGCCGCCGTCATCGTCGAACCCGTCGCGGCCAACATGGGCGTTGTACTTCCGCAAAAGGATTTTCTCCCCGGCTTACGCGACCTGACCAAAAAACACGGCGCTTTGCTCATCGTGGATGAGGTCATCACCGGATTCCGCCTTCGCAACGGCTCTTGCCAGCCGAACTACGGAATCGAAGCCGACCTCACTACGTTCGGCAAGGTTATTGGTGGCGGCCTTCCCGCCGCGGCCTACGGCGGCCCATCGCACATCATGGACCGCATCGCACCGCTCGGTCCCATCTACCAGGCCGGAACTCTTTCCGGCAATCCCCTCGCGATGCGTGCCGGCATTGCCACCCTCGATCAGCTCAGCAAGCCCGGCCTCTACGAGCGCATCGAGAAGCTTGCCGGTGCCTTCGTTTCCGGTCTCCGGGAAATCATCCGCGCACAAAAAATCCCCGCTCAGGTCAATTCTATCGGTTCGCTCGCCACGCTCTTTTTCACAAGTGAGCCGGTCAGCAATTACACCGCCGCCAAAAAATCTGACACCAGGCGCTACACCGAATATTTCCGCAATATGCTCGACCGTGGCGTATTTCTCGCCCCCTCCCAGTTCGAAGCTTCTTTCGTCTCCTCCGCCCACACCGAGCTCAACATCGAATTCGCCCTGAAATCCGCCAAAGAAAGCCTGAAACAACCCCTGTAACGCGTGGTAGCGGCCCAACTAACAGCCCAAAGCCTCCGTCGTAAGTCCGAGCGGAGAGAGGAACCTCTGCTATGCCTTCCGGGCACTCCCGCCCCGACTGTGCGAAACTACTCTCACTAAAATTCCTGGAGGCTCCATCCATGCACGAAATCGAAGGCCACGGCGGTCACGGCGGCGAACACGGTGGCCCGCTGGTCATCCCCGTATCCATCACCATCTCCATCCTCGCGGTCCTAGTAGCCGCCGTCACCCTCCTCGGCCATCGCGCCCACACGGAGGAACTTCTTCTGCAGGCCAAGGCTAGCGACCAATGGGCTTACTATCAGGCGAAAAACATCCGGCTGCGCGAGCTGCAAAGTTTCGCCGATCTATTGGGAGTCGTCGCAACCGAAGACCAAGGAAAAGCCGGCGAAATCCGCGAAAAGTACGGCAAGGAAATCGAACGCTACGGCGGCGACAAGGAGGACATCAGCAAAGAAGCCAAGGACCTTGAACATGAACGCGACCTCTACCAGCGCCGCGCCGACCACTTCGATACCGCCGAAGGTGTCCTCGAATTTGCCCTCATCATCTGCTCGCTGACACTGCTGACCAACAAAAAGTTCTTCTGGTTCTCTGGCATCGCCATCGCCATCGTCGGCATAATTGTCGCCCTGACCGGCTTTCTCGTCCGTGTCTGACGGTCGATCACCTCGAGCTGTGGTCATTCTTTGCTGCGCGCCTTCTCAGGGGCGCAACGGGCTGCGCCCATCCTGGTACGGCGAAGGATATTCTCAACTCAAACCACAGCGGTCGTTTGTCGACAGAACGAATTGCACGGCCAGATTGGGTTCTCGGCAAGCTAGCGTTGAGCCTGAGCTCTCGTCCATTTTAAGCCTTCAGCGGCGGCTCAGCCCCACGCAACCGCGACAACTCCGCGCTCAACGCATCGAAGCGCTTCAGCAACTCACCATGCCGCGCTTCGTCCGTCCCCGGTTTCTTACCGAGAAAGGTAATCGTCCCACCCGGTTCCAGCACGCATTGCTGCACTTCGCTCAATGCATCGAAACCCTGCTTCCGAGCAGCCGCTTCCAACTGCGCCATCGTAATCAGCTCGCGCTTCAGGTGTTGTGTGCGGACCTTGCCGTCCTCGATCAACACGTCCGCTTTTCCCTCGATCATCTGATCCAGCGAGCGATGGTTATAGAGAAACCGCACGACCAAATAGTTCACGATCAGCAGGGAAGTCGCTCCGATAATTCCGCCGGTCACCGAATTGTCTTCACCGATGATGGCGTTCTGCACAGTGTTGGACAGCGTTAGCAGCACCACCAGGTCAAATGGATTCAGCTGCACTAGTTCCCGTTTGCCGGAAAGGCGCAGGCTGATCACCAAAAACACGTACACCAGGATCGGCCGGAGAATTTTTTCCAGGATCGGCAGCGCCACCACAAACATGTCTTTCCATATATCGTGCATCGCGACTTTCCTCCTGCAGTTGAGGGCCAGAGTCTCCGCGAAATTGCCTGCGTTCGACTTCGTTACGGGAGCGTAGCACGCCCTTCCGGTCAGTCAAACCAAAGTACTGTCCAATCGGACAGTCATAATTTCGCAACAGCTCCGTTTTCCGCCGTGGCGTCCACGCACGGTGTGCTTATATCCTTTTCTTAGTTCGGCTGACCTCCGTCGGCAACGGTCGGTTTGCGCAGCGCGACCCCTGGGCAGTTGCACGGCAGTCCACAGTTTCATAGCCAGACCAAATTCATATGCGTGTTGTTTGAGTCTTCTCTCGTCTATGCCAAAAGGTTTGCTGCTCGCGCCCGATACCGCATGCACCGAATTCCAGGCCCGCGCTCTCCTGGCCGCCTCGCGGGAATTGCTCGCTATCGTCTCTGCTTCCGGCCATTTCCTGTTTGTACATGACAATTTTGCCAGCGTTCTCGGCTACTCGCCCCAGGAGCTGATCGGCAAATCGTTTCTCAGCCTTCACGCCGCTTCCGACGTCGACCGCATTCAGCAGAAATTCGCATCTGCTCTTACTGCGGGGGCCAGTGGCCGTATTGCGGGTCGCTGCAGCCTGCGTGCCAAGTCGGGCCAGTTCCGCTGGTTCGATGCTGTCGCCACCAACCGCATCACCGATCCCGATGTTCAAGGCATTCTCATTTCCTACCAGGACGTCACCGAAATTCAGCGCATGGAGTCGCAGCGGCTGGTCCTCTCCAACATCGTGCACGCTCTCAATCAGACCGCCAACCTCGACGAATTGCTGTTCCAGATTCACGACGCGCTGAAAAAAGTCGTTTACGCCGAGAACTTCTTCGTGGCTCTCCACGATCCGCAAGCAGAAATGTTCCACTTCCCATTTTTTGTGGACCAGTTCGATCCTCCGCCTGCGCCGCAAAAAGTTGCCAGAACCTGCATGGCGTACGTTTTTCGCACGGGAAAGTCCTGCTCAATTCCCCAATCGGAATTCGACCGCCTTGCCGGGGAAGGCGAAGTTGAACTGGTCGGCTCGGCTTCGCCCGCATGGCTGGGCGTTCCGCTGAAGACTCCCAGCGCCACCATCGGGGTCATGGTGGTTCAGCATTACCAAAATGAAAACGCTTACGACCAGCGCGACCTCGAATTTCTAGATTCCGTTGGCGGTCACATCGCTCTCGCCATTGAACGGGTTCGCGCCGAACAAGCTCTCCGCAAGAGCGAGTCCATGTTCCGTTTGCTTTTTTCCCACACACCTTTGCCCATGTGGGTTTTTGACATTGAATCCCTTCGCTTTCTGCAGGTAAACGAAGCCGCCACCAAGCAATACGGATTTTCCGAAACGGAATTTCGTGGCATGACGTTTTGCGATATTCGCCCGGATGGGAATGAATCCTCCTTCGCAAAACACGTCGAGGAATGGAAACAGGAAGGCCGCCATCATGGCCACTGGCGACACAAACGCAAAGACGGCAAGTGTTTTGAAGTGGACGTTGTCTCCCACAAACTGGAATATGCTGGTCGCAGCGTGCGCTTGGTGGTTGCGCAAGATGTCAGCGAGCGGCAACTGCTGGAACAACAATTACGCCAAGCGCAAAAAATGGAAGCCATTGGTCGCCTCGCCGGCGGCGTCGCGCACGACTTTAACAATTTACTGATGGTCATCAAGGGCCACACCGAACTTTTGCTAGATGTGCTTCCGCTTGGCGATCATGTCACCCGTAAAATCCAGCAGATTGATCGTTCCGCCGCTCGCGCGACAGCGCTGACTCGCCAGTTGCTTGCGTTCAGCCGCATGCAGGTTCTTCAACCGCGACCGATGAATCTGAATTCCATCGTGGACGAGATGGGCAAGCTGCTGCCGCGCCTCATTGGCGAAGATATCGAACTGATCGTGCGCGCCTCTCCCGATCTCGGTACCATTCGTGCGGACGCCAGCCAGATGGAACAAATCATAATGAATCTGGCGGTAAACGCGCGCGATGCGATGCCCAATGGAGGCAAGCTCATCATCGAGACGCTGAACATCGAACTCGATCACTATTACCGCGAGGCGCATCCGATTGTGCAGCCCGGCCGCTACGTTCTTCTTTCTGTTTCCGACAATGGCACCGGCATGGACGCGGAAACGCAGGCGCACATTTTCGAGCCGTTCTTCACCACCAAAGACCAGGGAAAAGGTACCGGGCTAGGTCTCGCCACTGTGTACGGCGTGGTGAAACAGAGCGGCGGGTTTGTGTGGGTGTACAGCGAACTCGGCAAAGGCACCACCTTCAAGATTTATTTGCCGCGTGTGGACGAAGCTGCTGCCGGGATTGTGGGTGCCTCCGCGCCGGCGCAAGTCTTGCGCGGAACGGAAACTGTGCTGCTCACCGAAGACGAACAGGACGTGCGCGAAGTGGCACGCGAATTCCTGGAATCGGCCGGCTACAAAGTCTTGCAAGCGCCGAGCGGTGAAGCCGCGCTGAAACTGGCCGCCGTGCACGATGGTCCGCTTGATCTGCTGGTCACTGACATGGTCATGCCGGGAATGAGCGGCCAGGAACTGGCGCGTAAGATTCGTTTAGTGCGGAAAGACTTGCCCGTGCTGTTCATGTCGGGATACAGTGAGCATGCAGCCGAGGAAGCCGCCAAGAGCGAAGGCTCCGCCGTGCTGGCCAAGCCATTCAGCCGCAGCGCGCTGCTGCGCACCGCCCGCGAAGTGCTCCAGAAGTGAATCGAACTAGCGCCCTCTTTTTTCCTAGGAAATCTTCGGGTGTTGGTGGTGCCAGTCGGTGTGTTGCTGGAAGGTGCGGGCGGCGCGAATGACAGCAAGGTCGTTGCCGGCTTTCGCGACGAACTGTAATCCGACGGGAAGATTCTGATCGGTGAAGCCGCAAGGGACGGAAAGCGCGGGCAGGCCGCAGAGATTGCCAATGCCGCCCAGGGGATCGGGAAATACAAGATCCGTTTCGAGATTGGCATCGATCGCGTTGGCGCCAAGCGGTTGCGAAGCGGCTACCAGAACATCGCATCCGTCGAACAGCGCTTCCATTTTTTGCTGCAAAGTTCCGCGCACTTGCAACGCCCTCAGATAGTCGGATGCCTCGATTTGTTCGCTGACGTAGCCGTTGATTTGGCCAAGCGGGTCGGTGAGTTGCGCGATTTTGCCGGAGCGGATCAGATCGCGGAATGCGGCGGCGCCTTCCACAGAGATGATGATGCCGCCCGCGGCTTCCCACGGGCCTTCGGGAAGTGAGGCATTGCGCGTTCCCGGAAACGTCTTGCGGACGGAATGTTCGGCGGACTGAACGGCTTTTTCGGCATGCGGATCAATCTGTTTCCACGCATTGGTCAGCCAGCAGACGCGGAGCGGTTTTGCGGAGAGATCCGCGGATGGCGAATAGGTGAAAGCGGCTCTATCGAGGGGCAGGGTGCTTTGGTCCTTGATATCGTGGCCAGCGATTACCGCAAAAATGTGAGCGCAGTCTTCGGCTGAACGAGCCATCGGGCCGATCTTGTCCATCGAATAGGAGAGGGCCATAGCGCCATAGCGGCTCACGCGGCCGAAGGTAGGACGGAGTCCGCTGACGCCACAGTAAGCCGAAGGGCAAATGATGGAGCCCCAGGTTTCTGTTCCGATGGCGAAGGCGGCGAGACCGGCCGCGACGATGGCGCCTGAGCCGGAGGATGAACCGCAAGTCCAGCAAGAAGTGTTCCAGGGATTTTTCGCCGCGCCTTGCAACGATGCGGAGGCGAACCGGTAGTTCATTCCGCCGGCGAGTTCAATCATGGCGGCTTTGCCGAGCAGGACGGCACCTGCGCGGCGGAGATTTTCGATGACCGTGGCGTCGTATTCGAACACTTGATTTTCGTACGGCTTGGCGCCCCAAGTAGTGGGGATTCCTTTGGTCGCCAGCAAATCCTTCGCGGCGTAGGGAATCCCGTGTAGTGGACCGCGGTAGTGGCCACGGCCGATTTCCTTTTCGGCGGCGGCGGCTTGTTCGAGCGCGAGGTCCGGCGTGAGATGAGCGTAGGCGCTGTACTTGGGACCGAGTTTTTCGCAGCGGTCGAGGTAGGCCTTGGTGAGGTCCACTGGAGAAAGCGTCTTGGACTGAATGCGCTTGGCGAGTTCTGCGGCACTCAGGTAGAGAATGTCGGCTGTGATCATGGCGTCAGGGCTTCGCGGTCGATGCAGGCTTGGTAGGCGCGTTGGCAGGGGATGCGGACTTGAGATTCGGCGCAGCGTTGGATTTTTTTTCGCGTTCCACCAGAGGTTTCAAATAGAGCGCCGGCTGGTCAGAGTTTGCGACCGGCCAGGCGCGCAGGCGGTCCAACTGCGGCTGGACGGCAAAACACAGGCGCTTGAGTTCGGCCTTCTGGACGTCGGAGAAACGGTCCGGATACTGAGCGACGATGGATTGGTAGCGGAAATCGGCCTCCGCCTGGCTTTGCAGGGAGAGTTTGGCGGCGTCAGCCGGAAGCTGCGCGGGACGTGTCGTTGCGCTGGCCAGCTGGGCCTCGGAAAAGGGAATAAACGATGCGGAGGCAGCGGCCGTGCCCAGAGCTGCCTGGCGGGCAAACTCTCGGCGCGAGAGCGAGTTGGTGTGTCGTTTCATTTTGGTTCACCGCCGATCATATCTTCCCATGGGGAGCGTTTTGCGGAGAGCATGATACCGCAAGAGTCCTGGGTGGATGGGTAGAGTTGCAGTGTACTCCTCCGGGTGCAGCATCGAATTGAAAATAAGGAAGTTGCGGGAAGACGACGTTGCTGTGCGTGCAAGTGCAAGACCGGCGTACGCTGGACCGTCCGGGAGAATGGATCGCAGGGATGAGCAAGGGCTCAAACAGCGACCAGGCGCGATTCCAAAAAGTATGACTTTGAGATCGTAGCGGCGAGAAACCAGCCAGGTCTTAGTGGGAGTTGTGGTGAACAATCGTCGAAGAGGGCATCTAGGGCTATTTCGCCGCGAGGCTACGTAGTCCGTTCCTGCCCCGAGGACTGCGGGAGCCATCGAGACATAGCTTTTCTTCGGCAGCCAACGCAAGGAAGCCGTTAAGTTCTTCGTCGAGTTCGCGACTGACCTGGTCCTTGCGGAACGGCGATCTAACCCGGCGGCGACGCTTCGCACCAGACACGGTTTCGTTGCGTGCCCCCAAAGGTCGTGGCGGTGGCCGCGACTTGTTTTTGTCGTTCCCGCATTTTGCTGTCGAGCCTTTTTCGTCCTTTCCCGGTCAAGGCGTAGGAATTGGCTCTGCGGCTGTTTTCAGTAGTTTGCCATTCGCTTGTGATCAGTCCAGCCTGTTGCAGCTATTGAAAAGCAACAAAAAAGGAGCCCGCATTGACGGGGGAACCCCCTTGCTCGTCGGTTCGATCAGGACGGCGATGCCATAACCGTGCAAGGCGTCGAGTTGCAGGATTTCAAAAAGAGCGTGTGCAGGGTGCGTTGGATGAGGTCAATGCACTTGTCAGACATGAAGCCCGCTTGAGAGCCCAGGCCCTGATGCCGGAGCTGAAGGTCCGACTAGGACCGCCTGTCGCCAAGCGGACTCTTAAGAGGCCGACGCGAAGACCGGCGCCGTCGATCCGAAGCACCGCGACTCCTGAGCTAACTTTACGCAGATTAAAGGGCCGGAGGGAGGGACTCCGGTCCGGATGCAGAAATGTACTCCACCCGCAGGGTTCAGCTTACTTGCAGGAGTCGCTGACCATTTCGACCTTGGTGACGTTCAGATGGCCGTGCTCCTTGGCATCGGCGTCCATGGTTTCCTTGGCCTTTTCCTTGGCTCCATGCATATCGGGATGCCAGACTGCGCCGGTGACGGTTACGGTGTGACCGATGTGCGGCGAGAGCTTCACGGTCTTACTCTTCACTTCCCAGGTGCTTCCGTCATTTGCGGTGACTTTGAATTCACCGGCGCTGTCGCCCTTTGCAAGGCAGCCAGTGACGTTGCGAACCTCCGCGCTTTTGTCCTCCTTTGGCGTGTCCTGCGCGATAAGAGCAGGGGCCGTCGCCAGGCAGGAAACAGCAAGAAGATTCATTGCCCAGTTCGTTTTCATGCTTCTCTC
This sequence comes from Candidatus Eiseniibacteriota bacterium, assembly GCA_035607085.1. GTDB lineage: Bacteria > Acidobacteriota > Terriglobia > Acidiferrales > UBA7541 > Acidiferrum. The sequence continues at coordinate 5,051 of DATMZI010000017.1, read as the reverse complement.
CTTCGCGAGAGCGGACCGAAGGAACACCACACACGAGTGCTGCTCCCGCGTTAAGAAAGTATTTGGGGGCGTATGGCCGGGCGCTATCAGGTGAATTACGGAGCTACTGGAATGTATGTAGAGGCGATGAAATCGAGGACGGCCAAGTACAGCCCAGACCGGAGCCGGCCGGCAGGATGCAGGCGCACCAGAGGAGGCTGGCGGGGCTGTGACGGCGTGTGGTCTTGCTAGTCCAGTGAGGTCAAGGATTTCACATGCATTTCCAGAGCTTGATTGTACTGGCGCTCGATTTGGAGCTCGGTTTGGAGTTTTTTGATGAGCAGTTCGAGACGGGAGATTTCGGTTTTGAGTTTCTGGATGTCCCCGGCGCTTGCGGGCGGACGGACGGGCGATTGAGAGGCGAAGTTTGGCGCTGGCGGAGTTGTTGTCGCTGGCGGTTGCGGTTGAAATGCGTTGGCCAGTGCCGCGGGCCAGGGCAACTCGCGACGGACTTCGGCGGAAAGTGGAGCAGGGGCCGCGGGCTGATGTTGCGGTTGAGAAAAAGCCCCGACCGGAGCGTTGGCGTTCCCAGAGAAGGCCGGTGTAACGTTCGCAGCTGGAGGCGGAGAGAAAAGGTTGCTGAGCGGAGAATGCGACGGAACGCGGGGTGCGGGAGCCGGGACCGCTGGAGCGGCGGGTTGAGCAGATTTGGGTTCCAGAAAACTTTTGACGCGGGCGATGAGATCCACCGGCTGAAAGGGTTTGCGGATGAGTTCGTCAGCGCCGACGGAGACGGCTTTGTCGGCGACATTCTTGTTGACTACGCCGGACATTAATATGACAGGGGTGCGGCTGAAGCGTTCGTGCTGCTTGATCTGGCTGCAAACGGAGTAGCCATCCTGATCGGGCATGATGACGTCGGTGATGACGGCGTCGGGCGGATTTTGTTCGAACTGCGCGATGGCGGTGGCGGCGTCGCCGGCGGTGATTACGGTGATATTTTCCCGGCGGAAAGCGATCTTGACGACTTCGCGCATGGTGGCGCTGTCATCAATAAAATAGACGGTAGGGGTACGCTTCGTTGCAGCAGCAGCTTCGAGAATGGGCGGAAAAGAGATGGTTTCGCTCATGTGATGTCCTCGACGTCATTTCCGGCATAAGGAACGATGGAGTAGTTGGCAAAAGATGGTTCTGCAGAAGAAGAGGCGGAATTTGCTTCGGCGCAGTCGTGATGCGCTTCTTCAGCAGCCGGTTCGGCGCAGTGCTCGACAAGCGGTTCACTGCGGGCTGAAGTTTCGAAATGGTAGCTTGATTCAGCGGGTTCCGGTTGAAACAGAGTTGTGTCGGCAGGTGTTGCGGGCGAAGCAACCGGCTCCGCGATTTCAGATGCTGCCGGGCACAGACTGATGCCGGTGCTATCCAAACCCGCTTCAGCTGAATTTTCTGCGGGATTGGAGGCGAAATCGTCGATGGCGGCGGCGATTGCGGCGCTTTCTTCGGAGGCGGCGGAATCCGCAAGCCCGATTAGCGTTGCGAACGGAGAATGATCGGGTGCAGCGCCGGGGGCAATGTCGGGGTTTTGCTGGGAGTCGTGAGCGGACTCGTCTATTTCGCGCATGGCGTCGAGCATGAGATCTGTGGCAGAGCGGAGAACGGTGCATTTAGCGGAGGAGGAACCATAAACGAATTTGTACACGCCGGAGTTGTTGCGCATGCAGCTTTTGAGGATGTGGATGACGGCTTCGTCGCCGAAGAGGGATGCGCATTCGGCGTGGGTGATCGTGCCGGCGTCGAAAAAGAGGAGCGCATCGGTTTCGCCGGAGTTGATATGGAGTGCGCCGGTCTGGTGGGCGTGGCCGAGCATCTGCATAACGCCGGGAAGATCGTGATGCGTGAGGCTGCCGCTGAGACTGGTGTCGGACTGCGCCAGCATTTGCGTGGGCTGAAAGCCTTCGGCTTTGCTGATGATGATGTTGCGAATGTGCGTTGCGATGGTGGCGGGAGGGCGGGTGCGATCAATATAGTCGTCGCATCCGGCCTGGAACGCTTCCATGAGGGCGCGCTGGCTGCCGTCGCCGAGGGCGATGATGGGGAGCGTGGCGTTTTTGACGTCGGAGCGAATCAGGCGGGCGATTTCGAGGGCACCGATTTCGCGCATGTTGGTGGAGCAGACGATGGCCGTGGGCGGATCGTACTCGATGGTGGTGAGCGCGAACCCAGGCTGGGTGCTTGAGACTACTTCGAATCCTTCTTTTTTTAAGGCGTCGCTGACGCGCTTGGAAAAGTAGACGTTGGTATCGATCAAAAGAATCTTGGCGGGGCGCCCGGCGAGGATCATCGGACGGCCTCGACGAGATCGTGAGAGTGAACCGGCGCTGCTTGATCGGTGGGCCCAGGCGTCAGGACGGAAAGACGCAGGACTTCGATAACTTCGCCGCTGTGGGAGAGCCAACCGGCGACGTGCGGCGAATCGTTCCGGCCAGCTTCCATCATATCGGTGGTGATGAGTTCGCATTCGCCGCTGACGGGAATGGCGATCCAGTCGAGCTGCGCGGCAAATTTGCGGGTGGCGAGTAGAAAGAAGCGGCGGGTGCCGAGTTTTTTGCCGTTGAGGCGGTCGGAGATGTCGCTGATTGGAATCATGCGGCCGCGGCGAAGGATGACGCCTTCGACTTCAGGAGATTTGTGAGGAAAGCGAAAGATGCGGCTGGGCGCGACAAGTTCGGCGACCTGGGGAGCGGGCACGGCGAAGCGGCGTTCACCGAGGCGGATGAGCACGAAGGACTGCGCGGTTTCGGGGACGCTGATTGGAGCGGGCGTCATTGGCTATGCGCTCCCGAGGTTTCGGCGCCGATGGCGCGGGTGTCGGCTGCGAGCTGAGCAGCTTCGAGGAGCGTGAGCTCTTCAAGAGAAAGAAAGCCGGCGGGTTGGACGACAGGAATGACGGTCTGGTCGAGCGCGGTGAGGCCACGGTACCAATTGCGCTCTTCGCCTTGAAACGCCAGCGAGAGCGACTGGAGGCGGGACATGGTGGTCATTTTTTCGATGCCGTCGATCAGAAGAGCGGTGCGAGTGCGGCGCAGAAAAAAGACAAGAGAAGCGGGCTGCGGCTGCAGGCCGAAGTGCAGCGCGGCGTTGACGATGTACTGGGTGCGATCACCGCGGCGGATGCTGTGGCGAACTTTGCGAATGCTGGAGTCGGGCAAATCCTGAGCCATGCCTGCAATGTTGTCCACGCTGCGCACTTCTTGAACGGAAGCGGAAGAAATGGCGAAGGTTTGGCCGCTCACACGGAATAGAATGATCTGCTCGGTGCGCGGTTGTGGTGTGGCTGTGGTGGATGCGGATTGCATCAGCGAACCCCTACTGGCGTGGCGCGCGCGATTGCCAGGACACGTTTTTCGATGGCGGCGTAAATGTCGTCAATGCTGAGGACATGATCGACGACGTTGAGCTTGATGGCCTCGGCGGGCATGCCGAAGATGACGGAGCTGGCTTCGTCTTGCGCGATGACCAGGCCGCCGGCTTTTTTTATGGCTTTGGCGCCTTGCGCGCCGTCCGCACCCATGCCGGTAAGAACGGCTGCAATGGAAAGCGCACCGGCGAAAGTGGCCACGGATTCCATGGTGACGTCGATGTTGGGCAGGTAGCCGGCGATGCGGCCGGTTGCACCGTCGAGTTGGACGCGACCGAGCGGATTGACTTTAAGATGCTGACCGCCCGGGCAGATGTAGAACGTGCCGGGTTGCAACATTTCGCCGTGTTCGGCTTCCTTGACGCGGATTTCGGTGAATTCGGCAAGCTGCGCGGCATATTGCGTGGTGAAAGACGCCGGCATGTGCTGCACGAGAATGAGAGCGCCGGGGAATTCCTTGGTGAAGCCAGGAGCTAGGCGCATGACCGTGGCTGGACCGCCGGTGGAAGCGGCGAGTACGACTACTGGGAAGCGCTGATCGAGATTTGCGGAAGCGCTTGGTGTCGGCGCTATCGCCGGACGCGATACCGGAACCGGTGGAGTCGAACTTGATTGCAGGGTGGCCGCAAGGCGAGAGGCGGTGCGAACGACGCGCACCTTGGCGGCCATTTTTACTTTGCGAAGGAGTTCTTCGCGGACGCTTTGCATGTCGAGGTCAATGGCGCCGGAGGGTTTGCCGACAAATTCGATAGCGCCGAGTTCGAGAGCTTTGAGGGTGCTGGATGCGCCTTCGCGCGATTCGGAGCTGACGATGACAATGGGCCGCGGGTTGGTGGTCATGATCTGCGCCGTAGCTTGCAGACCGTCCACGTGAGGCATGTTGATGTCCATCGTGATGACATCGGGCCTGAGAGATTCAGCCAGCGCGACGGCTTCGCGGCCGTCCTTGGCATGACCAGCAACCTGGAGTTGCGGGTCGCTGTTGAAAATCGTTTCAAGGACTTTGCGCATGAAGGCAGAATCATCCACGATGAGCACGCGCGTTTTGTTGGAGGTAGGCGCCATGGCTGGTTTGGGCGGGTCAGGCAACCGGCTGAGCCGCCTCCATTCCGATGAGCTGTTCGACAGCTTCGGTGAGCTGATCTTCCTGAACAGGTTTGGTGAGGAAGGCGACGGCACCTTCCTTGATGGCGCGGTCGCGATGCTTTGCTCCCGCTCGGGAAGTAACGACCATGACAGGAATGCGGCGCGTGGACGGGCTTTGGCGAAGCTGTGCCATGAGTTCGTAGCCAGTCATGCGAGGCATTTCGAGGTCGGTGATGACGAGGTGGCAGCCGTGCTGGGCAACGAGTTCGGCGGCTTCAAGGCCGTCGGATGCTAGCATGACGCGGTAGCCCGCTTTTTCCAGCATGCGGCCAACGAACTTGCGGACGCTGATGGAGTCATCGGCGACGACCACGACGCGTTCGTGTTGAATGCGATCGATTGCGTCGGCGGGAATTGTGCCTTTGGCAACGGCGGTGGAGCCTGGGGCAAAAATTCGAGCAGCCGCGGCTGAGGCGGTGATGGTTTTGCGTTCGTTCGGCTCGACGGCGACCATGCGGTTGAGGTCGAGGAGGAGAATCAGGCTGCCATCGGGAGCGATGGTGGTGCCGGG
>DATMZI010000027.1:0-27983 GCA_035607085.1 Candidatus Eiseniibacteriota bacterium | reverse complement strand
GTGGACAATCTGCTCAACGGATGGCCTACGGCGATAGCGGTTTGCAACCCCGCGTGTAAGTTTTTTGCACGTTAATATGTTTTGTTGAACCGTTCTTCGAAATGCTGGTGGTTTTACTTCCGCGGACAAATTCATGATGTTCGAACCGAACGCATCCTGAATGCGGTGCGGATCGAGCGTGCCACTTTGCTTAAGGCGGGTATGGTTGCAACGTTGGTGCTCGCCGGATTCCTCGCAGGTTTCTCACCGGCCATGGGCCGATTCGAAAGTAGACGCGACTTTTGGGCTCGTTCGACAACGATGATGTTGGCGACGGAACCAGTTTATGGTCAGATTGCCGGCGAGCGTGCTCGCCATAGCCAGCGTAAGCCAGGCCGAATGAGTGTCAGCAAATTGACTCACGAGAGACTTCAAAAGCATCACGGCAGGCACGTTGCTCACTAGGTTCGAGAGTATGGCGGTCACCAGGGTAAAGACGCCCAGGTGTTGCAAGTTGAATCGCTCGCCAAAGCCGAGCAGGTGCCGCGTCAGCCCAGCGTTTTCTGCGTCTCCGACGATCAGAAACAGCCCCACGAAAAACACGAGAAGGCCCCAGTCGACTTCCTCATACACGAGGTGGGGATCGCGGGTCCGCGTGATGAGTAGAATGGCTGCGCCAATAGACGCGACCATGGCCGGTGAGAAACCTGCGAGGAATTCGGCGAGCACCAACGTTGCAACCATACCCGCCTTAAGCAAAGCGGCACGCTCGATCCGCACCGCATTCAGGATGCGTTCGGTTCGAACATCATGAATTTGTCCACAGAAGTAAAACCACCACAACACGAACCAATCGAGAAAGAGACCTACCAGAGCAACCGGACCAAGGTGCAAAAAAAAATCCCGGTAACCGATCCCGGAGAAGGATCCAATCAGGATGTTTTGGGGGTTGCCGGTGATCGTCGCTGTGCTGCCGATGTTAGAAGCCGTTGCCACGGCCAAAAGATAAGGGGTTGGCTTGATCCCCATTCGCCCGGTTACCTTCAACACGAAAGGTACCATGACCAGACAGATGATGTCGTTGACGAAGAACGCGGAAAGCAGGCCGCTCAGGAAGATGACTGTTGGCAACAAATGATGCGGGTTCAGCCGCGTAACCACTAGTTCTGTAACCCAATCGAAGAAGCCCGCTAGATGCAGGTTGGCTACGACCAGCATCATCGAGAAGAGCAGCACGATCGTGCTGAAGTGGATGAGGCGCAGGGAATTTTCGACGCGCACCGCGCCTGTCATGAACATCAGCACAGCGCCGATGATCGCTGCGCCGGGACGGTCGATTTTCATCCCTGGAAATTTGCCCAGGGCAAAAACTACGTAGCTCGCAAGGAAAACCGAATATGTAGCTATGATTGCAAATTCGGACATCGCGGCTCCGTGCGGGCGAATCGCACATATTAGCTTCCGCTGCACGCACTCGCAATCTGGAATGGGTCCGTGAAATAAAAGGACTTACATCTCGGCTGAAAACGGAAGCATCCTAAATATAACCGCAGGAACCTACGGCCAAGCCAAGCAACGCGGCCTGTCCCGTCCCCGCCCGAAAACAGGAGATAACTACGAAACATCTCACTCTGACTCTAGCCGGAGCGATGGTGCTCGCTTTGGCGACGCCAACTTTCGCTCAGCGTACACACCCAAGGGGGCCCCCTTCGAATCCAGGCGGAAGGCCATCGGAAGTTGGACCGGGTACAAACGGCGGCTCGGCACCGAGCGATGTGCTCAGCCATAACACCGCAATTGCCGGAAAGATTCAGGCGCTGACGGGTCAGGATGCGCAGGCGGCTTGTGCCGGCTTCAAGAACTTAGGCCAGTGCGTTGCGGCTGCACACGAAGCGAAAAACCTTGCCATCCCTGGTGGCTTTGACGCGCTGAAGGGGAAAGTGACCGGAAGCGATGCAGTGAAAACTTACACGCGGCGTTGCAAACCGCTATCGCCGTAGGCCATCCGTTGAGCAGATTGTCCACCGCACGGAAGCCGACTACGTCGCGGACTTGACATCGTATTCGGAAAGCGATATATCGGAATCCGACTATGGCAACGAAGACGAATAAGAGCGCGCGGCGATTCGGGCCTCTTTCTCCCGCCTCTCTGCATATTTTGCTGGCGCTGGCACGCGAAGACTTACATGGCTACGGCATCATGCTGGAGATCGCGCGACAGAGCGAGGGCAGTTACAAGATCGGGCCGGGCACGCTCTATGACAACTTGAAAAAAATGATCACTCAAGGATTGGTGGAAGAAGCGGCCGCACGATCTTCGGCCAGCGATCCTAGAAGGCGATATTACCGCCTGAAAGCGGAGGGCCGCGGCGTCTTGGCACAAGAGGTGAAACGCCTCGAAAGCGTACTGCGCGAGGCGCGTACTCATCTACGGGACTTGAAACTAAGGGGGACGTCATGAGCCAACCTGTTACCCGCAAGCTCTACCGGGTCCTCCTGCGCCTTCACCCGGCGGCATTCCGGCGCGAGTTCGCCGAGGAGATGTTGTGGATTTTCGACGAAACATCTGCCTGTGGCCGTACAGCGCCACTCTTTGCCGATGCCCTCGCTTCGCTTGCGCGGCAATGGGTTTTGCGCTCGCCCTGGAGCAAATTGCCAGCTGTCGAACCTGTCCCGGTCTCAACTGCCTCGGGAACCTTCGCTTGGGAACACATCGCGCTTCCCGAGAAGCCCCTTCCCGCTTCGCGAATCTTTCAAGGCACCTGGTTGGCTTTTTTGTTTATGGCCGCGCTTTCCTACGCCGCCTTCCAGCCGGCTCCCAAGACTGTTGCAACGAGCCCGGTGAATGAAAAATGGAACGACGAAGCGAAATCGACCGGGAGTTGGCAAGCCACAACAAGATCGGCGTCGGGAAAGAACGTCAGCACCAAGAAGCAAAGCAGTACCGCCACCGACGGGCGGTACAACGACGGGCAGGGTTCATATGCCGGCGTCGAAAAGAATTCCGGCGACGGCTATGCCTCTGCTCTGATCCTCGCTCGTAAGGATTCGTCGGAGTTATCTCCCGCGGCGGCACGAGCCACCCAAAATGAGCCGCAAAATACTCCTGCGACTCGCCAGTTCCGCGCGTGGTTGGAAGAGTTCAATGCCGGCGACAAAGTAAGATTCCAAGCCTTTCTCGAAAAGAACTACCCGGACCAGGTGAAACACCTTGACGGCATGATGGGCTTCCGCGGCGTGACCGGCGGCTTCGAATTCAAGAAAGCGGAAAAAACTAGCGACACCACATTCGTCGGAATTCTCAAGGAGCGCGACTCGGACACTTTCGCGCGATTCGAGATCGAAGTGGAGCCAGCCGAGCCGCACCGCATCACCAAGCTCGACCTGAACATGATCCCGGCGCCTCCCGAATTCGCCATTCCTCGCATGTCCGAGGAACAAGCGCTAGCCGCACTGCGCTCCGAAATTGAACGGCGTGTGGCCGCCGACCGCTTTTCCGGCTCCGTAATGGTTACCAAAAACGGCAAGACAATCTTTTCCGGCGCCTACGGCATGGCGGATCGCGACAAGAAGATAAAGAACGAATTGGCAACACAATTCCGTATCGGCTCGATGAACAAGATGTTCACGGCGGTCTCCGTAATACAGCTGGTGCAGGGCGGTAAGCTGAAACTTGCGGGAACAGTTGGCGAGTACCTTCCCGACTATCCAAACAAGGATTTAGCTTCCAAAGTGACGATCCATCACTTGCTGACGCACACCGGTGGCACGGGCGATTTCTTTGGACCGGAATTCGACAAGCACCGGCTGGAATTGCGCACGTTACAGGATTACGTGAAACTCTACGGTCAACGCGGCCTGGAATTCGAACCGGGCAGTAAGTGGGATTACAGCAACTACGGATTTCTACTGCTGGGAGTGATCGTACAAAAAGTAAGCGGACAGGATTATTACGACTACGTCCGTCAGCACGTGTATGGCCCAGCGGGTATGACTTCCACCGATTCACTCCCGGAAGATCAAGCCGTACCAAGGCGCTCCGTCGGCTACATGAAAGACCCGGGAAGTGCCCCCTGGAAGCCGAACACGGACACGTTGCCGTATCGAGGCACGTCGGCCGGCGGTGGCTATTCCACGGTCGAAGACTTACAGCGGTTCGCCGGCGCGCTAAGAAACCACAAATTGCTTGACGCGCAGAACACCGAGTTGCTCACCACCGGCAAGGTCGAGACAGGCGGCGGAACAAAATACGGCTACGGCTTTATGGATCAGGTTTCCGGCGGAGTTCGCAGCTTCGGCCATGGCGGTGGCGCTCCCGGCATGAACGGCGAGCTGACCATCTACCCGCAAAGCGGGTACGTCGTCGCGGTTCTCGCCAACATTGATCCGCCTGCGGCGCAGCGCATTGCATCTTTTGTCGGAAATCGTCTGCCGGAAAAGTAGACGAGCTAGCGACACATCGGCAAAGCAGTTTCACACTCAAGGTCAAGCTGGTTTAGATTCTGAAAGCGCAGATAGTTCTGGCTAGAAACTAAGTTTGATTCCCAACTGTGCGGCGAATGGGATTCCCACAGTGGTGCCCGGGCCAAAAAAATCCCCGAGCGCTCCGGCTGGAACTCTCAACTGTCGGTAGCTCGCGATCGGCGCAGTTTGCGCGCAAGCGGGACCATCCAAACAAAATGCTGTTGCATTGGTCAGGCTGTTCACCGGCGTAGGAAGCGCCGAGATATCTCCAACATAGTTATTCCCGGGATTCCGCCGGTTGAACAAGTTGAAAAACTCGGCGAACGGGCGCAACGTCACGCGTTCGCCAAGCGCGATATTGCGGCTAACCCGTAGGTCTACTTGATAGAAAGGCGTTCCGCGAAACTGGTCAAGCGAAGTCATCACGCCGTTGATCACTGCACGGTCATTGCCCGAGAATCCGTCATTGAGAATATCGGCGGGCGTAGCCATCGTGAAAGGCCGCGCGCTTTCAAACTGCGATAGCGTGGAGAGTTCGAATCGCCACGGCAACTGCAGCGTACCGATCAATACAAAGCGGTGGCGGATATCTTCTCCAGATGGTCCATGATCCCCAGGCCCGAAAGCTTTCAACGGATTCGACACGCCATTCACGTAATCGAACAATTCGCCGACCACTGCCCCCCACGTCGTCGCGCTCGCCAAAACATAGTTGGCGGTCAGCTCGAAGCGATTTGAAAAGCGGTGCTGCAATTGCACGGCGAGCCCGTTGTAGCTGGAACGATTGTCTGTCCGGAGCAGTGAAATATTCGGCGACGCCGCGGGCAGCGTAAAGCCCGCCACATATTCGTAGCGCCGATACTGACGAACGCCCTGCTGATGTTCGTAGGTAACTCCGATTCGCCAATTTCTCGCGAAGTCATGCTCAACACCCGCGCTGGCCTGCAGCGCGTACGGCGAGTGGTAATGCGGATCGATCAGCGCACCCTGCCCGCCGTCTCCTCCGCCCGGCAAACAAGCCGGATTCGTCAGATCATATGTGGTGCATGGAGTGATCGCTTGATTGACGGCTGTGAATGCGTCCACCCAGCCGTTTTGCGCCAGGTCGTTGTAATAAAGCCCCACCCCAGCGCGAAGCACCGTCCGCCCGGAATTTCCCGGCGTGTACGCCAGGCCCAGTCTCGGCGCGAGCGCTTTGCGATCATCGTGCGGAATTCCGCTCACCAGAGAGATGCCTAGAGCTTGCAGCGTCGAGAATGCTGGGTTTAGCGTTTGATCGCGGCCCGACGCGGTGAACAGGCCAAACGTCGTGTCGTAGCGCAATCCGGCGTTGATCGTCAGCGAGGGCGTTACCCGCCAACTGTCTTCGGCATAAAAGCCTAACCGCCGCAAACTTTGCGCGAACGTGCCGTCACCCGCGCCCGTGTCGTCGCACGTAGTACCGGGCAAGGCCGCGGCCGTGCAGTTGTAATCCGCCACAAACTGCGCCGGGTTCAATTGATAAAATGAAGGATCCTGTGCGAACTGCACTAGATGTTCAGCCGAAGCAGCCAACGCGCCGCGCAGCACCGGCTCATGAATCAAGTTGACGCCAAACCGGACCGCGTGGCGCCCCACAGAGTGAACGACGTCATACCGGAATTGATACTTCTGCTGGTCCCGCACCACCGGAAACGCGGAAATCTCCGTTGCAAACTGGTTGTCCCCAAAGGTTTCGAAGCCCGAAGTGGTATGAAAGTTCGCGCTGAATGGAAATGCCAGGGCTAGCCCGATGTCAGAGTTTCGCTGCTTGATGTGATGAAAATTGCTGGTTTCCAGCGTTAACGCGCCGGACCAATTCGGTGAAAACCGGATCTGTTGCCCCAGCAGAATATTGAAGTAGTTCGAAGTGGTCGTTGAGCCCGTCGACGGCAAGGCAGCCTGCTGCACTAGATCGTTCTGCGTGTGGTTGCGATCTAAAGATCCACGCAAAAACCATTGCGAACGCTCCGACTGCGTCCAATCCACCCGTGCTGTAAACAGCGTGTCGCGAAAAGGCACCGGCACACTGGTGGGTACGGTGATCGAGGGAACACCGGGAATCAGCCCGTCCGCCGCAAGCTGCGACAGCGACTGAAACTCCGCTTGTGAATTTGCGCTGTACGCGACACTGGCATTTTCGTCCACATATTCATACGAAGAAAACATCCACAGCTTGTCGCCCCGCAATGGCCCGCCGATCGTCGCCACGCCGTTTTGCCGCGCGAATGGTTGCTTGGGGTCCGGCTCCGGATTGTCCAGCGGGTTCCGCGCGTTCAGGCTCTGGCCCCGGTAATAATAGGATGCGCTGCCATGCCAGTCATTCGATCCGCGCCGCGTCGACAAAATAATACTGCCGCCGTTGGTGCGTGACGTTTCTGCTCCGAACTGAGCCGACCGCACTACGAATTCCTCGATCGCGTCAACCGAATAGTTCTGCAAAAATCCGCCGATGAAGTCGTCGTTGTTGTCGCCACCATCGACGGAAAAATCAATGTTCAAGCCCGAGCTTCCGCCGAACGACACAGCCGTAATCCGCGCCTTGGTCGGATCGGACGGTTCAACAGGTGCGGTAAACGGCGCCATCAACGCAATGTTGGCAAAACTCCGCGCCGAAAGGGGCACTTCGTCAATATCATTGGTGGTGATGACGGTCTGCACGGTGCTCGAAGTTGTTTCCAGTGGCTGGCTCGCCAGGGATGGGCCGCGGTCGCGTACCTCGACCGACTGCCGCACCGCTTCCGGATGCAGAATCACGCGCACGGTCGGCTGCGAACCAACCGCCACTGCGATCTTTTGCGTTTGTTTAGTGAACCCCGCTGCCGTAACAGTCAAAGAATACGTAGCGGGTGCAATCGACTGAAAGCGCGCACCGCCAAACGAATCTGCAGTGAGCGATAGGGATGAACCTGAACTGGGGTCGGATAACTCTACTGTCGCCGATGCAAGCGCTGCGCCGGACGTATCTCGCACCTCTACCAGCAACGACCCGCGAAACTCCTGCGCGTAGGCGCACAGCGCAAACAAAGTGCCTAAACACAAGGGGACCCGGAAAAGTTTTGCCATTGAGGGAGCCACTTCAATCTTGCCAACACACGATTGTAGGACTAGACGCGCACTTCGCAAAAAAGGTTTCTTGCTCCGGCGCTCAATGTTGCAAATGGGCGTCGAACCAAGCCACGGTCCGCCTAATGCGATCGCGCAGGTGCTCGGGCTTTACAAAGTGATGGCCTTCGTGCTCGTAAACCACCAGCTGCGTCTCCACGCCCAGAGTCTTCAACGCGTGCCAGAACTCATACGATTGCGGCGTCGGGCACTCGCCGTCACTGTCGCCCACCATCACCAGAGTCGGGGTTTTTACCTTCTTGATGAATGTAATCGGCGAACTTCTTGCATAGATTTCGGGGTCGTCATAGACCGACTTGCCAAAAAACGGGATCATCCATTGATCAATTTTGTTCTGCCCGTAGTAGCTCTGTAAATTCGCAATTCCGGCTCCCGCCATGGCCGCCTTGAACCGGTTTGTCTGCGTCACGGCAAACATGGACATGTATCCGCCGTAGCTCCAGCCGGTGATCCCCACCCGATTCGAATCGATCGGCGCAATCTTCTCCGCCTCGTCCACACCCGCAAGAATATCCCGCAAGTCTCCGTAGCCAAAATCCCTCACATTCGCCCGCGTAAACTCTTCGCCATTCCCGAAGCTGCCGCGTGGATTTGGCATCAGCACAAAATATCCCGCCGCCGCCAGCGCCAGGCTGAAATCGCCGCTCGAGGGCCAGACGGATTGCACCGCCGCCCCGGGACCTCCGTGTACTGAAACCACCAGCGGATATTTTTTTGCCGCATCAAAACCGGCCGGATACACCAGCCACCCCTGCACTGCAAATGAGCCCGATTTCCAGTGGATGCTTTTCCCTTCGCCCCAGCCCGGCTGCGCAGTCTTGTTGCGCGTCGTGATCTGTTTCCAATCGCCATTTGCCCCCGCCCATACCTCCGGCGGTGCTGCGAACGAACTGCGCACCGCAGCCGACATTTTGCCATCACTCGAAATCGAAACCGACGGCCCCCAGGTTCCCGCCGAAACCTGATCCGCTCCCCTATAAAGGGACTCGAGTTTCCCGCTTGCGGGATCCACCGAAATCACGGACGAATCGCCGCCGATAAATTCTCCCGCAACAATCTTTCCGTCTTGCGTCCACGTCAGCCAGCTTGCCGATGCCTTGCGCTCCGGCGTCAAGTTCCGTGGCTCGCCGCCTTCCGCGGGAATTACGAAAATGTCGCCACCGACGGAGCTTTCGTCGCTCATTAACCCTTCAACAAACGCGATCATTTTTCCGTCGGGCGACCAAGCCGGCATGGCGATTTGCAAAGCCGGCTTGTGGATGGACTTCATCAACCCGCTCGTCGCGTCGAGCACCGACAACTCCGCGATATACCAGTTGTTGTCGCCGTTCCCAAGCGCCGACGTCACCACCAGATGCAAACTGTCCGGCGCCCAGTCGTATTCATAAACATAGGCGTCGGCCGGAGAAACCTGCCGCAGCTTGCCCGTTGCGATATCCACCAGCGCCAGGCGCTGCTCAAAAAACGCATCCTTGATTTCTCCTGTTTCCGGAGTCCCCGCCACCAGCGGCCCCGCCGCGCGGGTCGCATTCTCCGTGAACAATACTGCGATGGTCTTGCCGTCCGGCGAAAATTTCGGCCCCGCCAGAAAACCTTTCACGTGCGTCAGCCGCTTTGCAGGTTGGCCTGCAGCTGTTCCTAGATAAAGTTGCTGTTGGCCGGGCTTATCCGCATCCGACAGAAACACCAACCGCCGGCTGTCCGGCCCCCACGCAATGTCGCTCTCCGCGCACGGCGTTCGCGAAGACGCCGTAATCTTTCGCGGCGGCGCTTTCCCATCAATCGAGGCAGCTAGAATCGCCGAGTTTCCGGTCTCGGTTCCACTCGCGTCACCCAAGTCCTCCACCCACGCCACTTTCTTTCCGTCCGGCGAAATCGCCACCTGGCCAAACGAACTCGCCGCCGCGAGCGCCTGAATCGCCTTCTCCACCGACAGCGACGATTTTTCCTTCTGCACGTCGCGCAGCCGCTTTTCGACCGCCAGCTTCGAGGTTTCTTTCTCCTGCCCAACCGCAGGAGGAACCCACCCCGCAACCGCGGCGACGAGCAACAGCGCAAGCGCGCGACACTTCATTCCGTCATCTCCCGAAATTCCTCACAAAATGGCTTTCGTACGATAGTGCCTCTCGCGCTGCTCCGCAAGCGATACACCAGCACGCTAATCGTCCGTCTAAGCCCCGCCGCTATTGTTCCCACAACTCGAAACACATAAAATCCGCTGCGACCCTTAGAAACAGCCAGGAGGCACGCATGTCTGATCGCCGCACATTTCTATCCTCTTTCGGAGTCGCAGCCGCTGCTCTCGCCCTCCCCAATCCAAAACTCCTTCAGGAAATGTCGCACCAAGCTCCGCCGCCGCTTCCCGATCCTTCTGTCTATGACCGAGACGAAGAAGCCTATTGGACCGCCATCCGCAAGCAGTTTCTCATTCCCCAAGACGAAGTCTATCTAAACAACGGCACCGTCGGCTCCTCGCCGCTCCCCGTCCTGCACGCCATCATGAAGGGCTATCACGACGCGGAAAGCCTTGCCCAGCACGATCCCGAGGACTATCCCATCTGGGGCTACGCCGCGTGGAACGACTTCCGCGACCCACTCGCCAAATTTGTCGGCTGCAACCGCGATGAAATCGCCATGCTCCGCAATGCTACGGAAGCTAACAGCTACATCGCCAACGGCATCGACCTCAAGCCGGGCGACGAAGTCCTGATGACCGATCAGGAACATCCCGGCGGCGAACATCCCTGGAACCTGCGCGCCAAGCGTTACGGCATCGTCGTGAAACGAGTCACTCTGCCCAAGCCCGTTCCCGACGCGCAGATGGTCCTCAATCTTTTCAGCGAAGCCATCTCTTCACGCACTCGCGTTATCTTCTTCAGCCACATCTCCACCGTGACCGGCGTTGTGCTTCCCGCCAAACAGCTTTGCGCTCTCGCTCGCTCCAAGGGAATTCTCTCCGCAGTTGACGGCGCTCACGTTCCCGGCATGATGAAGCTCGACCTTCACGACATCGGCTGCGACATGTACTCTTCGAGCCCTCACAAATGGCTCCAGGCCACCAAAGGCACCGGCTTCCTCTACGTCCGCGACGAAGTGATCGACCGTCTCTGGAACACCATTGCCACCGAAGGTTGGGACGACAAAAAAATCCGCGCCGAACGTTTTCAGCGCATCGGCAGTTCCAATGTTCCCGCTCTCTGCGGCCTTCGCGCTGCGATCGAATTCGCCAACACCATCGGCATGGAACGCATCGAAAAACGTCATCGCGCCAACGCCAACTACATCCTCGCGGAAATGACCAAACGCGGCGCCCTTTCCTGGACGTCTCCAGATCCCGCACTCCGCTGCGGCATCGCCACCGTCAACGTCGCCCCTCACACCATGCCCGACACCGAAAACTGGCTCTGGTCGCAAAGGAAAATCCGCATCCGCGGCGGCGCCCCGTCCAAAATCCGCCTCTCCACTCCCTATTATCTCCTCCGCAAAGACATCGACCGCTTCCTCGCTTCGTATGACGAGTACCGTAAAACGAAGTCTACCTAGCGCCCTTTCCTCATGTTCTGAACAATTACAATGCACCTGCGGCTCGGCTGCTTCCGAGAAAAATTGCCGGGTGTGCGCTCGCTACGGCTTCGAGATACCGAAGTTTCCGTTTTCGGAGTTCTTTCCACCATGGCCGATGAATCATGAAAGCGCTGCGGCAAAGCCGATGCGATTCCCCGCTACAAGCCATGGATTTCGCATAAGAGCAGTGAGGGCGTGGAACCGGTGCCCTGTCCCTGCTGCCGGAAACCATTTCGATCGCCCAGTGCGAAGCAGCGCCGGTTCTGCCGGCGTGACCGGCATTAAGAACCGGCGAGAATCTGACTTCGCCACCGGCTAGTGGCCATTCAGCCTGTCCCGGTACTCGGGCATGATCGATTTCCCAGCTTTTTGCGCCCTGTCCACCACGGTTCGCGCCTTGCCGTAATCGTGTTCCTCCAGGTAGATCGCGACCAGCGGATTATACGGCTCGCATTCGCACCCATCTGACGAGCTTCCCACGTCGATCGCTTTTTCAAAATCGGCGGTGGCCGGCTGGTATTTCCTTTGTTGCAGAAACTGAGAGCCGCGCTGGCAGTAGGCGTCGGCCAGCCGGTACCGGCTCCGTGGATTGAGTGCCGCTTCCTGCGCGAAATCAGAAATGGCGGCGTCCAGATCGCCAGTATCCTCGTCAATCAGGCCGCGCATGTCGAAGGCCATTTCGTGCTTGGGGTTCCTTTCGATAGCCTTCGAAAAATCCGCTCTGGCCGGAACAAAGAAGTCCTTGGCCTCGGTTCCGTCCAGCAGGTCGAGCGCCGCCCGAAAGTAAAATGTCCGCCCTCGGCGATAGTACATCTCCGCATTATCGGGATCGAGCAGAATCGCTTGTCGGTGATCCTGGGTGGCCAGGTCAAAGAGTCGTTCGTATTCCTCACTGGAAATGAGCTTGAACGCTCGGGAATAGCGGGCTTTCTCGGCATAGCCATCAGCACGATCCGCATACCCGGCCGCGCGCTCGGCGCCATTGGACGCTTCGATCGATTTTGTGGCCCTGTTGATCGCTTTGTCGCAACTGCTCAAATACAAGTAGCGAGACACCCGAACGCAGCCCGCCAAAGAAGAGCCAAGAAAGATGCAAAGCAGCACACCACAGGCCTTCGCGGTAGTTGTCCGTGCTGCTAAATCCACGGAAGTGCCTCTTTTCCCGTTTGCGGAACCCGACCAGCTCGTTTCAAAAGTATGCGTTACCACGAACGCGGGAAGCCAATAGTTCGCTCGTGCTTCTGTCGAAATGCGCACTGGCGCTGGCCCACCGGCGCGTCTTGCTGCTGCCGGGTTGTCGTTCCCGTCTCAATACGCTAACCCGTCGCTTTCTTGACCCCTCCCACCATGCACCAGTACACTTGATAATTCGGATCTTGCCGCTAAGGCGGCCTGTGCGACGCCCGCGTAATACTCGCGTGTCGCCGAGCGTAACAACAGGGGGGATTGCTTTGCCAAAGCGCACATTTCAACCGCGCAAACGCCGCCGCGCCAAGACGCACGGTTTCCGTTCGCGCATGAAGACCGTAGGTGGCCGCAAGGTCCTGGCGGCTCGCCGCAAGAAGGGACGCCATCGCCTCACGCCCGAATAAACCCGGGCTGACCTATCCGGCGTCCGTGCGCCTGGTGCGCAAGGCGGACTTCGACGCGGTTTATCGTCATGGGAAGCGCCGTTCCAATTCCCACTTCACCGTTTTCTCGAAAGCGAACGACCTGCCGCAGAGCCGTTTCGGCTTCAGCATCAAGCGAGCTCTCGGTGGCGCGGTAGTGCGCAACCGTATGCGTAGGCGCACTCGCGAAATTATTCGCCTTCATCGTCAGGAGATTTCCGCAGGATGGGACATCGTCATTCACCCCAAGCCCACTGTAGCGACGTCGTCGTTCACTGCGCTCGCAGCGGCGCTTCTGAACCTGCTCAAGACGCCATGACGCGACCCCATTCGCCCTTCGCCGTTCAAGCCGCCCTTTTCGCCATCCGCTGCTACAAATCGTATCTCTCCGTCCTCTTTGCCGGCTCTTGCCGCTTCGAACCTACCTGTTCCCAATACGCCTGCGAAGCCATCGAGCGTTTCGGCGCCCTGCGCGGCATCTGGCTCGGCCTCCAGCGGCTTTCGCGTTGCCATCCATTCTCGGGGAAATTTGGCTACGACCCGGTTCCCGAAAATCGTTGCGCCGAGAATACCCATGAGCAACTCAGTTCAACTTACGCTGCGGCGCTCCACTCCACCCGCCGCATTGCGCCTATGAAGGACGGAACGCCGCTGTGAGCGATTTTCAAACTCCGCAAAATCCGAAAAAAGAACCAGGCCTCAGCCCACAGCTTCGCATCCTCGTCGCTTCGCTGCTCTCGATGATCGTCATCGTCGCATGGGCAAAATTCTTCGCCCCGAAGCCGCAACCGCCTTCGCCGCAACCAAATCAGCCGCAAGCGACGGCTCCCGCCGCTCCGGGCCAGCCTCCTGCCGCAACCAGCAACCCTTCTTCGCAGCCCGCTACAACTGCCAAAGTCGCGGCCGTTCCGCCCGCTGCCGCCAAGGGCGAATCGCAAGAGCGTTCCGTCGTCGTCGAAAACGGCCTCTATCGGGTGGAATTCTCCAATCGCGGCGGCGTAGTGAAAAGTTGGCAGCTCAAGAAATATCGCGACGACGCTAAGCCGCCTCGCACGCTCGACCTCGTGCATCCCGATGCGTCAACCGAGCTCAACGCCTGGCCTTTAAGCGTCGCCCTCAGCAACAACGACCTCGATCAATCCGCCAACGCCGGTTTGTACGTGGTCAGGGCGAAGAACGAGTCCGCGCCCGCCACGCTCACCGCTCCCGCCGAACTCGATTTCTCCTGGAGCGACGGCCACCTGGAAATCGCCAAGCATTTCCGTTTCGACGACAGCTACGTCGTTCAAACGGAAGTGTCTGCCAAGCTCGACGGCAAGCCCATCACCGCCGGCCTCTCCTGGCTAGGCGGTTTCGGCGATGTCACCGTCACCAATCCGGTTCCGGTCGAAACGGTCAGCGCGTATTACAGCGAAGCTGGCAAGCTCAACGGCTTTCCCTACAAAAAACTCGACGACGGCGGCAAATGGGGCCCCGGAGTTTGGCAGGGCGGCAAAGATTGGGCCGGCATTGAAGACCGCTATTTCGCGGCTGCGTTTCTCGCGCCTGCCGGCGCGCCGCCGGGCACGCTCGAAACCCGCTACTGGAAGGCCTGGCACACCGCTAAGGGCACCGACAACCAGGGCAAGCCCGAAGACAAACCCGAACCTGTTCCCCAGGTCGCTGTCGCCTCATCCGCGCAGCCCGCCGCCATGCGCCTCTATGTCGGCCCTAAGGATTACGACGACCTGAAGAGGATGAATCCGCCACTGCAGGCGCTCGTCAATTTCGGCTGGCTTGAAATCATCGCCGACCCGCTTTTCCATGCGCTCAAGTGGATCCACAGCTACGTCCCGAACTGGGGCTGGGCCATCGTTATTCTCACCCTCGTCGTCAATACGCTGCTGTTCCCGCTGCGCATCTCCGGCTACAAAACCACCATGAAGATGCAGCGCGTCGCTCCGGAAATCAAAGCCATCCAGGAACGCTACAAAAAATACAAAATAAACGATCCGCGCAAAGCCGAGATGAATCAGGAAGTCATGGCCATCTATTCGCGCGAAGGCGTCAATCCAGTCAGCGGCTGTCTCCAGGCTTTTGCGCAGATGCCCATCTGGTTCGGCCTCAATCGTGCCCTCAGCTCCGCCATCGAAATGCGTCATGCGCCGTGGTTTGGTTGGATTACCGACCTGTCCGCTCGCGATCCTTATTACGTTCTTCCCGTCCTCATGGGCGCGTCTATGTACCTCGTTTCCAAAATGACGCCCATGACCACCACCGACCCGCAGCAGCAGATGATGATGAAGTTCATGCCCATCTCCTTCGCCGCTATGTTTATGTTTTTCCCCATTTCCAGCGGTCTTGCGGTCTACATTCTGACCAGCAGCGTCGTCGGCATTGGCCAGCAGTGGTACCTCAACCGCACTCATCCCGTTACGCCGCCGGCAAAATCAGGCAAGAAATCCTGATTCGTTTTCCGCTCTTTGTCGTAGGATATTGGGACGCCTATCGTCCCCAAAATGACCTATAACCTGATTGAAAGTGGCCAACTGAATCGCTCCGCGGCTGCAGAGGCTTTGCGAGCTTTTCTGGAAGAAACCATCCGCGTTGGAAAGTTCGACCTGAAGGTCAGCGTCCGGGTGCTTGAGGCCGGGGCCGTCCCGGAACAAGGCGGCGCGGAAATTTTCGCCGATCTCGCCGGACGCGACAACGAGCTGCTCCTTGAACGCGGCGCCGAACTTCTCCAATCCATCGAGCATCTCGCGCACCGCGCTCTTCGCCTCGAACCGCCTTTTCAGGACAAAATCTTTCTCGATTGCGCCGGCTACCGCGCCCTTCGCGTCGAAGAACTAAAAATGATGGCTCGCACCGCCGCGGAACGTGTGCAAACCTCCCGCCAGCCTTTCAAGCTCAATCCCATGAACTCCCGCGAACGCCGAATCGTCCATCTCGCCCTGCAATCCGTCCCCGGCATCCGCACCGAGAGCATCGGATTCGGCCCCACTCGCCAGGTGGTTATCCATCCCTCAGACCAAAAACCTGCTTGATACGCTTCACGTTTCCGTATCGCTTCGCTGCTTTATTTCAAAAAGACCAGCGAACACCATGAGTAGCGTGGCTTTTACTCCCGCACCCAGCCCTGTTTCACCACTTTACCGCTGCCATCAAACCTCACTCGATACGTAAATGACGCCGGCCGGTCCGGCCGTACTTTCGCAAAACGCAAATCCAAGATTTCCACCACCGCTTCCTGGCCTTCTTTGTGGAACCGCGTCACCGGGAATCGGTCAAACCACAATACCTTCTGCACTTCCGGCAGCTGTCGAGCAAGCTGGATCCAGTTGTTGGTCGGCGCATCGGGAAAGTAGTTGTAGGTCAGCGGCACCTTCGCTGCCGCCGCTGCCTCCGCTTCGCTCGCGGGTATCCCGGGGGGCTGGCTCAGATCCATCTTCAACTCATACACTCCGCGCGGCGCCCGGATCAGCCCGTCCCAGTTCCAAAGCGACGGTGGAAACGGCAGCGCGCCAATCACGTCCGGCCGCACGCCTTGAAATTCCGCAAATTTTTTCAACCGCTCCAATGCTTTATGGTGCGCAAAAATCGTTAGACCCACGTAGATACATGCGCCGGCGAATCCCGCGCGGTTCCAGGTCGCGAGCCGCAGCCGCGATCCCCACCCAAAAAATGCCGGCAGCAAGAACAGCACTGAAAAAATCCCGCTCGCACCCCAAATGGCCGCATTGGAGATCGGCGCGCCGACAATTCTTCCAATCGCCGCGATCCCAAATGTCACAGGTATGAACAGCATCCACATCATCACCGCGCGCCTCTTGGCGTGCTTTTCGTCGCAGTGCACCCATGCCAGCAATTGCGGAATCAGCATTATGCCGGTCAGCGTGAAATCCACGATAAAAAGCAAATCCCACGCTGGCCGCGACCACGATAGCGGCGACCACACCATGGTCCCGAACGTTGTCACCAGGTCCAACAAAATGTGGCTGCCAATTCCGACCGCATAAACGCCGGTCAACGCCGCGTACGACGGCGTCTCCCAGCCGAATTTCCTGGTGGCCCATCGCGTGATTCCCGCCAACGCCAGCGCAAACAACGGCAGCATCAGCAACGAATGCGTGTAGCTGCGATGCCAGGTAATGATCAGCAGCGGGTCCTTCGAGAGCATGTCGCGAAACACGTCGCTGTCCGGAAAAATCGCGCCCAGCATCAGCGCCCATGTAGTGATCCTCGCCCGGCTGACCGGCTTTACCGGAAACATGCTGTCGCCGCCGCAGAACGCCTTGCCGATCAGCGCCCCCGCAATTCCGTGTGTGATCGTGTCCATTCGTTTCAGGTTTCCGGATGATTTATTTTACGTACAGCAACGGCGCTCGCTTGGGAATCACATTGCCGACGCGGAGACCCGCCACGCCGTGCCGTTCCATTACGCTCAATGTTTCCTCGGCCGCGGACGCCTCAATCGCCACCAGCAAGCCACCGGAAGTCTGCGGGTCAAACAGCAAATCACGGAATTCCTGCGCGATGCCAGCCGCAAACTCGGCGCACTCTCCAACAAATTCGCGGTTGTTCTTCAGCCCTCCAGGCACATGCCCGTCTTTCGCCGCTTGCGGCGCGCCCGGCAAATACGCGAACGCCTCATGGTCCACCTCCAGCGAAACCGGCGCGATACTTTTTGCCGGATTGCCGAGCGCCATTTCACGCGCGTGCCCCAGCAATCCGAACCCGGTAACGTCGGTGACTGCGTGGATCGCGTCACGCCATCTTTCTTGCTCTTCGATTTCGTGAAGCGCGTCAGCCGCCGCACGGTTCAGTGTGCTCATCGATTGAATCGCGGCCGTCACAGATTGCGCGCCCGCCTTTTCGTTTTTCAGCGCCGTCGAAATCACGCCCGTTCCGAGCGCCTTGGTGAACAACAAGGCGTCGCCGGCGCGGGCGCCGACATTCTTCCAAACCCGCTTCGGATCAATCACTCCGGTCACCGAATATCCGAACAAAACATCGTCATTGCGTACCGAATGCCCGCCGATCACGCTGCACTTCGCTTCCATCATCTTCGCCAATCCGCCCTGCAGTATCTCGCCAAGTATTTCCGGATCGCCCTTTTCCGGAAATCCCACCAGCGACAAGGCCGAAATCGGCCGCCCACCCATCGCGTAGATGTCGCTTACGGAGTTGGCCGCCGCAATTTCTCCGAAGGTCCGCGGGTCGTCCACAATTGGCGTAAAAAAATCCACGGTTTGCACCAAGGCCGTTTTTTCGTCGAGCAGATACACCCCGGCATCATCGCTGGTTTCAAATCCAACGAGCACGTTCGGATCAGTTTGCCGCGGCAGTTGCCGCAAAACAGAGTCCAGCGTCCCGGGACTCAGCTTGGCTGCTCAACCAGCGGCCTTGGCCATCGACGTCAACTTCACGCGATTGTCCATGAGGGCCTCCTTTGTAAATCCATCCTTGCCGCAGTTCGCGAAATACACTCGCATTATAGAAGATGCCCTTGCTTCCCGCCGCCTGCCGCCGCGAAAGTTGCGGAAACCCGGCTCACCGTGCTTTCATCACCGCATGTCTTGGGACTTCTGGTTGATCTTTTTCATCCTGGGAATCGTGATTCCCTGGCGCGGTTACGCTCGCATGCGCCAGCTCATGGCGCTTCCGGAAGTCACCGGTCGCGATCGAATCAAGATGTACCTCGCAACCATACTCTTTCAATGGTTGCTGGCCGCCCTGGTAGCGTGGCGCGCCTTCGCCCGCGGCCTGTCGCTGCACGAACTTGGCATCCACGGCACGGCGGGCGTTTCGCTTCTTGCCGTCACCCTCATGGGTGCGGCGCTGATCGCCGCTTCGCATTGGGCCAACGTTCGCCGCATGGCCCGTTCCGATCACCCCAATCTGCAACGGCTGCGGGCGCTGGGGTCACGACTGTTTCCTCGCTCCAGACCTGAGCTCGCTTTGTTTGTAGTTCTTTCTTTGACTGCGGGAATCTGCGAAGAGTTCCTTTTCCGCGGCTTTGTCATGGCCGCTCTGTTTCGGACTGGTCTCCCTACCTGGCTCGTCGTGGCCCTCTCTTCCGCCATGTTTGGCGTCGCTCACCTTTACCAGGGAAAAGGTGGTAGCGTAGGGACCGGCATTCTCGGAATGCTCTTCGCCGGGGTTCGGCTAGCCTATCAAAGTCTTTTACCTGCCGTCGTCTGGCATGCCGTGCTCGATATCGTCGCGGGAATCGCCGGCACGCGATTTCTGCTGCATTCCGCGGGAAAAGTGGGGGAGCCAGAAGTTTTAGGCGAAATCCACAGATAGTTAACTAAAATGACAACATCCAGCCCAAGCGCTCCCTCCGCCGCTGCGATTCACCGCGCAATGGGTGAATTCGGTCTCAAGCTAAATGACAAACAAGTACAGCAAATTCAACAATATACAGAGCTTCTGCTCGCGTGGAATGACAAAATCAACCTCACAGCAATTCGCGATCCGCTTGAGATACTATATCGTCATTTCTGCGAGTCAATGTATGGTGTGACTGCCCTTCCTGTGGAAAAGTGTCGGCTCGCCGACGTAGGGTCAGGAGGAGGCTTTCCCGGCCTTCCGATCAAGATCTTGCGCCCTGATGTCGACGTCTTTCTCATTGAATCCAACGTCAAAAAGGCTACCTTTCTGGCGGAAGTTATTCGTGAGATTGAACTTACCGACGCAAAGGTTCTCGTGAGCCGGTTCGAGGAGTTGGACGCCGAAGAGGTAGCGCCCCTGGATTTTGTGTGTTCCCGCGCGCTTGGAGAGTTCGCTAGATTCCTGGACTGGGCCGGCTCGCCGCAGGTTTCAGCCAGCCGCGCCTTGCTCTGGCTAGGCGGGCGTGATTTAGAAGAGGTTCGGGCCATTTCGGGCTGGACCTGGGACTCGCCGAGGCCAATGCCCCATTCGCTGCAACGCGTGCTTCTATCTGGATCCCGGTCAGTGGTGGAGAACGCCGACCCGGTTTCTGCTACGTAGAGTTCGGCCTCGCCCCATTCACCTGCGCTACCAATAGCTAGCCTGTGCTTTTCAATGATGAAGTCTCATGGGAAGCTGACGGCAGGGTTTGCGGCACGAGTCGGCAGTGGCGGCGAGCCAGTGAACCAGTTTCTCGATGTGCCTAATCAAGTATGGAGGAGAATGTTCCACGTGGAACAAGGCGTCGCCGCGGCGCTTCTCGACTTCTTTTGTTTCACGTGGAACATCACGAGCCGTGCCTTCTAAAAAACCGGTCGTACGTTCTTTCAACAACCCTATCCGAGTGTTCCACGTGAAACATCTTGCAACAGCCAACGGACTTTGCTAGATTTTCGCCACTAGACGGTGGCGTCTAGGATTTGCTGGAGAGCCGTTGACCCGGATCATCGCCGTTGCCAATCAAAAGGGCGGGGTTGGAAAGACTACTACTGCCGTCAATCTCGCATCTTGCCTCGCCACTGCCGATCAGCGCACGCTCCTCGTCGACTGCGACTCCCAGGCCAATGCAACCGCTGCCATAGGTTTTGCGAAGGATCCCTCGCGGCGTACTCTCTACCACGCGCTCATCCTTAATGAGCCCGCTGAGAAAATCATCCAAAAGTCGCAGGTAGACTCTCTCGATGTCGTCCCCGCCGACAAAAACCTCGCGGGTGCAGCTGTCGAGCTGGTCACCTCAGAAAATCGAGAATATCGTTTGCAGGCTTTCCTGCAGCCGCTTTTACCCCAATACAAATTTGTAGTTCTAGACTGCCCGCCGGCACTCGACCTCTTGACTCTCAATGCCCTGGTGACCGCCAACTCGGTTCTGGTGCCAATCCAGTGCGAATATCTGGCACTCGAAGGAGTCTCCGAGTTGCTGGATACGCTGATGCGCATTCGTCGCACACTAAATCCGAGCCTGGAGATCGAAGGCATCCTCCTGACCATGTACGACGAGCGCACGACTTTATCGCGCCAGGTCGCCACGGATCTGCGGAGCTTCTTCGGCACACAGGTCTTTCAAAGCGTCATTCCGCGCAATGTCCGGCTGGCCGAAGCGCCAAGTTTCGGTAAACCGATTATTTTCTACGATTTACACAGCAAAGGGGCCGAGGGCTATACGCAACTCGCCCAGGAGGTAATTGCCAATGCCGAGAAACGCCTTGGGACGGGGGCTCGGAGCGCTCATTCGGGAGCCTGAGCCAGCCCAGCAGACGGCACAAATTCAGCCCGTACCCGCTTCGCCGAGCAGTGGAGCTGCGGCCGCGCCCGCCCGTGAAGCCGCGAGTTTCGGTCCCCACGACCTCGATATTGACCTTATCGAGCCAAGCCCCTACCAGCCGCGCACTCGTTTTCGCGAGCAGGCCCTCGAAGAGTTGGCCCGGTCGATTCAAGCCAGCGGCATCATCCAGCCTATCGTCGTTCGGCCGCTCGGCAGCCGCTTTCAGCTGATTGCCGGTGAACGACGCTGGCGAGCGGCCCAGCGAGCCGGTTTGCGGAAAGTCGCCGCCATTGTGCGGCAAGTCGCCGACGAGCTGGCGCTCGAGATGACACTGGTCGAAAACATTCAGCGCGAGGATTTGAACGCGATGGAGGCGGCCCGCGCCTTTGAGCGTCTGATGGACGAGTTTCAGCTGACGCAGGAATCGGTCGCGGAGCGGACCGGGAAAGATCGAGCCACGGTGGCAAACGCCATTCGTTTGCTGAAGCTTGAACCGACGATTCAGGACTGGATTGAAGAAGGGAAGTTGAGCGCCGGCCACGGGCGGGCATTGCTTGCCGTCCTCGACCCTCAGCTGCGCATGCGCTATGCGCAACGCGCCTCCCGAGGCGGACTTACAGTGCGGCAAATTGAGCGCCTAGCTTCGCGCCGAGTTCGCGGAAATAAGGTAAAGGCCGACGGCCCGGTCGATCCAAACGTCCGCGAAGCCCTGGAAGAACTACAGCGCCATCTCGGCACAAAAATTTTTCTGCGCGAGCGCACCAAGGTTCGGCCGGGACAGCTGGTGCTTGAATTTTACGACGACAATCAGCTGATGGGAATTTACGATCGCTTGATGAAGTAATTCAGGAAATTTCGAAAATCAGCAGGGAACTGTCCTTGCGTTCAGTCGCGCATTGGACACCTCCATTGCACTTTCCCGCTAAACGTACTTGGACTTGTCGCCGCGGCCCGCTACAGTGAGAGCGTCTCGTCTTTCGACTTGAGGATGAATCCAATGGCGTGGAAGTGGCCCGGCAGTGCAAACAGCGGCAGCGGCGAAGAGTGGACCGGTTTTATCGATCAGGGCGTGACGCTCGAGGGCACGCTGCAGCTCAAAGGTACGTTTCGTATCGATGGTAACGTTAAAGGCAATATTATCTCCGAACAAACATTGATCCTTGGCGAGAACGCCAAGGTGGAAGGCCAGATCGAGGGCAATCGAGTGGTCATCGCGGGCCGATATGACGGCGTTATTTTCGCCAAGGGCCGGGTAGAAATTCAGGCCAAAGGTGTCGTCACGGGCGAAGTTCACTCGCCCTGTCTGGTCATTGATCCCGGCGGTATCTTTGACGGCCGTTGCCACATGCTCGCCGCTTCGGACACCGTGAACGCGCCGAGCGTCACCATCCCGATCCGCGCCCTCAGCCAGGCATAAACTCCGGCCGCCCTTTCCCTAACGCAGGGCGAAATCTCTTAGCCGCCTGACCTGCGGAAAGATTCTGCGGCCCTTTTCCAGCGCGCGAGTCGGCCACGGCATAAGCGGAATAACCAAACAACAGGCCAACCTGCTTCGTCGAAACCACCTGATACACCAGGCCGGCCGCTCCCGAAGCAAAAAACAGAACTGCAGGCGCGACAATCCTGCACTTTGCGGCGAAACTTTCTCGGCGGAAGATTTCCCGCGAGTGGAAACTTCGCGCTTCGGCAGGCGTCTGGGCTTTTTCCATTGGCCTCGAAATCGTAGAGGCATTGCTGACTCGCGTCAATCGCAGCGCGCTCCGTTGCGCTCAGGATTGACACCTGCCCGGCCCACGTCTATCGTCGAGTAGGAAAAGTTTGGGCCAAGGAAAGTCCAGCGTAATTCATGAAAGTTCTTGTCATTGGGGGCGGCGGCCGCGAGCACGCACTGGTCTGGAAGCTTCGCGAAAGCCAGCGCGTGGAGAAGATCTGGTGCGCACCTGGCAACGGTGGCATCGCCGACGATGCGACATGTCTTCCGGTCGAGGCAGGTGACGCTCAAGGTTTGGTGGCCATCGCGGAAAAGCTTCGCCCGGACCTCATCGTCATCGGCCCGGAGTTGCCACTGGTCAATGGCCTAAGCGATGCCCTTCGCGCACGCAATCTTGCCGTTGTCGGGCCGTCGCAAGTCGCCGCGCAACTGGAAGGCAGCAAAATCTTCGCCAAGAATTTTCTCCTTCGTCATTCCATACCAACCGCGAAAATGTATGGTGAATTTTCCCGCGCCGACGATGCCTATGCCGCCCTTCCGCAGCTGTCATACCCTCTCGTCGTGAAAGCCGACGGTCTCTGTGCCGGCAAAGGCGTCCTCGTCGCCCAGTCCGCTGCCGAGGCCAAGGATTTCATCACCCGCGCCATGCTCATCGAGGAGTTTGGCGGTGGCGGCAAGCGCGTCATGCTGGAGGACGCGCTCGAAGGCGACGAACTTTCGTTCATTATCGTGACCGATGGCGACAAGTACGCTGTCTTGCCTCCAACCCGTGATCACAAACGCGTCTTCGACGGCAACCGCGGTCCCAATACCGGCGGCATGGGCGCCTATTCAACCGACGACCTGATGTCGGCGGAACTCCGCCGAACCATTGAACAAAAAATAGTTGCGCCCGTTCTGCGCGGCCTCACCCAAGATGGTATCCGCTACCAGGGCTTCCTCTATATTGGTCTTATGCTGACCAGCGACGGCCCAAAGGTTTTAGAGTTCAATTGCCGGTTAGGCGATCCCGAAACTCAGGCGATCCTGGCACGGACCGACTTCGATCTAGCCGAGGCACTAGTCAATTTGGCAACCCGACGCTTCCGGCCCGACGAATGGAAATGGAAGTCCGGCGCAAGTGCTTGCATTGTAATCAGTTCCGTTGGTTATCCGGGAAAATTCGCTACCGGAAAGGTAATCGAAGGCTTAACCGGTTTAAATGATCCGACCGGTGTGAAGATCCTCCATGCGAGCACCCGTCGTCAAGGTGACCTTTTCCTAAGCAACGGCGGCCGTGTCCTTGGCGTCACCGCGAAGGGCGCGGACCTTACGACCGCGCTCGCCAAAGCCTACACCGCCACCTCGCAAATTCGTTTCGACGGTATGCACTACCGCACCGACATCGGCGGTGGCACCGGCCGCGCCCTTTCGGCGGGAGAATAGGTTGTGCCTTCTGTCGCCCGCTTGTTTCGCGCGCCAAAACGAAGACTGCCGATGGAGGAGCTGAGCGTCGCCGACGCCATCACCGACTTGGGTTTCGTCGGATGCTCCCATGCCCGCCACGGCGGCAAACGCCAGATACTTCTGGTGGACCAGGAAACGCTGCAGGCCACAGAACTCCGACCGGGGATCATCCGCGAAAACATCACGACCAGCGGCCTCAACGTGAACGGGCTTTTGCCCGGCGAGCGTTTGCGCATCGGCAATGCGCTACTCGAAGTCACTGCCGTGTGCACGCCTTGCGATCAGTTGGAGAAGATTCGCCCAGGACTTCGCCGCGAATTGTTTGGCCGGCGCGGCATGCTCTGCCGCGTGATTGAAGGCGGACCCATTCAGCGCGGCGATTCGATCGAACGCCAATCCCTCGCAAAGCCGAGCTCCGTATGAGAGCGGCCGCCCGCGGGTCAGCTATCTCGGCGGCTCCACTCTACGGCGCAGCGTCGGTGCCTCCGGCGGACGGTTCTTGTCATCCTGCTTCGCCCGCTCCACCGGCTCCTCGGGCGGCACGATCCAGTCAAATCCGTGCTGCTCCTCAAACGTGCCCATGACAAATTGCCGCTTCGCATAGATCAGCGGAATCGCGGCGCGCAAAAATGCTGCCGTGTCTGGAGTCAGCGCTTTCTGCGCCTGTCCCTTGGCGATGAAGTCCGCCGCCTTCGCCCATTTTGCATCGGAACCGCTCAGCTTCGCCAGGGAAGGCTCGTTCCCCTCGATCAATTGCTGCAGTGTCGGCCCTTTGCACGCGCCCGGATAACACGTCTCGGTCAACTTCTTCGGCGCCTTTTTATCGGACGGATAGATCTGTTCGAACCGCGGACGCAGCACGCGCGTCTGCCAAAAATCCCCGCGCGACGAAATCAGTTCCTGCGCCATTCGGTATTCCAAGGTCCAAACTTCCGGCCCATAGTCGGACGGACCGAACCCTATCACCACCAACTCAAACAGCGGCTGATCGGCCGGAAAATCCAGCTTGTGATGCAGACGCGCCGCCAATGGCGTCAGCTTTTCCAGGAATTCCACGCCAATCGTTTCCAGATCCGGTTCCGCATCGTTGTAGCTGCCGGCGTACTTGGGATCCTGGTTTGCGATGTGCGTCAATTGCTTGTCCAGCCGGATAGGATTCGGCTCCGCCGGAATGCGCCACTCCGATGAGCCAAACAGCACTCCGACATGATGCGTGTCCAAGGAAACCACGCGCGGCGGTACCGAGCCGGCTTCTTCGATCGGCTCGTTGATCGCAATGAAAATGATGTTTTCCCGCGTGGCGTGGACGATCACGCGCCCGCCGGCCAGCGTCGCTACGATCTCATCATCACGATCCTGCGCCGCCGCGGGCGACGTAGTGCCAGCTACCGCGGCCAGCAACACCGCCGGAAACGCCAGCGCTCCACATGTTCGCAGCAGCGCCTTGCGAAGGGCTCCGCCAAACCTCTGCCTCATGCCTCAATCTTACTCCCGCATCGCGCTCACCAGCCCGAGAATTGCGGTGCCTCTCGCAAGCCCGGCTGGTTCCTTCGCACCGCTGCTTCCGGTAAAATAAAGGAACATTTTGCAAGAGGAAATCACCGTGTTTATGGGACTCAAAAAAACCAAAAGCGTGCAGCACCATGGCCATCGCCTCAGCGAGATTCTGGCGGCGCACGAACTTTTCTTTTCCGGCAAGGACGGTGGCTCACGCGCCGACCTTTCCGGTGCCGACCTCAGCGGAGCCGATCTTACCTCCGTCAATCTGACCGGCGCGATTCTGCGCGGAGCAAATCTTGAGGGCTCTGACCTGCGGCGCGCGCGCCTGGCCGTCGCCGATTTGTCAGGTGCCAATCTGCGCAAAGCCGACTTGCGCAACGCCGACTTGACCGAAGCCAGCCTGGCTGGCGCGAACCTTGAAGGAGCGCAAGCCAGCGGCATTGAATTTTTTCGTTGTGACCTCTCCAACACCAATTTTCAGCGAGCGCTTCTTCGCAACGCCAACTTTCGCCTGGCCAATGTAAACGGCGCAAAATTTTCTGGCGCGGATATGGGCGTAGCCATCTTGCGCGAGACCGACTTGACCGGCGCAGACCTCTCCGGGGTGGACCTTTCCACCACGCTGATGCCGAAAAATTATGCCCCGGCAAAGGCCGAGACCAAATCCGCCTGATTTGCGCGTGATCTTAGCGCGCCGTTTGTCTTCGGGTTCGTAGCTATTCGTCGGACCGCGTGGTAGCCTCGCGCTGATACGCTTCCGGAGTTTTGTGGCCACACCCAGTGCACAAATCGAACCCTTGGCAGTGCGCGAGCGCGTGCTCGACGTCCTTCGCGCCTTGCTCACCGAACTGGGCAGCGAAGGCGCTCTGCCGATGCTTGGCGCCAAATCGCACCTCGATCGTGAACTTGGCCTGGGCAGCCTCGAACGTGTGGAATTGCTCGCCCGCCTCGAAACCGAATTCGACGTGCGCCTTCCCGACCGCCTGGCCGCCGAAGTCAACACTCCTGAAGAGCTAACCGCCGCCATCCTCGCGGCGCCTTCTGCGGATTCGTTGCAGCAGGCCTCACCTTCCGCATTGCGCGCCTCCGCCAACGTGCATGGGCTTCATCGCCATGCTCCGGATGAAGGCGTCTTCGCGGCGCAAACACTGATCGAAGTCCTGCGTTACCGCGCCATTCACGATGCCGGACGCATCCATCTAAACATTGCCGAGGACTCCGACTCCGGCGACAAAACGTACACGCTGACTTTCGCCGAACTTTACAACGCTGCTCAACGCTGCGCCGCCGAACTCGCGCGCCGGGGCGTTCCTCCCGGGGGCCGCGTCTCCCTCATGCTGCCCACCTCGCGCGCATTTTTTATTTCCTACGCGGGGATTTTGCTCGCCGGCGCGATTCCCGTTCCGATTTATCCGCCCTTTCGCGCCGATCGCATTGAAGAGTACGCCGATCGCCAAGCCGCCATTCTCAACAACGCGGGCGTCTGCCTGTTGCTGACTTTTCGTCGCGCCGAAGCCGTCGCCAAATTGCTCAAGCCCCGCGTCCGCTCCCTCAACAGTGTCGTCGACGCCGAGAGACTTCTGGAAGCCGCAGACAAAGCTCCTCCGCCCGCTCCCGGAGCGCTGCCCGCGCATCTGTCCGGCGCACGCGTCCGCAAACCGAGCGATATCGCGCTGCTGCAATATACTTCCGGCTCCACCGGCGATCCCAAGGGCGTCACGCTCACCCACGCAAATCTTCTCGCCAACATTCGCTCCATCGGCGAAGCCGTTCAGCTCACTTCTGAAGACGTCGGCATCAGCTGGCTTCCGCTCTATCACGACATGGGCCTCATCGGCGCCTGGCTCACTTTGCTGCACTTCGGGACGCCGCTTTCGGTCATGTCGCCTCTGGCTTTTCTCACTCGCCCGGAGCGCTGGCTCTGGGCATTTCATAAACATCGCGGCACCATCACCGCCGCCCCCAATTTCGCTTACGAACTCTGCGTCCGCAAAATCGCCGACAAGGACATCGAAGGCCTCGACCTCAGCAGCATGCGGGCTGCTCTAAATGGCGCCGAGCCGGTAAATCCGGAAACGCTCGAGCGGTTCGAACAGCGCTTCAGAAAATATGGTTTTCGCCGGGAAGCCCAGCTCCCCGTTTACGGCCTCGCCGAAGCGTCTCTGGCCGTCACCTTCCCCCCGCTGAATCGCGGCCCGCGCATTGACCTCGTCAATCGCGAAATCTTCACCGCGCAAGGCCGCGCCGAACCCGCGGCCGAGGATCCCGCCGCAATTGCGTTTGTTTCTTCCGGCATGCCCGTGCCGCGCCACGAAGTCCGCATCGTGGACGACAGCGGCAACGACGTCCCCGATCGCGCCGAAGGCTTCCTCTGGTTTCGCGGCCCTTC
>DATMZI010000190.1:0-6259 GCA_035607085.1 Candidatus Eiseniibacteriota bacterium | reverse complement strand
CAGTCTCCGGGGTGCGCCAAGGTCCTGGCAATAGCTCGTATGGGGAGGGGACTGCGCGAGTTCACTGCGATGCTGCAGCAGTGTTTTCGTTGGGTGATCGCCTTAGACGCCCGTTCCCGTCACTCCCGAACCGCAAGATCTTTTTCATGATCTGCGTCTCTTTTTCTGAGACCAGCCATTCGGAAATGAACACATGCGGGAGAAGCCAATGGTTTGGCCAATGACCGCCTGTCAGTAACCGGTAGGGAACGTCCGCAGCTGGGCAGCTGGAAGTGAATCGGACGTTTCCATAAACGAGCACGAGCCTGAGCGAAGGACCGTTCATGGCCGATCTCGCCTGCATGTCGAGCGTGCGTCTTGCCGCGGACAACCCCGACTTTTTGCCACGCCCAGCCGCGCAGGCGGCATGCGGACCTGGCCTGATCGCCATGGCAATCGCTGAACGCGAGGACTAGACCAAAATGGCGCAACTCCTCTGTGCCCTACCGTCGCGCGCAATCCAGAGGCTTGGCACACCGGAGACAATGGCCTACTCATTACCGCGGTGCTATTTCTTCGGCATAGTGTTCATCGCGGCCCTGTATCTCTTCTAGTCGCTTGCGGGGGAGGCACGCCAGTAAGCACCTCAGCGAGGCCGTTCGCTGTTTCGCGTGAGCGTGTTGCATGATCCGGACACAGTCTGGATGCCGAATGAAATGGTGTCCATGTTCCATTCTCCGGATCTGCCAACATGTCAGAAACCACAGGTAACGAAGCCGGCGCGCCTCGCCGCGCCCACCGCGTGTATTCACTGGAGCTAAAGCAGCAGATCGTGCTGGAGACGCTGCAACCAGGAAGCTCCGTATCCGCCATCGCGCGTAAGCATGGCATCAACGACAATATCGTGTTCGAGTGGCGCCGGCTGCATCGCCTTGGCAGGCTGGGCTTGCCGGCATCGACGAGTCCGCCGTCGCAATGCAGCCAACTGCTGCCGGTCCACGTCATCGATTCACCCGTGCAGTTGCCTACGGAGCGTGCGATGCCGCCTGAGCCCACAGAGGACGGGCAAGGCGTGAAGCCGTCAGGGTGTGAAGTCGAGATCGAGGTTGGCAAGCGCCGCGTGCGCATTCGCGGCCTGTCGATGGAGCGTGCCGAGCAGTTCCTGCGCGATTGCCTGCGATGATCGGCCTGCCGGCGGGCACACGCATCTGGATTGCCGCCGGCGTGACCGACATGCGCTGCAGCTTCCAGGGCCTGGCCGCAAAGGTCCAGTCGGTCCTTGAGGACAATCCTTTCGGTGGCGATGTGTTTGTGTTTCGGGGCCGTCGAGGTGACACAGTCAAGATTCTCTGGGCCATGGCTGACGGGCTCTGCGTATTTAGCAAGCGGCTCGAGAGCGGGCACTTTGTCTGGCCTGAGGCCGACAGCGGCAAGATCCATCTGACGCAGGCCCAACTGTCGATGCTTCTCGAAGGCATCAACTGGAAGCAGCCTTCCCGAAGGCGCACGCCACTGTCGATGTTGTAAACCGCGCGGGAGATGCGTAAACTCCCGCGCATGTCTGATACGACGCCGCTTCCTGACGACATCGATGCCTTGAAGGCGATGCTGGCCGAGGCCCGGGCGTTGCTTGCCGAGCGGGACCTCGTTATCGAGCAGCTCAAGGCGCAGATCGACAAGCTCAGGCGCATGCAGTTCGGCCGCAAGTCCGAGCAGCTGGACCGGCAGATCACGCAACTCGAGACTGAGCTGGAGGACCTGAGCGCTGCGCGCGGTGTCGCGGACATGCGACGCGCTCACGCTCGTGCGAATGCATCGACCGCTACCGCCGAAGCCGCGCCGAAGGAAGCCCTGCCTTCTCATCTGTCGCGCGAGGATCACGTGCTCGAGCCGCAACCGGAATGTCCGGATTGCGGTCAGCCGATGCGAGCACTGGGCGAGGACGTGTCCGAGCAGCTTGCCCGGGTCGCCGCGGCATTCAAGGTGATCCGCACGATCCGTCGCAAGATGGTCTGTCCGTGCTGCCACAAGATCACGCAGCCACTGATGCCTGGCCTGCCGATCGAGCGCAGCATCGCTCACCCGAGCCTGCTGGCCGACATTCTCGTTTCGAAATTCGCGGATCATCAACCGCTTTACCGGCAAGCGCAGATCGCGGCACGCGATGGCGTCAATCTTGATCCGGCCAGCACGGGCCGGTGGGTCGGCCAGTGCGAGGCACTGTGCGAGCCGCTGACAGACGCATTGCGCCGTTACACGATGGCGGCATTCAAGCTGCACGCGGACGACACCCCGATCCCGGTGCTGGCGCCGGGCAACAAGAAGACGAAGACGGGACGCCTCTGGGTCTATGTGCGCGATGATCGCCGCTCGGGTTCCACCGAACCGGCATCGGTCTGGTTCGCGTACTCGCCGAACCGGCAAGGCATCCATCCGCAGACGCATCTGGCCAGCTTCAAGGGCATCCTGCAGGCGGACGCCTTCGCCGGATTCAACGAGCTGTTTGCCGACGGCACTGTCCGTGAAGCTGCATGCTGGGATCACGCCAGGAGAAAGCTCTACGACGTCCACGTCCGCACGCCGTCGCAGACGACGAAGGAAGTGCTCGACATGATCGGCGAGCTCTACGGCATCGAAGCCAGCATTCGCGGAAGTCCAGCAAACGAACGGCTGCGCGTGCGGCAGGAGAAGAGCAAGCCTCTGCTCGCGGCCATCGAGACGTGGATGCAAACCACGCTCGCGAAGCTGTCAAAGAAGTCGGAGACGGCCAAGGCCATCAACTACTCGCTCAATCAGTGGAATGCGCTTACGCTTTACTGCGAAGACGGCCGCGTCGAGATCAGCAACGTGCTCGCCGAAAATGCCCTGCGCTGCGTCGCGCTCGGACGAAATAATGCACAGCGGCAAATTACGCGGAGTTTGCATTCTGCAGAGCGCCACGAGCATCGGTGCGACGTATCTTGCAGCGCGCTGCGCGCCGGAGCAAACTGCGCATAAAAAAGTGCTTTCCTGTTCGGGTAGTAATCCGTTTCAGGAGAGTTATTATGATCGCCCTAGTTCCGCTACGACCGCGACCTCAGGCATGGTTGTGGCAAAGCGTTCTTGCTGACTTCGCAGAAGACTACTGCAAATACCTTGTTGATACGGGCTACGCGGCCAGTACCGTCAACCACTATGTCAGGTGCGTCGCGCACTTCGCGCATTGGCTCACTGCACGCCGAACAGCCGTAGCCCGGATTGACGATCGACTTGTCTGCAACTTCGTGGACGACCATTTGCCGCGATGCACGTGCCCCGATCCCATTCCGAGAAGCCGGGCGGATGTGGGTGCTGCACTTCGACATCTGCTGGTTGTGCTCAATGCGAGCACCGTTCCTCGGTTTTTGTGGTCAGAGCCAGACACTGTACGGCAGGAGGTATGCTGCTTCACCGAATACCTCAAGGAAGTCTGTGGTCTTGCTGAGTGCACGCGATATCAGCGCGGTCGAATCGTTCGCAGTTTCC
Organism: Candidatus Eiseniibacteriota bacterium; assembly: GCA_035607085.1. Classification (GTDB taxonomy): domain Bacteria; phylum Acidobacteriota; class Terriglobia; order Acidiferrales; family UBA7541; genus Acidiferrum. The sequence continues at coordinate 2,776 of DATMZI010000190.1, read as the reverse complement.
TGCACCACTACTTTGGTCGAAAGGACATTGAGCTGGCGCAGATATCGATCCGGGATATCCTCCGATTCGTGACGCGCTACCCTGATGGGTGTAAGGCGGGAACAGCTCATGTTGCTGGGGTAACGCTGCGCAGTTATCTGCGATTCAGGGCAATGAAGTATGACGATCGCGTTCAAGAGCTGATCGCGGCAGTTCCGGGCATAGCCGGATGGCGACTAGCGGCGCTGCCCGAAACGTTCTCGGACGCCGAGATCGGGTGGCTTCTGCGTTCCTTCGATCGAAATACGGCTTCCGGCCTGCGTGACTACGCCATGATTCGCTGTCTGGCGGACCTTGGCTTACGGGCAGCCGAGGTCGTGCAAATCCAGCTCGACGATATCAACTGGCGCGAAGGCACACTGCGAATCCAGCGTACCAAATCGCGACGAGAATACGTCTTCCCTTTGCCCGAACCGACTGGTCGAGCAATCGCAGACTACATCCGCTCGGCCCGGAAAGTGACGAAGACATCTCGCGCTGTCTTCGTCCGTCATTACGCACCGGTTGACGTTCCACTAGCGACGGGCTGCGTCCATCGGGCAGTTCATGCCGCATACGTCCGTTGCGGCTGGACTGATCGATCGGGGACCCATCTGCTGAGGCACAGCGTCGCCCGACGACTTCTCGATTCGGGCTCTTCGTTGAAGGAAGTCGCCGATGTACTCCACCATCAAAGCATCGACACGACCGCGATCTACACGAAGATCGACGAGAAGAGCCTGAAGATCGTGGCCCTTCCTTGGCCGGGGAGCACATCATGAAGCACACCGTCAAGTCAGCAGACACAATGGTAACGCTGGTGGAAGCGTATCTCGCTGAACGACGCTGCCTGGGTTTCGATCTTAAGATATCGGGACAGGTGTTGATGAACTTCGCACGTTTCGCGGACGCCACGGGACATCGCGGTCCAATCACTGAGAGGCTGGCCCTTGATTGGGCCCATTCGACTCCGAGCGATAGGGTCATTACCTGGGCGCGCAGGATCGAGGTGATTCGCCCCTTCGCGAAGTATCTCAAGCAGTTCTATCCTTCCACTACTGTTCCTCCGCGCGGCCTGTGCGGACGCGCTCATCGGCGGCTTGCGCCGCATATCTACACTGAGAAAGAAGTCATCGAACTCCTCGCGGCATCGGCGGCGATGTTGCCTGCCGGCTCGATCAGACCGCTCACCTACGAAACGCTGTTTGGCCTGATTGCGGCAACTGGACTCCGTATATCAGAAACTATTAATCTGTCCATGGACGACGTGAACCTGGCTCACGGCACGCTAATTGTGCGTGAGACGAAGTTCAAAAAGGCGCGCCTTGTTGTGTTGCACCCAACAGTGACGCTCGCACTGAAGCGTTACAGAGCCCGCCGCACTCTTGTCATCGGCCCTGAGCCATGCGATTCATTCTTCGTGGGTCTTGCCGGCAGAAAGTTGGACGCCAGAACAGTCGAGTGGGCGTTCGGCCGTCTCCGCGAGCAACTCGGGTGGGTTGCTCGAGGTGATCACGCAGCGCCTCGAATTCAGGATCTGCGTCACACATTCGTGTGTCGGCGCATTCTCAAATGGTACCAGGAAGGCGTGAATGTCGACAACCGGATGATTGCCCTGTCGACATATCTTGGGCACGTGAAGCCGAGCGACACCTACTGGTATATGAGCGCAGTGCCAGATCTCATGGAAATGGTGAGCGAGAAATTTGCGTGCTTTGCTGAAGGAGCGAGTCATGAGTAAAGCCCGTCCGACACCGTGTTTCGCCAAGCTCATACAGGACTTCTTCGTCGAACGATTGATGGATCAACGCGCCGTCAGCCCGGAGACGATCTCGAGCTATCGAGACACGTTTCGCCTGTTCCTCAGATTTGCATCTGAGCGCATCGGAAAGTGCCCATCTGATCTGGCGCTGCCTGACATAGACGCGCCGACGGTACTCGCCTTTCTACGACATCTCGAGGTTGATCGGCATAACTGCGCGCGCACACGCAATGTTCGACTTGCAGCGGTGCGGTCGTTCATGAAGTATGCCGCCTATCGCGACATTACATCGATGGATGTTATCCAGCGCGTGCTTGCTGTGCCAATGAAGCGGTGCGAAAAACCTATGGTTGGATTCCTGTCGCGCGATGAGATCCAACAGCTATTAGCGGCGCCGGATCCCGACACCTGGTTCGGTCAACGCGACAGGGTGATGCTGGCAACCATGTATAACACCGGGGCGCGGGTCTCGGAGATTCTCGCTCTGCGCGTTGGCGATGTCATCCTGGGCCCGGCACCCTTTGTCCATATTCTCGGCAAAGGTCGGAAGCAGCGCACCGTTCCACTATGGCGTTCAACGGCTACGCTAATCAAGCGATGGTTACCACGTATCCAGGATGAGCCGGGGCAACGACTGTTCCCGAACCGTTCGGGAAACGCGATGACGCGCTCCAATGTCGCCGACAGGTTGAGAATTGCCGTAACGCGGGTGAAGGGCCAATGCCCACAACTCGCCAAGCGATCCGTATCTCCCCACCTCGTGAGACACGCGACAGCGATGCATCTACTGCAGTCGGGCGTTGACCTGTCTGTCATCGCGTTGTGGCTGGGACACGAAAGTCCGTCAACTACGCACGGTTATATGGAAGCCGATCTCACCATGAAAGAGCGGGCGCTCCACAACATTCAACCGCCGCAGGTTAAGAACCGTCGATATCGACCGCCAGACCGTCTTCTTCAGTTCTTGGAGTCCCTGTAATTATGCGTAGTTCGCCG
>DATMZI010000169.1:0-2834 GCA_035607085.1 Candidatus Eiseniibacteriota bacterium | reverse complement strand
GGCGCTTTCGAAGCGAGCGGCGATGTGGGGACGGTACTGCATCAGGGTTCGGCGGAATACGATTCGGCGAAGGGTACCTACACCATTGCCGGCAGCGGCGAGAACATGTGGTTCGCGAAGGATGCGTATCAATTTGTCTGGAAGAAGATGAGCGGCGACGTGGCGCTCTCGGCAGATATCAGTTTTGTGGGGACCGGCGGGAATCCGCATCGCAAGGCGGTGTTGATGATTCGGCAGAGTCTAGACCCGGATTCGGTGTATGCCGACATTGCCCGGCACGGGAACGGAATGACCGCGATCCAATTTCGTACCGAGACGAACGGATGGACAACGGAAGTGCAGTCGCCGAATTGGGGGCCTCCGCATTTGCGCATCGAAAAACACGGAGCGTACTTCACCATGTGGCTGGCTCGGGACGGCGAAGGGCTGCAGGTGGCCGGAGCTTCGCCGCGGATTGAATTGAAAGAGCCGTTCTATGTTGGCATTGGCGTGTGCAGCCACGATAAGGACGTGGTGGAGAAGGCGGTATTTTCGGATGTGAAGTTGGCTTCGCTGAAGACTCCGCCAGAGACGGGGAGCGGCAAAGATATGGCGTTGTACAGCTTTCTCGAAACGATGCCGGTGGATTCGAGTGACCGCACCGCGGTCCATGTTGCGCAAGGACGATTTGAGGCGCCCAACTGGACGCATGACGGGAAGGAGCTTTTGTTCAATCGTGACGGAAGAATTCTTCGAATCTCCTTCGACGGCCGGGCAGAGGCACAGACTCTAGATACAGGACTTGCGATTCGTTGCAACAACGATCATGGAATATCGCCGGACAGTTCGCTGCTGGCGATCAGCGACCAATCGCAGGAAACTTCGCCAGGAAATCACCAGTCGCTGGTGTATGTGGTGCCTATGAGCGGCGGAGTGCCGCGGCGCGTTACAAAGAATGCGCCATCGTATTGGCATGGATGGTCGCCGGATGGCAAGACGCTGGCGTTTGTCGGGCAACGCAACGGTGATTTCGACATTTACACCATCCCGGTTGGCGGCGGAGAGGAAACTCGACTGACGACAGCGAAAGGATTGGACGATGGACCGGAATATTCGCCGGATGGGCAGTACATCTATTTCAACTCCGAGCGCAGCGGACACATGCAGATTTGGCGCATGAAGCCGGACGGAAGCGAGCAGGAGCAGGTTTTTTCCGACGAGTACAACAACTGGTTTCCGCACGTTTCGCCGGACGGCAAGTCCATGGTGTTTTTGACATACGACCGGAGCGTGGCCGGGCATCCGGAGAATAAGGATGTGATGCTGCGGATCATGACGCTGGCGGACAAGAAGATCAAGGTGCTGGCAAAGCTCTTCGGGGGCCAAGGCACCATCAACGTGCCATCCTGGTCACCCGATAGTAAGAACATCGCCTTCGTGAGCTATGTTTTGCTATCCGGCGCGAATTGACCGGTATTGTGTCATGTCTAGCAGCTGCGCCGTAGCCGCGATAAAGCGGCTGGCTCGCGTGACCATGGAAACACTTGAGGCTCCGCTGACCACGATCGCAAGAACGGCCGCGCAAATCCGCATGCATGGCCAACCGGTAAGTTGCACTAGAAACCGGGCGGATGTTCGTCCATCACGTTGAAAGCTCGTTCAAGCGCGATCCCCGCTGAACACAACGTTCCTTCTTCGAAAAGACGGCCAATCAGTGTTACGCCGTGCGGCACGCGGCGAGGCGGATGGAACTTTGGCAAAGGATGCTGGGGATCGGGCGCCCAATCGCTGCGAGCTTCGGAGACCTGGACGAAGCCAGCGCGCAGGGTGAGCGAAGGCTGGCCGGTAAAATTGGTGATGGTAAGCATTTCGTCGCGCAGCGATGGGACAAATAGCAAGTCCACGTGATCGAGGACGCGGGTGATTTCTTCAGCGACTTTGCGGCGCAGGCGATCGGCTTGCACAAAATCCACAGCGGAAAGAAAACGGGCCTGGCGGAAGAGATTGGGCCAGGCGTCTGGAACTTGCGCTTTCAACTGATCCACTTCATGGCTTAAGACCAGCTCTTCAAAAGCGGCGGCACCTTCGGCGAAGAGAATTAGCTGGAGCGAATCGTAGGGCCAATCGGGCAGAGAAACTTCCACTGTCTGCATGCCGAGTTTTTTAACGGTTTCGAGCGCGGCGCGGTCTACCTCGGTAGCAGGATTTTCCTTCATCCATTTTGGGAAGTAGCCGACACGCAGGCCTTTTACCGATGTGTTGGCATCGAAATTGAGTTTGCTCGGAACGGTGGAAAGGTCGCCAGCATCGGGTCCGGAAATCGCATGCAAAACCAACGCGGCGTCTTCCACAAAGCGGGTCATTGGACCGAGCTTGTCGAGCGACCAGCAGAGCGTCATGGCGCCGGTGCGCGGGACGCGACCAAAAGTGGGGCGCAGACCTGTGACGCCGCAGCGCATGGAAGGGCTGACGATGCTGCCGCCGGTTTCGCTGCCGATGGAAAATCCGACCAAGCCAGCGGCGGTGGCGGCGCCGGGACCAGCGCTGGAACCCGAGGCGCCTTCTTCGAGCAGCCAGGGATTCACGGTTTGGCCGCCAAACCAAACGTCGTTGAGAGCGAGCGCGCCGAGGCTGAGCTTGGCGATCAGCACGGCGCCGGCGTCGTTGAGACGTTTGACGACGGCGGCGTCTTTCCCGGGAATGCGATTGCGGAACGGCTCCGCGCCGTAGGTCGTGGCAATTCCGGCGGTATCGAGCAAATCCTTTCCGCCCCAGGGAATGCCGTGAAGCGGGCCCCGATATCTTCCGGAGGCGATTTCGGCGTCGGCTTGCCTGGCTTGACTTAGCCCGAGTTC
>DATMZI010000160.1:0-3433 GCA_035607085.1 Candidatus Eiseniibacteriota bacterium | reverse complement strand
AGAAGGCGAATTGCGCCAACAACTGGTGGACGAAGGTGGTATTGCTGATGCCACATACGACGAGACCGGCGTTGCCAGGCTTGAACAAGAGCTCGAGTTGCTCGACGGGACGCTTTCGCAAGGTGCTACGCCCGATGACCTCAAGGTCCAAATCGAAGCTGCTGAGGTCGAACTGAAAGCGGAAGCCGCAAAACGCTCCTCGCTGCAGCAGGCGCTGTCTGACGCTTTCGAGGCAATTCACACGGCACGATCAACTTTGCTCCAGTCTCCGGACCTTTGGAATCCAGATCAAGGAGTCTTGGCTGACCTTGCATCCGAACGCGCGGCTGCGGAGAAGCACTCCAAGGAGACAAGCGAGCAGGTAGCCATTGCGAAAGCAAATGTCGTAGCCGCGCGTGCCACTCGAAACTCCCTGCAGGAAGTAGTGGCACGTGAGGCAGAGGCGCTTGCCTCCCTTACGTCACTGAGGTTTACCCACTTCTTCAGTGTTGCGAGGTCATTCGTTTTGCCGAAAGATCCGGTACATCTCGGTGATCTCGTGCAGCGAAAGGAAGCCCCGCCATATCACGGTCGGTCCAGGGGGATGATCATGCTTGCGATTCAGATAACCGCCGAGCCTGGCAATCCACAGCACCACCTGAGCCAGCGATGGGATCTTTGTGGGCAGTTTGGTCGTGCCATGGATTCGACAGTACAACGCGCGCCATTCGATCGGTTGCAGTAGCACTTCACAAGGCAGATCGCCGTCCAGCCTGGCGAGCAGCGTCGCATAGAGAATGCGCCAGCTGATCACCGCAAACAGCGCGGTGGCCCTCACGAAACGATCGAGGTTACCGAATTGCCGCGCCTCAACACGGCAGCCGCTCTTCAGGACCCGGTGCCACGACTCAATGGTCCAGCGGCGTGCGTACCATGCCAGGCGTTCAAGTGCTTCTTCGCGCGTGTGGGTCGGGACGGAGCTCAGCAGCATCCATTCGATTGGCTCAATGCTTTCAGCAACGTCAGTCTCCAGGGCATGGATCGCGAACACTTCGACATCCGGCAGCTTCTCGTTGCGGCGAGCCCGGGGCGGGCGCAGCCGTATTGGCATGCAGCGCACCGTCAGGCGTGCCGTACGCGCAGGCGTTTTTCCGCTCCTGGCCGGCACCAGCAGCTCCGTCTCGCCCAGCACGGGTGCTGCCGCGAGGGTCTCCCACAGGTACTTCTGCGGATGCGCGACGCTGCGATTCCAGGACGCGCGCACCAGCCAGTCGATCCCGGTGGGCCGCTCGGCCACGAACACGTCATAGACGTCGCCCTCACGATCACACACGCCGACGATCTGCGTGTCGGGACAGTGTGCCTTCAGTGACGCAAGATGCCCGATGCCCTCCAGCCATTTCACGCTTTCCTTGTCCTGGATCGGCCGCTGCTTGCGCTGTTGCGTCTTGCCATATTCCTCGGGCGGACGCACCCAGGTCTTCAGGCCCAGCAGGCCCAGCGGCAAGCCCTCGGGTGTAACGGCCAGCAGGCTGTGCATCATGAATCCGCGCAGATTGTTGCCGGTGCCATAGCCCAGACCTTCGGTGGCGGGAAGATGCGCCAGATTGAATTCGGTGGTGTCTTGTGCGGCCAGCACGACGGGAACCTGCTGCATGCGGCCGAGCGTTTGGAGGATGTGCGATCCCAACACCCCATCGGTATCGACCTGCGAATTATCGAAGAAACGATACGCCGCCTTAAGTTCGGGCCCATTGAGCGACTGCGGAAACGAGCACTGCGGACTCTGCGCCAGCCGACGCGCGAGTGCCACGAGTCGCTGCGTCAGGCGCGCGTCGCCCAGGTCCGCCGCGCCGAACTCGTCGCTCGCCCAATCGTCAAGGTCATCGGTGCCAGACAATGCAGTACATCACGGTCAATGAAGTTGCGCGAAGTTAACATTGCCCGCCGCCGTTTACAAGCGAATCATGCGCCGCTAACTAAATGCTGTGCATGAGATGTGGGGAAACCTTAGGTTCGGAGGGAGGGGACGGCGAACGCCGTTTCCTACCCCTATACAAGGGTCGCTATGTAAAGATTTGCATAGCGACCCACAGCTGCCCTTCCGCCGAGTCTATTGGCAACGGCGGCTTTCCAGACACAAGAAACATCGGGTAGAGCCAGGCGCAATGAAACGGTCGCTACCTTCAGTGGGCATAGCCTGTACGGTCAGCTCGCTGAATGCTAGACGTCGATTTTTGTGCGCCTACCGTATGGTTATCACAAATGGAGCCGCCCGGGGAGTAGGTCTGTCCGTTCCAAACGCACTTGGCGGCCGGCGCCGGAGACCGGACAGACGGATTTGCTGCGGCCGCAGCATTCACTGTCTGCCTTGCTTTGAGTTGGGCGCGCAGATCGGATATCGTTTCTTTTTGTTGTTCGCCAACCTGCCGAAGTTTTTTGATCGCTTCTTTATCAGACGCGCTGGCGTCTTGCATTTGCCGAATCCGCCATATATCTGCGAGTGCAGTTTTGGCATTGATGCAAGCGATCGTTGCGCGATCTTGCATGTATTGTCCGAATTCCGGCGTTGTTTTTTTATCGAAACTCGGAATATGCAACTCGTATTGCAGACCGATGACTCCTTCGTTGTACGCAAAGCTACCCTTTTGAAGCTTATTTCGACAATCTGACTGCAACATTTCCATCCTGTCGGCGGATATCCCTTGAGCGCCGCCGAACATGCTTTTTTCAATGCTCTTTCCACCCAGGCAGGACAGAATCATTACCGCCCTCTCAAGCGTTGAGCCGTAGCCATCGCCCAAAGCCACGCAGGTCCGGCGGATTTTTTCATCCGTCAGTGAATATTTCTTCTCAAATTGCGCAATCCTCTGTTTTGCGTCACCTTCGTCATCGGCCATAGCTTCCGCGCACGCGGCGGAGACTATAAACGAAAGCAGAAGAGCATGCTTTAGTAGTGCCGGATTCTTCATCATCGATGACATGTTTTCCTCCGCCAGAGACGTCGGACAGACGGATTCTTTAGTCAGTTCGCTCTGTAGCCGTTCATCGGACGCTACCCTTTATCGATTCGTACATGTGTGGCAAATCACACATTCCGATCCGTTAACTGTAGGGTTTCTTCAGTTCCCTCGACCTCGACGTCGGCTGCGGGTCACTGGTCACTGGTCACTGGTTGCAGCACTCAATTCATCGACGACGTTCTTCCGGAAGTCCTCCGTCCGTTCCCAAAGAGATGCGGTCATTCGAATGGCCGAGGACTTACTCATAAGTCAGGAATTTAGCGGACATATAGTCTATGCTTGAGCGAGGGTTACTGACAGGATCGCTCATGAAACGAGACGGCCGGAGCCTGGCTCACAACACGCTAGAGGAGATGCGCATCCTGGCGGTTCAACACATGGCTGAGGGAGAACATCCAGACGATGTTGCGGCCTCGTTTGGAATGCATCGC
>DATMZI010000146.1:0-20724 GCA_035607085.1 Candidatus Eiseniibacteriota bacterium | reverse complement strand
TTGAGCTGGCGCTTTATGTGGTTCGCCAGAAGCAAGCTTGAAATCGTTTTGCCAGGCCGCGCTGAAACGCCGCAAAGGAGACCGTGGGAAGAGAGGAGATATAGGCCTCGCAAGCACGTTGAAAATCAGGCTCGTCCCTAGGGCGCAGTGCTGCACTCTTGCTGTCACGCGGATTCGTTGACTGCTTCAGTCCCGCAACCTAAGATGCTCGATCAAATGCCGGAATCGCAGTCTCTCATCGGCCAGATTATCTCCCACTACCGCATCATTGAGAAACTCGGCGGGGGTGGAATGGGTGTGGTCTACAAAGCCCGGGACACCCGGCTAGACCGGTTTGTTGCTTTGAAGTTTCTGCCTGATGCATTGGCGCATGACAAGCAAGCTTTGGAGCGCTTTCGGCGAGAGGCAAAGGCCGCGTCGGCGCTGAATCATCCCAATATCTGTACGATTCATGACATCGGCGAAGAAAACGGCAGGGCCTTCATCGGGATGGAATATCTTGAAGGCAAGACTCTGAAGCTCACTATCGCTGGTCGGCCAATGGAGGTTGAGCAGGCAATCCAGTTGGCAATTGAGGTCGCTGATGCCTTGGACGCAGCTCACTCGAAAGGCATCATCCACAGGGATATCAAGCCAGCGAATCTCTTCGTAACCGAGCGTGACCACGCAAAAATTCTGGACTTCGGCCTTGCCAAGTTGGCCTTCGACAAAGGCTTGATTGCCAACGCAGAAACGCTGTCTTTGGGACAAATCGATCCCGATCACCTAACAACTCCCGGTAATACCGTAGGAACGGTGACGTATATGTCGCCGGAACAGGCGAGGGCGAGTGAGTTAGACCTACGCACAGATTTGTTCTCCTTCGGTGTGGTCTTGTACGAGATGGCGACGGGACAATTGCCCTTCCGTGGCGATAGCGCCGCCACCATTTTCGAGGCGATCCTCAATCGTGTCCCAATGGCTCCCACGAGATTGAATCCCAATCTCCCAACAGAACTCGAAAGAATTATCACCAAGGCTATGGAGAAAGATCGGGACTTACGGTACCAAAGCGCCGCGGAGATGAGAGCAGATCTGAAACGTCTGAGCCGGGATACGAATTCCGGGAAAATAGAAGCTGCGATAGCTCATGTGCCGCGTGGAAAGCTGATATGGTGGCGGGCAGCAGCCCTCCTGCTTGTTGTCGTCGTCGTTGCGGCGATGGCTATCCGGCTGAGCACTCCGCCAAAGATGCCCAGAATCCTGGCGACAAGGCAACTCACTCGAGATAGCCTCCCCAAAACTAGTGTTGTCTCTGATGGCGTGCGCGTTTATTTCACCACTTTCGAATACAACAATAAGATTGTTCAGGTTTCTGTGACTGGCGGAGACCCATCAATGATCTCAACCCCATTTGCCGGGGCTAGTATTTTCGGTATCTCACCCGATCAAACACAATTGTTAGTGGCAAGCGAAGTCGGCACGGCCCCGGTTGCAACGTTGTGGGGTTTGCCTTTGCCTTCAGGAGCTCCTCGCCGTCTCGCCGACGTCCTCGCCGATAACGGCGCTACGTGGTCGCCCGACGGCAAGCATCTTGTGTTCGTCAGAGGCAACGTTATTTACAAAGCGAACGCTGATGGGACAGATTCGCACAAGCTAATCACGGTCGAGGGCCAACCGTCTGCACCGCGCTTCTCTCCGGATGGTTCGCGAATCCGTTTTTTCATCGCCAGGTCGGGCATCTCGTCCCTTTGGGAAATTCGGTCCAATAGCAGCGATCTTCGCTCCGTACTACCGGAGTGGCACGGCCCTCCCGAGGCGTGCTGCGGCAGCTGGACCCCGGATGGCCACTACTACTTCTTCATAGGCACAAACTCTTCCGGAGGGAATATTTGGGTTTCGAGCGAACGAAGAGGGATATTTCGGCGACCCTCTGAGCCAATGCAACTGACCAATGGTCCGTTGTCTTTCGACAATCTAGCAATCAGCCCAGACGGGAAGAAACTGTTCGTCGCCGCGTCACAGGGCCGTGGAGAACTTGTTCGGTACGATGCCAAATCAAAACAGTTTGTGCCTTATCTATCGGGAATCAGCGCCGGAGAGCTGGACTTCTCACGTGACCGAGAGTGGATCACATATATTTCCTATCCGGATGCAGCTCTCTGGCGTAGCCGCGCGAACGGCACCGACCGGTTGCAGCTGACGTACCCGCCGATCCGAGCCGGTCTTCCTCGCTGGTCTCCCGACGGCACGCAGATTGCTTTTGTTGATATTCAGCCCGGGCATCCGTGGACAACTTTCGTTATCTCCACTGAGGGGGGTACTCCGAAAGAGGTGCTGGCCGAGGACCAAGGCCAGGACCAATGCGACCCCACCTGGTCCTCCGACGGCGAGAAACTTGCTTTCGGTCGAACACCGGGCCACCCATTGGGAATCTCCCTTGTGACTCTGGCGACCCGTCAAGTGAACGCACTTCCTCGGTCTGAAAAGGTGTACAGCCCGCGCTGGTCGCCGGATGGGAAGTATCTGGCAGCTCTAACCGAGGACTCCAAGAAAATCCGCATCTTCGACTTCAAGGCCGATACCTGGTCGGACTGGGTGAGCGAACCGGGAGTATTCGGCTTTCCCAATTGGTCGGCGGATGGGAGGTATCTTTATTACGATCATGACCTTGGTGGTCACACAACCTTTCGACGCATCCGCGTTGGAGAAACACGTTCGGAAGCCATTGCCGATATCGGAGGCCTGCATAAGTACGCAGAGGCTCCCGCATTTGGCTGGAGTGGCATCGCTCCCGACGGCTCTGCTCTCTTCGTCCGTGACCTTAGCACCGACGAAATCTACGCGCTCGATATCCAAGCACCTTAGCCCTCGCAGATTCACCAAGCCGGCTTCGTCGCAAACTGACCGGAAGTCAGACGCCTGCACCGGACATTAGACAAGAAAAGTCAGAGAGACAAGGAAAGCCAGCGGTCGAATTTTAAAGCCAAATCAACGGAGGAAGAATCTGAGAACAACCAAAGCGAGCAGCACAAGAAACACGGCCATTAGCCACAACTCCCCTTTACTCTCGTCGTTTTCCTTCATTCTGGATTCCAGGGAAACAAACTCCGGCTAGAGGGACCGGGCCACGAACAGCACACGGAATCATCGCACCATTCTCACAGCGTTGCGCCCCTGGTTCAGCTAGCGGCTGCTCTCTTTAAGTCTTGCTCCAAATTCTTGCCTATCAATCGCCAAGAAAAACTCGATCACTTGATGCAGCGCCACTAACTTTCCTTCACAGCGGTGTCGCTCGATGCTGTCGGGCGGCAAAAGTCCGCATTCGGTGGTTGTCGCTTCCGTAAGTGCCAAGACTTGATTTAGAACGGTGTTGAATTCCGATAGCGGTGACACCAGAGCCCTCCACTTTGGTCGCAGCCTAATTATCCTCTCAGCAAGAGTTCCTGCTCGCGATACGGACTCCACCTGATTGCATATGGCGCTGCATTTGGGTCCAATAGGGCTGATCGCCCGTCCCCGCGAGCAGAGTTTCCAGAAATCTCGGAAGCCGATTTTAGGTCTCTCCATGGATTGGCAGGACGCACTTCAAGCGGCGATTCACGAGTCTGACCCGCAAATAATAGACGAAAAGATTCGCGCTGCCGAAACAGCAATTTTCGCTCGTATCCAAGATTACTCTTGCCGCACCGACTCACTTGAAGAACAAGCGCTGTTCGACGCGTTGGGAGCTGTCAGGATATTGCGCAGCGCTAGACGGCTTTCGAAATAGGTTTGCTGACTGGTGAGTTCATGAATCCACGCTTCGATGTTTTCCAAAAACAAAACGAACGGTTAATTAAGTGGATCGGAACGGCCGAATGTCTGGAAGATTTAGAGAAACTTATCCGAACAAACTCCGCTAACGCATCGCAAGACGACTACATCATCTTCCGTTCGGCCTATGGCGTTACGGAAGCATTCATCAGGCCACTGTCAGGATAAGGGAAAAAAGCTACGAAGCGTCGTCCCAGGGCGAGGCCGCAATTAGGGTCTTGCATCTCTATGCGCGACTGGCACGCTTTGTCTTCTCTACTCAGGTAAACGCAGGGTGGCGGTTCAATACCGGTATGGCGGTTGCTTCGGTTAAAGCGTCCGTTTCGATTTCGGCGGCAGTCGGGATTCAGGCAGCTGTAGCGGGGAGCCGTTTTACTGGCAACTGTAGAGCCAGAGTCGGTCGCAATGTGTACGAAGCCTTGGAGGAACCTGCGCCGGCCCGGAAGCATTAAAAAGTGCGCTTTGAGCATTCGAAAACCCAGCGCAGCCACGGGCGCTCCACAATAGGCAGGCGATACGGAGTCGGTTGACACGGAAATTTTGGGCAGCAAGCCATTCTCTAAAGTCCAGCACGCAATCCGAAGAATGGGCCCTGCAACTACCAGATCATCCGACTAAATTTACTGAAATCCACGTCGCCCACAAAAGAGTGCGTCGGCTTGTCGATAGCACCCCCACGCTTTGTCTAATTCTTTTACAGGTATCGCCCTATCGACTTTTTCGCAGTGGCTTCTCATGTTAGGCATTGAAACGATCTGCTAAGGAGGCTTTATGTTAGCGATCATCGCAGCAGTACTTGTAGTCTTGTGGCTCTTGGGATTCCTGGCCTTCCACGTGTCTTCAGGGCTTATTCATCTTCTGTTGATTTTAGCGGTGATCTCCGTCATCGCCCACTTCTTCCGCGGTCGGCCTAGCACCGCGTAATTTTGGAGATGTTGCGGGTTCGGGCCATCAGGGCCCGAACCCTTTCTTTGGCTCCGTTTCTTTTAATTCAATGGTCCGCCACAGGACGCGATACACAGTGAACAGTGGCATGATTGCGGTAGCGGCATCACTATGTTTGCAGATCGAACGCGAACCTGCCAAATCGTGCTCACGCCGTTCTCCATCTGCATCCGTAGTCGAAAGCCTGAGGAATGAATACCAAAAATAAATCTGCAGGGGGAAGCTCGGCTTCGAAGAACGATAGCGCATTTACCAAAAAGGTGCGCACCGCACTCGGAAAGCAAGGCGCGAAGGTCGCCAAGCAAAGGCGATAGTGAAGAGCAACACCGGCTACGCCCGGTCAATGGTTCCGAATCTTCGCGGCGCGGTTCTGGAGAGATGGCAGCTTCTGCAGGCCTTTCGGATGGAGATAAATTATGAAAAATGCACCTGGTAGCGGAGCGCAACGAGTACGATACGCGGTGGTTGGGCTTGGCTACATTTCACAGATCGCCGTGCTGCCGGCGTTCGCACACGCTACAGAAAATTCTGAACTTATGGCTTTGGTTTCCAGCGACGCGACCAAGCTTAATAAGCTGGCTAAGAAATACAAAGTCAGCAAGACCTACAGCTACGAACAATATGCAGAGTGCCTTGCGAGTGGGGAAATCGATGCCGTCTATATCGCGCTCCCCAACAATATGCACCGCGCTTATACCGAGGGCGCTGCCGAGGCGGGAATTCATGTCTTGTGCGAAAAACCCATGGCGGTCACCGAGCAGGAATGTGAGGCGATGATCGAAGCAACGTCGCGCGCCAATGTGAAGCTGATGATCGCGTACCGGCTTCATTTTGAGAAAGGTAATCTGTCGGCCGTTGAGACCATACACAGCGGCAAGATTGGCGAACCTAGAATCTTTAATTCGAATTTCTGTCAGCAGGTCACAGCGGGAAACAGCCGCCTCAAAGCAGAACTTGGCGGGGGCCCGCTCTACGACATTGGTGTGTACTGCATCAATGCCGCACGATATCTGTTTCGCTCCGAGCCCCAGGAGGTTTTGGCCTACAGTGCATCGGGAAGTGACGGACGATTCGACGAGGTAGAAGAAATGTCAGCCGCCATAATGCGCTTTCCGGATGAGCGGCTAGCTACATTTGTCTGCAGTTTTGGTGCAGCCGATCGGTCGGCTTATGAAGTGATTGGCGCAAAGGGTGTCTTGAAAATGGATCCGGCATACGAAATGGTGAGCGACTTGAAACGCGAAATCATCATCGACGGCCGGGTGCAGAAGGCCAAATTCCCAAAACGCGACCAATTCGGACCCGAACTTGTCTATTTCTCGAATTGCATTCTCCAAAACAGGGAACCCGAACCTGGCGGCCGGGAGGGGTTGGCTGATGTCCGCATCATCAACGCGCTCCTCGAGTCTGAGCGCAGCGGAAAGACCGTTCGAATCCGAGCCCTGCATGTCGGTGAACGGCCGAGTGAACAGCAAGAAATTCACAAGCCCCCCATCGGAAAGCCAGAACTTGTTAAGGCGGCGGCACCGTCTGAATAGACCCCTTCACACCCCGAGAAACTTGCTCTGTGCTGTCCTTCCAAGCTGGCTAGCCAATGGAAGAGCTCAGCCATGGCATACGCAGCGGAACCCGCCGGAACCGGCACTGCCAGCCATTCGACGCTACCTAAAGCAAATAAAAGGAACGCAAATCTTCCGGAAAGGGGTCCAGAGCCTTCGCCGCGTCTGCATACGACCGTATTGCATACTCACTTCCCGAGGCGTGCAGAGTGGCGGCAGCGGTCAGGACGAATCGATTCGTTCACGTCCAGCGCTATCGGCCGTGAATGAGCGACCGTACTCACCGGAAACTGCATTAAACCGGTCGGCCTCTCTTCGAGAAGCGCGGGCCCGCCCTGCATTGCCTGATGCGCCGGCGACCAAGGTATGCAGTGTTTCCCTCATTTTCGCTGCAGATTCCAACTGTTACGGTTGCCTGTAAATGACAACCGGGACTTTCGAGACTCTGTGGCAGACCATTAGCGGACTGTCAGTGCAACCTGCGTTCCCTGGCCCCTTTCATGTGGCCGCGCATTTTGCTTCGTCCCTCCCGGAAGCGATCAAACTTCTGATCGTTCGATACACGCAATTTATCTGGAACATCGTGGAACCACTTGGGTCCTGGGCCGTTTTTGTTGTCGCTGGGATCGATTCTGCATTTTGGGGCTTTCCGCTCGATCCTCTGGTCGCGGGGTACGTCTACCGAGACAGCTCTCGCTTCCTTCTGTATTCAGCCATGGCTGCCGCCGGCTCGGCCGTCGGCAGCATCATCCTCTACGCGATCGGTTACAAAGGCGGCGAAGTTCTGCTTGCGAAGCGCATTTCCGAGGCGAAATTTGATCGTATCCGCAACTCGTTCGACCGCCACGAATTCTGGGCTTTGATGTTCCCTTCCATGATGCCGCCGCCCTTTCCGTTCAAGCTTTTCGTTTTGGCAGCTTCTGTTTTCGAGATGAACTTTTGGCATTTCCTGCTGGCCATCTTCGCCGGACGCATGGTGCGCTTCCTGATCCTATCGGTACTAGTCTTGCAGTTCGGCGAGCAGGCACTCGCGTTCGCCGGCGTGCTGATCGAAAGGCACCTGCTTCTTCTGCTCCTTGGATTCACCGCTGCGGCGGGAATTTATGGCTCGTTCTGGCTCCGCTCGCGCCGAAAGAATGAAGCGCGCGCGACAGGCCGGTAGTCAAGCAACCGAGAGGCTCACGGTCGAAAAGAATTATCGTGGCTACACAAACCAAGCCGGAACCGTGCAGCGCGAAGGACGAGGGCGTCCTTGAAAAGGAATTCCGGCACTCCGGTTTATTGCGTGTCGTTGCGGTTATCGCGACTGTCGCGATGTGTATTCTGATTCTTGGCGGGCTCTTCGCGCCTGGCTTGCATTACTCGCTCGTCGAGCCTCCAGCGGGTCCGCTGGATGCGCCAACTTTCGTGAATGAGTTGGAATCCTTGGTGGACTCCAAGCTCACCCGCAACAACAGTATCGACGTAATTCCGAACGGAGAGAATTTCTACAAAGCGGAAATTGATGCGATGCGCCAGGCGCAACACAGCATCAACATCGAAGCCTACATTTTCCATAAGGGCCAGGTTGCTCGCCAAGTCGTCGAAGTCCTGACTGAGCGGGCCAAGGCGGGCGTCCATGTGAACCTCGTTATGGACTCCGTTGGTAGCTTTTCCACAAGCAGCTCTTTTTTCAAGCCGCTCGAGGCAGCCGGCGGCAAGGTGCATTTTTACCATCGCTTGCGCTTGCACAACTGGTTCCGAGCCAACAACCGAACGCATCGCGAAATCACGATCGTGGACGGTTCCGTCGCGTTTGTGGGTGGCGCAGGTTACGCGGACTGGTGGGCTATCAACAAAAAAGGGGAACCGCACTGGCGGGACACCGTCGTCCGCGTACGGGGCGACGCGGTCCGCGGATTACAAGGAACTTTCATAGAGAATTGGCTCGAAGCGTCCGGAGAAATTCTTGCCGGTCCAGACTATTTTCCGCCTCTAACAGTCGGCGCGGATGGAGTGAAGGCGCTTGTGATAACAAGCAGTCCGTCCTCTGGAGGGTCCACGCGTTCCCGCATTCTTTTTCAAACTTTGCTTGCCGCGGCGCAGAAATCGATTTACATCACCACGCCGTACTTCCTTCCCGACGAAAGCATGCGCGCCGAAATCGTCCGCGCTCGCCAGCGCGGCGTCGCAGTTAATATTCTCGTGCCCGGTAAGAAGAACGATCACGCGCTAACCTACAGTTCGGGGCGTCGCGCCTACGGTGATTTGTTGAAAGCCGGCGCAAACATCTATGAATATGAGCCCGCCATGATTCACGCCAAGATTGCCGTCATCGACGGGATGTGGAGCGTTCTCGGATCAGCGAATATTGATAACCGCTCGTTCGGCATCAATGACGAAGTGAACCTAGCCGCTCTCGATGCCCATGTCGCTGCGACGCTTACTGCGAATTTCGATAGCGATGTCGCGCACGCGGCTCGCATTGCCCTGCAGACTTGGCAAAGGCGTTCCGTCTGGGAGCGAATGGTCGAGTGGGTTGGCTGGATCGTCGAGCGCCAGCAATGACCGTCCGCCTTCGCGTTGTCACCTACAACATTCACAAGTGCCGCGGCTTGGATCGCCGCGTTGACCCTGATCGCATAGCTGCCGTCCTTTACGAATTCGATGCGGATGTCATCGCGCTGCAGGAAATTCTAGATGCACAAAACGGCAAGCCCGAATGGGATCAGGCTCGCCGGATCCACGCCAACTTTCCGGGCTACCAACGCTGCTTCGGCGAAAACCGCCTTCTGCATGGTGGTGCTTACGGGAACATGACGCTTAGTCGCTTTCCTGTCCAGCGCTGTCGCAATTACGACGTCAGTTGGCGCCATCGCGAGCGCCGCGGCTGCCTGCGCAGCGATCTGCTGTTGCCCGGCGGCTCTGTCCTCCACCTCTTCAACGTTCACCTCGGCACCAGTTTCATCGAGCGCCGTCATCAGGCTCGCCAACTCCTCAGCGACAAGGTACTTAATTGCCGCGAGTGTTGCGGCCCACGAATCGTCGTCGGTGACTTCAACGAATGGACACGCGGCCTCGCATCACGCCTCATGGGCGAAGTGTTCGAAGCTCTCAATCCGCGCGCCTTCGCCCGCTACTCGCGTTCCTATCCTGGGTTTCTACCTCTCCTGCACCTGGACCATTTCTATTACGACCGCCATCTGTCCTTGAAAAGTTTCCGCATCCAGCGCGGCCACAACGCGTTGGTCGCTTCTGATCACCTTCCGATGGTTGCAGAATTCGAGATCAAACAGTCCTCGTGAGTCCAAGTTAAGGCTCGCCGCATGTACACTTGCAGCGGCCAAGACCAAGCCGGGCCGGTAAGCGCTGCCGGCCACCCGACTTACCCGGGATGTTCGATTATTTTCGGTCTGGCCGTCATTCGTCCGGGTGACTCTGCTTCCGCTGCCTTGCTCGCTTCGTGTTGTCCAGTTCCGTGGTAGAGTGCCGCTCAAGCGACAGGGAGGCTTGACGTGCCATGCGAGCCGCCATTCTAAGAGAACCCAAAAGCAATCTCGAAATCGAGGAGCGCGCCGTCCCCACGCCAGGGCATGGAGAAGTGCTAATCCGAGTCCGCGCGTGTGGTGTCTGCCATGGTGACCTGATGGTACGGAATGGTGAGTTCCCGTTTGTTCGTTTTCCGATCGTTCCGGGGCACGAAGTTGTCGGCGTGGTGGAGAGTCTTGGTACAGGCGTAACGCATCCCAAGACGGGCACACGCGTTGGGGTGCCGTGGCTTTATTCTGCCTGCGGCCACTGCAATCACTGCATCAAAGGCGACGATGTTCTGTGTGCCGACGGGCAGTATGTGGGAATGATGCGGGATGGCGGCTATCAGGAGTTTATGCTGGCGCGATCGGATTATGTCTTGCCGCTACCGGAGGCGCTCGGCTTTTCCGACGCCGCTCCTCTCATGTGCGCGGGTCTTTCGGTGTACGGTGGTCTGTACCATGCCGGTTTCAAACCAGGCGATAAGGTAGCCGTTCTCGGACTCGGCGGCCTGGGGGAGATGGCCGTCCAGTTCGCGCGAGCAATGGGCGGACGCGTGGCGGTAGTCTCATCCACTCAGCAGAAAGAAGTCCAGGCGCGCGAACTCGGCGCCGAAAAATTCATCCATCAAGGGACCGATAGCATTGATGAGTCCCTGCGTTCCTGGGACGGCGGTCCCGATATCATTCTTCAAGTTGCTCCATCCCCCGATTCGGCGAACGCGGCGCTTCGGGGTCTCGCGCGCGGCGGCACGTTTGTCATTTTGGCGCCAGTTCCGATTACCGTTGATTCGTTCGCTCTCGTCTTGCTGAGGCAGCGGATCATGGGATCTTCATCAGGATCGCGTAAGGAATTGCGCACGACCTTGGACTTGGCCGCCGCCCACGGGATCCGTCCACATACTCGGCGGTTTCCCCTCAACCGGGCCTCTGACGCTCTCGAAGAATTGGAGAACGCGCGTCCAGTCGGCCGCGTGGTTCTCGTGATGGACGAATAGGTTGTTCCATGGCTCGACGTGGATTCATGGACCTGCTGGTGATCCCCTGGGGTCGACAAGACCGTCGCTATCGTAGCCTCCCTGCGTTTGCTTTCGAGTTATACCGTCGTTGGTACATCGGCTTGAGGTCGGTGCACGCGCCTAGCGCATCACACAATTGTTCCGGCGTGGCGCGCAAGTTCTGATCGGCCAAAGCAGCCAGAACTGCCGAGTTGGTTTCTCCGTCAGCCAGTGCCTTCAGCATGCGCCGGGCACTGGCACCCTCCAATGTGGTTACGACCTCGCCGCTCCGGGCCGTTCCGACCTTACCTCGGTGTGATTTTCATTAGTTTTCGCGGGCCGCAGGCCCGCAAAAGACAGTCTACTCGGGTCGAGGAGCCGACATTGTTATGCAATCAAGTGCGTTCCCGCCCCCAATGGGAATCGATCCCAGGTCAAACGAACTCAGCTGAATCGCCCAAGAGTTCTGAAATCGTCCTCTAGGGCGAGCCAACTCCTTCTGCTTTGTGCTCAAGAACTTGCCGGTGTTAGCCTCTCCTCGTTTAGAACTCCCGCGAGCAGGACGACTCCGCAGTGACCATCCTTCGAAGCAGTTACTCCCAGAATTTCGATTACGGAGTAACCGTCGTGATGAAAGTACCCCAATTTGCAAAGGGAACGAAGGTCTCTAAGGCTGACTTCGGAGGAATGACCTCGGAACCCATCCAGATATTGCCGGTTTCGTCGGAGGTAGCCCAAGAATAGTCGCCCCACCGGCCTACGCGGGCACCGAACGGAAAATAACCGCTAAAGCCGTCGTCCGGCGCGACGCCGGGAAAGGAAATGACGATCGGCCCAGCGCCATTTGACGCGTCGAGCGCGGCGTAGCCCGAGCTCGGGAAGAAATCCTCGCCGATGACCGAGAAGGCAATCGCTGCCTTGCCCGCCGCGTTAACACCCACCGACGGGAAGAGCACGCTGTTCTGCTTGGCAGAATCGATCGCTACGTAGCCTTGATTGAAGACGCTCGCAGCGAGTGTGCCGCCGCTGACGGAGGGGGAAAGGACAAACCAGGCAGCTCCGGCGCGGACGGGTCCATGTGGCGTTTTAACGACGGTGGGGACGGACGTCCAAAGCAGGCCGTTCGCGAAAGTGACCTGCTGGAGACGGGCGTCATTATCGGCAAGCAGAACTTCGTGGTTGTTGATATGGAGCGCCGCTGCGAGGAAATCGAGAAAAGGAGTGGGACCGGGCTTCTGTTCAGTTGCGGGGGGCTGGCCGTAAGCTTCGGTGTCAATGACTTCATTGATGAGAGAGACGTCAGGAGTCGTCGTGTTTAGCGTGCTGGTGTTCATCATGGCCCAGACGGTAAGGCGGTTGTCAAGTCTGTGGCCGCGAGCCAGGGCGCTGACGAAGTATTCGGTTCCGCCATTGTCGCTCACGAAGCTGCCGCCTGGGGGGACGAATGCGGGCTGAATCGAAAAGCCGACGGTTTCCGCCTGGTTCAAGTTTCCGAAATGTTGGCCAGCGGTGACGACTATGGGCGTAGTCGATGATGGAGCCGATTCGAGGGCGGCCTTGGAGAACGCATAAAGCTGCGCTCCCCGGAATGAGCCCGGTGGCAAAGCCAAGGCGTTGGTGCTGACATAATAGCCGTTGGCATCAACGCCGACCAGGGGTTGATCGCCGAAACAAGGACAAGCACCAAAGCGGGCGTCGCCGTCATTGGTCGTGTCAAGGGAGAAGACATTAAATCCGTGAAAGGGGTTGTTATCCGCTGATACGGCAAACAGGAAATGACTCTTGGCGACACTTGCAGGGAGGAAATTTCCTGTGACGGGATCTAGGTCGATTTCGACTACGGACACAAAGAAGCGACCCGTGCTGGCATCGTAAAGGATTCGTGGATCCGAAATTAACGGTCCGAACGAAAGAATAGCTCCAGTCTTGGGGTCAATGGTAGCCTCCGGTGCCTGCTCGAAGAACGGATTGAGCGCCTCGGCGGCGAGCAGATTGCCGCTCGTGTCGTAAACCCCGATCGCGTCATTTACCGCCTCGAGGACAAACCCATTACCGACGGCCAAGGCTTGATCGGGCGGTTCAAGTTCGCCGTTGACGCCGTTCGTGCCCGCGAAAACCAAGAAGGCCTGGTCGAATTCAGTTAATCCCTCGAAACCAGAGAAAGCACCGCTCACGATGCTGTTACCAGATGGAGTGGGAACCTGCGCCGCCTTCACGCGGGCGGGGCTGTTGTTGCCGTTGGCGCCGGGAATTTCAAAATCCACATCGGCTTCAATTTCTTTGCGGAGGAAGGTGGTTGCGGGTTTTTGGGGCGCTGGGCCTGACTTAAGGTGGGTCTTGCCGATGAATGTGACAGTGCTGGGTGAACTTGGGTGTGTCTGTGCAACGGTCGATGCTCCTGTCAGCAGGAGGCACACCCCCACAAAGGACAAAGCGCTAGTGGTCTTCATTTTGGTCGCTCCTCAGGGATCAACTTTGCTCGATAAAACGGCCGGGAGGTTCCTCGAAATTATTGTCACAAACCGAGGCTGGGCGCGGGAGCGCAGCCAGAGTCTTCGCTAGGGGGAATGCTACATCGGTTATGGCGCAAGTCAAGGATGAATGCAGCTGCAACAAGAGTCAGATTCCCAAAGGACCAAGCGTCAAAGGCCAAATGGCTCGTCTTAAGAATTGCGACGCAGACAAAGAATATCCGTGCCTTTTAAGGGTTAAGAAACTCTGGGGATCCAGGCCGAGGCAAGCTAAGTGGTAAGCACACGCTCAGACTCGAGATGCGACAAGCTTGACACGAACGGTCCGAGGAAAGTTCTAAAATCGTCCACTCGGGCGAGCCAAATTCTACTTCCCTTTCAATCAGTTACAAATGGTCCATTCTCGCAACTAAGCTGCGAACCTTCGTCATCTAAACCGCGTAGGTGAACCGTGACGCGATCGCCATATACTCGCTGATTTGCCTTCTCCGTCGCTTCGCGCACTTGCTCGACCATGCTTAGCTGGTAGATGCGTTTCTTCTCCGGGCTGGCGGGGCGAATCTGACCGGACCAACGAAATTCTGATCTGCTGCTTTAGAGGCTCCGCGAAGCTTCATCGACCTTTTTGCACGTCGAGCTCGGGCTCGCGTGACCCTAGATGCGTCCCATGAGGGCAAGGACCAGCACGATGAGGAGCACGAGGCCCAATCCACCTGAGGGCCAATAACCCCAATCACGGCTATATCCCCAACGTGGAAACGCGCCGACGAGCGCCAGAATCAACAAGACGATTAGCACCGTTCCAAGCATTTGTCCCGCCTTTCAATTGCCGCCTATGTTTTAACGGGTTTTCGCACCGAGCGAAATTCGGAAACTAGTGTAAAGAGGTGAGCAGCTTCTTGTAGTGCGCGTACAGATTTATGGCTCAGGCCAGGGCATCGACAACAGATCAAAATTAGTTTATGAAGGCTAACATTTGGTAGTGTCCGCTTTGCCGACTTGCAATCTCACAGACCTAGCTTAAAGCAGACGAAGTGATTCCCAGTCGCGAATGCGCAAATTACAGAGATTTGAGATATTCGACTAGGTCATATTCTTCCTGGTCACTCAGGCCCAAATTAAAACACGCGTCGTAGCTCTTCACAGTGTCCGACAGAGTCTTGAAGCCGGAGAACAAGGACAAGTTTTATCATGACGGGCGTTTCGAAAAAGGTGCCGGAACTTGCAGCTCATTTATCGCTACAAATGCGTTCCAATAGGTGACAATGCCCCAGCCGCCGGTCCATGTATGTAGACAGGCCCGTCGATATCGCCAATAGTGCGTAATTCCACGAGGGATGCTCCAACCTTATGGGATGCCGTAAATGGAGCAGTCCCTGATAAAAAGAAGTGATTCCGCCTCCTGCAAAGATGATGGTGGCAACAACCAAGGTCCGACCGTTTCGGAGCCGAAGCGGTCAGCGTGATCTCTTTCGAGGAACTTTCGCGCCCTTCTCTCGCGCTTCGGAAAGGCCTATAGCGATGGCTTGCTTCCGGCTCTTGACGCGTCCGCCTTTTCCGCCTTTTCCCGAACGCAGGGTTCCCTTTTTCCTGCGGCGCATTGCGCTCTTGACCGATTTGCTGGCCGCCCGTCCGTATCTGGCCATTTCTACCTCCTAGAGTTGCTGGCTGGACACCGCGTGCACGGCGGTAGGAACGTTACTCTATTCTTGCGATTCGCCGAACGCGATGACCGCCTTGCTGTATCCGAACATAGAAAAGGCAGTATCGTCGGCGCGTTCCCCAAATGCTCTTAGCTGAAAAAGCGCCTAAGGTTCGCGCGATCCTGCATCGGCGAGCCAAAAGCAGAAAACTGAAGAGCGAGGGAGCAGGGTCCTGAGCACCGCAAGCCATACTCGCCTTCTTGGAGGCACGTTGCGATTCCAGGGATCGTCATGAGCCCCCTAGATTGAAAAAGCCTTGGCTGTGCTAGTGGTCGTGCTGGTCTGAGGCGTGGCATGAGCTTGTCGCCGATTGGCATACAGCGGCTTCTGCATGACCGCTTTCGCGATCGGGGCATCCTATGTTTTGCAGGTCACGGAAGCCCTCGGGTTGGGGAATTTTCATGACAGAGTTCCTCTTTCGTTTTTTGATCGGCGGCCTGGCCGTTTCATTTTTTGCTGCACTCGGCGACGTATTAAAGCCAAAAAGCTTCGCGGGACTGTTTGGCGCCGCGCCCTCCGTTGGTCTCGCCACACTCGCCTTGACGGCTTCTTCCGACGGTCGAATGTACGCATCCATTGAAGCTCGTTCGATGGTGGCGGGCGCAGGCGCTTTTTTTCTATACGCTTGTCTCAGCAGCCGGCTCATGATGCAGTCCGAATGGTCCGCTGCCAAGGCTAGCATCACAGCTCTGATTGTTTGGTTTGCGATCTCTCTTTCGCTGTGGCTCGCTTTCCTGAGGTAAATAAAGAATGCGGGTATCGCTTCATTTATCGGCTTTGCACCAGACGAAGTGGTACGAATACGCCGTGCGGTTCATTTTTGGGGGAACCATAACCGTTCTCGCCGGCATTATAGCCAAGCAGTACGGACCAACGTTGGGAGGACTCTTTCTGGCATTTCCAGCCATTTTTCCGGCGGGCGCAACGCTGGTCGAAAAACATGAGCGAGAGAGAAAGCGAAAGGCGGGAATAGGGCAAACCAAGCGCGGCAGACAAGCCGCAGCCCTCGACGCATACGGCGCTGCGCTCGGCGCTGCCGGACTGCTAGGTTTCGGACTCGCCGTGTGGCAGCTCATGCCCGCGCACAATCTGGTTCTCGTCCTTGCAACAGGCACAATGGCGTGGACCATCGTTTCCATTCTTCTCTGGCGTGTTCGCAGGAGCCCCTGGTTCTAGGCGCCATGTTTTGCTTCTTTCTCACCCTCTTTGACGCGCTTCTTTGCCTCCCTTGGCCCTCGTATACCCAGAATCCGATATTGCTTAGCGCTGAGTCTGTGATAGTTCACAAAAAACTCTTCCAGTTCTTTTACGAACTTCTTGCCCAGATCTCGAATGTGCTTCACGTGTGCATAACTATGGTTATCGTCCTCAACCGCAACAATTCGGTCGTTTCGCTCGCGCTGTTTCTTCTTGCCCTGCTCTCCTTCGATGATGCCAATCGGGCGGCAACCCAGTAGACAACCGGGGAAAGCTGGTTCGTCCATCAGAACCAGGACGTCAACAGGATCGCCGTCATCAGCCATCGTGGATGGGATAAATCCAAAGTCGTACGGAAACGCCATTCCCGTCGGCAAAACTTTCTTCAGTTGGAAGATTCGCTGTTTAGCGTCGAATGCGTACTTGTTGCGACTTCCCTTTGGGGTTTCGATGATGACTCGAATCAACGTTGAATCACGAGGATCGCGTGGAGCCAGCCTAAGTGGATTTGTAAGCCCCTTTTCTTTTGTCGACCTCTTCGCCATTTCGTTTAGCCCGTTACGGCAGATTCCCCTTCGGTTCGTCAATGGACTCGAACAACTTTCCGTGCAACGTCTGTTTCGCCCCATGAAGCCCATAGCCCGCTGCCTCCTTAGCGTCGATCCTCGGCGGAATGGCTAAGGCATCGGGTTCTTTGGTGCGGCCGTCGAACTTGGACATTACGAACACTTTATCGCGGCGACCTTTGAGCGCTTTGCCCACTCTTCTCTCGCTCTCGCCCTGGTTGTAGTCCCCAGAATTGTCCGAGAAGTTGATACCTCGGTCGACCGCGGCCTGAAAAAGCTTCAGCGCGTCCGCTTCCTCGAGCCTAGACTGCCAAGGTGAAATCCGCCCATCCCGATGCACGAAACCTTTTCGCCGGTTCTGCAAAGTGTGCGGTAGGGCATTTCGCCTCGCATCATCGTTTCTTGTTTTGGAGACACTGCCATGGCCACGTAATTTCCCGTGATTGCGGTCACTAAGTCGTACAGAAAATCTTGTCGCTCAATCGTTCGCGTCATCCTTTCGCTCGCCTGTTTGCAATATTCGGAACTTCAGATATTTGGGGCTCTCACTTGACTTGGAGGATATTCCTATAATTCAAGACCGGCACAGTCGCCCTCGTGAGCTTTCTTCAGAGGCAAGACTAAGGAGTTCCCACCCTAGTGCACCAAGCGAAGCCCTGTACATACTCGCCATTACGGATATTCGCGGGCGTTCTGCCTCAAAATGCGATCCATTCATAGCGGTCCGTCAGTGAGCGCCGCTGCGTGACGGGTGCCGTAGCGTGGCCTCACGGCGTAGCGTTTCGCAGACGAACCTTCATTCATAGCGTTACAGCGACCACCCGATAAGGCACTGTGGCGGGGTCTATCATGGGTGCGGGGGAGCGTACTCGATATGACACAAAATCGCTGCGGTGGCCGCCGTCCTTTTCTACTTAACAACACAGAAGTCCAGAAGGCTTGGCGAGCGTTTTGGCCCCGAATACGAGCGCGCGGTAAGCGAAGCCGGAAACGCCCGTGGCGAAGCGCAACTCGAGAAACGCGTCAAACAATATGACATTCACCCCTTGGAAGTCTCAGCACGCGACCGTAACATCGAGCAATGGCGACTCGTATAAGCCGAGATTTGTGGACGACCCAAATGCAACCGTCGATGAAGCGGACCGCCTGCTCGGTGAAGTGATGGCTCGTGGCTATCCCGTGGCGGATTTCGGGCAGCAAGCCGCCGACCTCTCGGTGAATCACCCACTTGTGATTGAACACTGCCGCGCGGGACACGCGATTGCTGTACCGCACGCGCGGGGACAGGCGAGCACGGTAGATCTAAGGCAAGCCCTGGTCAACTACCGCGTCGGTTCTTTCCCGACAGGCTTCAGTGCCATAATCCGCGGAAACTAGGGCTGCAGTGTGAGAAGAAGCGGAAGAAAAAAGCAGAAAGCTCACCCTTGCACAACCCGCAAGGATGAGCCACCCTCGGATGGGAGGGCGAGAATGCTGGACGCGCGACGATCTTTTGTGAAGAAGCTCAGCGGAGCGGCCGGGTCATTGCTGTTGCTTCAAGACCCGCCGATTCCGGCGCCGAGAGTCAAGACTCCGGTCAACCCTCCCGAGGGAGCCGAAAGGCGGGAAGGCGAGGTACCCGCCGGCATTTCGCCGAAGGCCCGGCTGGTTGCGCAGGAGAAGGAATTGCGGGAGACAGTGGAACAGCTTTTTGCGAGAGTCGGCGACCTGAGAACGCAACTCGCAAAGACACCTTCGGCGGAAGTTTTTTCGGTAGCAGTCTACAAGCAGAGCCAGGAAATTGAGAAGCTGGCCAAGCGACTGAAAACCTGCGCGCGAGGTTGATGTCGCGCGATGGACTAGACCCGCAAACCGATAATAACCAGAGGCAAAATCTTACTGACGAAGTTTGTGGGCGATATTTGGCCCGCTTTTTTGGCTGACGATAAGCACGATTCGCTCGAAAAACGGAGATTCTGGTCTGCCCCCCGCCTGGCTGTTCAACTCTCTAGCAGAATCCCTGGGAATGTTCTGATGTTGCCGAGGCGAGAGCGGGACAACTGGGCGTCCGTTTTTTCCTCCAACCGCTTCGCACGCTAGTCTGCGCCAGTGTGTCGTTTGACTCGTCATGAGTTAGAGATATAACATCTAGTCGAAATGACTGTACGTAGAGAGTCGAGGCCCGACTGGCTGCTGCTGGCCTTTACCCTGCCTACCAAGCGCGCGAGCCAACGCGTGGAAGTCTGGCGGAAACTGCAGCGCTTCGGAACGGTGCCACTCGGCAACTCCGGCTACTTGCTCCCCAACAGCCCAAGCAATGAAGAGCACTTCGAGTGGCTTGCGACAGCGATTCGGAAATACGGAGGGGACGCATCCGTGGTCCGCGTCGAATCCATCGACAATCTTTCGAGGCCTCAGTTGATTGGCCGTTTCGAAGAAGCGCGCGCGCGCGAGTATCAGGAACTGATTCGCGAGCTGCAGAGGTTTTCCTCGACGCGCGTAGAAGGAAAAGGCGCGGGCCGTCTCAGCCGGCTTCGGAATCGATTTCAGGAGATCGTCGAGGTCGATTTCTTCGACAGTCCGCTGCAAAAGCGGGTTGAGGAATTGCTGGCTCATGCGGCCCGAGCGCGCGCGGCCAAATCCGGGGCTGCCGGTAACAGCAAGATCAATCCGAAAGACTACAGGGGCAGAGTGTGGGTAACGAGGCCGAGGCCGGGTGTCGATCGCTGTGCGTCCGCCTGGCTGATTTGCCGTTTTATCGACCGGATGGCCCGGTTTGCCTTCGCGTCAGAAGACCGCCTGCCGGCGGGCGCGGTGCCTTACGACATGTTCCAGGAAGAAGGGTTCGGACATCGCGGCGATGATTGCACGTTTGAAACGCTCACCAAACAGTTTCACGTCCGCGACCCGAGGGTTGGCCTGATTGGACAAATCATTCACGACGCGGATCTCCTCGACGACCGGTTCGGCCGCAAGGAGGGCTACGGAGTGGACGAAATCCTGAAAGGCTGGGCGCAGCAAGGAATTTCGGACGACAAACTTCTGGAGCGCGGGATGCAACTCATCGAAGGACTCTACCACGCGCCGCGAAAGTGAATTGAGGAGCAGACGGACGTGTTCGCAAAACATCGAGGATATTGGAAAACGGCGACCAGCGTGGTTTTGCTGTTGTCGCTGGGACGGCCGGTGCTGGGGCAGTCCGACCAGCAAAAGACGAGAGCATTCACGCTTGAAGAGGCAGTGGACTTTGCTCTCAAGAATTACCCGGCGGTGCGCGCGTCGCTGGAACAAGTCCGGGCCGCGAAAGCAAGTGTAGGACTCGTGCGCACCAGCTACTTGCCTCGGACCGATGTCCTTTGGCAATCGAATCGGGGTACCGACAACAACATTGCTGGCCTGCTGATACCGAACTCCGTCATCGCTCCGATTACCGGACCGGTTACCCTATCGCCGTCGAATCGCAGCGCCTGGGGAAGCGCAGGCGGGCTGCTGTTCTCGTGGGAGCCTCTCGACTTCGGGTATCGCGGCGCGAGGGTGGACGCGGCACGCGCGGTGCAAAACCGCGCCACGGCGGAAGCGTCTCTGACACGCCTCGATGTGAGTGTCGCGACGGTGAACGCCTACCTCACAGTATTGGCGGCCGAGCAAACCGTGCGCGCCGCGCAGGCGGACGTGGAGCGCCGCGAGACCTTAACAAAGTCCGTGCACGTCCTGGTGGACAATCAGCTCCGCGCGGGCGCGGATGCCTCAAGGGCAGACGCGGAGCTCGCGCGAGCGCACGTGAACTTGGCTAGAGCGCAGCAGCAGGAAGCCATAAGCCGCGCTCAACTCGCAGATATCCTCGGCATTGCCGATGCGGTGGTCGAAGCCCGGGAGAGCACCTTGCTAGCGAGGCCGCCCGCGGCTGCTCCGCCACTCACTCCTGTCTCGAATAATCCGGTCGCGGGCGCGCAACGAGCACGTGTCGAAGAGTCGCAGTCGCTCGTACATGCGCTCGATCGT
>DATMZI010000142.1:0-58178 GCA_035607085.1 Candidatus Eiseniibacteriota bacterium | reverse complement strand
CGCACGACAGGTCTATCTGGTGAGCCACGGACAGAAGAAGGCCCAGATTATTGAACCGACGATCGTCAAGAGAGCTCCCCCCAGGCGAATTTGCGACGATCGAATGGATTTCGTGGCGGATATGAAAATAGATCCATCGTGATTCAGTTATAGTTCTTGGCGCTGGCAGGCTAGTCTAACCTAGTGGTCTCAAAAAGAAGCAACTCTGGTCGATTGCTCCAGGGCAAGCTTCGCTTGGCAGGGTGAGGGAAGATGAACTTGTGGAGATGGGTGTTGGCTTGCGGTGGCGTCACGCTGTTCGGGTTGCTGGAAATGGGACAGCCGGTACCCACCAAGGCGCAAGCGCAAACTGATGCCAACGGACGTGTGCCAACCATCGAGGAGTATCAGCCGAAGTCAACTTTGGTCACGGCGGAACACAAACCCGAGCGTGCCAAGTACCCCTTTGTCGATATCCACAGCCATCACTGGAATCCCACGGCAGAGCGTGTGGATGAGCTGGTGAAGGAGATGGACACCATCAATCTTCGAGTGCTGGTAAACCTCAGTGGCGGAACAGGCGAGTCCCTGAAGAAAACGCTGGCGGTGATGAAAGGGCGTTATCCGAACCGTTTCGTGGTGTTCGCGAATTTGAGTTACGACGACCTGAATACGCCGGGGTACGGAAAGCGAGCCGCGGCGCGCTTGGAGCAGGACGTAAGAAGCGGTGCCCAGGGACTGAAGATCTTCAAGAACTACGGAATGGACCTGAAGTACGCGAACGGCGAAAGAGTGCACGTGGACGATCCGGAGTTTGACCCGGTTTGGGAGAAATGTGCTGAGCTGAAAATTCCCGTGCTGATCCACATCGCTGAACCTTCGGCATTTTTTGATCCTTGGGATTACCACAACGAGCGGTGGGAAGAGTTGCGGGAATTTCCGCAGCGGGCCAGACCGCCTTCCAAATATCCGCCTTTTGAAGCGTTGCTAGCGGAGCGGAATCGCATGTTCGCCAAACATCCCCGGACCAATTTCATTGCGGCGCATCTGGCGTTTCATGGAAACGACCTGGAGCGGTTGGGCAAGCTGTTTGATTCGCATCCGAACGTGTATGTGGACATTGCGGCAGTGCTGGCCGAACTGGGCCGGCAACCGTATTCGGCGCACGATTTCCTGATCAAATATCAGGATCGGGTGCTGATGGGCAAGGACATATACGACGTGAATGAATATAAATGGTATTTCCGGGCGCTAGAGACGCGAGACGAGTATTTCGAGTATTACCGTAAACGGCACGCGTTCTGGAGGATTTATGGATTTCAGGTGCCGGACGAGGTGTTACGGAAAATCTATTACGAAAACGCGCTGAAGCTGGTGCCGGGTTTGCAACAACAGTGGCGAGCAGGCGGGTCCTGATCTCGGCTCCGCGCAGGCCTGCCAATCCTGCTGATTGAGCTGCCTTGAGAGACGTTGTTCAGGCCAACTGGCCACCGATGCGCAGTACCGGGCGGACTTCGACACTGCCCAGTTTAGCCAGCGGAATTCCCGCAGCGATTTCGAGTGCTTCGTCCATCCCGGCGGCCTCCACCAGGATGAAGCCGGCCACAACCTCCTTGGTTTCGGCAAAGGGTCCGTCGGTGACCGACCGTTTGCCCCGGCGGACCCGCACCGTACGTGCCCTGCCGACCGGCTCGAGCGCTTCCGCAGCCAGGTACTGATTCTTTTTGCGCAATTCGTCGTTATAACCCAAAGAGCTGCGATCTAAGGCTACTTTGTCGCTGGGCGAAAGAGTGGCCAAGGTATCCGGCTCGAGGTAAACCAAGCATAAGAATCTCATCGTGTCGCTCCTCTAGGGATTCAGTCACATCCTCTGCATACTCGTCGTGCGGGAGACGGGGAAATCGACATTCGCACGCTGCCAAAATCAGCAAAACAGCTGCGATACTGCTCCCCATAACAACCACGGTTCGTCGAAGAGGGAAGACCTGCCGGATGGTTCAGACGACGGAGCTGAAAATGAGGAATTTTCTGCTGGGAGTGGTGGCTGGAGTGTTGCTTCTTGTTCTTTGCGGGGTTACCTATTTGCGGCTGGGGTTCTCGGAAGTGCGCGCGGATCTGGCGCCTGCGGCCTGGGAAATGCGGCTGATGAAGCCGGCGATGCAGGCTTCGGTGCGGCGGCGGGCGCCCGCGATGCCCAATCCGGTGGCGCCGAGCGAGGAAAATCTGATAGCGGGCGGCAAGTTATTCATCAACGGTTGCTCGGGGTGCCACGGCCGCGCGGGCAATGAAGAAGATATCAGCGGCTCGCTGTTTCCGCCGATTCCGCAATTCCACAAAGAGGGAACCAGCTACACCGAAGCACAAATTTTCTGGATTGCGAAGCACGGCATCCGGCGTACCGGAATGTTTGCCAACGGAAAGTGGAACTCGGACCAGGAGTTGTGGACCATGGCGGCTTACATCAAGCGGATGCGCGAATTGCCGCCGGCGGTTCAGGCCGCGCTGGCGTCCAAGAAGGTTGAGGCGCCAAAATAGCTCCCCCAATCGCCGTCCTCGATGCCATTGCGTTCGGCGCGGTCTCCAAATTCTGCTTCCGGAGCATTCACTCTTTGGGGTCGCGCGATGACGGCTGGCCGGCTTTCATCGATGCTTTCACGTGTAAGTTGCGCATCAGTCGCAGCAGGGAATTCGGGTGGATTCCGAGGATCTTCGCGGCGTCGTGGTAGCTGCCACCTGCTTGTTGCAGCGCCTGCAGAATCGTCTGGCGCTTGTTCTCTTTCACCGAACGGAGATATTTGGCAGGTTCATCCGCGGGTTCGCCCGGGGCTGCCGGCCCGGCTTCCAACACAGTTTCCGGAAGGTCTTCTGGCAAGATGGTATCGCTCGCACCCAGCACCACGGCACTTTCGATGGCGTTTTCCAGTTCTCGCACGTTGCCGGGCCAATCATATTTAACCAGGCAGGCAGCGGCTTCCTGCGAGAGTCCCTTAACCCTGGTCTTGCATTTGCGACTGGCCTTGGCGAGAAAGTGTTCCACGAGTTGCGGTATGTCCTCGGCCCGATCGCGCAGGGCAGGCATGGTCAGCGTGACTACGTTCAGCCGGTAGTACAGATCTTTGCGAAATTCACCGGAGGCCACCGCCGCCGCCAGCTTCTTGTTGGTAGCCGCAACCAGGCGTATGTCCAAGAGAATCGGACAGGTTCCGCCCACGCGCTCAAATTCACGTTCCTGCAAAACGCGCAGGAGCTTCGCCTGCAGTTCCGGAGCGAGCTCGCTGACTTCATCCAGAAACAGCGTTCCGCCTTCGGCCATTTCGATTCGGCCTTTTTTCTGTGCCGCGGCTCCGGTGAAGGCGCCCTTTTCATGACCGAACAATTCGCTTTCCAGAAGGTTTTCGGCAATCGCCGCGCAATTAATCGCCACAAAAGAGTTTTTGGTCCGTGCGCTGTTGCGATGAATGGCCCGAGCCACCAACTCTTTGCCAGTTCCGCTCTCGCCCTCGATTAACACAGTCGCATCCGTCGGCGCGACGCGGCGGATGAATTCGAAAACGTCTTTCATTCGCGGGCTGGCGCCTACCATGTTGTGTTCGAGGCTGACCTCGGCGCGCAACGCGCGATTTTCATTGCTGATTCGTTCCCAGTGGCACAGGTTCTGCAGCGCCAGGGCGGCAATTGAGCCTACCGCAGAGAGCACCTGGAGATGGGTCTGGTCGAACGGTTCGCCGGATCGCTCACCTGTAGCTTGCAAATAAATGGCACCCAGAACTTTTTCCGCCATCATCGGAACGCAGACCGCCGAGCCAGGGCGTTGTTCTGTTTTCGCAGGCGATCCGTCCGGGGATGCCAGCACGGCCTTGCCCGCGAAAACACGCCGCAACAACGATTCATCGATCGGCACCGGATGCTCCGGGCCGATCACCCGGTCCCATGTGGCAGTAGATTCAACACCGCCCATCTTATCGAAATAAACCACGGCTCCACGTTCCGCGGGGAATACATCGAAGAGAAACCCGAGCAGTTGCCATTGCAACGATTCGCGGTCGCGAATTCCGCCGACGGCAGTAGCAATCTTCAACAGGGCCTGCAAGTGATGGTTGAGCTCCGGCGTACCCGGCAATTGTGCAAGTATTTTTTCCAGGCGCCTGGAGGTTTCACGTTCGCGCCGGATAGAAGCGACCGAGGCATCGAGTTGGGCGGTGTCCTCCATGGAGATCCGGTCGGTATGGGGAACGGACTTTTCGGCTTCACTCAGGAACAACAATTCCGATGACCCAACTGAAAGCTCATCGCCATTTGCCAGAGGCTGTTCGTCTACCGGGACGCCATTGACGCGTGTTCCGTTGCGGCTGCCGGCGTCGCGCACCGTGCATTTCGGGCCTTGCCGGACGAGCACGCAGTGGTGGCGTGAGAGCGCGGCGTCGGCAGCGCACAGTTGATTTGTCACGTCCCGGCCAATCGAGATTTCGCCTTCAGGCAAGGCACACAGGGTTCCCTGGAGCGGACCGGCAACGCCAATCAGGCGAGGATTCATGTGCATTTCTCTGGCTGTGGTTTATCACACTTTGCGGTGTTCCGGCGTGCCCGGTAGAGAGCGATTAACCGTTCGGCGGCTTTCCACTAACCATAGGGTTAGTGCAACTGCTGCTCGAGGCACTCCGAGGGACGCGGCGGTTCGCCTCCCGGTCGGTAACCGGCTTGTTTTCAGCAGCTGCGTCGGGTACTGGCAAGGAACGGCCGCGTTTTCGCGCATGGCCTTCGAACTGCATTCCTTCTCCATGTCCCTGGTTATCAAAGCCACCGACATCAGAACGACGAAAGCAGTCAAGCCACCAGCCAGAACACCCGGCCCGGCCCTCTCTTCGCCGTTTCTAGAGGAGGTTCTATGAATCGTATGCGCAGTGCTTTTCTGGGTTTGGGCTTGCTTTTCGCGGTGTCCGGCGTTCAGGCACAACAGAACGGCGTCAAGGCCAACATTCCTTTTGATTTCATGGTCGGGAATCGAGTCCTCCCTGCCGGCGAATACGTGGTGGCCGGGGACGGATCCTCTAGCCAGGCGATCTTCATTCGCTCCACTGACAACAAGACCGCGGTCATGACACTGGCGTTTCGCTGCGCGTCTGCGCAACCGTCGAAACAGTCGAAGCTGGTCTTCCACACGCTGGGTGGCCGCTATTTCTTGTCCCAGATTTGGGCGGAGGGTTATCAGCAGGGCCGCGAGCTCAGCAAGTCCCGCGCCGAAATCGAGATGGCCAACAACCGCGAGACCTCGGGCGAGTTCGTCCTCGCAGCCAGATCTACCCGCTGATCAAGTCAAGCGGGCAACTCTGCCTCTCCCTCGGCCCGAAATAAGGCATGCTCCCACGGGGAGCGTGCCTTTTTCTTTTGCCCTTCGCATTCTAGATTCGCCGTCCGCGATAACCAAGTCGATGCGCGACAGCGACTGGCAGGTCGCTACCCGGAACGAAGAGAATTTTACCTACACGGAAAGCAAGCGGCCGAAAAACGAGCGATAGCGCCGCAGCGCGAGGCGCAGATCTTCAGTAGAGATGTCGCTGCCGCGAGCCCATTGGGCTTCGAGCGCGGAGCGTTCCGCTGCGAATTGTTCCGCCAGGCGCTTCATGGCCGTGGCAACCAGATTGTCCGCTTCCTGTACCGAGCGGCGCGGTTCATCCACGAAACTGACCTGAATGGTGTCCCAACGCGAACGAAGATTCGCGGCTTCGTCCGCCGAGAATAGCGGGCCACGTTCTGGTTCATGGGAAATCGCCGGAGTGGAACTCGTCCCGGCATGCGCCGCAGAGGCGGAGCCGCCAACCCCCCGCACCGCCTGTGCCGCGACCTCGGTCTTTTGAACCTCGACCGTTGCGACATCGCGTTGCTCCGGCTTCACATCAATTATTTCGTTGCGCCGCGCACGCTCGGCCTCTTTGTCGGCAGTCGTCGGCGCACCGGCGAGATCGGCGGTAGAAATGCTTTCTTCATCAATTCGTTTTTGCCTTGCTTCTGCTTCGTTCACGGTACCCTCCCCGGATGGTTTATAGCGCGCCCTTTATGTTGCGCTGGAAACGCCAGACGCTCAGGAACGCGCAGCAACAGCCGTGCGTTGTTCTGGTTCGACCAATTCGTCAAACAGTGCCCGGTAGTGGATCAGGGCTTGCCGCAAATCTTCAGTGCTGGCTTGCCGTTGGGTGTGGCGGACCGCGATGGAGTGTCCGGCGCGGTAATGCTCGATCACCAGGGGATGATTGACGGAAAGATCGGCCGCTTGCTGCTCAAAATCCGCGACTGGATAGCCTCGGGCGGTCATGACTTCTCCGAGCAGCCGGTCCGCGGCGCCGATTGCGTCGTCCGGGTCGTCCACAAACTTCGCCTGCACCACACGCCACTGTTGCACGTAGCGATCTCGCGTGGCAGGTTCAAGCGGGTGGATGTTGTAGTTCCCTACGCGCTTTTCGAGTTTCTCGAGCCGTGACTCAGCTCGTGTGCTGCCAACTTCATTTACGGCGCGGTTGTATTCGGGCCCGAAGCGTTCGCGAAGTCTTCTGGACTTTTGTGTTTTTAAGTAAAGAAGCACGACCACCGCAGCCACGAAAACGGCAACGATAATCGCGATAACTTGATTTTGCGTCATAGCGAATAAGCTCTCCGGTTCTGTTGATAAACCCTTGCCGGAAATCGTCCTATCCGGTCATCGCTGTAACGCAGCGGATTTATCTTCGTACGTGATATGCCGCAGCCGCCTTTTGCGCGGGCTCAGTTGAGACAGTATGTTCGCGGTGCTATTCTGCCGACATGGCGGATCCTGCCATCTCTCCGCCGGAGATAGTCCCGAGCCCGGCACTTGATCACTCGCGGCGGCAACTGGAAGCGCTGCTGGACGTCAGTGAAATCATCGCGCAGCACCGCGATTTGAATACGCTTTTCCACGAGCTGGCCACGCGCCTGCACTCGGTGGTGGACTCCGATTTTCTGACGCTGGTGCTGCACGATCCGGAAAAAAATGTGATGCGGCTGCACGTGCTGGAAAGCCGCGTGCACACCGAGAAGACCATCGGCTTCGAACATCCGGTGGACAGCAGCCCGTCCGGCTGGGTGTGGAAAACGCAACAGCCTTTTATCGTGGAAGACGTGCTGACGGAAACGCGCTTCGCGGAATTTCTCGGGAAGCTGAAGGACGAAGGCGTTCGTTCGTTTGCGGCCCTTCCGCTCACCACCGCGCAACACCGCCTGGGCGCCATGGGATTTGGCCGGCTGCGACCGCAGGCGATTCCGGATTCCGACATTCAGTTTATGCAGCGCGTCGCAGCGCAAGTTGCGGTAGCCGTGGATAATGCGCTGAATTTCGAATCGTCGCAAGCTTATCAGCGGCAACTGGCTGAGCAGCGCGACCGTCTGCAGGTGCTGCTGGACATCAACAACGTGCTGGTCACCAGCCGCGAAATCAGCGAACTGTTCCGCGGCATCGTGTCGGCTCTTACGCGCGTCATTCATCACGACTACACCAGCCTGGCTCTTCTTGATTCCGCAACCAATCGCCTGAAGCTGCATGCGCTGGAATTCGACGGTTCCGGAGATCTTTTTGCCGGAAAGGAAATTACTGTGGCGCTCGATGAGTCGCCTGCAGGGCGTTGCATTAAGAGCACCCAACCTGCTCTTTATCACGGCGGCGAGCTGGACCAGTTTCCGGCCGAACTGGTGCGCATTCTTCGGGAAAAAGGCATCGCCTCGGTTTGCTGCGTTCCTCTGATCACCAAGGGCCGCGCATTCGGCACGCTGAACCTGGCCAGCCGGCGACTTGATGCTTTTTCCGAGAGCAATGCGGACCTACTGAATCGAGTTGCCGCTCAGGTGGCGATTGCCGTCGAAAATGCCCTGGCATTCAAGGAAATTGATTCGCTGAAAGACAAACTGGCGGTCGAAAAACTGTACCTGGAAGAAGAGATCCGCAGCGAGCTGAATTTTGAGGAAATTGTCGGAGAAAGTCCCATCATCAAGCGTGCGCTGGCACAGGTGGAGCTGGCGGCGCCCGCAAACACCACCGTATTGGTGCTGGGTGAAACCGGCACCGGGAAGGAACTCATTGCGCGCGCGATTCACAATTTAAGCCCGCGGCGCGAGCGCACCTTTGTGAAAGTAAATTGCGCGGCGATTCCCTCCGGATTGCTGGAGAGCGAACTGTTTGGACACGAGCGGGGAGCCTTTACTGGCGCAGTCAGCCAGAAGATTGGCCGTTTCGAGCTGGCGGACCGTGGCACGATTTTTCTGGATGAAGTCGGCGATATTCCGCTGGAACTGCAGCCGAAACTGCTGCGCGTGCTGCAGGAACAGGAATTCGAGCGGCTGGGCGCAACGCGCACGATCCGCGTGGACGTTCGCGTGGTCGCCGCAACCAACGCCGATTTGAGCCGCCTGGTGGCGGACCGTTCCTTCCGCAGCGACCTCTATTACCGGCTGAATGTCTTCCCGATTCAGATTCCGGCCCTGCGCGAACGCCGCGAGGACATTCCGCTGCTGGTGCGGTACTTTGTGCAAAAGTTCAGCCGGCGTATGAACAAAACGGTTCTCTATGTTCCGGCTGATGCTATGGATGCCTTGGTTTCTTACGCCTGGCCGGGCAACATTCGCGAACTGGAAAACTTGATCGAACGGGCGGTGTTGTTGTCGCCCGGAAAAGAATTGCGGGTGCCCTTATCAGAGCTTCGCAACGCGCAGGCCGCGCCCGCCGCGGAACAAGCGGCGCCGGCTGCGTTGACTCCATCAAATATTTCCACGTTGGAAGACATGGAGCGGCAACACATTTTGCGCGCGCTGCGGCAAACTGAGTGGCGCATCGCTGGCGTACACGGCGCAGCCAGCATCCTCGGTATGAAGCGCACCACGCTGCAAGCGCGCATGCGCAAGCTGGGCATTCGCCGGCCGATCTGAAATCCGGACTTTTCATTGCAATTCATCATGAAGCAGTTTGGCCAGCCGCGCACCGGCCAGTGCGACTCGCCGCTGGGCCAGATTGCCAACCGCTTTCTTGTACTCGGGGGTGAGTGTATATGGCCCGTTGCCGGGTCCGACCGGGAACGCGTAGACAGTTTGCTGCGCTTGTTGAAACCCTTCGGTGACCCAATCCTTTTCGTCCATTCTCGCCGCCAGCGACGCATTGGCTTTCGGGAGTCTGCGCGCGCCCTTCATCGCGGTTTTTAAATCATTCCGCGCGCCGGGCAAACCATCCCAAAAAAAGTGCAGCTCGCATTTGGCGCAATCGAGCTTCACCAGATTTCCTCCGGCGTCGCCGTCGGGATCAGCCTGACTCACTCGCGTCGAAGCGTGCAGCGGCTGGTGGATATCGCCGACGATGTGCAAGAGCCAGACCAGATCGTAGGACTTCAGTTCATCGGGGCTTGCCGAGGCGAGCACAGTTCGCAAGATGGCGACGCGTTCCTGTGCGTTGGGCGCCGGAATCGGCGGCAGCGGCGTTCCGTCGGTGGAAAACGGGGTGTCAATGAAGTGCCAGTACTTGTGCATGAGCAAGTCGTCGTAACCGGTATTTCTGCCGGGATCGGGGCTGCCGTCGGGACGGTTGCCGCCCTGTGTTCCGTCCTGTTTATACGCGTGATCGCGTTTTATTTCGTCGGCCCAGGTCGCCGCCAGCATGAAAATCATCAATTTCCTGTCGTCGGGGCTGGCGCTAGGCATCTGCTGATCCACCTTGGCGGCCCAGGCGTTATATTTCGGATTGAGCTTCAGCAGGGCGTTCACACGATCGCGAATCGCAGGCTTTAACTTCTTATATGCAAGGTAGGCCACGCTCATGTGGCCGCGGTCGTTCCATGCGAAGACGGCTGGAATACTCATGAAGAATGCCACGACCACAGCGATGCCTGCGACGAGCAATCTGCGTTGTGCTTTCACCGACCCTCCAGGCTCGTGCATAGGTCTTTGTCGAGTTCCGCTGAGTTGACGGCACGGTTGAAACGCTACAGGCTTGGACGATTGCGACCGGACCTCCGGTTTCGTCTGTTGGCGTCTCGGTGTAAAATTAACGGTTCAACCTTACCGAAAAGGTCGCGCAAACATGGCTAACGTCAGCACCAAGAAAGGCATCATCGGAATTTTGACCGGAGGGGGCGACGTCCCCGGCCTCAACCCCGCGATTCGCGGCGTCACCTATCGCGCGCTGCGCGAAGGCTATCAAGTCATCGGCATACGGCACGGCTGGGGGGGCCTGATTGATATTGTCCGCGACAAAGATTACGACAATTCGAACAACTATCAGCTGTTGACCGAGGATGTGGTCAACCGCGCCAGCCGCACCGGCGGCACCTTTCTTCATTCTTCGCGCACCAATCCCGGCAAAACTCCTAAGGCTAGCGTGCCGGAGCACCTGCGCAGCCAATTCACCGAGGAGAAGAACGACCTTACGGCTGAGGTCTTGAAAAATCTGGAATGGCTGGGCATTGACTATCTGGTGCCCATCGGCGGGGACGACACCTTGAGCTACGGCGTGCGGCTGCACAAGGAGGGTTTCCACGTTGTTGCGATTCCCAAGACCATGGACAACGACGTTCCCGGCACGGACTATTGCATCGGCTTCAGCACCTGCGTTTCGCGCACGATTCAGCTGACCAACAGCATTCGCACTTCGGCAGGGTCGCACGAGCGGTTTCTTATCCTGGAAGTTTTTGGGCGTTATGCAGGCTACACCGCGATGCTGCCCACACTGGCCGGTGCGGCGGACCGCTGCGTGATTCCCGAGCACAAATTCGACATCGACCGTTTGGCGGAGCTCTTGGTTTCCGACCGTTTGAAGAATCCCAGTCGCTATTCGGTGGCGCTGGTTTCCGAAGGCGCGATGTTTGCAGGCGGCGAAATGATTTTTGAAGGAGAATCCGCCGACGCCTATGGCCACAAGAAATTGGGCGGGATCGGCGACCTGGTTGCGGAAGAAGTGAAGAATCGCTCGTCGAAATTCAACAAAAGCGGCAAGAAGATCGAAGTCATCAGCCAGAAACTGGGTTACCTGGTTCGGTCAGGCGAGCCGGACGCGATTGACTCGATTGTGCCAATGGCTTATGGGAATCTGGCGCTGGACTTGATCTTGAACAAGACGTTTGGCCACCTGGTGGTGCTGCGCGAAGGGCGCTACAGCCACTTGCCCATTACCACCGTTACCGCCACCAAGAAATTCGTGGACGTAAACGATCAATATGACACCGGACGCTTGCGGCCCAAGTACAACAGTTTTTCCAACAAGCCGCTGTTTCTTATGGGTTCGTAAAATCAGGAACCGCAACATCAATGAAAACGCCGGGTCCGGATAAGCGGGCCTTCCGAGGGCTGGCGTTTTCGCAGCACCCCCTTTCCTTTCGCGGCGCGCGCCCGCACAATTCCTGTAAGCCTCCCCGGCCCATCGCGAAACTACGTCAGGGTTCGCCTGGAATCCTGCGAACGCGCTTGCGCTGTAACCGATAAATCTGTTTGGCTAGGTTCTAACTTCTCCGCCCGCGACTCCGCGCGCGGATTGGCGGTGCTCAATGCCAGAAACGGCACAACATCTTCTCGGTCAATTGGTGGACGGGCGCTTTCCGCTGCGCCGGCTGCTTGGCGTTTCGCCAAACTCCGCCGTGTTTCTGACGGACCTGCCAAATGAGCGCCCGAGCGAGCCCGCACCCGAAGCAGCCATCAAGCTGATTCCCGAGGATCCGGAGACTTCCCTGCAGCAGCTGGCGCGCTGGAAAGTGGCCGCAGCGCTGTCGCACCCCGGACTGATCCGCATTTTGCATTTTGGCCGATGCGCGATGGATGGCTCTCCCTGCCTGTTTGTGGTGACGGAACGTGCCGGCGAAAATTTGGGTGAATTGCTGCCGCAACGCGCGCTGACGCTGGAAGAAACGTCGGGAATGATGGCGCCGGTGCTGGCGACGCTCGATTTTCTGCATGAAAAGGGACTGGTACACGGCGGCGTGAAGCCGTCGAACATCCTGGCTATTCGCGACACCATCAAGTTGTCGGCGGATCGAATTCTTCCCGCGGGCGAACCCTCCATTTCCTGGCCTCTGGCTGCGCCGTATGCTCCGCCGGAGTCGCTGCTGTTTCCCGCTTCGGACGTTTGGTCGCTCGGAATCTCGCTGTACGAAACGCTGACGCAATATTTGCCGAACCACGATTCGGGCGGGCACTATGTGCTGCCGCAGTTGCCGAGTCCGTTCGCGGAACTTATCCGCGGAGCCCTGGTGCAGGATCCGACGGAGCGCATTTCTCTTGACGACATTCGAGCGGCGCTGGACCCGTCATTTGTTCCCAGGCCGAAGCCGGTTCCCGTTGCCCAGCAGGAAGCAGTCGCAGCTCAAACGGCGCCGGTTCAACCGGAGCCTGAAAGCGCGGCCGCTTCCCAACGGCCACTCGCCGCAGCAGCGCAAGCATCCGCGGCCGGAGCCGCATCAGGACGAACAACGCAATCGGCACCGTTCGAGGCGCCCTTGCCGGTCGTGGACCCGCTCTCCCTGCCGCTCTCTCCGGTTCCACCAAATGCAGCGGTAGGGAAGGCGCCATCGCATATTCCGGTGTCGTCACTGCCGAATGTGAATGTGACGATCGCCGCGCCTCGGCGGGTTGCGGCGCCTCGCGCTGCGAGCGGCTCGCTGAAGTATTTCCTGATCGGTGCAGCAGGCACGCTGGTGCTCGCCGCGCTGATTGTTCCGCGAATGATGCGCAACAGCGCGGATAATTCAGCGCCGCCGTCCTCCACCGCGGCAAGATCTGGTTCGAACGGCGTGGCGGCTCCGGCAACGAAACCACCGGCTGCACCGGAAAGAGCAGCGCCGGCCCCGCCGAAAATAGTGCCTTCCCCAAAATCTTCCGCGACCTCTACGCCGTCAACAAGTGCGGCAAGGGGCGGAGCATTGTCAGAAGCTAAGCCGCCGGTGGGGTCAAACGTGCCCGCCGCTGAGCCGCGTTCGGCTGTCCCAAGCGCAAGTTCAGGCACACCCGAAGCGGTGCACCAGGTGATCCCCGACGTTTCAGAAAAGGCCCGCAGCACCATTCGCGGAACCGTGCGCATCAATGTTCGCGTACAAGTGAATCCGGATGGAACGGTTAGGTCGGCGGATCTGAATTCCCCGGCGAGCAGCCAGTTTTTCGCAAACCTGGCTCTGAAGGCAGCGCGCGACTGGCGTTTTGCGCCTTCCGCGAATGCATCTGCCTTGCTACGTTTTGATTTCACTAATACCGGCGGTACCGCTTACGTGGTCCGGTAGCCGCCGGGTCTTGTTTCTGCTGCTCATTTGCGAATCGCCATAGACAAACACCCCTTCTCCTGTTTACGTTATAAGTGCCAGCCAACCTGTCGTGGGGTCTGCCCTCTAAGGATCGCAAATGAAACGCCTCGTCTTGGTTGTGTTTGTCGCTCTTGCTTTCTCCGCCTCGCTGCCGGCCCAGCAGGCCTCTTTCCTGAATTTCGATCGCGGTGCGTTACCTTGGTTGCTTGCGCCCGCTGCAGCACCGGACGCTGGCATGGTCCCTTTGCTGGCCGTTCCCAATGCGACTTTGCCGGTGCCGTCACTCGCGCCGGTGCCTTCGGCCGCGTTGCCTGAAGCGCCGCGCGCTCCGCAGTATGGCGGCCGCGGCGACGAATTGGGGTACCGGTGGGACTTGGCCACCGGCTATGAATACGTACACTTCAAGTCGGCTCCGTTTTCCGCCAACTTGAGCGGCATTCACACTTCTATCGCGTACTCGCTGAACGAATGGTTCGCGCTGGAGGGCAGCCTGGTCGCAGCATTCGGCGGCGATGTTTTTCAGAGTGGTGAAATGTCTAAATATGTCCTGTACACCGGCGGCGGCCGCATTCTGTGGAACCGCCAGCCGCACCGCTTTTCGCCGTGGACGCACATTTTGGTTGGCGGAGCGCACCTTAATCCGCAAATCGCCAACTCCAGCAAGAACGGATTCGCACTTCAGGCCGGCGGTGGCGTTGACTGGTTTTTCAATCCGCGGCTGTCGTTTCGCGGAGACGCGGATTACGTCCGCACGCAGTTGTATTCCGATTCGCAGAACAATTTCCAGATCGGCCTCGGCGTGGTCCTGCACTTCTAGTTTGTCCGGCGCTTTCCCGTTTTTCTCAAAGCATTTCTGGACCGATCCTGACCTTGCCGGGGCAACTCGTGCGCGCGTGGATTTGTGTTACCTTTGCCTTGGCGTTGCCGCGTTATTCAAATGCCTCCGACCAGAGTTCAAATTTTCGGCCAGAGCTATTCCATTGCGGGCGATCTGGACCCGGCGTACGTGCAGAAGCTGGCGGCCTACGTGGACGAGAAGATGCGCGCGATTGCTGACTCCACCACCACCATTGATACCCAGAAGGCAGCGGTGCTGGCCGCCCTGGCCATTGCCGATGAGCTGCACAGCGGCCTGCGGGATCGCACCGACCGTGAAGAGCTGCTGCGTGAACAGGCCGAGCGCTGCCTGACGCTGGTGGAGCGTGCCCTTAAACAGACTGCTTGAAACAGGACCGCCCGAGCGATTCGCGAAAAAAATTTTGCCCGCCTGTCGAAATCGGCCCCCTGCCGAGCGTCATGGTATTGGAAGCAGGAGATTGGGGCAGGAGCCACCACGACCAGGGAGGTCTGTAATGGAATACATGCTGATGATATACGTGAACGAATCCGGCTGGCCAAAACTGAGCCAAGCCGAGCAGGAACAAGGAATGGCTGCGTACACGGCTTACACGGAAGCCATGCAAAAGGCTGGCGTGTTCAAAAGCGGCGGGCGTTTGCATCCAAGTGCTTCCGCTGCGACGGTGCGCGCGGCGGACGGAAAGCCGAACGTTCTCGACGGTCCGTACGCCGATGCGAAAGAGCAGCTGGGAGGTTTTTACATTATCGCCGTTGCGGATCGTGAAGCGGCTCTGGCCTGGGCCAAACAGTGCCCGGGAACCGGTCACGGGGCGGTCGAGGTTCGGCAGATTTGCAGATGAGCAGCCATTTTCATTCGACAGCGGCAACGGAGAACACGACGACGCTAGATCGGTGAAATCCGCGCAGGGAGATGGCGATGAAATACATTCTGCTGGATTACGTGAACGAATCGGGATGGCCGCAGCTAACGCGGGAAGAGCAGGCGCATTGGCTGGGGGCGTACCGCGCGTACATGGAAGCAATGGCGAAAGCGGGCGTGCTGAAATCGAGCGGCGGGCTGCAGCAGACGCCGGCAGCGACGACCGTGCGCATCCGAAGCGAAAAGACTCAGGTGCTG
Source organism: Candidatus Eiseniibacteriota bacterium (assembly GCA_035607085.1). Lineage (GTDB taxonomy): Bacteria > Acidobacteriota > Terriglobia > Acidiferrales > UBA7541 > Acidiferrum. Next base: position 42,953 of record DATMZI010000142.1, on the reverse strand, counting down.
GACGGACCCTACGCCGATGCCAAGGAGCAGCTAGGCGGATTTCACATCATCGAAGTGCCCGACCTGGACGCAGCGATTTCGTGGGCCGCGCGTTCGCCGACCGCGCTGCACGGCGTGGTCGAAGTACGGCCGATGCATGAGAGAGATCTTTTGACCGAGGACATTTCGAAATACCTCAAGCCGGAGCAGCGGCTTTCGTAGACAAATCGCGGAAGTGAAAAACCCTGAAAAAGCGGAGGCCCAAGTATGCGCAAATTGATGGTATTTAATTCCATGTCGCTCGATGGCTTCATTGCCAGCGGCACTGGCGATATGAGCTGGGCGCACAAGCAGGATGAGGAGTGGAATTCGTTTGTGACTGCGAATGCAAGCGGCAAAGCAGTGCTGGTGTTCGGACGAAAAACCTACGACATGATGGCGGGATACTGGCCTACGCCGATGGCCAGCCAGAATTCGCCGGCGGTGGCAAAGCGGATGAACGAGCTGCACAAGATGGTGTTTTCGCGAACCATGGAGAAAGCATGGTGGCAAAACACCACGCTGGTAAAGGGCGACCTGGTCGATAACGTGAAGCGACTCAAGGAGCAAGCCGGCGCGGACATGGTGATACTGGGCAGCGCGAGTATCGTGGCGCAGTTGACGGACGCGCGTTTGATTGACGAATATCAGATCGCGATGTGCCCGATTATGCTGGGCGGGGGCAAGTCCATGTTCTATGGAATTAAACACAACTTGTCGCTGAAGTTGAACGGATCGCGGAGCTTTCAGAATGGAAATGTGTTTCTGACCTATCAGCCGGCGTGAAACGTTGAACGAATTTGCAAAACCGGCGAACGATGAAGCGCGGGCGCGCCAAGCAGTGGAAGAAGCGGCACGGCGAAGCTACGGCAAGCTGGTGGCGTTTCTTGCAGTGCGGACGCACGACGTTGCGGCGGCCGAGGATGCGCTGTCGGAAGCGTTTGCTTGCGCGCTGGCGGACTGGCCGATAAATGGATGTCCGGAAAATCCGGAAGGGTGGCTGCTGACCGTGGCGAGGCGAAAAAGCATTGATGCGATGCGGCGGCGGCATCGCGACGAACTGGCCGGTGCCGATCTGCAATTGATGGCGGAAGGATTGGAAGCGGCGGCAGCAAGCGCGCAAATTCCCGACCAGCGGCTGGCGCTGCTGTTTGCGTGCGCGCACCCGGCGATTGAAATTGGAGTTCGCGCCCCACTGATGCTGCAAACGGTGCTGGGGCTGGATGCGGCGGCGATCGCTTCCGCGTTTCTGGTTTCCCCAGCGACGATGGGGCAGCGACTGGTACGCGCAAAAAACAAAATTCGGCAAGCGGGGATTCCGTTCCGCATTCCCGAGCGGGAAGAGTTACGCAGCCGGTTGGATACGGTGCTGGACGCGATTTATGCGGCGTTCGCGGAAGGCTGGAGCGATGCGGCCGGGGCGGACTCGGTGCGGCGCGACCTGGCGCAGGAGGCCATATTTCTGTGCAGGGTGGTGACGGAATTGTTGCCGGGAGAGCCGGAAGCGCTGGGGCTGCTGGCCTTGATGCTGCACGCGGAAGCGCGCGGCCGGGCGCGGCGGAATGCGCAGGGTGAGTATGTCCCGCTCGCCGAGCAAGATGTCGCACGCTGGGATTCGCGGATGATCCGTGAGGCTGAGGAACTTTTATTGCGGGCGAGCGCGCTCGGGCGAGTCGGGCGTTTTCAGCTGGAGGCGGCGCTGCAGTCGGCGCATGTGTTTCGGCGGATGACCGGCCGCGAGAATTGGACAGATGTCGTGCAGTTGTATGAAACGCTGTTCGCGATTTCCGGTTCGCTGGTGGTGGCGATTAATCGGGCTGTAGCGATTGGGGAATTGTGCGGAGCCACGGAGGGACTGGCGGCGTTGGAAGATGTGGCAGCCGACGGGCGGGTGCAACAATATCAACCGTATTGGGCGGCGCGAGCGGACCTGTTGGCGAAAAGCGGAGCGCATGCCGAGGCGCACGAAGCGTATGAGATGGCGATCGGGTTGGAGCGAGATCCGGCGGTAAGGCGGTTTTTGCAGGACCGACAGGCAGCGGTGAAACCGTCCTAGGAGAGAGCTAAACTATTGCCGGGCAGCCTCTCGCTGGGTGTTACAACCGGCGGTCGGTAGGTCGGCGTTCCTGGGCAGTTAGCGGGAGCGAGCGGGAGGTTGGCGAGCCGCAGAGAGCTGGTTGTCCAGACGGTCGAGCTGGTCTTCGAAGTCGTTTAATTTTGCTTGCTCGATGCGGAGATCGTTGGCGCGCTCGGCTTCCTTTGCCTGCGCTTCGGGTTCGGCTTGCGCCATTTGTTCCAGCCATCGTTTCATGCGTTCCAGATTTTCTTCGATGGACTTACGAGAGTTGGGATCGTCGGAGCGATTGAAGGATTCCTCCTGCTGCTTGATCTGCGCTGAGGCCTGTTCGCGCTGGTAGTTCATTTGCGTCAGAACGGCTTGCGATTCGTCGAGTCGTTGCCGCGCTTGGCTGACAACATCCATCTGGCTACGGATGCGGTAGAGAAGGATCTGCATCCGTTGGACGGTAGCGGCGGTGGATTGCAAATCCTGACGAAGCTTGCGGACTTCTTCGAGCAGAGACTGCAGGGTTTCGCAGCCGGAAGGCGGAGCTTGAGCGTTTGCGAGGAGTGGCGCCGCTGCGAAGAGGAAGGCCAGAACAAGAACGCGAAGTTTAAGCATGAGATACCTACTGCGCAAACGCGCGGTCGTTACGCCGGGACGATTGCGGGTTAGGACGGCCGAGGGTTCGCTCGAAGCAGTTGCGAACGCGTTGCAAGCGGCGCTTTAAAGCAACGCGTCGCCATGCATCATTAGTGGCCGGAGACGGAAAAAAGTGCCCGGGCGATGCGCGACTCAGCGGGCGGGAAAGAAGGAGGCGAGTTTGCGCTTGACTTTGCCGGCGAAGGATTCGGGAGTGAGTTTGCGGTCCCAGCGGTGGGTGCGGAGCTGCGCGAGGAGCTCGGGAGCAAGAGGACCGCGATCGCTGGCGGCCAGGTTGGCTTCGACGTTGGGTGTTTTGCGCATGCCGGGAATGGTGGTGGCTACGTCGGGATTGGAAAGAATGAAGCGGAGGGCCAGTTCGGGGAGCGTGAGGCCATCGCGGAGCAGCGGCTTGAGGGCTTCGACGCGCTGCAGCGTGTTGCGGAGATTTTCGCCGGAGAAATAATTGTTGCGCCAATCGCCGGCGGGCCATCGGCTGACTGCCGTCAGGGTGCCGGTGAGCGAGCCCTCGTCGAAAGGAACACGGGCGATGACGGCGACATTTTTTTCGCGGCAAGCGGGGAAGAGTTCGTCTTCGGGATTCTGGTCGAAGGCGTTGTAGACGACCTGGACGGAGTCGACGAATCCGGCGCGGACAGCTTTGACGCCGTTCCAGGGCTGCCAGCGATTGAGGCTAATGCCGGCGGCGCGAACTTTGCCGGACGTTTTCAATTTGTCCAGCGCGGCGGGAATACGCGAGTCTTCGACCCAGTTGTCGTTCCAGGTGTGGAGCTGAATCAGGTCGAGGGTTAAGAGGCCGAGATTTTTCAGGCTTTTTTCGACGTATTCGCGGATGTGGTTGGGCGGGTAGCAATCATCAACCGTGGCGTTGTCGGCGGCGGGCCAGGCTTTATTCTTGGGCGGGACTTTCGTAGCGGCGTAGAGTTTCTTTGCGGAGTTGGCGTGGAGAATCTGCCCGAGGAGTTTTTCGCTGCGGCCGTCGCCGTAAACCCAGGCGGTATCGAAGAAGTTGCAGCCGAGATCGATGGCGCGCTCGAGCGAGCTGAGCGATTGGTTGTCGTCTGAGCCGCTCCAGGCGCCCATGCCCCACATGCCGTAGCCGATGTCGGAGATTTGCCAGCCGGTGCGGCCGAAGGTGCGGTGCTTCACGGTTATTGGCTCCACTCGGTGGGTTGGCGGACCCAGCGGTGTTTGCGGAGTTCGGATTGGAGAGCGGCAGACAGAGGGCCTTTGTCGCTGGCGGCGATGTTGGCTTCGACGTTTTTGATTTTGCGCATGCCGGGGATGATGGTGGCGACGTCGGGATTGTTAAGGATGAAGCGCAGGGCCATTTCGGCCATGTTCGAGCCGGCGGGAACAAGGGGCTTGAGTCGATCGGCGTGTTCGACACTGCTGCGGAGGTTTTCGGGAACAAAATAAGTGCTGCGCCAGTCGTCGGCGGGCCAGGTGGATTGCAAGGTGAGAGCGCCGGTGAGGGAGCCTTCGTCGAAGGGCACGCGCGCAATCACGCCGACGTTGTGGGCGCGACAGGCGGGGAAAAGCTGGTCCTCGGGATTCTGGTCGAAAATGTTGTAGATAACCTGAACGGCGTCGATGAAGCCGGACTTTACGGCGCGGATGCCGTTCCAGGGTTCCCAGCGGTTCATGCTAATGCCGACGTGGCGGACCTTTCCGCTGGCGCGAAGCTGCTCGACGGTGCGGATGGTGCGCTCGTCATCGAGCCACTTGTCTTCCCAGGTGTGGTACTGGATGAGATCGAGAGTTTCGACGCCGGTGTTGCGCAAACTTTTGTCGACATATTCAAAAACGTATTCGGGCGGGTAAGAAACGTCGAGAGAAAATTCCCGTTTGGAAGGCCATTCGCGATTTTTGGGCGGAACTTTAGTGGCGACGTATAGTTTTTTGCCGGAATTGGCGCGCAGCGCCTTGCCGAGCAGCACTTCGCTGTGGCCATCGCCGTAGGCCCAGGCGGTATCAAAAAAATTGCAGCCGAGATCGATGGAGCGCTGGAGCGAGGCGAGGGATTCCGCGTCGTCGGAGCCGGTCCAGCCGGCCATACCCCACATGCCGTAGCCGATTTCGCCGACTTGCCAGTTGGTGCGGCCAAATTTGCGATAGCGCAAGGGAATCTCCTTCTGAAGAATCAGGCTAACATACGTGTTAAGTCGCAAGAACTACTGCAAGGAAAAACAGGGTTAGGCAGAGCACGCACAGTTAACAACACCGAGGGCAGCTCCAGAAGCCCAGGTATGACTGATGAGTGGCAACTGTACGGGCGGACAGGTCGCGGCGGGAAAAGGCGGTGCTAGCATCGAGAGGTAACTTGGGATGAAGCGGAGGAAACTTTTTTCGATGCGTGTGCCCAGCACGTTTGTTTTACTGACCTGGATGGCGGCCGGCGCCGGAGTTGTTGCGCCCGGGCTAGTTGCACAGAAGACCAATCCGACAAGCGTGGCAACGGCGCAAAGAGACCTTTTGGCGACACCGAATGCCGCAACCACGACGGCGCCGGCGCCGAAAAAGCCGGCCGAGCCGATGCGGCTGACCACGAAATCCGACCATTCGCGTGAATTGTTCGGGGAAGCCGTTCTCTTTAGCGGAAATTACCGGCTGGATGAATGCCTGAAGAGCTTGCGCGCGGCCACAAGCGAGGATGGAAATTTTGCAGCGGGATGGGCGCTGCTTTCCTATCTGGCGACCGACTCGAAAGAATCGGCGGAAGCGCTGGCGCGTGCGCAAAGCCTGGCCGGAAAGATTTCGCCGAGCGAAATGTTGTTTGTGCGCTGGGTGACGGCGCTGAAGAAAAACAATCAGCTTGCGGCCATTTCCGACCTGAACGATCTGGTGCATCGAGAGACCGGCGACAAACTTGTTCTGTACCTGGCGGGCCGCTGGTTTGTCGATCAGCACGACGCACAGCGAGCGATTCCCTTGTTTGAAAAGGTGCTGGAGATCGATCCGCAGTTTACGCCGGTGCTGAACCGGCTGGGTTATTCGTATGCGGCGATGGGAGACATGGCACGAGCGGAACTGCTGATGCAGCGCTACGTGGCGGCGATGCCGGCCGATGCCAACCCGGAAGATTCGTATGGGGATATTCTTTTCAAAGCGGGCCGCTATGCGGAAGCGAAGGAACATTTTGAACATGCGCTGAAGAAGGATCCGACGTTTGGGCCGTCGCAGCATGAGCTGGGCGATGTTTTCGCGATGCTGGGAAATCAAGCCGGGGCGCGCGAAGCCTACGAAAAGTCAGCAAAGATTGCGGCAAATCCGCGCAGAAATCTGGAGTATCGCGGATCGATCGCGCTCAGTTACGTGCGCGAAGGCATGCTGGGTTTCGCGGACCGCGAATACGCGGAACTGGTGGCCGAAGCCCACGTGCGGAAATATAGCGACCTGGAAGCGGGATTTCGCGAAGCAATGGCGATGTATCAGGCGGACGACCTCGCGGCATTAAAGCAGCTGGACGCGGCGGAAACGGCGATTCGTGAGGATGCGGACCTGGCGGCGGTGACACGCGACGAGCACATGGCGGTGATCCGGCGCTGGCGCGGCGTGCGTTCGCTGCATTATGGAAACGCGCCCATGGCGGAAGTATGCCTGCATGTGCTAGAAGAGCGCTACGAAGTTACGGACAACGAATGGATCGGCAGCGAGATGCATGCTTTGCGCGGTGCGCTATTCGCGGAGCAGAAGAAGCCCATGGCGGCGATTGCGGAGCTGGAACAGACAGGCGACGACGCCTACTCCCTGGATTTGCTGGCACGCACAAAGCGCGAAAGCGGAGACAGCGCTGGCGCGGATGCGGCGTTGCGACAGATGCTGGGCATTCACGCTTCGACAATGGAGTCGGTGCTGGTGGTGGAACCGGCGCGGACAAAGTTATCGGTCACGGCTTCGAAGTAGCAGCAAGACTCATCCGCAACAAAGCACGCCCGGCAAGGCAAAACGGCCGCTCAGCCTTCCTTCAGCTTGAGTTTGCCTGCGGATTTTTGTTCCTCGAGAAACGCCTTCAGTTCGTCGGAGGCGGCCAGCAAGCGAATCCACTGTTCGTAATAGAGCGTGACGGGGAAACGACCGAGGCCGTAGACGCTGACGCCGCCTTTTTCACCAACGCGAAAATCCAGAGTGCCGCTGCGTTTTTGGCCGGATTGCTTTTGCAAGGCCGCGAGTTGGGCCTTAAGTTCTTCGTAACTGGGTTCAGACATGCAATTTTCTCCGACAAAGATTCTGAGGTTGAATTTAGCACAGAGCGCGCAACAAGGGCACTGATCCCAGTCGCTAGACCTGGAGGCGGTCGGCGTCACGGGCGACGACTTCGTAGAGCACGGGGTTGATGAAAAAGCCGAGCACTAGGCGGGAGAGGAGGCCGGCGACCACGACGATGGCGAAAGGTTTTTGTGTGTCGCTGCCGACGCCGGTGGAGATGGCAGCGGGAAGCAGGCCGAGGCAGGCGACGAGAGCGGTCATCATGATGGGACGAAGGCGAAGGAGGGAGGCTTCAAACGTGGCCTGGCGGATGGTGCGGCCTTCGAGGCGAAGTTTGTTGATGTAGCTGACCAGAATGACTGCAGTTTGTACCGAGACACCGAGGAGCGCAAGGAGTCCGAGGAAGCTGGAGACGCTAAGCGGAGTGTGGGTGAGCTTTAGCGCAAGTAGCGCGCCTACCGGTTGCGTGAGTACAACGCCGATGGCGATGGCGATGGGAAACTTCAAGTTGCCGTAGAGCGCGAAGAGAATCATGAAGATGAGGAAGACGGCCAAGGGGCCGATGATGTAAAGCTGCGATTTGGCCTCCAGAAGTTCGCTGTACTCGCCGCCCCATTCCAGGTGATAGCCCTCCGGAAGTTTGACGCCTTTTGCGACGTTTTGCTGACCCCGCTTCACGGTGTCTTCGATTTCTCGGCCCTCGACGGAAAATTGAATGCCGATGTAACGGGAATTGTTCTCGCGATAGATGAAGGAAGCTCCGGAAGCCTGCTTGATGGTAGCCAGTTCAGAGAGGGGAATCTGCTGTCCGGACGGGGCGGGGACCAGCAAGTTGCCGATATCGCGGGCGTTCGAACGGTACTGGGGTTCCATGCGGACGACCATGTCGAAGAGCTTTTCGCCCTGAATGACCTGAGTGGCGGCCTGCCCGCCGACTGCGGCTTGAATGACGGCTTCGATGTCGGCAACATTGATGCCGTAACGTGCAATTTTGGCGCGGTCGGAGTCAATGATGAGACTGGGCTGGCCAAGTTCGCGCACGACGGTCAGCTCTTTGAAGCCCGAGGTGTGATCGAGCGTGTTGCGGATTTCGACAGCCTTCTTTTCGAGCACCTCGAGGTCGGGACCGAAGATTTTGACCGCCAGGGCGGATTTTAATCCGGTGAGCGCCTCGTCCACTGCATCTTCGGCGGGCTGCGTGTAGTTGAAGATCACGCCAGGATAGGCTTCGAGTTTTTTCTGCAGATTTACTTCGAGCTCTTTTTTGTTGTGGACGGGGCCTGTTTTCCAGGAAGCATCGTTGTAGGGTTTGAGACCGACGTAAAACTCGCAGTTGAAAAAGCCGGTGGGATCGGTGCCGTCGTCGGGACGCCCGAGTTCAGACCCGACAACGGTGACCATCGGATATTGATTAAGGATGTTGCGGATTTCGGGCGCGAATTTGGCGGCGTTCTCGAAAGAGATGGTGTACGGCATGGTGGCGCGAACCCACAGCGCGCCTTCGTCCAGATGAGGCAGAAATTCGCCACCGATGTAGGGAATCAGAAGGAGCGAGGCGGCGAAAATGAGGGTAGTGAGGAAAATGGTGGACTTGGGATGGTTGAGGCACCACTCGAGACGGCCGGCGTACCAGTCACGGATGGCGTTAAAAACAGGATTGTCCTTATCTTTGACGCCCTTGCGGAACCAGTAGGAAGCCAGGACCGGCACGAGAGTCAGCGTAATAATGAGTGCGCCGACAAGCGCGAATGCCATGGTGTCGGCCATGGGGTGGAAGAGTTTGCCAGCGGGACCGGAGAGCGCGTATATCGGAATGTACCCCGCGATGATGACGGCGACGGAGTAGAAAATCGGGCGATCGACGTCGCGCGCGGCGTGCAGCAGAACTTCGTGGAGTTTGTAGTCCTGGCCATGGCGTTCGCCCAGTTCACGATAGATGTTTTCGACCATGACGATGGTGCCGTCAATGATGATTCCGAAATCGATGGCGCCGATGGAGAGAAGATTGGCCGCTTCGCCGGTGAGGTGCAGAAAAATAAACGCGAACAGTAAAGACAGCGGAATGGTGAGAGCGGTGATGACGGCGGCGCGGACGCTGACCAGGAAAAAGATAAGCACGATGAGCACGAAGATCATGCCGCGCAGGAGGTTGCCTTCGACCGTGTCCGTCGTGACGCGGACCAGATCGCTGCGGTCGTAATAAGGGCGAATGCGCACGTCGCGCGGCAGCATGGTCTTGTTGATCTCTTCGGTTTTGCGCTCCACGGCCTCAAGTACGTTTTGCGTCTGCTCGCCGCGGCGCATGAGGATGACGCCTTCAACCGCATCGTCATTATTTTTTTGCTTATCTTGAAAACCGAAAATCCCGAGGCGCGGAGCGTGGCCGATTTCGACGCGGCCGATGTCTTTTACTCGGACAGGCGCGCCATTGTTGCTGGCGACGACGATTTCGCCGATGTCTTCGGTGGACTTTACCAGGCCGAGACCGCGCACGTAGTAAAACTGGCCGCCTTGGGTGTAAAAGCCACCACCGGTGTTGGCGTTATTGGCCTGCAGGGCAGTGAGCACCTGCACGACGGGAATGTGGTAATTGAACAGGCGCGCCGGATCGAGAAGGACGTGGTACTCCATGGTGGGACCGCCGAAGCCGGAATCGTCGGCAACCCCCGGGACGCTGCGATAAGCGCGTTCGATGATCCAATCTTCAAAGGTGTGGAGTTCCTGCGGCGAGCGATCAGGGCTTTCGATTACGTAGCGGTAGACCAGCCCGCTCGGACTGAACAGCGGCGCCATGCTGGGCGTGACGCCCTGCGGGAGCGTGGCATCACTGAGGCGCTGAAAAATGAGCTGGCGAGCAAAGTACGGATCGACGCCTTCGTCAAACGTGAGGCGCACGTCGGAAAGCCCGTAGAGAGATATAGAGCGCATCACCTGAAGATGCGGGGTGCCGTTCATGGCCAGTTCGAGTGGCAGAGTGGTGAGACGTTCAACTTCTTCGGCAGCGTGACCGGGCCACTGCGTGACCAGTTCGACCATCGGCGGAGACAGGTCGGGATACGCGTCCACCGGCATCTGGCGGAACGACCACGCGCCGGCGATCACCATAAGGACGGTGACCATGAGGACCAGAAAGCGCTGGCGCAGCGCAAAATGTACGATGCGATGGATCATCGCTGGGTACCCGTAGCTCCTCTACTGCGGCAAGGAATTCATGAACTGCAAAAAGAGACTGCCGTTTCCGGCGACGCGCTCGCCTTCCTTCAAACCTCTATTGATTTGAACGCGGCCGGTACTGGAATCACCCAGCGTTACTTGGCGACGGGCGAATTCATGGGCGCCGCTTTGCACGTACACGAAGGGTTCATTCTCGGTGTCGCGAAGAACGGCGGCGTCCGGAACGGTAAGAACGTTCCGCAAAGCCGCGGCGCCGACGGTGGCGGTCACGTACATGTCCTTTTTCAACTTGCGGCCCGGATTTTGCGCGACGATGCGAGCCTGCAACGTGCGTGTGGTGGTGTCCATCGCCGGCGCGATGTAGGAAATTTTTCCGTGGAAGGCCTCGGAATAGGAGTCGGTGGCGACGTCGACGTTCTGGCCGACGCGCACGAAACTTAAATCGCTTTGATAAACGTTGACCAGTACCCAGACCGAGCCGGTGTCGGAAATGGTGAAACATTGCGTGCCGCCGGCTTGCAGCAACTGGCCGGGACCGACGAGGCGCTCGACAATTTCGCCAGCAACCGGGGCGGTTACCGGGATTTCAGCGGTGGATTGCACGGGATTTTTGGCGACCGCTTCCGGATCGTGAAGGCCGAGCGCGCGAAGGGCGTCCGCTGAGGATTCCAGATCGGCGTGAGCTTGGGTGCGATTCGATTCCGCCTGCTGCAAATCGGCTTCCGCAATGGCGCCGTGCGCGAACAGATCCTGCGCCCGCACATACATCTTGTCGGCGAGGGCAAAACCGTCGCGCGCCTTAATGTACGCGGAGCGCGCCGCGGAATAATCCGGACTGGTCACGGTAAGCAGTGGTTGCCCTTTTTGAACCACCTGGCCCGGTGCGACGAGAATTTCGTGAACCGGACCGCCGATCGCCGCAAAAACCGGCGTCGTGAGAAAGGCGTTGTAGGCAACCGAGCCGGTAAGGCGCAACGTTCGCGGCAGATTTTCCTTGCGGACGGGCACCACTTCGATGTGCGCCGTCTGCTCCTCTGTAATGTGGAAAGTTTGCGCGGTGTCGGACTTCTTTTCGCTGGCCGTGTAAGACGTCATCTTGGATTCGGTCTCCGCCGGACCGGAGCCGCAAGAAATGCAGGCGAGCGCCAGCAACGGCAGCGCAATAAATCGGGTGCAAGTTTCGGATGGGCGAATGCGAGCTGGTGTCATGGCAAGTTCCTTGTGCCGACGGCCTGGCGCAACTGCTCGACGGCGAGCATGTAGTCGGCCAGCGCCTGGCGATAGGCAAGCTGGTTGGCCCGATAAGTGCGTTCGGAATCGAGATAGTCGAGAAGGCTGGAGGCGCCGCGGCGGTACGCGTATTCGCTGATGTCGCGCGATTGCTTGGCCTGGTCCACGTAGCCTCCACGATAGAGCTGAATGATCTGGTCGTTGGTGCGGAGATTTTCGTAAGCGTCCACCACATCGGTCGAGACTTGTTGTGCGGTTTCACTCAGTTGTTCCTGCGCCTGCGTGATGGCATAGCGGGTGCGCGCGATTTCGCCCTGGTTGCGATCGAAAACGGCGAGCGGAATGTTGAAGGCGAATGCCGCGCTGCTGACACCGGCTGTATGGGTGTAGTTCATCCCCGCGGTCAGGTCTTGCTTGCCATTCACTTCGGCGAGCGCCAGCTGGCTGCGCGCGGCAGACACACCCTGCTGCGCGGCGATCAAATCCGGCCGTGACTGCGCGGCCATGGTTTTCAGATCCGGCAGCGCAGCTTTCACGGTTTGGTAGTCCAGATCGCCGGAGACGTCATAATCATCGGCCACCGATTCAAAGCCGAGGAATTGCCGCAATCCCGCGAGCGCCTGCACTCGGGCGAGTTTGGCCGCCGAAACGTCGGACTGAAACTGCAGTAGCTGCAGCTTGATTTTGAGCAAGTCGCCTTCGCTCATATCCCCTGCGTGAAACCGCGACTCGCTGATGTCCACTGTTTTCTGGAAACTGTCCAAGTCCTGTTGGGCAAACGCTAGCGTCGATTCCGCCAGAAGAACATTGATGAACTGTTGGGCGACGTTGAAGACCAGCTGTCGCTCGGAATCAGACACCTGTGAACGTACGACGGCGGTCGCATCCTTCGCGGCTTGCAGGCGATGTTGGCGCTTCTTGCCGCGCTCAAACAGGTAGCTGACCCCGGCATCGAACTGCGCGTTGTTATTCAGATAGTCGCCGCTGAACTGATCGGGCTGGAAGATGGGAAGAAACTGCGCGTCCCAGGCCAGCACGGGATTTGGCCGCAGGTTGGCGGTAATTTCCTGTGCCTGGCTCTGCAGAATGGTGGAACGCATCGCGAGCAACGCGTGGTTGTGTTGAACCGCCAGGCGCACGGCGTCATCCAGCGTAATGCGGGAAGGCGCACCACCAGATTGGGACGGCGCATTCGCGTGCGGAGGATTGGGAGCCGATGGGAGCGACTGCCGGGCCGCCTCCTGCGCGGGCACGCCGGCCGCGAGGGTCAGGAAACCCGCGACGATCGCTAGAAAAGTCCTCATTGGACGATACCTCATGCGCCGCTGCCGCAGCGGCACCTTGCAAATAGAAGGAAAACTTCAGGGAATGGACGGGAAGACTACAGAACCGGAGGTGCGCGAGGAGAAGTGGAACGGGAAATACCTTGGGTGGCCAGAGCGACCGCAAACGATTGCTCTGCGCGGCCCATCACCGGAAGGGAACAGAGAACGGGGAGCGCCAAGAGAATCGCGAAACTCAGGACGGAGCAGACCGGACACAGGTGCGCGCCAGCCTGGCCCGAGTCCAAATCGGACAGGAAGTGGATTTGCGCTCCCAGAAACAGCAGGAGCAGAACCAATCCAATAATGCGGCCATTTATGCGGTTTACTGCCATGTGCCTATTAAGACGCAGCTTAGGGGAGAATCGTTGCTGGGTCAAGAACGCAGGGCCGCCCTAGTGGCCGAAAAGCAACCGGTCACTGGTTTCCGCAGCCCAATCGTGGGAAGCTGGATGCAAGAGCCATGGAAAGTACGCTTCGCCACAAGCATCGCCGCTCGGGTCAGAACAGTCTGCGCCGCTATGGCGCCCTGCTCATCTGCGTGGCGCTCTTCTATTTCTCCGCGGGCGGCAGCTTCCTGCACCAGCACCGCGCCGGACAGGACCCGGTTTGCCATGTTTGCCAGTCGTTGCATGCGCCAGCGCTTGCGGCTTCCGTTAGCTTGGCGTTCGCAGCACCCGAAATTACCGGCTGGCACAACGCCCGCCCGATGCAAGCCGTCGCGCGCAATGAAGTTTCTCTGCACCACGCCGGCCGCGCACCTCCTTCCGCTTAGAACAGTCAGGTCTCTTTCCTGCCCAGTAGTCAATGTCCTCCGCCCGGCGAGAGCGCCGCGGACGACCCGCCGCTTCCTTTCGCGGCCTTGATCCACTCACACATAGCCTGAGGGCGCGGAGAAAATCATGTTGAAGAGTTTGCGCAGTGTTTCCTATTTGCTGTTGGTTTTGAGTTTATCCTTTGCTGCGATCCCGGCGCGGGCGCAGTTAGGCAATTCGGGTTCTATCGAAGGCGTGGTGAAGGACCAGTCCGGAGCTGCGATTGCGGACGCAAAAGTGGAAATTATGTACGGCGTCAGCGGTTTTCGGCGCGCCGCAACGACGGGAACTGATGGCAGCTTTCGCTTCACAAACGTGCCGTTCAACACCTACCACCTGGTCGTTACAGCGTCGGGTTTTGCGGCGTACACGCAGGATGTGGATGTGCGTTCGGCCGTGCCCGTTGGCGTTCCGCTTAGCTTGAAGATCCCTACAGCGGAGACCAGCATCACGGTGGAAGCGAACGGCGCCGATTTGGTGGAAAACGATTCGACGCCGCACACCGACGTGGACCGGGGACTCTTTGAGAAATTACCACTGGAAAGCCCGTCGTCCTCGGTCAGTTCGCTGGTGACGCTGGCGTCGCCGGGAGTCGTGGCCGATTCCAACGGGCTTTTCCACGGGCTCGGCGATCACGCGGAAAACTCATTTTCCGTCGACGGACAACCGATTACCGACCAACAGAGCAAAGTGTTCTCCAATCAGATTCCAGTGGAGTCCATTCAGTCTTTGGAAGTGATTTCTGGCGCGCCACCAGCGGAGTTTGGCGACAAGACCAGCCTGGTGATCAAAGTCACCACGCGTTCGGGGCTCGGGCAGACGACTCCCACGGGGAGCATCAGGGCGTCCTACGGATCTTTTGGCACCACCACAGCGGCGTTTGACATGGCCGTCGGCGGCCAGAAATGGGGCAACTTCATTTCGGCCAGCGGCCTGCAAACCAGCCGGTTTCTGGATCCTCCCGAACCGAACGCAATACACGACCAAGGAAACCAACAAAACATTTTTGACCGGGTGGATTGGCAGGTAAGCCGAGCCGATACCATCCACTTCAACGCCGGCTACACGCGTTCCTGGTTCCAGAATCCCAATTCGTTCGACGCGCAGCTCCATCTGTGCCCGCCAGGATTGGATTTCGATTGTGACTCCACGGGAACAGTGCTGGTGAATCCCGCGAGCGGCGATCCGTTGGGTCCGAGCGATCAGCGTTCACAAATCAAAACCTACAACGTCGCTCCCACATGGACTCACCTCTTCGGCACCTCGACTCTGTTAACGGCGGGAGTTTTCTGGCGGCACGATCAGTACCACTATTATCCAAGCGGGAATCCGTTTGACGACTTCAGCCCGCTGCTGCAGAGCGAAACCATCGCGCAAGACCGCACGCTCGGCAACCTGGGTTTTCGGTCCGATATTTCCTATGTGCAGGGACGCCACAACATAAAGGCAGGCGTCACCGTCCAAAACACGTTTCTAGGGGAGCAGGACAATGTGGGAATTGTGGATTCGACTTTCATTCCTTCGCTGTCCGACGCCAATGGCGATCCCTGCTTTGTGGCTGGGGTGGCGTTGGCTGCCCCATGCACCACGCTGCTTCCCTTGGACTTGACGCGTGGTGGCACTCTTTTTGGCTTTCGCGGGCACGCCGATATCAAGGAAGTGGGGCTGTATGCTCAAGACACCATCACCGCGGGGAACTGGTCGTTTAACCTGGGTTTGCGCGGTGATCTCTATCGGGGCATCCACAGTAGCGACAACCAGGTGGAACCGCGATTGGGCGTCGCTTACAACATTAAGCCCACCAACACGGTCCTTCGGCTTTCCTACGCTCGGGTTATGGAAACTCCCTTTAACGAAAACCTGGTGGTCGGAAGTCTCGGAGATCCGGCCGGGGTCTTTTCCAGCGTTCTCGGCCAGCCCGGTCCCATTCGCTCCGGACAGCGCAATGAATTTCACACCGGGTTCCAGCAAGCCTTGGGCCGGCATTTGGTCGTGGACGGAGATTACCTCTGGAAATACACGCGCAACGCGTTTGATTTCGGCGTGCTTTTTAATACGCCGATTACGTTTCCGATTGCGTGGGATAGGTCCAAGATCAGCGGGTTTTCGGTGCGTGCCAGTGTGCCTGACTATCACGGTCTCACCGCATTCTTGGTCATGAGCGGCGTGAATTCTCGCTTTTTCAATCCCCAGGTTGGCGGGTTGGGAACGGACTTCACAGCGCAAGGTGCGTTCCGTATCGACCACGACCAGAAATTTCAGCAGACCACGCACTTGCAATACCAGCCCAAGAAGGCGTGGCCGTGGATCGCCTTCAACTGGCGATACGACAACGGATTGGTTGCCGGCGCAGTGCCAGTGGCGGACGCTGGTGTTCCCGTAGACCTAACCGGCATTACCGCCGATCAACAAATCGAGGCCGGGTTGTTCTGCGGAAGCCAGGTTCCAACGCTCACGGCGCCACTCACGAGCTGCGATCCGGCTCTGTACGGATCTACGCGCATCCGCCTTCCGGCTCCGGGAACGGAAAATGACGATCACAATCCACCGCGCATAGCGCCGCGCCACTTGTTCGATATCAGCGCCGGTCATGACAATTTGTTTCACGGCGACCGTTATCAGTGGAGCGCGCGGTTTACAGTGGTTAACCTGACCAATGAGGTTGGGCTCTATAACTTTCTATCGACATTCAGCGGCACACATTTCGTGACGCCTCGCACATATACGGCCGAACTCGGCTTCCACTTCTAAATTCCGATTCGCTGCGGGCAAGTCGACCGAGTCAGGCGACTGCCGCCCTTGATCCTTGGGGAGAGTTTCGGTGCGCAGCCAAGTCGCTACTCATGAACGGCGTGACAAAGGAGCTTCGCAGCCGCGCAGCGAAAGCGAAGAGCTGCTGCTGGCCTTGATCGCGCAGACCGGGATTCAACTGCAGAGCGCTATGGATTCACGCTTTCGGCCGCTTGGCTTGACGGCGCAAGAGGCGGCGCTGCTAATTCGCTGCGCCGAGACGAAATCCAAATCGTCGGGCGAGCTTGCCGCACTGATTGGCCGTGACAAAGGCGGGGTCACACGGCACCTGGATAAACTGGAAGCCCGTGGATTGATCGAGCGTTTCGCCAGTTCGCTTGACCGCCGAGTTACGCGAGTCCGCGCCACGCGCCGCGGCCGTAGGCTACTGCCAGCATGCAGACAGACGTTTATCGAGACGCGCTCGCTGTTGCTTGAAGAGCTGTTTGACGTAGAAATTCATCAGTTGCTGGGCGTGCTGGCCCGCATTTCGACAACACTTTCCAGCTCCGACGGCCACGACGATCGGAAGCAGCGGGCGCGCTGAGAAAGTGCCGCTTCTTCATGCCGCTGGGGGTTATCGCTCCCGTCGAGTTCAAGCTGTTAGAATGGAACTGGAGCGGCACTTCGACGCAGGTGAGAGTGCGAAAGCCGTTTGAACCGTAATGAATCTCTGGGGTGCTGCGGACAGACAGCCTGTGTGCACGGCCTGCCCCGTTGGCGGGTTACCAGGGTGACTCGCGAGCGGGGCAGGAAAGCCTAATGGTTGCCTCGTGGTGCCCACCTAATTCGGAGGTTCACGGCCTAGCTCTCCACGGCCAAGCAGTCCGCTTCTTTTTTTTCGTTTTAATGCTTAGCGGCGCGTCTACGGTCAAACGCGCAGCTGCTAGACTGGCTAGGCCAGTTGCGGTAGCGAGGATTGCAGCGAGTTTGTGTCTGAAAATTGAAGACTGATTACGGACCACTTCCTTCATGCGTGTACTTTTCATCGGAGACATCGTTGGCTCGCCGGGCCGCGAAATCGTTCGCGAGCGTCTGGCGGACCTGGTGTCGCAAAAACGCGTCGACTTGGTGATCGCCAACGCCGAAAACTCTGCTTCCGGTTTCGGCATCACTCCCAAAATCGTCGAGGAGCTCCTCAAATGCGGCGTCGAAGTGATCAGCGGTGGAAACCACAGCTGGGACCGCCGCGAAATCATGGAATTCATGCCCTACGAGCCGCGGCTCCTTCGTCCGGCCAATTTCCCCGAAGGCAACCCGGGCAAGGGAATGTATGTGGGCACGGCGAAAAATGGCCTGAAATACGCCGTGATCAATCTGCAAGGCCGCGTGTTCCTGCCGGCGATTGACGATCCTTTTCGCAAAGCGGACGAGTTGCTGGCCAGCCTCCTTGCCGACGTCGCGTTTGTTCTGGTGGACATGCACGCCGAAACCACCAGCGAGAAAATTGCCATTGGCTGGTACCTTGACGGACGTGCGACAGCGGTCGTGGGAACGCACACCCACGTCACAACCGCGGACGAGCGCGTCTTGCCGGAAGGCACCGCTTACATCACGGACGTAGGCATGACGGGTCCGCACGCCGGCGTGATCGGCATGGATCGCGCCGGTATTGTCAAAAAATTTCTGGATGGGCTGCCCGCACGATTCGAAGTGGCGCAAGGCGACGTCCAAATGAATGCTGTGGTGATTGAAGCCAATGACGATGGACCGCGCAACTCCGCCGGGCGCCTGCGAGCAACCAGCATCGAGCGCTTGCGCCTGCGCCTGGATTAAATTGACTGGCCGGGCACATCGGTTCCGGCAGGAAGCAACCTAAAAGACGTAACCGGCAGTCTTATCAGACGAATAGCAATAGGGACAGGGGTGCCCAGCCTTGAGAATCCTCGCGGTGTTGTGTCTCACCTTCCTTCCGGCAATCTCCACGGCCGCGCAAGTGGACGCCGACATGGTCGCCAAGCGCCGGCTTTTTGCGCCGATGGGGCCCGGACTAAAGCAAATCCGCGAAGGCGCTGACGGAAAAATCTATGTGCTCGCTTCGCCAAGTCCGGGGCTGGTGGTGTACTCCCCGGAGGCTCGGCGCCTGCTCACCATGCGAGAAGCATCCGCTTTGCCGGAGGCGGCGCTCGCCGAAGCGAAAGCATCCGGAGAAGTTCTGGTCCAATATGGCGAAGATTGTGACGTAGACGGCGAGGGAACGATTTACGTCGTGGATCGCGGCGCAAATACGGTTCAAGTGTATTCCAAAGACGCCAAACATCTCCGCACCATCAACATCAACGCGCCTTTGGCCGTCGCCGCGTTGCCTGAAGGCGAAGTGGCCGTCGCGACCATGCGCCAGGCGGCTCTGGTCACAGTCTTTGACAAGAACGGGAGGCTGGTCCGCGAGTTCGGCGACCCGGAGTCCCTTACGGACCGTAAGGATTTGAATCGCTTCCTTAACATGGGCGATTTGGCCTCCGACGCCCAGGGCCATCTCTATTACGGTTTCCAGTACTTTCCCGAACCCACCGTGCGCCAGTTCGATCGTTTTGGCTACGCAGCAGGAGACCTGCGTTATTCCTCCCTCGACATGATGCCGGAAGCGGCGGCGGTGCGGCATGAGATTGAAAAACAGGAGCGGCGCGGGGACGCTCCGCGGTTCAGGCAGGTAATGACCGCGATGGGCGTGGACAAATCGACCGGAGAAGTCTGGATCGCCCTGGGAAGCACGCTGCTGCGCTTCGACAAGGAAGGCAATCGCCGCTCCATGTACCGTCTGTACACGCCGCAAAACGCGCGGCTCGAGGCCAACGCCATGGTGGTTGAAAAAGATCGCTTGATCATCGGCGGCGACCCGATCGGGATCTATGAGTTTGAGCGTATCGACATAAAGTAAACTCCTCGTCGATGGTCCCACAAAAGCTGTAGGCAAGATTTTTCTTCGCGCCGGCCTACTTTTCCACAGCACATTCTCCGGAATTGCCGCCGTTCTCTTCGGGTATGTTTCGCCACGTTCGTCGAAGTTTCTCTTTTTCTTCCATGAATCGTTGCACTTGCGTGACGGAAATAATTTGCACGGGTGGATTTTGCGCATGTGGAAAAACTGTGTATGCTGTGTGAACACGGGCACGCGCTCTTCCACATTTTTTTCTTGCCCCCTTCGTGTCAATCGGAGAGAATCCCCCGCTGACTTATGCAGCTGGTTGGCGGTCGAGGGACAAAGGGTCGAGCGGAATCGGGGCAAGCCAATGTTCCGCTGCGAATAGCTTCCCGTAGGGAAAGTACTTCAAGAGGAAAAATGTCTTTCCACAGGATTTGCACATCTGTGGAAATAGCAAGGATTTGGTGCTTTGCTCGTATGACGACGGCGATCCAACTTGGCAAAGAACGCGAAGCGGCAAATTTGTGGGACAGGTTTTTGGAGCGAGTCAAATCTCGCATCAGCATCAACACGTTTACCACCTGGTTCCAGCCGACTCGCTTGAGCCGCATCGAGGGGGACGTTCTTCACGTCCAGATCCCCACTACGGTCTTCCGTCAGGTTCTCAGTCGCACCTACGGGGAGATTGTTAAGGCAGTTTTTCACGAACTGGGCGTCCCAAACACCCGTGTGCAGTATGTTTGCACCGAAGAAGAGCCTGTGGCGGTCAGCCCGGCGGTTGCGGCTGCTTCTGTGAAACAGTCCAGGCTGGACTTTGAAAGCAGCGACCATCAACTGAACTCGCGGTATACCTTCGATTCCTTTGTGGTGGGCAAATCGAACGAATTTGCTCATGCAGCGTCGCGTGCGGTGGCTGAGCAGCCCTCCAAGGCCTACAACCCCCTGTTTCTCTACGGCGGCGTGGGTATGGGCAAGACTCATTTGATGCATGCCATCGGGCACATGATCAAGCAGCGCAATCCTGCCGCTCGCCTGAGTTATGTCAGCGCAGAAAAATTTACCATCGAGGTGATCAACTCGCTGCGCTTCGACAAAATGTTCAGCTTCCGCGAACGCTTCCACACCGTGGATGTGCTTCTGGTAGACGATATTCAGTTCATCGCCGGCAAGGAACGCACTCAGGAAGAGTTCTTTCATACCTTCAACGCGCTCTACGAACAGCACAAGCAGATCGTCATCTCATCGGACTGTCTGCCCAAGGACATCAATTCGATCGAAGAGCGGCTGCGTTCCCGTTTTGAATGGGGACTGATCGCCGATATTCAGCCGCCCGATCTGGAAACCAAGATCGCCATTCTTCAGAAAAAAGCGGAAAACGACAGGTTTCCGCTTCCCGATGAGGTGGCCGAGTACATCGCGCGCGCCATTAAGTCCAACGTACGCGAGCTGGAAGGCGCTCTGACCCGCTTGATGGCCTACGCCTCGCTGACCGGCGCCGCGATTTCCCTCGCTACCGCACAGCAGGTGCTGCGCAACATCATCGCTTCGCAGGAAAAGCGGGTTACCATCGACTTAATCCAGAAGCGTGTCAGCGAACATTTCAATTTGCGCGAACAGGATCTGAAAGTCCGTAGCAATACCCGCGCCATCGCCTTTCCGCGCCAGGTCGCCATGTACATCGTCAAACAGCTCACGACGGCTTCATTGCCCGAAATCGGACGCCAATTCGGTGGCAAACATCACACCACCGTGCTGCACTCCATCAACAAGATTGAAGAGATGCGCCGCTCCGACAAGGATCTGAACCGCACCATCACCCGGCTGATGGACGCCTTGCAGTAATTTTCACTAGCAAAATTTTGCTTTCTCGAACGTGGCTCAAAAAGTTTCAGGCCATTTTTTCTGCTACGTCACGGCGTCGATCTTTTTGAGTCCACCATTGCGACCCCTCAATCCAGATTTGCTGGTTTCCACCCCTGTGAAAAATCCTCGAGGAAGCTGAGTAAATCGTGTTGAACACTGAGGAGAAATTCTTTCGCTGGGTTTCCGTCACACCATCCCGGCTCCTCATTTCCACGACCGTCACAAAACACCCACAGTGCAACTGCACATCAACCTACTCACTCTTGTCAGCTTACGGAGCTTTCCACAGTTCCACAGCGCTCATCACAACAACAAGGGCGAAACGTTAGTTGAATTTGTGAAGTGTTGAATCCTTGTTGTTTTGTTTGTAGTTGTTGATTTGCGGTTCTGTGGCCCGGCGGACATACCTCTGCAGGCTGAAGCAGTTTCCACCGATTTCCACATAATCTTTTGATTCGTGAGCCTTTCGCCCAGCCTAAAAACCGGGTAAAGTACGCAGCAGTGGAACACCGTCCCAGAAAGGTCACCGAATGTCTGCAACCGGAACCGCGCGCGAGGACAGCCAAGCGATGGAATTCAGTGTAACGAAATCGGCCCTGGTAAACGAGCTCAACACGACGCAAGGTGTGGTTGAACGCAAAACTACGATTCCCATTCTCTCCAATCTTCTGGTTGAAGCGCGCGATGGCCGGGTGATGATCACCGCGACTGACCTTGAGTTAAGTGTCCGCACTTCCTGCGACGCGAAGGTAAAAAAAGAAGGCGCCGGCACGGTCCCCGCGAAAAAACTTCTAGAACTGGTCCGCTTGCTGCCGGAAGGCGAAATAAAGTTCAAGCTTCTCGATAATCATTGGGTCGAAATCGTCAGTGATCGCAAGAAGTACAAGCTGGTCGGCATGGCCAAGGAAAATTTCCCCGCGCTCCCGGCTATGCCGCATGTTCTCGTCAAAATCCCGGCCGCCGTGCTGGAAGGGCTTATTTCCAAAACAAAATTCGCAATTTCCATGGAAGAGTCGCGTTACACGTTGAACGGCGGCTTGCTGATTCTCAAGCCCGATACGCTTGCTATGGTCGCTACGGACGGCCACCGCCTGGCCCTTGCCGAAACTGACCAAAAACTCACCGGCCTCAATGGCGAACTTAAAGTTCTCATCCCCAAAAAAGCCATGGACGAAGTGGAGAAGCTCTCCGCGCTTTCGGGCGACGAAGCAAAAATGGATTTCGCCAAAGACGAAAGCCATCTCTTCTTCCAGGTTGGCCATCGCCTCTTGATTTCCCGCATCCTCACCGGCCAATTTCCCAATTACGAGGCGGTGCTGCCGCGCGACAACAACAAGTCTGTAGTACTGGAGCGCGTGGAACTCAGTGACGCCGTCCGCCGCGTTTCGCAACTCGCCGATCAGCGTTCCCACGCCGTAAAACTAGCCGTCTCCAACGAAGGCGTCGAAATTTCCGCTTCCAGCCCGGAGTACGGCGAAGCAAGAGAAAGCATCGAGAAGGAGTACAAAGGCGATCCGATCGCTATCGGCTTCAACTCCAGTTATGTGCTGGACTTTCTCGCTGCGGCAGCCGAAGGCCCGATCAGCATCGAACTAAAAGACGAACAAAGCGCCGGCCAAATGCGCCCGCTTGCCGACGAATCCTATCGCTATCGCTACATCATCATGCCTATGCGGATCTGACTCTGTGACCACCCATAACTAATAGAAACTAAGCCCTTTAGCTTGTTTGAAGCAATGGAATCTGGTTGTGGAACCCGCGCATTTCCGCTATAATTTCCCAGTCGTCGATTCGCAGAAATCACCTTAAATCGACACGCTCCAAATCCATGTTTGGAGCTCGTCCGCCAGGAACGGTTGCTCTCGCGATCGCTGCGCGCCAGCAGCGGAGATGCGGCCGGCTTGGAGTAACGAACCTGCGCGCTTCGCGATGAAGTTCGCAGGGGAATAGTCTTCGCCGCGTCCCGCTGTGCGGGATGGGATGAAGCAGGAACTCTACGAGTCCCGGTGCCTGCACCGAGGATCAAAGAGTAAGGCGTCGGCCGCGAACTTTGCGGTTGTACGGGACGATGTTCGAATCCTTCCGCAAGCGCGCCAGACTTGCTTCATGACGATGATGATTTTGTGAGCGCTCGCTCGATGAGCACTGCTCCGTGATTTTGTTTGCCAAGAGATGAGGGGCTAATGGGTGACAAAGAAAAAGAATCTGTAACCGGCAAGGGTCCGGGCGGCCATCAATATGACGCCAAGTCCATCAAAGTGCTTGGTGGCCTCGAAGCCGTGCGCCTGCGTCCGGCGATGTACATCGGCTCCACCGGCGACATGGGTCTGCATCACCTGGTCTGGGAAGTCGTGGACAACTCCGTTGACGAAGCCATGGCTGGCTACGCCGATGAAGTCAATGTCACCGTCCACGAAGATAATTCCGTCACCGTGGTGGACAACGGCCGCGGCATTCCGGTGGATATGCACGCCACCGAAAAACGTCCCGCCGCTGAAGTGGTCCTTACGGTCCTCCACGCCGGCGGCAAGTTCGACAGCGAAACTTACAAAGTTTCTGGCGGCCTCCACGGCGTCGGCGTCTCCGTCGTCAACGCGCTCTCCGACTGGCTCGAACTCGAAATTCAACGTGATGGCGCCGTCTGGGAGCAGACCTACGAAAAGGGCAAGCCCACCTCAAAGCTCAAGCAAACGGGTAAAACTCGCAAAACCGGAACCAGGGTAACTTTCCATCCCGACGCCGGCATTTTCGAAAAGACTGTTTTCAGCTACGACACCCTGGCTACGCGCCTTCGCGAATACGCGTTCCTGAACAAAGGACTGAAAATTACGCTTAACGATGAGCGCGCCGAAAAGTCCGCCGAGTTTCGCTTCACTGGCGGCATCGCCGAATTCGTCAAGCATCTCAATCGCGGCAAGACGACGCTGCACGACTCGCCGATCTACATGGAAGGCAAAAAGGGCAACGTCGAAATCGAAATTGCCCTGCAATATAACGACTCTTACGGCGAAAACGTTTTTGCCTTCGCCAACACCATCAACACCGTGGATGGCGGCACGCACCTATCCGGTTTTCGCTCCGCGCTGACGCGCAGTATCAACAACTTCGCTTCCGCCGCCGGAATGCTGAAGGAGCAAAAAGACGAAGTCGGCATCACTGGCGACGATGTCCGCGAAGGCCTGGTCGCGGTCGTCAGCGTCCGGTTACCCCAGCCTCAGTTTGAAGGCCAGACCAAAGGCAAGCTCAACAGCGACATCAAGGGCGACGTCGAGCAGTTGGTCAATGAAAAACTAGGCGAGTGGTTCGACAAGCACTCCACTGTGGCGCGCCGCATCATCTCCAAATGCATCGACGCCGCGCGCGCCCGCGAAGCTGCCCGCAAAGCCCGCGAACTCACCCGCCGCAAATCCGCCATGGACTCCAGCGGCCTGCCCGGCAAGCTCGCTGATTGCCAAGAACGCGATCCGGCGCGTTGCGAGCTCTTCGTCGTCGAGGGCGAATCCGCAGGCGGCTCTGCCAAGCAAGGCCGCGACCGCAAATACCAGGCCATCCTTCCGCTCAAGGGCAAAATTCTTAACGTCGAAAAAGCGCGCTACGACAAAATGCTCGGCCACGAAGAAATCCGCGCCATCATCACCGCGCTCGGCACTGGCATCGGCAAGGACGATTTCGACGCCGGCAAACTCCGCTACCACAAGGTCATTCTCATGACCGATGCGGACGTCGACGGCTCGCACATCCGCACGCTTCTTCTCACCTTTTTCTTCCGCCACATGAAGGAGCTCATCGACCGCGGACACATCTACATCGCGCAGCCGCCGCTCTATCGCGTGAAGCGCGGCAAGAGTGAACGCTACATCCGCGACGAGCGCGATTTCGCTCGCGAGCTCATGAAACGCGCCACCGAAGACCACGTCGTGAAAGGCAAAGAAGGGGTCACTCTCGAAGGTGCGGGCCTCACGACCTTCCTGCTCAACGTCCAGGAATACGCCGGCGTGGCCGCCAAACTCGGCCGCCGCGTCAAGGAACCCCGGCTCGTCGACGTTCTCACCGAATACGGTCTCGACAAAAAAACCGACTTTGAGGACAAGAAATCCGTCGAAAAACTCTTGAAAGAAATCGAAAAACTCAAGCTCAAGTCCGAAGCCGAAGTCACTTTCGATGAAGAGCACAGCCTTTACGAAATCACTTTCGCCGCGCCGCACCACCAGAAAATCAACTGGGCGCTCGCCGCTTCCGCCGACTACAAGCGTCTTCGCGGCTTGGCCAAGCAGATCGAAGGCTCCAACAAGCCTCCCTTCACCGTCACCCGGAATGGCGACAAGGCCACCAAGGAGAAGGCCCAGGACGTCTTAAATTTCGTGATGGAAGACGCCAAAAAAGACTTCACCATCACTCGCTTCAAGGGCTTGGGGGAAATGAATCCTACCCAATTGTGGGAAACCACCATGAATGCCGATACCCGCACGCTCCTCAAAGTGAAACTCGAGGACGTAGTCGAAGCCGAAAAGATTTTTACCACGCTCATGGGCGAAAACGTCGAGGACCGCCGCAAGTTCATCGAAGACAATGCCCTCGATGTCGTCAATTTGGATATTTGAAAACGATGTTCAGTTTTTCGCAGTACAAAAACGCAAAGTCTGTCATTCCGAGCGTAGCCATCAAAGATTCCGCGCTTGGCGGAAGGAATCTCTCTGATCGATGCTTTACCAGTTGGGTTGGACAACGTTGCCGGGGCTACGCGGACTGAGCGCGAGCGAATTTCGCGCCACGCCGACCGACGCTCCCGACAACCAGCGCGGCGTAGCAGTCGAATTTGCAAGCGAAGATGAACGCGACGCCTTCTTGAAGCGAGCCGAGACCGAGTTTGCTTCGCGGCGCTTTAACAACGCCGCCGACGCTTTTGACACGGTAAAGGCTTGGGTGTTGCAGCATTCTGGTCAGTAGTGTGCGTTTGTCATCCTGAGTCTCGCGAAGCAAGACGAAGGATCGCAACATCCGGCTGAAGGTTGGATGCAACAAATACTGAGGACACATGGCGGACGAACAGACACAAGCAATCCTGGTACCGGTGGACATCGAATCCGAGATGAAGAAGTCCTATCTCGATTACGCGATGTCCGTCATCATCGGGCGCGCGTTGCCCGACGTGCGCGACGGCCTCAAGCCCGTCCATCGCCGTATTCTTTTCGGCATGTACGAGCTCGGCCTTACCTCCACGCGACCCTACCGCAAGTGCGCCAAAATCGTTGGCGAAGTCCTCGGCAAATATCACCCCCACGGCGACACACCGGTCTATGACGCCCTGGTCCGCATGGCGCAGGATTTCAACATGCGCTATCCGCTGGTTGACGGCCAGGGCAACTTTGGCTCTGTCGATGGCGATATGCCCGCCGCCATGCGGTACACCGAAGCCCGCCTCGCGAAGATTGCCGAAGAACTCCTCGCCGACATCGAAAAAGAGACGGTCGATTTCACGCCCAACTTCGACGAAACCGAAAAAGAACCGGTCGTCCTGCCTACGCGCGTTCCTAATCTTCTCGTCAACGGCGCCAGCGGCATCGCGGTCGGCATGGCCACCAACATTCCGCCGCACAATCTCCGCGAAGTCATTGATGCCGCCGTCCTGCTCATCGAACGGCCGGAAACCACCCTGAAAGAAGTCTTGAAGATTGTTCCTGGTCCGGACTTTCCCACCGGAGGCTACATCGCGGGCCGCGAAGGCATTGAAGCCGCTTACAAGTCCGGCCGCGGCAGCTTCACCATGCGCGCCAAGGCCGCTATCGAAGAATCTGGCAAAGACCGCGAAAATATCGTCGTCACCGAAATTCCTTATCAGGTCAACAAGGCCCGTCTGATCGAACGCATCGCCGACCTCGTGCAGAACAAAAAGATCGAGGGCATCAGCGACGTGCGCGACGAAAGCGATCGCGACGGCATGCGCATCGTCATCGAGCTGAAGCGCGGCGAAGAATCCCAGCTCATCCTCAACAATCTTTTCAAACACACCCAGATGCAGGAATCGTTCGGCATGATCTTGCTGGCCATTGTCGGCGGGCAGCCGCGCGAAATGGGTCTGATTGAAATCATCCGGCTCTTCATCGAACATCGCCGCGATGTCGTTCTCCGCCGCACGCGTTTCGATCTCCGCAAAGCTCGCGAACGCGAACACATTCTTACCGGCTATCAGGTCGCGCTCGATCACCTCGACACGGTTATCCGCATCATACGCGGGTCCGCCAGCCGCGCCGAAGCTAAAGAGAACCTGCTCAAGTATTTCTCGGAAACCGACGTCGCCATCACCGAAGCCGGCAAGGCCAAAAAGATCGAAGGCGTCAAACTCGATGGCCGCAAGTACAAGCTCGGCGGCATCGAAGGCGAAACCGCACGCGCCACCACCGGAGGCCTCACCCCGGTCCAAGTAGACGCCATCCTCGAACTGCAGTTGCATCGCCTGACACAGCTTTCCGTCGACGACATTCTCAAGGAACTCAAGTCCATCCGCGAACGCATCGCCGAACTTGAGGAAATCCTCGCCAGCGACAAAAAGCTCAAGTCCGTTATGGTCACCGAACTGCGCGACGTCCAGAAAACCTATGGCGACGAGCGCCGCACACAAATCGTCGACAAGGTGGACGAAATCAAGCTGGAAGACCTGATTGCCGACACCGAAATGCTCATCACGGTCAGCCATGCCGGCTACATCAAGCGCACTTCCACCGACACTTACCGACATCAATCGCGCGGAGGCAAAGGCCGCATCGGTGCCAAAACGCGCGAGGAAGACTTCGTCGAACATCTCTTCATCGCTTCCGCGCACAGCTACATTCTGCTCTTCACCTCCAAAGGCCGAGTCTACTGGGTCAAGGTATACGAAATTCCCGAAGCCGCAGCGGCCACTCGCGGCAAAGCCATCAACAGTCTTGTCAAGTTCCAGGAAGACGAGAAACTTACGGCTCTTGTCGCCGCTCGCGACCTCGAAGCTGCCGACAAGTTCGTCTTCATGGCCACCAAGAACGGCACTGTGAAAAAATCAGCGTTGACCGAATTCTCCAACCCGCGCTCCACTGGCATCATCGCCATCAACCTCGAGGCCAAGGACGAACTCATCGGCGCCAAGCTGACCGACGGCAAGCAGATGATTTTCCTCGCCAGCCACGAAGGCCAGGCCATTCTTTTCCGCGAAACCGAAGTGCGCGCCATGGGCCGCAATGCCGGCGGCGTCAACGGCATGGATCTCGACAAGGATGACTACGTCGTTTCCATGGACGCCGTTCAGCCGGACTTCGAAATCATCGCCAAGGAACGTAAGAAGACCACCCAGAACCTGGAAGAGCTGGAAAACGAAGACATCAAGGATTCGCTGTCAACGCTGATGTTGACTGTGGCGGAAAAGGGCTACGGAAAGCGGACGGCGCTGGCCGAATACCGCATCACCTCGCGCGGCGGCAAAGGCGTCGTCAACATGAAGACTACCGACCGTAACGGTTCCGTCGTCGCCACGCTGCAGGTTACCGAAGAGTCCGACGTGATGATCATCACCGAACACGGCAAAGTCATCCGCGTCCATGCCAACGAAATCCGTGAAGCCGGCCGTTCCACCCAAGGCGTCCGCCTGCTCCGCCTGGACGAAGACGACTCCATTGCCGCCGCCGCCGTCCTACAGGAAGAAAATGAAGAGGAAAAGAAGTAGCCTTTTTGCTATGCGGGAGCTCTGCGCCCGCATAGCAGCTGCCGCCTTCTCTAAGCGCGTGCATGGTGCAACCTCGGTGCTACACTATCCCGCGCCATGAACAACCTAAGCTCGGTCTTCTCCATCGCAATGATTGTGCTTATACCAGTTGCCCTAATCGCCGGTGAAACTCCCGAGCCGCCAGCCGCGAAAACCTATCGCGCTTACGTCGGCAACTACACCAGCAAAACCGAGAGCAAGGGCATCTATCAATTTATTCTCGATCCCGCCACCGGAAGAATGTCCGGCTACGAACTTGCCGGCGAAGCCAAGGATCCCTCTTGGGTCATCGTCCATCCCAGCGGCAAGTTTCTCTACGCCGCGAATGAAATGGACCAAGGCAGCACCATCAGCGCCTTCTCCATCGATCCTAAAACCGGCAAGCTCACTCTGCTCAACCAGCAGCCTGCTCAGGGCGAAGGCCCCTGCCATCTGGCCCTCGACCGCACCGGGAAATTCTTGCTCACCGCCAACTACTCCACCGGCAACGCCGTGGTCTATCCGATTCTCGCCGACGGCAAACTCGGCGAACACACCGCCTCAGTAACCGATCAAGGCCCAACCGGCCCTGACAAAAAACGCCAGGACGGCCCTCACGCCCACTGGATCGGCGCTTCCAAAAACAACCACTTCGTCTACGTCGCCGATCTCGGCCTCGATAAAGTCCTCGTCTACCATTTCGACGCGGCCAAAGGCACTCTCTCTCCGGCAGATTCCGCTGTCGCGAAACCCGGAACCGGCCCGCGCCACGTTGCTTTCTCCTCGGATGGCAAGTTCCTGTACCTGCTCGGAGAACTGGATTCGACGGTGACAGTCTTTGCCAACGACACGGAGAGCTTTCGCTCAATCCACAACGTTCGCATGCTGCCCAGCGGCTTTTCCGGGCGTAACGACGCTGCCGAAATTGAGCTTCATCCCAGCGGGAAATTCCTTTATGCGTCCAATCGCGGCCACGATTCCTTCGCCGTCTATGCCGTCGATCAAAAAACCGGCGCTCTCAGGCAAGTGGAAATCGTCCCCACCGGCGGCAAGGAGCCACGCCACTTCGCCATCGATCCCACCGGACGGTTCCTCCTCGCCGAAAATCAAAACAGCAACCAAATCGTTGAATTCCGCATCGACCAGGCCACCGGCAAGCTCACGCCCACCGGCGAAACGCTCACCACTCCTTCGCCGATATGCATTTCGTTTCTTCCCTTGCAATAAACCGCTGTATCGGAAAATGCGTTGCCGCGCGTCCAACTGGGTTAGAATGCGCATTCTTTCAGAACTAACCTTCAGGAGCGCTTCATGAATCGTGCGTGCTGGCCGAAGCTCGCGATATTGATCTTTGCTGGTGTTGTCGCGCCGCCGCAGATTCTCGCCGACGGCGAAACGCAGCCGGGCCGCGATCCGAAACAAGCGGTCGACGAGGCGTACACCGCCAAGATGAAGAAGTACACCACGGAATCTTTCTTCACCTCGCCGCTCGTGGACTATCTTCCCGCTTCGAAAAACGTGCCGACACCGGAAGCAGTGCTTGGTGACGTCGCCGGCGCGCCCGGCGTGCTGCCCTACGCCGAAGACGTGTACAAATACATGCGCATGCTGGAGAAAGCCAGCCCGCGGGTGAAGGTTTTTTCCATCGGCACAACCGAGGAAGGCCGCGAAATGATTGCGGTCGCGCTTTCCTCCGAAGCTAACCTGAAAAAGATGGAAGAGAATCGCGCGCTGCTCGGCAGACTGGCCGATCCGCGCACTCTGAAGCTCAACGACGCCGAAGCCGACAAAATTGTCGCGCAGGCCATTCCCATTTACTACATCACCGGCACCATCCACTCTCCGGAAACCGGCGCGCCCACAGCGCTCATGGAGCTCGCCTACCGCCTCGCCGTGGATGAAAGCCCGTACCTCAAAGACATTCGCGACGGCATGATCACGCTCATCACTCCGGTGACCGAAGTGGACGGACGCGACCGCATGGTGGACATCTACAAATGGCATCTCGCCCACCCAGGCCAGAACTATCCCACTCTTGTTTACTGGGGAAAATACGTCGCACACGACAACAACCGCGACGCCATGGGTGTCACGCTCAAGCTCACCGAAAACGTGATGAACACTTACACGAAATGGAATCCGCAAGTGCTCCACGATCTGCACGAGTCAGTGCCATATCTCTATGACAACACCATCGGCGATGGTCCCTACAACGCGTGGATTGATCCCATTCTGGCCGACGAGTGGAACATGATCGGCGGCCGCAATGTTGCCGACATGACCAAGTTCGGAATGCCGGGAGTTTTCTCGCACGGCGATTTTGATACCTGGTCGCCGGGCTACCTGATGTTCATCGCGGCGCTACACAACGGCATCAGCCGGTTGTATGAAACGTTCGGCAACGGCGGCGCGGACACCCTCGAGCGGACACTTGATCCGGAAGACTATACTCGCACCTGGTACAAGCAGAATCCGCCACTGCCAAAGGTGATGTGGTCACAACGCGACAACAACAACTACGAGCAGACAGGACTGCTCGTTTCGCTGCACTACTTCAACGAGAACAAGCGCATGTTCCTGAAAAACTTCTACCTGAAGGCCAAGCGGTCGGTGGAGAAGCCGAAGACGGAAGGGCCGGCTGCGTACGTGCTGCCGGCGGATGAGCCGCGCGCTACCGTGCAACTGGAACTGCTGAAGGTGATACAGAAGCAGCACGTGGAAGTTTCGCGGCTGACTTCGGCTACCACCATCATGCTGCCGCCGAAGAAGGAGAAGAAACCGAAAGCAGGTGAAAAGAAAGCGGAGAAAGACGAAGAAAAGAAAGAACAGAAGAAGGACGAAAAACCGGAGCCCACGACAAAGACTTTTCCCGCGGGAAGCTACGTGATCCGCATGGACCAGCCGTACTCGCGCATCGCGGATGCATTGCTCGATTATCAATATTGGAGCCCGGAGGATCCGCAGAAGACTCCGTACGACGACACCGGCTGGACGTTTGGCGAGTTGTACGGCGTGCAGGTTTCACGCGTTACCGACGCAAAGATTCTGGCTGCGCCTATGGAAGCTGTGAAGGAGTTGAGTGTTGCGGGAGGAGTGAAAGGCGAGGGCGCGCTTTTCGCGATTGAAAACCATGCCGAGCCGGCGTTGGCATCGCTGCGTTACAAATTTAAAGACACGGACATGCAAGTGGTGGAAGAGGAGTTTGCAGCGGGAGGAAGAAAATTCGTGGCGGGGACGATCGTGGTCAAAGACGCGAACCGCGGCCAGCTTGATTCGGCGACGAAAGAACTGGGCTTACAACCAGTGGGCCTGGCCGCTGCACCGAGCGTGAAGATGCATCCGCTGCGCGCAGCGCGCATTTTGCTGCTGCACACCTGGCTGAGCACGCAGACCGAAGGGTGGTGGCGGCTGGCGCTGGATAAGCTCGGTGTGCCGTACGAATACGCCAGCACGCAAACCATCGCGGGGACGGCGGACCTGCGCGAAAAATATGACGTGATTTTGTTCCCCCCAGTCGGCTTCAGCGGCTCTTGGAACAACATCGTGAATGGACTACCGACGAGCTGGGGCAATCCGCTGCCGTGGGAAAAAACAGAGCTGACGCCGAACCTGGTGGGGAAGAATGATTCGACGGCGGACACCCGGCCTGGGCTGGGTTGGGAAGGAGTCGCCAAGCTGCAGAAATTTGTGAGCGATGGCGGCGCGCTGCTGACCGTGATGGACACGGCGCAGTTCGCGGCACAGGCGGGAATCACCACGGGCGTGACCAGCAGCAACTCCGACAAACTGAAAATTGTCGGATCGGTGGTGGGCACACGACTGGTGGATGGCGCCAGCCCAATTGCCTACGGCTACGGGGAAAAGGTGTCGGCGTACTGCGATAACGGGCCGGTATTTTCGCTGACCAGCATTGCCGGATCGCGGCGGCGGCGCCGGCTAGGGCCGGAGATGGGTGAGAGGGCTACCGGGCGCGGCAGCAAGAACGACCCCGACTTTGCCGTTGGCCGTGTTGGCGTGGAAGCCCCCGAAGAACCGGAGAGCGAAGTGTGGGAGACGCCCCCTATGACGGATGAACAGCGGCGCAATAATCCGCGGGTGATTCCGCCGGCGATGCGTGCGCGTGTGGTGCTGCGTTATGCGGACGCGAAGGACCTGCTGATTTCTGGATTGGTGCAGGGCGGCGGTGAGATTGCGCAGCATCCGGCGGTGGTGGATGCGCCGTTGGGCAAGGGACATGTGGTGATGTTTTCGATCAACCCGGTGTGGCGCGGTGAGACGCTGGGGACGTACTCGCTGGTGTTGAACACGGTCATGAATTTCGACAACCTGAACGCAGGGCGGAAGGACGCCGAGAAGTAGTAGGCGGTAGCGACCAAAGCAGACGACCGGGAGGCATGGGCAGAAGTCGATGCTGACAACACGGCTCAATACGCTCAAACGCTTGCTATTGGGCTGGGTTGGAGTACAATCCCCGCCGTCATGAGCAAGAAGACGGCCAAGCGAAGCGCGAAGAGCAGACTGCGGCGTGGGAGCTCACGGAAATCGGCGCGGAATTCCGGGAAGCTGCCGAAAGATGCGGCGACGCTGATGGTGATTTTAAAGCCCCGCGAAAGTCAGGAGCTGTTTCTGGAAGCGGAGTTGCGCGCGCTGATTGGACCGACGCGCAAGGAAGAAGGCTGCCTGCGCTACGATTTGTATCGCTCGGCGGAAGGGCCGGCGGCGTTTCTGCTGTACGAGATCTGGGAATCGCGCGCGCATCACACCGCCCATACCAAGACCGATCACTTCACCCGCTGGAACGCCCGCAAAGATTCGCTGCTGGCTTCACGCGACGTAGGCTTCTGGAAGCAAATCGCCTGAACGTTGTAAGCTGTCGCTCCAGGAGTTCCCCATGAAAGCCACATGGTTATTCATATGCTGTTGGGCCTGCTTGTTGTCATCATCAACAATTTTGGCGCAGGAACACCATCACGATGCGGAAGCGCTGGGTAGCGTGAACTTTCCAGTGTCCTGCGCGTCCGGCGTGCAGGAAACATTTACGCGCGGGATGGCGCTGCTCTATTCTTTTGAATATGAGCAGGCGCAGCAGGCGTTTGAGAGCGTGGCGCGGAAAGATCCCGCTTGTGCGATGGCGTATTGGGGGCAGGGGATGAGCCTGTACCACCAATTGTGGAGCCGGCCCAGCCGCGCGACGCTGCAACAGGGCGCGGAACTGTCGAAGAAAGCGAAGCAACGGAAAAGTACGCCGCGCGAGCAGGATTACATTCTGGCGCTGGCGGTCTTTTACACCGATACGGAGAAGCTGGGCCATCAGGAACGCGCGGCGGCGTACTCGAAGGCGATGAAGGGTGTGATGGACAGGCACCCTGAGGATCGCGAAGCGGCGGTGTTTTATGCGCTGTCGCTGCTGGCTTCCGAGCCAGACGAAGATACGGATTTGCACAATGCCAGGGAAGCCGTGGCGATTCTGACCAAATTATTTGACGAGCAGCCCACGCATCCGGGAATCGCGCACTACATCATTCACAGCTGCGACAATCCGAAGATGGCTGGCATGGCGCTGCCGGCGGCGCGCAAGTATGCGGCGATTGCTCCAGCTTCGGCACATGCGGTGCACATGCCTTCGCACATTTTTGCGCGGCTGGGGCTGTGGCAGGACGACATTCAGTCCAACCTTGCGGCGATCCGGCTCGCGGACCAGATGGCTGGGATGCATTTGCATGGAGCGCACCATAAGATTCACTCCATGAACTTTCTGGAGTACGCATATTTGCAAACCGGCGATGATGCGAATGCCAAGATGCAAGTGGACGGCATTCTAGCGATGCGAAACGCCGACGTAGACGGCGATTTTCAAGATTATCTGCAGTCGGCGCAGAGCGATTTCCCGATGGTTTACGCCCTCGAACGGCGGCGCTGGAACGAAGCGCTCAAGCTGCAGCCGGGTGTCGATGGTCCCGCTTATGTGCGATCCGGGACGTACTGGGGCCGGGCGATCGCCGCGGGACATTTGCACGACGCCGCGGCGGCGCAAGATGCGCTGAAACATTATGACCAGATGCGGGAGGCCACGCAAAAAGGTGCAAAGCCGTACCTTGCCGACGGCATGGCGCGGCAACGAAAAGTCGTTGCCGCATGGGCCGATTACGCCGCAGGCAAGCAAGAACAGGCGGTAGAGGGGCTAACGGCAGTGGCCGATGAGCAGGACAAAGTCGGAAAAGGCGAAACGGAATTGCCGGCGCGGGAAATGCTAGCGGATATGCTGCTCGATTCCGGCCATGCCGAGGACGCGCTGACGCAATATGAAATTTCGCTGAAAACCGATCCCAACCGGTTCAACGGATTGGCGGGCGCGGCGCGCGCGGCGGAACAGCTACAGCAGAGGGAGAAAGCCGCTGGATACTATGCGCAACTGCTGAAAAACTGCAGCGGGAGCCAGTCGGATCGGCCCGAGTTGCAGCAGGCGAAACTGCTGGCGGCGGGGAACTAGAGCCTCTGGTCGCGGTGTTATGCATTGCTCGTTCATCGTCCCAGGCGTTGTAGGGTCGCGCCTCCGGCGCTCTGTGGACCTCAATCATCGCAAGTCGGCCATCGAATGCTCCGAGAATCTGGCTTGGGAGCTGTGCGATGGCTGGCACGCCACTCCATATTTTTCCCTAAGTATGGCCGCTGAAGGACTTAGCGAATCTGGTTCCGGGTAAGTATGGCAAACACGGGATTGGCGTAGAGCGATCTTAGAAACGGTGCGAGATCAAGGAAGACCTGGAGCGCCGGGTTGGGTCGTGCCGGATTTGGACATGCGGACTACGGGCAGGGAGTGGCCGTTGGGGAGGGGGACTTCGATGCGGTCGAGGATTTGGTAGCCGCGGGCGAGGTAGAGAGGGACGCCGGTGAGGGTCGCGCCCATTTCAAAACGGGAAAAACCGGCGGCGTGGGCGGCGGCTTCGCAGGATTCGAGAATTCTCGTGCCGATGCCGCGGCGGGCGAAATCGGGATGGATGAAGAAGGCGCGGATTTTGGCGGCGTCGGTCGAGGGGTCGAGGAGTTCGGGCTCGCGGACTGGCGCGCGGTCGGAGCCGAAAAGGGTTTTGCGTTTGCTCCAGCCGCCGCAGCCAGCGAGGATGCGGGCACAAGCAGCGCGGGCTTCGGCGATGAAATAAGTGCCGTCGGCGACGAGCTGAGTGTCGAGGCCCAAGACGGTGCCGAGGGCGCCTTCGATCTGTTCGGGAGTGTAGTCGTTGCGTTGGAGGGAACGGACGGAAGTTTCGATGAGTTTGTGGAGCGCCGGAATGTCGGTTGCGGTGGCGAGGCGGAGGGAGATGTTCAGTTCCGTGGACATGTGATTGGCGCGGAAAGAGACAAGGATAACGCACGGGCGCTGAATGCGCGGAGGTATAGGGAGAAAACAGGTGCGGAGCACATCGTGCCGCGCAGGGCTGAAGCCGGTGCTACAAAAACCTGTCTGGTGCGGTCCTGTTCGCATGGCCAGAGGAGCCGCCGGCGCCATGCAGCCAAGGGACGTATAAAGGGAGTGTGAGCGACTCAGTTAGGTGCGGGTAGGTAGTAGCCGGGACGGAAGGAAATTTTTTTGCCTGGTGATTTGTCGGGGACCAGTGAAACGGCGATTTTGTGGTAGCCGAAATCGTTGCCGTCATCGGAACGCGGCGGAGAATAGCTGAGCATATATTGAGAATGGAGTTCGCCGCCGATTTCGTCGAGGGCGGCTTCGATGGAGCGGCCTTTGAAAGTGGAGTAATAGGTGCCTCCGGTCGCGATGGCACCTAGTTCCAACGCGTGTTTGGTTTCGGCGCTTTTCGTGTGTTCGACGAGGACTTGCGCGAGGGCGATCAAGTCCACGCCGCCGCCCCCAGGGCCTCCGGCGGGAGGAACGTTGACCGTGCCGGGAGGACCAGGAATCGTTGCAATGCCGGGGGGAGCGATAGGAACAGGAGCGCTGTCGCGCGGCTTAGACTGCAGTTCGCCGCGGGTGGTCGAAAGGCCGATGCTGAAGATGGTGATGTTCTGAAGCTGGGCCTGGCGAAGGACTTCGGCGAGTCTGATTTCGCTGCCCGAATCGAGCGCTTCGGAAACGACCAGAAGGACGCGGCGGCCGCGGGCCGGATTTTCGGCAGTGGGGTTGCGGCGGTCGCTGAGCTGGGCGGCGCCTTCGGCCATGGCGTCAAAGAGGCGGTGGCCCGATTCATTGGTCTTTAATCCTGCAAAAACAGATTCGATGGAATCGTGACTGTGCGTGAAGCCTTGCAGGCGGTGCACGGAATCATCGAAACCGATGACGGCGGCTTCTGCTTCAGGGCCCATGACCTGTTCGGTGAAGAGAATGCCAAGTTTGCGAAGCTGCGGGAGCATGGGGTCGACACGGGTGCTGGTTTCGACGACGATGACGATAGAAAGAGGGTCGCCACCGACGCCAAAGTGAATGATTTTTTGCTCGACGCCATTGTCGGTGACGAGAAAGTCTTGCTGGTCGAGATCGTGAATCATGGCGCCGTGCGGATCGCGGACGGTGACGGGTGTGGTGACCAGGACTACGCGGGCGGTGAGTTTCGACAGGACTTCGGGCGGAGTTTGCTGGACTTGCGTGTTGGGGTGCGGGGGCATGGGGCCTTCAGGGGCTTGAGCGCACCGGGCGGGACCGGAAGCCAGCAGAAAGAGGATGCAGACATTGAAGTGCCGACGCATGGAGTCGCACCGCCTACGACCGGAGTTAAGGCCACAATTGCGCGCAGACCAGAGTCATCCCGCAAACAGCGCATGTTGGTGAAGAGAAGTCTGCGCTACCAGCGTACTCAATTCGACGCACCTTTGGCGCGCGGCGTTGCCGCACGAGACAGGGCTACCTACAATGATAGTTCTGTCTGATGGCGACGAAGAGTGACGGGGAGCAGAGAATGTCCGTTAAGCCAGCAAAGTTGAAGCCGCAGCATGCACCGAAATCGCCACACGAGGACCCGGTTTTTCTGGAGAGCACGCCTGCGAGGCCGTTGCGGATTCTGGCGGAGTACATTAATCCGCTGGCGCAATTGAAGCGGGAGGGAATCGGCGACACGATTGTGCTGTTTGGGTCGGCGCGAATCCATTCGAGAGAAGATGCGCTGACCCGATTGGAGCATTTGAAGAAACTGAAAGCGGGGAAAAGCGCGAAAGCCAGAGAGAGCCATCGGGAAGCAGTGCGGTCGGCGAAGAGCGCGCTGGAGATGTCGCGCTATTACGAGGAGGCGCGGGCGCTTTCTCACAAGATTACGACCTGGGCGATGTCGCTCGGACCGCGGCCACGGCGGTTTGTGATTTGTTCAGGAGGCGGGCCGGGGATCATGGAGGCGGCCAATCGCGGCGCCTACGAAGCGGGCGGAAAATCCATTGGGCTTTCGATTGAGTTGCCGCACGAGCAGTTTGCAAATTCGTACATCAGTCCGGAGCTTAGTTTTAACTTCCACTATTTTTTCATGCGCAAATTGTGGTTCGCGCAGATTGCGAAAGCGTTGATTGTGTTTCCAGGCGGATTCGGCACCATGGACGAATTGTGGGAGATGATGACGCTGCTGCAAACGGGAAAGCTGACGCGAACGAATTTGATTTTGATTTATGGGCGGAAATATTGGGACAACGTGCTGAACCTGAAGGCGATGGTGCGGTGGGGCATGATCACCGCAAGCGAATACGGGCTGCTGCAATTCGCCGATAACGTGGATGATGCGTTTGAAGTGATCCGGGCAGGATTAGAAAAGTATCACATGGAAGTGGATCCCTTTCTGCAAGCCTACTAATTTCAGCAGTTTACAATCTATCGCAACTCGCTTCGCTGGTTAGGGTTTAGTGCGTATAGCCCCGGCCTTAAGCGAAAAGTAGGCTCATTGCCTAGCCATTCCATTCGTGGAGGACACGATGCGACATCGAGGGAATCTGAGGGGCAGTTTGGCAACCTGGAAGGTGATCGCGGGAACGGGATTGTTGGCGGGAGGCCTGGCGCTGTTTGCAGCAACGCCTAGCGCCAAGGCGGATGACTGCCAGGAACGGTTGGCTCACGCCGACCACAAGTTGCACGAAGCGATTGAGCATCACGGCTACGAGAGCAAGCAAGCGACGCACTGGCGTCACGAATTGCGCGAGGCGCGCGAGTATTGCTGGCAGCACGGTCACCGGTGGTGGGACGCGGATGGAAACCGCTGGCATACCGACCGCGACTGGGATGATCGCGACCACGATCACCGGTGAGAATTAGTTCTTTCCTAAGTCCAACGAGGAAGATGTACGGCAAGCGCCCCGGCGCGGAACGGGGCGCTTTTTTTTTGTGTATGCAAATGAGCTCGGGAACACGAGATCACTGAGAAGTGGCGACCAGCTCGTCTGCGAAAACGGCGGCAAAACGGCGCGTTTCATCCTGATCGTGCAACATCACGATGGGAACTACGCGCAGGTATTTTTTGCAGGAGTGGCATTGCGTGACTTCGCCCTGCAGGTCCTGCAGAAAACCGTCTGTAAAGCGATAGAGCGTGCGCTCGCGGCGGGCATTTTTCTGGTCGCGCTGGCCGCAGTGGGGACAGACGAACTCGACTTTGTCCTGCTGCGGATCGCGGTCCAGAGCAGCCCATCCCGTGCGGCGCACCCCGATAGTTTCAGGATTGTGCCGTTCCATGGAAAAGCCTCCCTGAGTTGGCCGTTGGCTTGTGGGCGGTCGAATCGAACGTGACCGCAGGCGGTCAACCGAATTGGATCCACGTCCGAACTAAAGATGCGACGAAAAGGCGAAAGGTTACAGGGATTTTGGTAGGTTGACCAAAAAAGGAGTTACATCTTTGTGAGGGCAGTTGACTCGGAAGCGACTTAACGGGAACCGAAAATGGCAGCCGGTGTCCAAGAGCTTGAGGACGCGCGCAACCTCACATCCCTGCGAGCGCCGCGCCGGCCACTGCACGGCAACCTGCAGCAGCCGGTGCGGCAAAGTTGCCGACTCGCGGGGTTCTCTCAGGGATAAGCAAACACAAGTGCATCGGCTAAAAAGGCTCGTAAAACGGGTCTCTGAGGCTTCTGTGTCGGAAAAGGGGTTGCCAGTGCAGCCCTGAAACCCTGTGCGGAGGTGTGTGATGTCTAAAGGAAAAGAAATTGTGAAGGTGGAGTCTGGTGCGGCAAATTTTGGCGAGTGCCTGGTGGAAGGTAGCGCGGAAGAAAGGAAGCGCGGGAAAAGGGCCAGGCGGCGCGCGCTTGCGATTTCGATTGCGCTGCAGGGCTTGGGATTGGCGGCGCTAGCAATTGCGCCGATGCTGGCGAAGCCCGCGGAACTGACGGTGGTAAGCACGATTCCGATTCCGCCGTACCGGAACTACGTCGAGCCACGGCACGCTGGCGAACGGAGATTCGTGCGGCCGGTGGTGCGTTCGACCGCAATCTTCCAACCGAACAGCATTCCCCATCAGATTAGTACGGTCGACCATAGTGTGCCTCCGAGCCAACCGCCGGGATTCGAAGATCTGCCTGCGAGACCAGGGAACGACCATTCGCCGAATGGCCTGATTCCGCTGGTAGATCCAAGCAATCAGCACGTCGCGCCTCCTCCGCCTCCGGACAAAAAGCGAATCGTGATGGGGCACATCGATCCGGCGATGCTGATGCGCCGCGTGGAGCCCTTGTATCCACCGGTGGCGAAACAGATTCGAAAGAATGGGAAAGTCGAGCTGCGCGCGCTGATCGCCACGGATGGAACGATTCAGTCGCTGCAGGTGGTGAGCGGCGATCCACTGTTCGTGCAGTCGGCATTGCAGGCGGTGCAACAGTGGCGCTACAAGCCGACGTTGCTGAATGGGCAGCCGGTGGAGATCGATACGTTCATCACGGTGATTTACACGCTAAATCAGCAGTAGAAGACTTCCGTGGGTTCCCCTCCAGGAACGGTTGGGTGCGCGGGTGGGAATGCGGTCTGCGAAAACCGCCAACTCAACCGACGGTGCAAGGGCTCACGTCTGCCCCGTGAGCCCTTTTCTGCCTGCACCAGTCACCGAAGTGGAACGGGCCGCCACGTGAAGGCACGAACCGCTTCGGAACCTTCAGGACCAAGAAGCGCTAGAAGTGAAACACGACGCCGGTGGAAACGCGCAGATTGTTCTGATTCTGCGCACCGTTGCCAAATTCGTGGAAGCGGGTCAGGAGGTAGTCCACTTGAAGCGGGCGAAGGGAGAAGCGATGAGAAACGTGGACGTCCACACCGCCACCAAGGGCCATGGCAAACGAATTGTTGGAAGTGGAGAACGCGAGGCCATCGCTCCCGCCAATGTGGGCGACGCCGAAGAGCATTTGTCCGAACGGAGTGAAGTGCGAATGGCGGCGATAAGAAACACGCGGGCCGAACAGATACGTGGAGAGCGTGCCGTCCACACCGGTGCTTAGAATGTTGTTGCTGTGATAGCCGCCGAGGTCGGCGACGCCACTAAGCCAGCTGTTGGCGTTGTAGGCGATGGAAGCGCTGCCGCCGTGGAGATCGAAGCCGTCTACTCCGGAAGTTTCCGGATTGGCGCGGACGTAAGAATAGCCGGCGAAGAGATCGAACTTCTGCACATCCTGCGCGGATGCCCCGACGGCGAAGAACGAAGCCACTGCGAGCAAACACACTACGACCTTCCGTTTCATGAGTCCTCCAAATGGGTGTATTTGTTGCGCGAGCGCGCGCCAGAAATGCGCGACTACACGTGCGCGGCGCGCTTCAGGCAGGGAAGCGGCGAAACGCAATTGTCTAATTGTGTTGTCATAAGAGATGCGGTGCGAGCGAGAGAAGTTGCAAGCGGTTGCAGGGGTAAAGTTTTTTGTTGCAGAGCTTTAGGCGCAGGAGCGCGGAAAGGTTTTTCTCAGGTCAAATTCTCAAAACAAGTCTCAAATCGATTCTCAAATCATTTTTCAGATCAGGGGCTCACCGGAGAAGCGGGCGATTCGTTCGCGGACGGTGTCGCGCAGACGAACGACTTCATGCCAGTCGGCAGAATCGCCGGCACAAGCGGTTGGCATGACCGGCGGAGAGAGTGTGATGGTGACCGCGGTAGGGCGCGGAAGAATCGTGCCGTCCCGAAGAAAACGGCGAGTGCCTGCAAGAGAGACTGGAACGATCGGAGCACCGGTCGAGACAGCAGTGTGAAAGGCACCGAGCTGGAAGGGGCGTACACCTTCTTCCGGGACGAAAGTGCCTTCGGGAAAAACGAAAACGGATTCGCCGTCACGCAGCATGGATTCCATTTCCTGGACCGCTTCGCGGCGCGAGTTGGAATCGGTGCGTTCGAAAGAGAGGTGCTTCATTTTGCGCAGGAAAGTGCCGATGAACGGCATATCGTGGACTTCGCGCTTGGCGACGAAGCGATAAGGAACGCCGAGCGCGCCCATGAGCGGCAGGACGTCAAAAAAGCTGGTGTGATTCGAAGCGTAGATTTTTGCGCCGGGCGTGTCCATGTATTTTTTGCCCGTGACGCGAACGCGAATACCGGCGAAAAGGAACAGGAGTCTGACGACGGCGGAGGTGTAACGGCCGGCGGCGCGATGGTCCTTGAAAAAAAGAGCGCCCGCCCAGCTTGGAACGATCCACACCGCAAAAAGAATGATGAAGTAGATGCCGTAAAGAATCTCGAGACCGCGACGTAAGGCTCGAATTGTGCCGCGAAACATATTTTTTGCGGTGCCGGTCGTGCCGAGGCGCGCAATTTGCAGCCAGGCGGGAGGCTTTTTGGCGCTGAGGGTTCCGGCGACGTAGAGCTGGCGAGTTTCTTCGCGGCGAAGTTTTCCGCTGGACGTTTTCGGGATGCTGCCAGGCGGAATGAGTTCGACACGGTCGGGCGGGAGGCCGAGCCCGGCGGAAACTTCGTGAGTGACGGCAGCGGCAATTGCGGAGCGACGCGCGGGGTCGGTTTCCCGCGATTCCGCGACCACGACGAGTTTTTCCGTGCCGGTACCCACGTCCTTCAGGCCGAACGCGACGATGCAGCCTTTGCGGATGCCATCGGTGCGGCCGGCGAGCTCTTCGACTTCGTGAGGATAGAGATTGCGGCCACCCTTGATGATGATGTCCTTGACGCGGCCGGTGACGAAGATTTCGCCGTCGGCGCGATAGGCACGATCGCCGGAATTGACCCAAGCAAATTTGCCGTCCGCGGGCTGGCCTTCAGGGAAGAGTGTCTCGGTGGCGGCGGGATTGTTGAAGTAGCCCGCAGTGGCTGAAGGGCCGCGAAACCAGAGGAAGCCTTCG